>CALYAA010000018.1 GCA_944393385.1 uncultured Clostridia bacterium
AGTTACAATTACTAGCAATTTGAGATTTCCTCCTTGTAGCCCTAAAAAACAAATCAAGCAAGAACAAATAAAAACAAAAAAAGATATTGAAAATTAGTATAATTTATGCTATTATATTAGTTATGAGGAGGTATTTAATATGGGTTGGATTGTTTTAGTAGTAGTTATACTAATTGTAGTTTGGGTAATTGGTATGTACAATGGATTAGTTACAGCAAGACAAAAAGTTGAAAATGCATGGAGCCAAATTGATGTACAACTACAAAGAAGATTTGATTTAATACCTAATTTTGTTGAAACAGTAAAAGGTTATATGACACATGAATCTGAAACTTTTGAAAAAATAGCTCAATTAAGAACATCTTGGGCAAATTCTTCTTCTGTTGGAGAAAAAGCTCAATTAGATGGTGAACTTTCTGGAGCTTTAAAAACAATTATGGCTGTTTCAGAAAATTATCCAGATTTAAAAGCAAATCAAAATTTTGCAGATTTATCTGAAGAACTACGTAACACTGAAAATAAAATTTCTTTTTCAAGACAATTTTATAATGATAGTGTAACAATGTATAACACAAAATTAGAAGTTTTCCCTTCAAATATTATTGCTGGAATGTTTAACTTTAAACAAAAAGAACTATTCTCAGCAGAAAGTGATGAAGCAAGAAAAAATGTTAAAGTTGATTTTAACAAATAATTAAATTTTAAATAGGGGGTAGAATTTTATTCTATCTCCTCAATTTTATAAGGAGTAAAATATGTTTGAAGATATTAAGAAAAATAAAATAAAATCCATTTTTATAGTATTTCTATTTTTAGCCTTTATTTCTGTAATTGTTTATTATATTTGTATGGCTTTAAATTTAGGAGAAATGTCAATAATAATAGCACTAATTTTTGCTTTTTTTTCTACATGGGGATCTTATTATTATAGTGATAAAATAGTTTTAAGTTTAAATAAGGCAAGACCGGCAACAAAAGAAGAAGACCTAAAGTTAGTAAATATATTAGATTCTTTAGTTGTTGCATCAGGTTTGCCAGCAAAGCCTAGATTATATGTTGTTGAAGATAAACAACCTAATGCTTTTGCTACCGGTAGAAATCCTCAAAATGCAGTTATTTGTGTAACAACTGGGCTTTTAGATAAATTAGAATATTATGAATTAGAAGGTGTTCTTGCACATGAAATGGCACATATAAAAAATTATGATATTCTATTTTCTGCTGTTGTTTCTGTTATGTTAGGTTTTGTTGTTATGCTTTCTGATTTGTTTACAAGAATTGCTTTTTGGGGTGGTTTTAGAGATAATAGTGATGATAATGATAATAGCAAAGGAAATGCAATTTTAATGTTAATTGGTTTAATCTTTTTGATTTTAGCACCTATTTTTGGTCAATTAATGAAACTTGCTTTTTCAAGAAAAAGAGAATTTTTAGCAGATGCAACAGCTGTTGAATTTACTAGAAATCCTGAAGGTTTAATTTCTGCTCTTGAAAAAATTTCTGCTGACCCAAATGAGTTAAAAGTTGCTAATAAAGCTACAGAAAATATGTATATTGCAAATCCTTTTAGAAAAAAGAAAAGTACTTCTAGTATATGGTCTACACATCCTAGTACTGAAGACAGAATTAATGCATTACGAAACTTAAAATAATTGTATTTTACATAATTATTGACAATTCACTTGAAAAGTTGTATAATTTACACAATTGCTAATCTGCAATTATACACCAACCAATATGTAAAAAAAGGAGAATTGGCATGATTAAAATCGACAATTGGGCATTTATTCGGACTGAAATTTATTATGATGAGCAGCAGAAACAGTATAAAACACGAATTTGCTCTATGTCCAAAGACGACTTCAGATCTAAGCTGAAACGTGTTACAGGTATCATAGGTGCTGGTTCCAAAAATGAAGAGGTTTTTACCTCTAACAACGGAATTGACGTTTACTCCGAAGACAATAAAAGTGTTAAAACACTTAATGGAGAAGTTTTCATGCTAGGCACAATTAATCCGTATTATGCAACTTTTTTAAATGCTATTAATCTGGAGATGCCTATTATGAGTAAAGTATCACTCACCCGTGGTATCTCTGGCGAATACCAGCTGAAAGGAAACTTGTATGACAAGCAAATTCTGAGTATTGTTTCTAAAAGAATTATTAGGCAGGACGTAGAAAAAAGTCTGCTTTACTTTGCAGATGAATCTTATGCTTTTGTCGACTGGGTAAATGCCCAGTTTGATGATAAGGTCAAGTTCGACTTTATCAGAAAGCATATTGATTTTAAGGAATATGTTGGGCTTAGCATTATGCCCATCTTCAAGTTTTAATCATATTGGAAGAGGGTGTCCTAATATGGGATACCCTCTGTTTTTTATTTTTTTAGTTCTTCTACAAATAATTTATTTAAAAGTTGTGGATTTGCCTTTCCTTTAGTTTCTTTCATAGCTTGTCCTACTAAAAATCCTAAAGCTCTATCTTTTCCGCCTTTATAATCTGCAACAGATTGAGGATTTGCTTCAATAATTTTTTGTACAATTTCTTTTATTGCACCTTCATCAGAAATTTGTATCCAGCCTTTTTCTTTAATAATATCTTCTGGGTCTCTTGGATTTTCAAATAATTCTTCTAAAACTTTTTTACCTATACTTGAACTTATTGTTCCTTTATCTATTAAAGTTACTAATTTTGCAAGTTGTTTTGCGTCAAATGGAATTTCAATTGGGTCCATTTCTGTTTCATTTAATATTCTAGAAATATCTGAAATAATCCAGTTATTTACTGCTTTGTAATTACCACATATTTCTCCTGCTTTTTCAAATAAATCTGATAAATATTTAGATGATGTTATAATTCCAGCATCTTTTTCTGATAATTTATAATCATTTAAATATCTTTGTTTTCTGCTTTCTGGCATTTCTGGTAATGTTTTTCTAATATTTTCTATATATTCTTCAGATAGTTTTATTGCAACTAAATCTGGTTCTGGGAAATATCTATAATCTTGTGCATCTTCTTTATCTCTCATTGAAAATGTTTTTCCAGATACTTCATCCCATCTTAATGTTTCTTGTTCAACTGTTCCTCCATTATCTAGTACTTCTACTTGTCTACCTATTTCATATTCTAGTGCTCTTGTAATACTTCTAAATGAATTCATATTCTTCATTTCTGTACGTGTTCCTAGTTTTTGAGAACCAATTGGTCTTATTGATGTATTAACATCTGCTCTATATGAACCTTCTTGCATTTTACAGTCTGATACTTCTATATATTCAAGTATTGATTTTAATTTTTTTAGGTAGCTATCTACTTCTTCTACTGAACGGAAGTCTGGCTCAGATACTATTTCTATTAGTGGTACTCCTGCTCTGTTTAAATCTACAAGAGCTCCTCCACTTAAATCATCATGGTCTAGTTTTCCAGCATCTTCTTCAATATGAATACGTGTTATTCCTATTTTCTTTTTTCCTTTACTTGTTTCTATTTCTATATATCCATGCTCACATAAAGGTTTGTCATATTGTGATATTTGATATGCTTTTGGTAAATCTGGATAAAAATAGTTTTTTCTATCATTTTTACTATTTCTTGATATTTCACAGTTTGTTGCAAGACCTGCTTTTACTGCATATTCTACAACTTTTTCGTTTAACTTTGGTAATGTTCCTGGCATTGCCATACATATTGGACATACTTGTGTATTTGGCTTTGCTCCAAATTTTGTAGGACAACTACAAAATATTTTTGTTTTTGTTGAAAGTTCTGCGTGAACTTCTAACCCCATTACTACTTCATAATCTTCTCTTGCCATTTGTATGTAAACCTCCTTATTTTTTGTGTTAAATTTCAAATTTTATTGGGTTAAATCGTCTTTGTCTTCTTTTTTTGTTTGTTCCTGTTTCATTTGCATTCCTGCTTTTCCTAAATCTTCTGCATTTATTTTTCCAACATCAGATTGTGATTGTATACGATTTCTAAATTGTTGTTCTTTTGTTTCTGCTGTTTTTTCACTTTTTTGAGCTTTGTAAAAAGCTTCTCTTTTTTTGTTTTCTTCTGCCCAAAATGCATCTCTTGTTTCTCTGCATTCTTGTTGTATTTTTTCAAAACTTTCAAGAATTCCTTTATATAAATCTTTATAACGATCTTTGTCGTATTTTGCATATGAAGGACAAAAATATTTTAGACTTTCACCATCTTTCTCATATGTAAGTTCTGCTTTATTATTGTCTGAGCAATATTCTTCCAAACAATCACAAAAACAATATCCAAAACTTGTTTTCATTATTGCATCTACTAATTCAGCATATGCCAAACATTGTGGCAATTTCATTTTCGGATCTATTTTGACACACTGTTTATACACGTATTCTAATCTAGTAAATAACATATTTCCAAAATCATCTATATTAAAGAGAAACTTATTTGCATAATTCAATTTTTTATCAAATTTAAAGAATTTATTATATCCAAAACTCCAATAATATCCTTCAATTTTATTTGGATCTTCAAGTTTTTCCATTATCCAATATATTACACTTTTTGAATCTGGTGTATACTTATTTTCAGTATCTCTATTTTCTTTTTCTAACCTTTGATTTTCAATATCTTTTACCATATCTATTGGTATATATTGTGCAAGCCAATCTAAACTGATTTTTCCTAAATCTTCTGCCTTAAGTGGTAATTTAGGGTCTTTACTAGAATCTTTACTAGAAAAAAAGCTTATTATTTTTTCTAGTAAGTTAAATCTTTTTCTTGGTTTCTTTATTACAGATAATGCTGTGGTTTGAGATGAAGGCTTATTTGTTCTTGTAATTTCTGTTTCAAATTTTTCTCTTTGTGCATAATTAAGTAATTTCCATGTTTCACTATTATGTAATGCTTCTGGTCCACTCATTAAATTATATTTTACTCTTTCAACATAGCTCTTTGCTTTAGGATTTTTGTTTTGTTGTAATCTATTAAGTTCTTTGTTTAAATACATCATTAATCCTATTTCATCTTCTTTAGAAATATCTATATTGTCTGGATATAATTCATTAACTTCTCTCATTACTAATTTTGCTTTTAATTCATATATTTTATCTTCAATTTCATCTCTATCTCCAAAATTATAATCTCCAAGTTTATCTTTATAGTTTTCTAATAGTTTTGATACTTCTTGTTCAAAATCATCTAAACTTAAGTTTTCAGACATAGTATTAAGTTCTTCTATTTGCATAATTATTGTTTTACTTTTGTCTTCAAAACTTTTTTCTTTGCCTTGTCCTTTTTCATATTCTGTAATTCTAAATTCTAATTCTGTAATTTTATCCATTAATTCATTATCTGGTGTGTTTTCAATTAATTCATTATATTCTTGTAAAAATGTTATCGCTGCTTTTGTGTCATATAATAAAATTTGTGATATTCTTAATTTTAATGGTTTTAGTTGTTCATTATATATTTTGTTTTTTTGTCCTGGTGTAAATTTAAAATCATCACCCATTTTTTATTCTCCTTCTTTTGTTTATTTCTTAAAAGTAGGTTTGTATCTATCTCTAAATTTGGTTTCTTGCTCATATGCATATGCTGTTTTTATAATTGTTTCTTCACAGAATTTGTTTCCAATTATTTGCATTCCTATTGGCATACCTTCACTATCAATTCCACATGGTATTGATATTCCTGGTAAACCTGCAATATTTACAGAAACTGTACAAATATCTGCTAAATACATTTCCATTGGATTATTTGATTTTGAGCCTAACTTGAATGCTGTTGTTGGAGATGTTGGTGTTACAATTACATCATATTTTTCAAATGCTTTATTAAATTCATTCATAACTAAAGTTCTAACTTGTTGTGCTTTTTTGTAATATGCATCATAATATCCTGATGATAATACATATGTTCCAAGTATAATTCGTCTTTTTACTTCTGCTCCAAATGCTTCACTTCTTGATTTTTTATAAATTTCTTTTAATGTTTTTGCTTCTGGTGATCTATATGTATATCTTATTCCATCATATCTTCCTAAATTTGAACTTGCTTCTGCACAGGCAATTATATAATATGTTGCTAAAGCATATTGTGCTATGTCTAATGAGAATTCTTCTACTTCTGCTCCCATTTCTTTATATTTTGCAATTGCTGTTTCTAGTGATGATTTTACTTCAGAGTTTATTCCTTCTCCATAAAATTCTTTTGGAACTCCTATTTTCAAACCTTTTATATCTTTTTGTAATGATTTTGTATAATCTTTTGGTCCTACATCAACTGATGTTGTGTCTTTTTCGTCATGTCCTGCAATTACATTTAAAAGTGTTGCACAATCTTGTACATCTTTTGTAAATACTCCTACTTGGTCAAGTGATGATGCAAATGCTACTACTCCATATCTTGAAACTAATCCATATGTTGGTTTTAATCCTACAACTCCACATAGTGCAGCTGGTTGACGTATACTTCCTCCAGTATCTGTTCCTAATGCCCATGGTACCATGTTTGCTGCTACTGCAGCTGCAGAACCTCCTGATGAGCCTCCTGGAACTCTTGATAAATCCCATGGATTTCTTGTTTTCTTAAAATATGAATATTCAGTAGAACCTCCCATTGCAAATTCATCCATATTTAGTTTTCCTAAATCTATCATCTCTTCTGCATTTATTTTTTCCATTACTGTTGCATCATATGGTGCAACAAAGTTTTCTAACATTTTTGATGCACATGTTGTTTTTATTCCTTTTGTACAGATAATGTCTTTTATTCCTATTGGTATTCCTGCTAAATCTCCTACTTTTTCTCCATTATCTATTTTGTTTTGAATTTGTTTTGCTTGCTCCATTCCTTTGTCTGTTAATTCTGTTATAAATGCTTGTACTTCTGGCTCTTTTTCTTTTATTCTATTAACATATGCTTCATTTATTTGCATAATTGTTAATTCTTTATTTTTTAATTTTTCTTGTAATTCATGTACTGTTAATTCTGTAATATCCATTTACGTTCCTCCTTGCTATTGGATAATTTAATTTTGATATTTTAAATTATTTTGTAAAACATCTGCTCAAAAAAATATATTAGTCTAATACCTTTGGAATTTTAAACATATGCTTATCTTGTGCTGGTGCATTTTGTAATAATCCTTCTATATTATCAAATGTTTTCACTTCATCTTTTCTAAATATGTTTTTGGCTTCATTTGCTCCTATTGTAATGTCTAATCCTTCAATTGGTGCATTATTTACTATATTAGCAAAATTTAAAATTTCTTGTAAGTTTAAGATATATTTGTCTATCTCTTCTTCTTTTAATTCCAATTGTGCTAAATTTGCTATATGCAATATTTCTTCTTTACTTACTTGCATTTTATCTCCTCCTTGTTTATTTACATTATTGAGTCCTATTATATCATGTTTTTACACATTTTCATACTATTTTTTAAAAATTTTGTCAATGGGGACGGAGATTTTGACAACTGACAAAAAAGTTGTCAAAATCTCCGTCCCCATTGACACTAATTTTCATAATGACCACTACAAGAAATTATAATCAAATTCTTATTTTCATCAAAATTATATACAAGGCGATGTTCTTGAGTTATTCTTCTACTCCATGCTTTCCTGTGTTTTAATGGCTCTGGTTTTCCAAGTCCTTTCTCTAGTCCATTTCTGTTGATATCTTTTATGAGTTCATTAATTTTTTTTACCATTGATTTATCTTTCATTTGCCAATCTGTATACTCTTCCCAAGCTTTTTCGGAAAATATATTATTCATTTTCCATCTCCTCTAATTCTTCAATGGTTTTAGTTACAGTTTTTCCTTTTTCTATTTGTTCAATGGATTTATCTATCTTATTTAAATACTCAGAATTTCTTAATGCTCTCATTAATTCATTATAATGTTCTAAGCTCATTAATACAACATTTTTTTCATCTTTTCTTGTAACAATTACTGTTTCATTATTGTCTGTGGCTTTATCACAATAGTCTTTTAATTTACTTCTAATTGTTGAATAATTAACTGCTAACATATAAATCACTCCTTTCTTAATTGTACAACTTATTGTACTTAATATTGTACCATATTATTATATGCAAGTCAATGATTTTTATACACAATTTTTTATTCAAATTTCATGTCAATGGATTGTCAATGAGGACGGAAATTTTGACAACTTTTTTATTGTCAGTTGTCAAAATCTCCGTCCCCATTGACAATCGCCACTATTCAACACTTTTCAAGCTTTCAATCATATCAATTTTTCTTAAAACAAAGTGAATTATGAAGTTTACAATTAGAGAAAATACAATTGTTGTTACTGCTGAAATTATATAACTTGATAAAAGTATATTTTCGGCAAATCTTAATGAGTCTATTTCTATACTTGCAATTATTCCACTTGTTATCAATACTCCAAGTCCAAGTCCTAAAATTACACCAAAAACTGTAAATACCATATTTTCTTTGTTTATGTAATTATCAACTTCTTTATCATAAAATCCTAAAACTTTGAGTGTTGCAATTTCTCTTTGTCTTTCTCCTATATTTATATTTGCTAAATTGTATAATACAACAAATTCAAGCATTGCAGATGTAACAATTAGTACTATTACAATATAATTCATAGTGTTTAGCATATCACTTACTTGTTTTACTAAACTAGATGTGATTGAAACTGATGCTACTCCATTAAAGTTTAATATTTCTTCTGAAATTGTATTTTGTTGTTCTTCACTTATATCTTTTGTATTTACAAGAATCATATTTGTTTTATAGGTATAGCCCATATTTGCTTCATAATATTCTTTAGACATATAAATATAATGTGATACATAGTTTTGAGTAATTCCATCAACTTTTAATTTATGTTCGATATCATCACTATCGATTATTGTTATTTCATCTCCAACTTCAATTTCAAATGTATCAGCTAACTTATCTGTTATAATTACTCCGCTATTACTTATTTGAAGTTTTTCTTCATCTTTTACATCAATTAGGTTACATACTTCTTCAAAATTTTCTGTATTGTTTGGTACAAAAATATTTACATCATAACTTATTTCTTCATTAGATACTTTGCCTGTTGATGCATATAATTCGTGAAAGTTTTCTATGTTTTCATTTTCAGATAAATATTTTGTAATATCATTTAATCCATCTGTGTTTGATAATGTAATTGATGTTTCATATTTAAATATGTCATTAAATTGAAAATCAGGTATATCAGAAACTGAATCTCTAATTCCAAAACCTGCAAGCATAAGTCCTGTGCATCCTGCAATTCCTATAATTGTAATAAGTGCTCTTTTTTTGTAACGAAAGATATTTCTAACAGTTATTTTTTGTGAGAAATTGAATCTTTTCCATATAAATGTTATTTTCTCCATTAATATTCTTTTTCCGTTTTTTGGAGCTTTTGGTCTCATTAATATTGCTGGTGTCTCTTTTAATTCTTTATATGCAGAAAGTATTGTTGCTCCTCCTATACAAATAAATGCTATTAAAATTCCTGCAAGACCTATTTCTACACGGTATGTAATATAAAATTGCGGAATTGTATATATCATTGAATATAACTCCCAAACAATTGTTGGTAGTAAGTAAAAACATACTGTCATTCCTAAAATTCCACCTATTACACAGGCAAGAAATGCATATAATATATATTTTGAAATAATTTGCATGTTTGTATATCCTAATGCCTTTAAAGTTCCTATTTCTGTTCTTTCTTCATCAATCATTCTTGTCATTGATGTTAAACTTATTAATACTGCTACTAAGTAAAATATTACTGGGAACATTTTTGATATATTAGACATTGTTTCTATTGCATCAAAAATATTTGTATATCCTGTGTTATCAAATCTATCTTGTATATACCATTTTGCCTTTTCTATTTTTGTAACATCTTGTCTTGCTTCATCAATTTTTGCTTGTGCATCATTTAATTCTTGCTCTGCTTCTGCTTTTTTCTCTTGAAATTCTTGTTCATTTGTTTCTATTTCTGTTTTAGCTTCTTGAATTTGTTTTCTTCCATCTTCTATTTCTGCTTTTCCATTAGATATTTTTTTATATGCGGTTTTTTTATTAGTTTCTAATTCTGATTTTTGTCTTTCTATCTCTGCTTTTGCATTTGCTAGTTCTGTTTCTCCTGAAGTGATTTGTTCTTCTGCACTTTTTAATTGATTTTGAATTTCTGTTTTTTGGTTTTGTAATTGAGTAATTGTTCCTTGAGCTTGTGTAATTCCTGCATCTATTTGTGTTGTGTCCATTCCAGCTTGAATTAGTTGCTCTTTTTGAGCTTCTAATTGTTGTAGAGTATTTTGAGCTGTAGTAATTCCAGAATCAATTTGCCCGATTGCTTCATTTGCTTGAGTTCTTTGAGTTTCTAATTCTGTTTTTCCACTTTCCAATTCAGCAGATTTAGTATTTATATGTTCTTCTGCATCTGAAATTTGTTTTTCTGCATCACTAAATTGTTTATTTAAATTTTTTTCTTGTTGTGTTAACTGTTTTTCTGAATTATTTAATGTTGTTTCCTGCTCACTTATTTCATTTTTTGCATCATTTATCTTATTTTCAGCATCTTGTAATTCACTATCTGCTTCTGCTTTTTTATCATCAAATTCTTTTTGTGCTTCATCTATTTTTTCATTTGCTTCATTTATCAAACCATCATATCTTGCTTGTTCTCTTGTGCCTTTTATTTCTTCTATTTTTTGATAAACTGGATTTACTAATTTAAGATATGAATTACTATCTGTTACTTCTTCTTTTGCTCCTGAAACTTTTACTCCAATTTCTGTATAGTAATCTAAATTTATAACATCATCTTTACAGTATATGTAAAATGAAACTTTTCCACTTCCTATTGTAGTTGTTCCTCTTTCACTTGATATATATATAGGTGATTCAACTATACCTACTATATTAAATTCTTTTGTTGTAAATATGGGGTTATCATTTTCATCTAAATCTTCATTTTGTAATGTTATAGTTTTTCCTATGTATTCTTCTGGATTTTCAGTTTGTACATATGCATCGTCTAATAAGCATTCATTTGAATTTTCTGGCAGTCTTCCTGCTATTAATGTTGGAGTGTTAATATTTTCATTATATTCTATTACTTTACAAATACTTTCATTTTCATCAATTAAAGCAAATGAGTCTTTTGTTTGTATTCCATATGCTCCTTCAACACCATCAATTTCTTGAAGTGCCGTTATATCTTCATCAGTTAGTCCTAGTGTTGAAATAATGTTTATATCATATAAATTACTACTATCTGCGTATTTATCTAAACTATCTAACATATCTGGACTTGTTGCAACTAATCCCGCAAAAAAGCCTACTCCTAAAAATGCCATAACTAGTATAGATAGAAATCGTCTTCTTGTTTTAAATATTGTTTTTATATTATTTTTTAACAATGACTTTTTCACTTTTTATCATCCCCCTTTCATAAGGCTCTAAATATAAACGCCTAAATACATCTTTTCCTACCATTCAATATCATCTATTGAAATTGGATTTTTATTTTTTTCTATTTTTTCTGCTGTTCCATTTTTGAAATGTATTACTTTATCTGCCATTGGTGCTATTGCTCCATTATGTGTTATTATTACTACTGTCATTTTTTCTTTTCTTGCCATATCTTGTAATAGTTTTAAAATGCTTTTTCCTGTTTTATAGTCTAATGCTCCTGTTGGCTCATCACATAATAATAGTTTTGGGTTTTTTGCTATTGCTCTTGCAATTGCAACTCTTTGTTGCTCTCCTCCTGATAATTGTGCTGGAAAGTTATCTTTTCTACTACTTAGCCCTACTTTGTCTAGAATTTCATTTACATCTAGTGCATCTGAACATAGTTGTGTTGCAAGTTCTACATTTTCTTTTGCTGTTAGATTTTGTACTAGATTATAAAATTGAAATACAAATCCAATGTCATTTCTTCTATATTCTGTTAATTTTCTATTGTTTAATTTTGTGATTTCTTTTTCGTCTACAAAAACTTCTCCTTTTGTTGCTGTGTCCATTCCTCCTAATATGTTTAATGCTGTTGTTTTTCCTGCTCCAGATGGTCCTACTATTACAACTAGTTCTCCTTTTTCAATTTCAAAATTTGTGTTATCTAATGCTTTTATTGTGACTTCTCCCATTTTGTATTCTTTTACAATATTTTTAAATTCTATATATGACATATAAACTCATTCCTTTCTTGAGTTTTGTAATATTTGTTGGCATAATTTAACTCTACTATTTTTCCGGTAAAATTATACCATAAATTTGTGAAATTTTTGTGTATTATTTATTAATTTAATTAATTTTTTATAAAATAGAAATATAAAATGTATTATTTTTTTATTTTTTTGTGTTATTTTTGATTTTGTGTTAAATGTAGAAAAAATCCAAAAGAATGTTGAAAATTCAAATAAATGTAGTATAATATCAGTAGCAATATTGCAATAAATCACGCAAAAAATACCAGGACTGCAATTCCTGGTATTTTTTGTCTTTATTAGTCTTTTTTATTATTAGACAAATAATAAGTTATATTTTTTACATCTCAACATCAATATTAAAAACTTTTCCAGAGCCATCAAGAAGAATTCTATTATCAGACTCAATGCCATTTATCAAAACTCTTTTAACACCTGTGCAAGATTTTGAGATATTATTCACTTTTATATTATAAATACTTTCACCATATTTATATTGTACAGAATATTTATCCCAATTATGTGGAATACATGGCTGAATACTTAAAATATTATGGTGAACTTTTAGACCTAGTATATATTCTATTCCTGCAATATAATACCAACTACTTGAGCCTGTATACCATGTCCAGCCTCCTTGACCTACTAAGTTCTGTGCTCCATAAATGTCTGCTGAAATTACATATGGTTCTACTTTATATTTGTTTGCTTCTTCTTTTGTTTTTGTGTGCTCAATAGGATTTATCATTTTATACCATTGAATTGCATTATCTCCATTTCCAAGCATTGTTTCTGCAATTATTGCCCAAATTGCAGCATGTGTATATTGTCCTCCATTTTCTCTTACTCCTGGCAAATATGCTTTTATATATCCTGGTTCTAATTTGCTTTTTTCAAATGGTGGGTCTAATAATTTTATTAGTCCATGTTCTCTATCAACTAAATGATTTCCTAAGCTTTCCATTGCTACTATCTGTTTTTCTGAATCTCCCGCTTCTGATATTACACTCCAACTTTGTGCAATACTATCTATTTTACATTCTTCATTTTCCATACTTCCATATACATCACCATTATCAGCAAATGCTCTTTTATACCATCTTCCGT
This sequence comes from uncultured Clostridia bacterium, assembly GCA_944393385.1. Classification (GTDB taxonomy): domain Bacteria; phylum Bacillota; class Clostridia; order TANB77; family CAG-508; genus CAG-269. The sequence continues at coordinate 13,320 of CALYAA010000018.1, forward strand.
CCCAAGCATTTTTGTTTAGATTTTCTTTTAATTTATTTGCTATTCCTATATATCTTTCTGCTGTTTCTATATCTATTTTTGTATTTTCCATATTTGACTCAATTTCATCATCTATTTCATATTTTTTTGCATATTCTGCAAATTCTTTTAAAATAGTGTATAAGAAAAATCCAAGCCAAACACTTTCTCCTTTTCCTTTTGGTCCAATATTACTAAATCCATCATTCCAATCTCCTATTCCTATTTTAGGAATTCCATGTTCTCCAAATTTACATGCTCTGTCTATTGCTTTTTTGCAATGTTCATAAATTGTTCCTTCTATATTGCTTTGCAAATATTTATCATATTTTTCTTTTTCATCTTCACTTAATTCTGCTCCTTGTAAATATGGAGTTTTAACTTTTAATATACTGTAATCTCCTGTGAAATTTATATATTTTATTACTGCATATGGGAGCCAAAGTAAATCATCTGAAAATTTAGTCCTAATTCCTCTTTCATTTTCATCATGCCACCAGTGTTCTACATCACCTTCAATAAATTGATGTTTACTGTGCTTAATAATTTGATTATAAAGAATATTAGTGTCTATAAACTTACTAGAAAATGTATCTTGTAATTGGTCTCTAAAACCATATGCTCCACCAGATTGATAAAATCCTGTTTTTCCTAATAGTCTACTTGCAAGTGTTTGGTACATCACCCATCCATTTAGTGTAATATTTAAAGATTCATATGGTGTATTTACTTGTACTTTTCCTAAAATTTCATTCCACTTGTTTTTTACTTTTTGAAGTTCCATATTGCAATTCTGAATATTTGAATATTTATATGCTATATCTTTTGCTGTAATTTTGTTTTCTTCTGCTCCTAATATAATTGATATTTTCTTTTCAGAAAAACTTTCTATTTGAACCTCTAATTCTATTGCAATACAAGATTTTTTACCAATTCCATTATCATTATCTAATCTCATACATTTTAAAGCATCTGGTGATGTTATTCCACCTTTTCCAAAGAATTTTGATTTGTTTCCTGTAAATGATTTGATTTTTTCACTACTAGATACATAAATAATATTGTTTAATGGATCTTTATTATATAATTTTCGAGCAAGAATAACATTTGAATTTTCTTCATATTGTAATTTAATATATCCATCTGTTTTTAATTCATCTTCTCCAAGTACTGGTTTTATATAATAATATATTTTAATTTTTTTCTTTTTAGGTGCATTGTTTTTTAATGTCAAAATATTTATTTTTGCTGAGTCTTCATTTGGAACAAATACTTCTAGTTCTTGAATTATATCATCACTTGAATGAATAAATTTTGTATATCCAAATCCAAATACTGTATTATAGTTTTTTTCATCAGGTGTAGGCATTGCAGTTGGAGACCATATTCTGCCTGATTCTTCATCTTTTAAATATATAGCTTCTGTTGGTATATTTATTGTAAAACTGTTGTGCCAAGCAGTTATTCTATTAAGTCTACTATTTCTATACCAAGTATATCCTCCATTTGATTCTGTAACTACTGTTCCAAAGTTTTGGTTTGCCATGATATGACTCCATGTTGTAGGAGTTTTCTGTTCTTTATTTATTTTTATCCAATATTCTTTTCCATCTTGTGAAAATGCTCCATATTCATTATAATATTTTAGATTTTCTGTGTTTGCTAACATATCTATTTCATTTGAATTATCTTCTTCTATTGATGGCAAATCTACTAATTCTGTTACTCTATAATTATCTATTACATCTTCTTCCATATCTTTTATAATATTTTCTAAATTTCCTAAATGACTATCTATTACAAGACTTGAAACAAATTTTATTAATCTTACATCTTTACTATCCATCTCGCTTTTTGAAAGTATAAATATACCTCCAAAAGTGTTTTTTAAATATGCTAATTGACTATTTAAAACTGCTCCTTCTACTTCATTTCTAACATAATTTTCATAACTATAATTTTCTTCATCTATTATTACTAATTCCATTTTTAAGTTTCTCATTCTTAAATATTCATACATTTTAATTACTTGTTTTACAACATATATATCATTTAAATATTTAATAGTTACTGTAATTATTGGAAGTTCTCCAGAAATTCCATATTTCCATAAATCTTCTTGTTTGAATTCTTCATTTTGATTATTCTTTTTTGATTTTAATGGATTATCAAATAATATATAAGATGCAATTGTTTGATAAATATCTATATCTTTTCCCTTTACTTCCATATATCTTGATTCTGCATCTGTTTTTGCTTTTACAATTTCAAATTCTCTTGAAACATTTTCTGTATTTTTATATTTTTCTATATTTTTTTGAGCTATTTCTTTACTATATTCTACAGATAGAATTAAATCAACATAACCTTTTGATTTAGGCGGAATTTTAATAGTATTTTTTATTGCAACTATTCCTTCTGTTACAAGTCCTATTTTTTTAGATAATGGTGTTGAATTTTTTATTGCATTTGGCACACTCAAATTATTTCTTCCAATAAATTTTTCTTTATTTATTTCATATTCTGTTTCTCCTATTTTTTCTGCATTTGTCTGCATTTTTGCAATTAAATACAATCCTTTTTGGTTTGTTCCTCTTTGATTTCTTTTTATAATCATTTCATCTTCTGTTTCATTATAGCTAAAAAGTAAAAATAGATTGTTAAAAGCTGTGTGTGCATAATCTTGTTCTTTTTTTGATAGTACTGGTTCAAAATAACTTGTAACTTCAAAAATTTTGTCTTCACCAGATAAATTTTGTATTTGTAATCTTCTTATTTCTACTGGTTCATTTGCATCTGCTATTATAGAAAATTTGGTTTTTAAATCTTCATTTTCTTTTTGAAATTCGTTTCTGTCTGGCATAAAACTAATTGTAAATTTATCGCAATTTTCTTCTCCTGTAACATATTCTATTTTGTTTGATTTTATATCTTTTAAACACATTAAAATACCTTGACTATAATCATCTGTTATTTTAAATCTATTTATATAATTATCTTCAAATTTACTAACTCCTTCTCCTTTTTGATTTATTCCTATAACATATTTTTCATTTCCTATAATATTTCCTCTTATAATTCTTTCATCAATTTTGTTATATTGTCTTACACTATAATTTTCATAATCTTGATATTTTATTTTTTCTGGTTTTTGTTTATTTTCTTTAGTAACTATAAATGTTTCTGGCATTCTTTCTTGCAACAAAATACTTACTGCTTCTATTTCTGGATTTTGCATAAATCTTTTTTGAAATATTTGATTATTAAAAAAATTGTTTATGGAAAGCAATATTAGTGCTTGATGATGTGCCATATAAGTTTTTACAGGTTCAGAAATTTGTCCTTTTGCTAATCTTTCTGGTGTATAATCAATTGATTCGTAAACCCCATATTTATTTTTCATACATTGTTTTTCTAATTCTTTTATATTTTTTACAACCTCTTCTGGAACATCTGAAAGTGCAAGTATACTTCCATAACTTGAAACAACCATTTCATCTTCTAAACCTCTTTTTAGACCAAGCCATGGAATTCCAAAGGCTTTATATTGGTAGTTTGAATGTAAGTCTTTTAAATTAAATGCCGCTTCTGACATTCCCCAAGGTATTCCTAATTTTTGACTATATTCTATTTGGTTCATTATTGCAAATTTACTTGATTCGTCAAGTAAACTTCCTTTATATCTTTTTATATTAATATTTGGCATTAAATATTCAAAAGATGTTCCAGACCATGATACTAGGCCTTTATATTTTTTTAATACTGTTAATGTTCTACTTAAATTGTTCCAATGTTTTGGTGATACATCTTTTTTAGCTATTGCAACTAAACTTGCTTGTCTTGCTTCTGATGCCAATAAATCATAATATGAATCTGTTAATTTATTTTCTTCTACATTAAATCCTATTGAAAATACTCTTTGTTCTTCACTATATAAAATTTTAAAATCTGTTTCTTCTATCATTTTATCTAATTTTTCTATTAAATCATTTAGTTCTTGTTTTTCTTTATTTTTATCTAAAATTTCTTGTAAAAATGTTTTGGTTGTATACATATATCCTACTAAATTTCCACTATCAACTGTTGATACATATCTTGGATATAATGGTTCTTTTGTTTTTATATTATACCAATTGTATAAATGCCCTTTCCATTTTGGAAGATTATATACACAATTTATAATTTTTTCTAATAAATTTAGTGTATCTTCTAAATTTTCAAATTTTAGATCATAACTTGATATTACTGCTAAAAGTGAAAGCCCAATATTTGTTGATGAAGTTCTTGATACTGCAATTGGTTTTCTGTCTTCTTGATAATTGTCTGGCATTAAATAATTATTTTCTTTTGTTAAATAATCTTTAAAAAATTGCCATGTTAATTTTGCAATATCTATCAAATATTTTTTATCTTCTTCATTTATAGCCATTTCTTTGCTTTCATGTATTTGACTTATCTTAAACATTATATAAGGTACTATTATCCACAAAATTCCAACAATTGTTAATAAAATATTTTGTTTAAAAACTGCAAATATTATTGATAAACTTCCTATTATTACATTTATAAACATTGTTTTATAATATGTTGATATATCTGTTTTTGATTGTTTTTCCGCTTCTTCTGAAGTCATCCATTCTAATAGATGTTTATGTGATATTTTTAATCTATAAATTGTTTTTACAATTGAAATAATTGATATATATGCTTTATATGGTAAACAGCCTAAAGTTAACACTGCTCTTATAATGGCTCCTTTAAAACCATCTATTTGTGGATTAAATGTTTGTTGTTTTTTCTCTCCTTCTTTAATTGAAAATGCTCTTGAAAAAATGTCTAGTAAAAATGGATAAATTACAATTCCAAGGCCTAAATATATTAATAATTTTGAATTATTTAAAAATATTAAACTCCAAATTAGTAATATCATTATTGAGATTTCAAATAAACTTCTTCGTAAATTGTCTAATATTTTAAATTTTGATATAGTATTTAATTTGCTTTTAAGCCAACTTTTTATCTGCCAATCTCCTCTAATCCAGCGAGATAATCTATTCATAAAGCTTAAATATTTTGCTGGATATCCATCAATTAACATTATATCTGTTGCAAGTCCACATCTTAAGTAACACCCTTCTAATAAATCATGACTTAAAACTGTGTTTTCTGGTATTTCATCTTTTAATACTTTTGAAAATATTTCTACATCATAAATTCCTTTTCCTGTAAAAATTCCTTCTTCAAAATTATCTTGATATAAATCTGAAATCGCATTAGTATAACTATCTATTCCTCCTGAACCAGCAAATATTTTTGTAAATAAATTTTTATTACTATTGTCTAAATTTATTCCAATACGTGGTTGAATTAGAGCATGTCCTTTAACTACTATGTTTTTATTTTCATCTAGTTCTGGCTTGTTTAAAATATGTGACATAGTTCCAATTAAATCAAATGCAGTATTAAGTGTAAGTTCAGTATCTGCATCTAATGTTATTACATATTTTATTTTTGGTAATGTATCTTGATTTATTGTATTTACTCTAAATTTATTTTTTTCATGTTTTAAAATATATTCATTAAATTGAGTAAGCATCCCTCTCTTTCGTTCCCAACCTAAATATTTTTCTTCTGAATTGTTAAATTCTCTTTCTCTATATATAAAATGAAAAATTGGAAAGTTATTATTTGATATATATTTTTTATTTAATTTTTGTACTTGTTTTAAACTTTCTTCAATTACTTCTTTATCAAATTTTTCTTCTTTTTGGTCACTTTCAGAACAATCTCCTAATAATGCAAAATATAAATTGGGTGATTGATTTGCAAGGTAAAATACTTCTAATTTTTTAAATAATTCTTTTACTTTTTCTTTTGATTTTATTATTGTTGGTATAACTACAAAAGTAGAATTTTCACTATCTATTCCTTTTAGTAAGTCCATTTTTGGAAGGGATTTTGGTTTAACATTTTTTCCTAATATATATTGGATTGTTTGAATAACAAATTCTGATACTGGTATTATTAAAAAGATAATTGTTAAAATGTATTTTATTAAATTGTTTTCACTTACAGCTGATGCTAAAAAAAGTGAGATTGAAAATGTAAATATTATAATTGATAATATATATATTTGTGCTTTTATTTTTGAATTAAGTTTTCTTTCTTTTATTCCTAGTTTTTGTGTTAGTTCTTTTCTTCCATCATCAATTAGATAATATCCAATATGTTTTTCCTTTTCTTTTAAATTAGGTCTTTGACATAATTCGATTATTTTTTTGGAAATATATATTTCTGATATATTTGTTTTTTGTGCTAGTTCTTTTATACTATTTCTATAAAGTTCTTTTGTTTTGTATTCCATTTTTTCATATACACCTGCAGGGTCTTGATTTAAAATTTCTTCTACTCCATTTATTTTTTCAAATATTTCTAAAAAATTTATTCTTTGAATTCTTTTTATACTTGTTATGCAATTTGCAATTGATATTTTACATATTGCTATATCAAAATGTTCTTTTTGAATTGCTTCTTGTACTGTAATTCCTGTTTTTTCAACTTCTTCTTCAAGAATATTTAAATATCCATATGCTTTTCTTCCATATTTTTTTAATGAATATGACATATATTCTATAAATGGATATTTCATGCCTTTAAATTCATTATTTTTTAGTTTTATTCCAGAAACTTGATTAAATTTTAATTCGTTTTTGTCTTTTTTTTCTACTAATCTTTCTATTATATTTTTTACTTTATATTTTTGTATTTGACTATTGTATATTTTTATACAAATATCTGCAATATTTTGTATAATTGCTATTTGAAGAAAAATTCCTATATTCCAAATCTCATCCATGTTTAAATTCTTTTTAGTCTGATATGATTGTAAATATATTTCTAAATTTTCTCCAGTTATTCTATTATCTGTATATGCAACTATTTCTGAAGCTAATAAATATATTCTTGCAAAACCTGCATATTTTCCACTTTGAATTCCCACAAAATTTGTATATTTTTTTAGAGTTAATTCTTTCTCTATTTGTTGTACAGCTTCTTCTATAATATAAAAATTATCTAATATCCATTCTCCTGCAGGATGAATATGAATTCCTAAACGAATATGTTCATTTAATAATTGATATACATTTTTAATAATATAATAGTTCTCTATCATTTGCGGAATCGGGTAAGTTATTCTATTTGATTTTTTGGTTACTAAATGTTGTAATGCTATCTTTTCTAAATATTTTTTTAAATGTTCTTCATCTAGCAATACTCCATCAATTTTTAAACTTTCATAATTTTTCACAAAAAATCCACTCCTTGCATTTTTCAACTATTATTTACATTTTATGGATTTTTATTCATCTATTTTATAAAGTAAAGGTTATATATATAATTGTTCTTAATATTCGACGCTTGAGTGTAATGAAAATTAGAATTCATAAAGCTTTTGAATGAGGAATGTTCACGGTACTCGAGTTGATGAGAGGGACTGAGTGAAAGAGGCTCATGAAAAAGCTTTATGAATTCTTTTTGAATGAAACGAACAGGAGAAATTAAAACAATTATATATATAACCTTTTTTATAAAACATGTTAATATTTAGTATTCTTTAAAGCCTTCTCCTAATACTTCTCTAGCATTTGCTACAACAATAAAGCAATTCTTATCAATTTCTTTTGCTAATATTTTTATTTTTCCAATATCTCCTCTACTTGCAGCACATATCAATATTAATTTTTCTTCTCCACTATACATTCCTTTTCCATAAAGTCCTGTAACTCCTCTTCTTACTTTATTTTCTATTTCTTTAGAAATTTGTTCACTTTTATTTGAAATAATAAATAAAAGTTTTGTATAATAAATTCCTTCAAATACTATATCTATAAATTTTCCATATAAATAGATTGCAATTGCCGAATATAAGCCAATTTCTATGTGTTTAAATACTATTACATTAATTAAAACAATAATTGCATCAATTAAAGTTAAATATTTACTCATTGTTATGTTAGGTTTATATGATTTTATTAAGTTGGTTATTAATTCTGTTCCTCCAGTTGAAGAACTTGATTTTAATATTATAGCTGTTCCTATTCCTATTATAATTCCTCCATATATTGATGCTAAAAACCTGTCTGTTGTTATAGGTTTATATTTATCAAAAAAATCTATAAATATGGATAGACTAACAGTACCTATAAGTGTTTTTATAAAAAAATTCTTTCCAATCTTAAATCCAGAAAATATAAACATAGGAATATTTAATAAAATATTCATTGTTCCCATTGGAATTCCAAACAAATAATATGTGATTGTTGCAATTCCAGAGAAACCACCTGTTGATAATTGATTTGGTAATAAAAAAGAAGCAGTACCAAAACCAATAATTCCAGCACCAATTATTGTTCCTATTATTGACAACATTGAATCTTTAATATTCTCATTCATTTTTACTAATATTCCTTTCCTAAGTCAAAAAACGCCATATATTAACATTATTCGTAATATACGGCGTTTTTATTCATTTTTTAAATAACTACTTTTACTTCTGTTTCTGGATTATAATATTCAATTAAATCTTGAGGAGCAACATTTAATAAACCTGAGAAGTCATATACAAATTCAACATCTGATTCATATACATTTCTATTATCTTGTATTATAATTGGTTCTATATTCTCACTAAAGTCATGTAATGTCATCTCATAGTAATTACCTCTTTCTTCACATTTTATCAAATTTTGTTTTGTAAAATCATCATAATAATCATCAACAGTTATCTTATAATTTAATATGTAAAAGTTTTGTGTGTTTTGGTTTGCAAGTACTTTTAATCTTGATATTTCTTCTTCAATACTTTTTATTTTATTTGCTACTAATTCTTTTTCAAATTCACTAGCATTATCTTCTTGCCATTCAAAAAATATATCTATAAAATAATTTGATTCATTTTGATAATTTGTATAATAATAATATGAATCTACTTGTCTTGTTGTTAATGTATATAAATTATTATATCCTATATTATCATCTTCATATAGACTTTCCTCTGATAAAAATTTATTATATATAACAATATAATTTGCCCAATCTATCATAGGAATATCTATTGATATATCATCAATCATTAGAATAATGTCTGAAGTTGTGCAGTAAAATTGTTCTATTTTATTTCTTTTATATGCTTCCATAACCATTGCAATATCTTCTTCTATATTTCCATAGTTGTTGACAACCATTTCTTGCGATAAAGTTAATTCTGCTCTATCTCTTAAAATACTGTTATAAGCACATTTCCTTATAATATCTTCCATTGGAGCATTATTTGTAAAAAATTGCTTAAATTCGATTACATTTCCTGTATTTAAATCAAAGTTTATTCCTTTTTCTATGTCTATTATATCAGTATTTTGGTCTTCAATATTTTCATTTGCTCTTCCCCAACAATAAACATTAAGAGAAAGTATATTCCCGTAATTTGCTGTACAACTTGTACTAACAGATAAATTATTCACATTTGCTAAATTTATTTTTTCTTTATATGAATTTAATGTTATGTTTTCTATTTCTTTATTAATCTTGTTTTGAATTGTTTTATTTTTTAATCCTTCAATTTGAAAATAAGAAAACTCTATTTTATCTTGTGATGCTTGTTTTCCTATTATTTCTATATCATTTTGATTATATTTTCCCTTTAAATCTATTCCTTGTTCTATATTATTTAACTCTGTTTTTTGAGTACTTAATATTATTTCATTATCATCTTGTTCATTATTTATATCAATTTCTTTGTACATAATTAATAATGCTGTTGTTATTATACAAATTAATGAAAATATAGTAACAAAAATCAATTTCGATTTAGTTGATTTGAACATATCCTGCCTCCTTAACTATACTTTGACCATAATTTGAAGTTATTGCATTTAATAATTTTCTTGTGTCACTGTTTTCAGGTTCATCTTTTCTAATAACAGCATAATATTCTGTTTGTGGTCCATATAAACCTGTTCTTATGTTTTCATATGTTGGTTCTACATTATTTACTGATAAAAATTTTAATTGGTCTGTATCATATAATATTTTATAATAATTAAATGCATATCCTAATGCTCCTGATGAATTTGTATAATCAACAATAATATTTGATAATTGCCACATACTAATATCTTCTGTATCTGGTTCTTTCATTTTTATTCCTTGCATTACCAGTGATAGCATTCCTTTTTGACTATCTGATGTACTAGGCCTTTGATATGGTATAATTGCAATATCATCTCCTCCAACATCTCTCCAATTTGTTATTTTTCCTGAATATATATCTTGTATTTGAGCTAAAGTCAAATTTTCTACTTTATTTTCTTTACTGTTAAAAAATACTAAAGCTTCTTTTGCGATTGGAACTATTTCTAATTCTATTCCTGCTTCTTGAGCTTGTACAATCTCTTTTTCTGTTGGATATGTTACTAATATTAAATCAACTTTTTTGTTAATTAAATTTTTATATGCATTTTCTGTTTTTGTATGCATGATATTCACATTTTCAATGTTTTGTCCTGTAAATTTTGATTTAAAGTTTTCTGCCATTTTTAATGTTGCTATTGAACCGTCTACTTTTGGATAATTTTCTGTACTAAATAGAATATTAGGATTTTCTTCATTTTCAACTTGTACAAAATATAAATAAGACACTATACATCCTATTACAACTAAAATCATGATTATAATTAATAATGCATTTATTAAGTTTTTATTTTTATTCATATATTTCTTCGTATAAATAGTTATATATTTTTTATATATAATTTTATCTTACGAATTTCTCCTTTCATAAATTAGTTTTTTAATACTTGCTTACTTATGTTCTTCTAAAAATTCAGGATATTTTTCTAATACATCCAAATTAAATTTTCCTTTCTTAATTTTCTCATCTTGTTTAACAATTAAATCTAATTCATACATATCTTTCAACATATCTATATTTTCTCTTTTATGACCAACAACATTGTTAACATCTTTAGGATTTACTGTGATTTGTACTTTTTTTACTTTTACATTTAGTTCTTTTATTCTTTCTACTATATTATCATACCATAAACTTGACTCCACTAATTGTCTAAATGCAGGATGATATGGTCCTGCTACAACTTCACTACCTTTTATTGATGGATCTGTTATTTCATCTGTATTTTGCAATCCAATTCTAATTATTTCTATTTTCTTTTTCATAAACATTGGTACAATTTCTTTACATATCTCAATGGCTTGTACAACTGTTAATGGTTTATATTTTTTATCTAAATAATCTTTTTCTAATTTTGTATTTTTTATAACTAATACGGGATATATTCTAACCATTTGTGGCTTTAATTTTATTAGCTCTTTAGCAGTATTAATTTCATCAATTTTTGTACTTTCAGGTAGTCCTATCATCATTTGGTGTCCTAGATTAAATCTATACCTTCTAATTAATTTTGATGCTTTTTTTACATCTTCAAAAGTATGATTTCTCCTACTTTGCTTTAATACATAATCATTAGCTGATTGTACACCAAGTTCTATTGTTTTTACCCTATATTTTTTTAATCTTTTTAATATAGCTTTATTTATATAATCTGGTCTTGTAGAAATTCTAATACTATCTATTTTTCCATTTTTTATATATTGATATGCTGTTTGTAAAAATTCTTCTTGTTTTTCTACATCAATTCCAGTAAAACTTCCTCCAAAAAAAGCAACTTCTTTTTTAGCTTGTTTATCTTTTATATTTTCTAAATAAAAATCAATTGTATTTTTTATTTCTTCTTTTGTTATCATCTTTTGTTGTCCACTTATTGATTTTTGATTGCAAAAAACACAATCATTTGGACATCCTAAATGTGGTACAAAAATTGGAATTACGTAGTGTTTCATAATTTATTCTTTTACCTTTCTTAAATCATTTTTTATGATTAAATTTTTAATTTTTCAAGTGCTTTTTTAGCAGCTTCCATTTCAGCAGATTTTTTTGATTTTCCCTCTCCTATTGCTAGTTTTTTTCCATTCCATTCAACTTCTGCAATAAATGTTTTTTCATGGTCTGGTCCTTTTTCAGCAATAATATTGTATTTTATACTTGTATTACCATGTATTTGTAATTTTTCTTGTAATACTGTTTTATAATCTTTTTGTCCAACATGTTCTGTAGCATTTTTTATCTCTTCTTCTAAATTTGTTATAATAAATTTACATGCTTCATCTAAATTACTATCTAAATATATTGCAGCAATAACAGCTTCAACACTATCTGCTAATATAGCTTTTCTTATTTGTTCTTTTCCTTTTATTTCTGAATTTCCTAAAAATAAATAATCACTAAATTTTAATTTTTGAGCAATTTTAAATAAGCTATCTTCACAAACAACAGTTGCTCTTACTTTTGTCATCTCTCCTTCTTTTAGTTTTGGATAATTTTGATATATATATATACTTGATAAAAATTCTAATATACTATCACCTAAAAATTCTAATTTTTCATTACTTTGTACTCCATTTTCATATGCATATGAAGTATGTGTTAATGCTCTTTTTAATAATTCTTTATTTTTAAATTTGTAATTTATGTTTTCTTCTAAACTTTTCATAATAATGCCTCACACTTAATTTTCTATTTATATTTTATGTTTATATTTTACTATATACATACAAAAAATGCAAGAAAAAAAGACATGTCATTTCCAACATGCCTATTATTTTTAACTATTCAACATTATCTTTTATATAATCTACAACATCTCCTACAGTAACAACTTTTTCTGCATCAGTATCTGGAATTTCAATATTAAATTCTTCTTCTAATGCCATAACTAGTTCTACTATATCTAAAGAGTCTGCTCCTAAATCATCAATAAAAGATGCTTCCATTGTAACTGCTGAATCAGCTACTCCTAATTGTTCAACAATAATTCCTTTTACTTTTTCAAATATTTCTTCTGAACTCATTATAAGTTCACCCCCTCTCAAATTTTAAATGATATATTTCATTTAATTATTCAAATGTGTCTCTAACATTTATATTATATGTTTATTATTTTGTCAAGCATATTTGTTATTTTTTTTATTTTTATACTACCTATTCAAAAAAGTGTTTAATTTGACAAAAATTTAAAACTATTTTATAACTATTTTTTACATATATTAGAAAAAATTCTAATTTAATAAAATCTAATAACTTATTTACCATATTGTTCAAAGTGTTGAATCATTTTTTCTACAGCTTTATTTTCCACAAACTTTTCTGCTTGTTTAATAGTAAATTCAAATAGTTCTTCATCACTACTTCCATGAGCTTTAACTACAGGCTTTTTTACCCCTAAAAATAAAGCACCTCCATATGACTTATAGTCCATAGTTTTTTTAAAACGATTAATTGCAGGTAAACATGGTATTGTACAAAGTGTAGCAAGTAGATTTTTGGTTAAACTTTCTGTTAGTGTTCTTTTTACAAATTTCCCAATACCTTCTGTTGTTTTTAAAAATACATTTCCTGTAAATCCATCTGTAACGATAGCATCTATTTTTCCTGAAAAAGCGTCTCTACCTTCAACATTTCCTACAAAGTTTATTCCAAGTTCCTCTGATTTTTCTTTAATCAATTGATAACTTTCTTTTACAAGATCATTTCCTTTAGTTTCTTCTGTACCTATATTTAATAATCCTATTGCAGGTTTTTCTATTCCAAAAGTATTTCTTAAATATATTGTTGACATTTGTGCAAATTGTAGCAAATTAATTGGTCTACAATTTGTATTAGATCCAGAATCAATTAGCAAAAGTTGACTTTTGTAAGCTGGTAATATTCCTGCTAAAGCCGGTCTATCAATTCCTTTTATTCTTCCTACAATTAGTGTTGCACCTGCAAGTAAAGCTCCGGAATTTCCAGCAGAAATGAATACATCTCCTTCATTTTCTTTTAACATTTTAAAGCCAACAACCATTGATGAATCTTTTTTATGCCTGATAGCTTCTGTAGGTACTTCATCCATTTCAATAGTTTCTGTAGCATTTTTTATTTTTAATCTGTCAGATATTTCTTCTATTTCTTTATTTGTAAATTCCTTTACTTTTTTTCTAATTATTTCTTCTTTTCCTATTAATGTGATTGTTGCTTTTATTTCATTTACTGCTTTTATTGCTCCTTTAATATTTGCATCAGGGGCATTATCTCCTCCCATTGCATCTAATAAAATATTCATATATGAGCTTCCTTTCTTGTATGCTTATTTTTCTATGAAAATTAATCCTATTTTTATTGTTATGTATATTAACTTTGTTTTAATTTATATTATAGTTATTCATGACGTTACTATTTTATTATTGTTTTATTAAAATTGCAATAGTTTTGTAAAAATTTATAAAAAAAAGAAAATGTCATAGTCTAATTAACCTCAATATTAAATCCATTGTATAACATTTGAGATATAATTCATACTTAAAACATTTTCTTTAAATTTATTAAATTATCTAGCATCTTTATTAGTAGTATTTTCTGGTTCTAATGGTATATCAAAACTATTAGCTTTACTTTGTTGCTGACTATCATTCGTTTGTATTGGTTCTGAATTTGCAACACTATCTCTCGCATCAATTTGTTGCATGAAATTTTGTCTTTTATCTTCTAATGATTCTGTTTTTTCAGGAATTTGAACTACTTTACCTGTATTGTCATTTTGTAATGATTCTGCTTTTTCTGCTATCTGTTTTACTTCTTTCTGCTCTTTTGTTGTAAATAAATGTTGTTTTTTAATTTTATTTATTAAATCTTTTACCATAAATCCTTGTTTTGTTAATAATCCATGAATTATATTGGCATTTCCTCTATTTTCATATGCAAAATCTTTAATTTGTTTAACTTGTTCTCTATTTAGTGAACATTGATTTAGTACTCTCGATACTAAAGACATTCCCCTTAAATCAAATTTTAATTTTACATCTCTATCTTTCATTGTTTCTTTAATATTTTCAACAAATTTATTTAAATTATCAATTTTATTTATATCAGTCCATTTTCCGTCACACCAAATTCCATCTTGTCTAAATATAACACTATACTCTTTTTTATTTTCTTGACCTTGTTGTACTTGCTCAATTGTAGTTGTTTTGGTTCCTTGCCCTTGTTGTGCTGGTCCACTTGTTGGTTGTTGTGGTTGTTGTGTACCATTGCCTTGTTGTACTGGTTCATTTGAAGCTTGTTGTGGTTGTTGAGTACCATTGCCTTGTTGTACTGGTTCATTTGAAGCTTGTTGTGGTTGTTGTGTACCATTGCCTTGTTGTGCTGGTTCATTTGAAGTTTGTTGTGGTTGAGTTTGTTTTGTAGATTTTTCCTCTTTCTTTTGTTCAGGTTCATCTAGTTTATCTTTTCCATATTTATTTTCTAACTCTCCCATTTTCTTTATTACTTTAGCAAGTTTAGTCTTTTTGTCTTTACTTTTTTGCATACTTTTTTCAAGTTCTTCATTTATTTTTGCTATATCTGATTGATATTCTTTAATTTCTGGATCATTTTCATCTTTGCCTTTAGATTTTAAATTTTTTATTTCTTCTTCAAGTTGTTTCTTTTCTATTAATAAATGCTGTGGAATTTCGGTTTTATCTATTTCTTCTATTTCTTTTTCTAATTTTTGTTTATCTTTTTTATACTCTTGATATTCTTGTTTTGCTGATTGTAATTCTATTTTTGAAAGCATTTTTTCTTCTTTAATTTTTTCTATTTGTGCTTGTAAATCTTGTATTTCAGCATCAATAAATACATCTGAATAAGAATATCCTTCTTTATAAAGTTGTTCCATTCTATTATTTATTTTCTTACTAATGTCATCAATTCTTACTTTCTTTCCATCTTCAAATTCTGTAATTTCATCAATTTGCATTTGTAGTTGTTTTAATTTATTATTAACATTTCTTTCTATTGCTTGTGAACTTAGATTAAGATTTACAATTTCTTCATCAGAATAAATGTCTCCATTTTCTTGTTCTAAAGTATTCATTCTTGCATTAATTCGTTGATTTATTATATCCTGATTTTTCTTTAATTCGTTTCTTAATTCATTAACTTCTTCTTGTAGTTTTTTTAATTCTTCTTCCATATATTGCACAATCCTTCCTTTTATCAATTTTCTTATTTTAAACACATATAATTGTATCATATTGTAAGATAATTGTCAATATTACGTAAACCATTTTATAACTTTCAATATATATCATAATTATACAATATTTATTAAAATTTTTAATTACAAATATATTAAATTTATATTAAATTTATGTTACATTCTGTAATATCTTCATCCAGAGTAATTTTTCTGTTATATATGTAATAATATGAAATTTTAAGTTATGCAACTCAAAGTGAAAATCAAATTTTATTTTGAAAATTTAACTTGATTTTTCATATAAGAAAAAAGAAGAGAATATTTATTATATACTCTCTTCTTTATCTATCTTTATCTTATAAATTAAGCAATAATGTCTGCAACAACACCTGAACCAACTGTTCTACCACCTTCACGAATAGCGAATCTTAATCCTTTTTCGATAGCAATAGGTGTAATTAATTCAATTGTCATTGATACGTTATCACCTGGCATAACCATTTCTGTTCCAGCTGGTAATTCAATAACTCCAGTTACATCTGTTGTTCTAAAATAGAATTGTGGTCTATATCCATTGAAGAATGGTGTATGACGTCCACCTTCTTCTTTTGTTAGAACATAAACTTCTGATGTGAATTTTGTATGTGGATGAATTGTTCCTGGTTTACATAGTACTTGACCTCTTTCGATGTCTTTTCTATCAATTCCTCTTAATAATGTTCCTATATTATCTCCAGCTTCAGCTTGATCTAATAATTTTCTGAACATTTCTACACCTGTAACAACTGTTTTCTTTCTTTCTGTTGATAAACCTATGATTTCAACTTCATCAGAAACTTTTACAACTCCTCTTTCTACTCTACCTGTTGCAACTGTTCCACGTCCTGTAATTGTAAATACATCTTCAACTGGCATTAAGAATGGTTGGTCTACTGGTCTTTCAGGTGTTGGGATATAATTATCAACTGCATCCATTAATTCTTTCATTGGAGCATAAACTGGATCATTTGGATCTGTTGATGTGCTTTCTAATACTTTTAATGAAGAACCTTTTATAATTGGAATCTCATCTCCTGGGAAACCATATTCTGTTAATAAGTCTCTAACTTCCATTTCAACTAATTCTAATAATTCTGGATCATCAACCATATCACATTTATTTAAGTAAACAACGATGTATTTAACACCTACTTGTCTAGCTAATAATATATGCTCTCTTGTTTGTGGCATTGGTCCATCTGCTGCTGATACTACTAATATAGCACCATCCATTTGAGCAGCACCTGTAATCATGTTTTTAACATAGTCAGCATGACCTGGACAGTCAACATGTGCATAATGTCTTTTTTCTGTTTCATATTCTACGTGAGCTGTATTAATTGTAATACCTCTTGCTTTTTCTTCTGGAGCTCCATCAATTTGATCATAAGCTGTATATTGAGCTCTATTAAATAATGATAAGTATTTTGTAATAGCAGCTGTTGTTGTTGTTTTTCCATGGTCTACGTGTCCAATAGTACCAATGTTAACATGTGGCTTTGTTCTTTCAAATTTTGCTTTTGCCATTTTTAATTCCTCCTTATATTTGAGATTTCTCTCTTTTATTTTTTCAATTTAATTTTATATACTTGTTTATATAAATTAATTATATTTTTTATACAATTAATTTATAAATTTATTAACTAATTTATTTTACACCTGCATTTTATAACATATTTATTAAAAAATCAAGTGTTTTTATAAATTTCGAATTTTATTAGTTACTATTTTTTATACTTTTTAGCATTTTATAATTAAATATATAATAAATATTTAATTTTCAATATTTGATTAATCTTGTTTTTTTGCTCTAGAAGCTACAATTGTTTCTAATACTGATTTTGGAACTTCTTCATAATGTGATGGTTCCATTGAATATGTTCCTCTACCTTGTGTTTTTGAACGTAAGTCTGTAGCATAACCAAACATTTCAGATAATGGTATAAATGCTCTGATTTCTTGCATTCCATCGTTTGATTCCATTCCTTCCATTCTTCCACGTCTAGAGTTTACATCTCCTATAACATCTCCCATATATTCTTCTGGAACTGTTATTTCAACTTTCATTATTGGCTCTAATAGAACTGACTTAGCTTGTTTACATCCTTCTTTGAATGCCATTGAAGCAGCTATTTTGAATGCCATTTCTGAAGAGTCAACTTCATGGTAAGATCCATCTACTAAAGTACATTTAAAGTCAATTACTGGATATCCTGCTAAAATACCAGTTTCAGCAGCTTCTCTCATACCTTGTTCAATTGGTTTAATATATTCTTTTGGAACTGCTCCTCCAACAATTTTGCTTTCAAATTCAATTCCTTTTCCTGGTTCTAATGGTTCCATTTCAAACCATACATCTCCGTATTGTCCTTTACCACCAGATTGACGAATGAATTTACCTTGTACTTTAACTTTGTTTCTAATTGTTTCTTTGTAAGCAACTTGTGGTTTACCTACATTACATTCAACTTTAAATTCTCTTTTTAATCTATCTACAATTATGTCTAAGTGTAATTCACCCATACCAGCAATAATTGTTTGTCCTGTTTCTTGATTTGTATAAGCTTTAAATGTTGGATCTTCTTCAGATAATTTTCCTAAAGCAATTCCCATTTTCTCTTGAGCTGCTTTATCTTTTGGTTCAATTGCAATATCAATAACTGGTTCTGGGAATTCCATTGATTCAAGAATTATTGGGTGTTCTGGATCACATAATGTATTTCCTGTTGTAACATCTTTTAATCCTACTGCTGCAGCAATATCTCCAGCATATACCTTTTCAATATCTTCTCTGTGATTTGAATGCATTTGTAGAATTCTACCAATTCTTTCTTTTTTGTCTTTACTTGAGTTTAAAACAGTTGAACCTGTTTCTAAAGTTCCTGAATAAACTCTAAAGAAACATAATTTTCCAACAAATGGGTCTGTAGCAATTTTAAATGCTAATGCTGCAAATGGTTCTGAATCAGATGTTTTGGCTTCTGTTTCAGTTCCATCTAATAATTGTCCTTTTATATGTGGTATATCAAGTGGTGATGGCATATAATCTACAATTGCATTTAATAATTCTTGTACACCTTTATTTTTATATGATGATCCACAAACTACTGGAACTATTGTATTTGCTATTGTTCCTTTACGAATTCCTCTTTTTATTTCTTCTTCAGAAAGTTCTTCACCCTCTAAATATTTCATCATTAATTCTTCATCTTGTTCACATGCAGCTTCTATCATTGCTGTTCTAAATTTTTTTGCATCTTCCATCATATCTGTTGGAATTTCTTGTTCTTCAATTACTTTTCCTAAATCATCTTTATGAATAAATGCTTTCATTTTTATTAAGTCTACAATTCCTAGAAAATGATCTTCAGAACCTATTGGTAATTGAACTGGAATAGCATTTGCATGTAATCTATTTTTTAATTGTTCAACACATAACATGAAATTTGCACCAACAACATCCATTTTATTTACATATACCATTCTTGGTACTTGATATTTATCAGCTTGTCTCCAAACTGTTTCTGTTTGTGGTTGAACTCCACCTTTTGCTGCAAGTACTGTAACAGCTCCATCAAGAACTCTTAGAGATCTTTGAACTTCAACTGTAAAATCAACGTGACCTGGAGTATCTATAATATTAATTCTATTATTATTCCAGAAACATGTTGTAGCAGCTGATGTAATAGTAATTCCTCTTTCTTGTTCTTGCTCCATCCAGTCCATTGTTGCAGCACCTTCATGAACTTCTCCTATTTTATGTGTTTTACCTGTATAGAATAAAATTCTCTCTGTTGTTGTTGTTTTACCTGCATCTATATGTGCCATTATTCCTATATTTCTAGTTCTCTCTAATGGATACGCTCTTCCTGCCATTTTATATATCCTCCTTTCGTTTATACTAAACGAACTTTTTCTTATTTTTAATCAATTTTTATCACATAATTACACTAAATTTTAAAAATTCACATACTTTTTATAAATTTTAATCCAAAGTGATAAGAAACAAATTTTCACAGTTAATGAAAATTCTATATTATTGAAAGTTTTGATCAAAATTAATAAGATAAGCTTTTTGATAGTTATTCCAAGATAAAAACATACTAAATTGGAATGTATTTCAAAAATGTGCTAATTATTAATTTTTAATCTTAATTCTACCATTTGTAATGAGCAAAAGCCTTATTAGCTTCAGCCATTCTGTGTGTATCTTCTTTCTTCTTAAATGCTCCACCATTTCCATTAGTAGCATCAATAATTTCATTAGCTAATTTTTCAGCCATAGTTTTTTCATGTCTAGTTCTAGCATAAGTTACTAACCATCTTAAACCTAGAGTTTGTCTTCTTTCTGGTCTAATTTCTAGTGGAACTTGATATGTTGCACCACCAACTCTTCTAGCTTTAACTTCAAGAACTGGCATTACATTTTCTAATGCTGCTTCAAATACTTCTAAAGGATTTTTTCCTTCTTTTTCTTTAATTATATTAAAAGCATCATAAACAATATTTTGTGCAACTGATTTTTTACCATCTAACATGATGTTATTTATTAATTTTGTGACAACTTTGCTATTATATATTGGATCTGGTAATACATCTCTTTTTGCTATAAATCCTCTTCTTGGCACTATTCTTCACTCCTTTTCTTTTTGAGATTAACTCTCTTTAATTGACATCTATAAGATATCTAAGTTACTCTGAAAATCTATTGATTTCCCGTTTAGTGCTACATAATCTATTCTAAATTTAAGTACCTTAATTTAGTAAGATGTGCATGCACTATATAACAAAATTAAGTTTTGTTTATTTCTTTGGACGTTTTGCACCATATTTTGAACGTCCTTGCATTCTGTCTTTAACACCTGCTGTATCTAATGTTCCTCTAATAATATGATATCTAACACCAGGAAGATCTTTTACCCTTCCTCCTCTTATTAAAACAACACTGTGTTCTTGTAAGTTATGTCCTATTCCAGGAATATAAGATGTTACTTCATATCCATTTGAAAGTCTAACCCTAGCAACTTTTCTTAAAGCTGAGTTTGGTTTTTTTGGTGTTACTGTTTTTACTACTGTACATACACCTCTTTTTTGTGGTGCTTTATTATCTGTTACAGTTTTGTTTTTTGAATTCCATCCATGTTGTAATGCTGGTGCTGTTGATTTTGCCTTTGTTGTTTTTCTTCCTTTTCTTACTAATTGATTAATTGTTGGCACTTAAATTTCACCTCTTTTCTTTAAATATTTATAATCACTTAAATTTTACTTTTTATTTAATCGTTTTTTTACATAAAATAAAAAGTAACCGCAACTAATATTTTTATTATTGTTGCGGTCTATATTCTATCATTTTTTTTCTATTGTGTCAATGATTTTATGTTATTTTTTATAAATTCTCTTTGTTTCCTTCTGATAATAATTTTATATTATTAATATTTAATAATTTTCTTGCAAAATATTTTACTTTTTCAACAAATGTAATGGTTCCAATTGTTTCAATTAAAATGTTTTTACTAGCATTTTTTACAATTTTTTGTACTGTTCTTAAATCATTTCTGCTTATTTCCAATTCATTTAAATATGATAAATTATATATAATTTTTGGTAACTCTTCTACATTTATTTTTTGATTAGAAAATGACATTACATAATTATATAATATTTTAGCTGAATTTTTGTTATATCTCTTTGCAAATTGATTTATTATCTCACAAACAACAGGATCCATTTTTCTAATTGTATAATTATAAAAATTTTTATATGTTGAAGTTACATATTTAACAATAATCTCTTTCCATTTATTTCTACTTTCTTTTTCATCATTATACAATTTTTCCTCTATAGGATAGATATTTATTTCTGTTCCATCACTATATTGAACTTTATATACGATTGTTTTATTTTCTATTTTTATAACAATATTTTGTAATTTAACATCTACTGTAATTTTTGTTTTTTCTTCAATCTTTTTATTACTTTCTTCAAATGTAATTATTTCCTTTTCCTTTGCTAGTTGTTCTTGAAGTGTTCTAATAATTTCATCTTCTATTCCTTCATATTCTTTTTCATCTGTGCTAGTTGGTTTTAAGTTATTTGTTTCTTCTTGAACATTTAGAACATTTTCTTGAACATTATTTTGAGTATCTTCTTGAATATTTTTGAATTCCTCTATAATTATATCTTCTATTTTTGGTTCTTCTGGAACTTCAAATTTTTCTATATTTAAATTCTCTAATTCAACTTTTTCTAATTGAGGTTCGAATTTTTCAACATTCAAATCTTCTACTTTTACTTCATCAATTTGAGGTTCGAATTTTTCAACTGTAAGTGGTTCTACTTCTAGCTTTATTTCTTCTAATTCATTCTCTTGTATATCTGAAACATTTTCTATATTTTCTTGTGTTTCTATAGTTTGATTTTCTTTAGAAATTTTTGTAATTATTTGATAAATTTCTCCATATCTTATCATTTTTTTAATCCATAAAAAATCTGAGATACTTTCTTGCATTTTTTGAATATTATTTTTTCCATCATAAATAATATTTATATCATTTGAACAGTTTTCATTATCCTCAATTTGTTCATTTATAATACGTATTTTTCTCATTTCTTCTGCAATCAAACTATCTATTTCTAAATATGCTTGTTTTTTTATTTCTATTGATTTTTTATCTATTTGATTTTGAAACCACTGACTTTGATTACCTAAGTCTGAAATTTGTCTTCCTAAACAATTAATTTCTGAACAAAGTTCTTCATCATTATTTATTTTGTTGATTGCCTTTTTTGCATTTCTTTCTTCAGCTAATTCAATTCTTTTTCTTTCTATTTGGTTAATTTGTTCTTGTAAATTTTTTCTTTCTTCAACAAAACTTTTAAAATTTTCAAAAATTTCTTCCATTTTCATCAAACCCAGCAATATTAAGTTTTTACTTAATATATTCCTTTCTTTTGTTTTAAGCTTTTATTTAAGTTTTTTATTCAATTGTTATTCTATCACATTGTATTTTTTCTTGCAAGTAATTTTTGTCATTTTTTTTATTTTTTTGTTTATATTTTTTGAATAATAATTTAATATGTTGAAAATTATAATTTAATTTGATTTTTTAAATATATCAATGCTCTATCTGCAAGTTTTTGATATTTTAATTTTTTATCTTTTATTTTTTCATTCAAATCTGGTAAAATTCCAAAATTTGCATTCATTGGTTGAAAATTTTTATTTGGTGTAGCAATATATTTAGCAAGAGCACCATTCATTGTTTCTTTAGGAAATATTACTTTATTTTTTTCTAATGAAACATGATTTTTATTGTTTTCTTTTTTAGATTTATATAATTTTATAGCATTTAATGCAGAAATAAGTCCTGAGGATATAGATTCAACATATCCTTCAACACCTGTTATTTGTCCTGCAAAAAATATATTATTTTCTTTCTTTAAATTATATGTTTCATCAAGTAATTCTGGTGAATTAATAAATGTATTTCTATGCATAACCCCATATTTGGTAAATTCTGCATTTTCTAGTCCTGGTATTAAACGAAAGACTCTTTTTTGTTCTCCAAATTTCAAATTTGTTTGAAATCCAACCATATTCCATAAGTTCCCTTCACTATTATCTTGCCTTAGTTGTACTATTGCATATGGTCTTCTTCCTGTTCTTAAATCTGTAAAACCAACAGGCTTTAATGGTCCATATCTTAATGTATCTATTCCTCTTTTTGCCATAACTTCAATTGGCATACATCCTTCAAAAATTTCTCTTTTTTCAAATTCGTGTAATTCTACAACATCTGCATTGACTAGCTCATTCCAAAAATGTTCATATTCCTCTTTATTCATAGGAAGATTTATATAATTTTTTTCACTTTCTAGTTTTATTCTTTTCTTCCAAGACTCTATGTCTTCATTTTTTTCTCTTTCTTGGCTATATCTATCTCCCCAAAAAGCTATATTCATATCAATTGACTCTTTTTCTATAATTGGAGCTGCAGCATCATAAAAATGTAGTCCATTACTCCCTGTAATTTCTATAATTTCTTTTGACAAATTTTCTGATGTAAGTGGTCCTGTTGCAACTATTACAATTCCGTCTTCTACTAATTTTTTTAATGTAATACCCTTTTTTCCAACTTCTTGTCTTATAATTTCAACATTATCTAAATTTTCTATTTTTTTAGTTATATTTTCTGCAAATTTTTCTCTATCAACAGCTAAAGCTTGTCCAGCAGGAACAGAAACTTCATCTGCTGTTTTTATTAAAAGAGAATCTAACATTCTTAATTCTTCTTTTAGTAAACCACAAGCGTTTGTATGTAAATTTGATTTAAATGAATTACTACAAACTATTTCTGCAAAGTTTTTATTTGAATGAGCTTCAGAAAATTTTTGTGGTTTCATCTCATATAATCTTACATTTATTCCTCTTTTTGCAATTTGATATGTTGCCTCACATCCAGCTAGACCTCCACCTATTACCACTATATAATCTTTCATATATTTAATATTAAATCTCCTTGTTTTTATAAAATTAATTTTACATAAGTAAAAACTATGTGTTTCTATTAGAGAAAAGTCTTTTATTTACTATGGAAAAGCGTTATTTTTTAAATTTTGAGTTATGTAACCTAAAAAATTCAAATTGTTTCATGTATAATAAAAAAGATTACTATTTTAACTCTTTAAATATCTTTTAATCAAAAAGTTTTAAAATTTCTTCTTTTGACAATTTACTAATAAATGAAACTTTTGTATCAAGCATATTATCTATCAATTCTGATTTTCTTTGTTGTAATTCATAAATCTTTTCTTCTATAGAATTTTTTGTTATTAATTTATATACTTGAACATTATTTTTTTGCCCAATTCTATATGCTCTGTCTGTTGCCTGATTTTCAGCAGATGCATTCCACCATGGGTCATAGTGTATTACCATATCTGCACCTGTTAAATTTAACCCTGTTCCACCTGCTTTTAAAGAAATTAAAAAGACTTTGACGTTTTTATTTTCATTAAATTCATCTACCATTCTAATTCTTTCATCAACCTTTGTTGCACCTGTTAATTTAAAATATTTAATTGAATTATTATCTAGTTCTTTTTCTATTAATTCAAACATTGAAGTATATCCAGAAAATAGTAAAATTTTGTGTCCCGCTTCTACAGCATCTTTAACAATTTCTACACATTGTTCTAATTTACTACTTCCTCCTTCATAATCTTTTATAAATAAGCTTGGATGACAACAAATTTGCCTTAATCTAGTTAGAGCTGCTAATACTTGAATATGGCTTTTTTCTAAGCCTTTTAATTGAATTGCTTCTTTAACATCCTGTTTTGCTTGTGCCAGATATGTTAAATAAATTTTTTCTTGTTCTTCCTTTATTTGGTTATTCAAAACTGTTATTGTTTTTTCAGGAAGCTCTGTTAGTACTTGTTTTTTTGTTCTTCTTAAGACAAATGGTTCAATTAGCATTTTTAATTTTTTCATTGAAGTTACACTGTTTTCTTTTACTATAGGTGTTTCATATTCTGTTTTAAATTTTTTGTATCCAAATAAATATCCTGGCATAATAAAATCAAAAATAGACCATAATTCTGCTAATGAATTTTCTATTGGTGTACCTGTTAAAGCATATCTAGTTTCTGCAATTATTTCCTTTACTGCTTTTGCATTTTGTGTATTACTATTTTTTAAATATTGAGCTTCATCTGCAATTGCATATTTAAATTCATAATTTTTTTCTTTGTATACTTCAATATCTCTTTTTAGAAGGTCATATGATGTAATAATTAAATCATAATTTTGAATTTCTGATATCTGTTTTTTTCTTTCTTCTGCAGTTCCTCTAATTACAAGAGTTTTTAAGTTATTTGTAAATTTTTGTGCCTCATTTTGCCAGTTTAGTGTAAGTGAACTAGGACTAATTACTATTGATGCTTTTCTTTCTTTTTCCTGTTCTATATATCCGACAATAATTGATAACATTTGGACTGTTTTTCCAAGTCCCATGTCATCTGCAAGAATTCCACCAAACTTGTATATATCTATTGTTTTTAGCCATTTATATCCTGTTTTTTGATAATATCTTAATACATTTTCTAAGCTTGATGGTATTTGAATATCTTCTTCTCCATTTTCTTTGTCTAATCCATTTATAATTTTCTTATATTCTGAATTTTTAATTATTTGTGTATCATTGATTGTTTTTAATAATTGGTTTAAATATAATGTTCTGTTTACAGGTAAACGTATATTGCCTTTTTCTAATTCTTTATAGCTTATATCCATTCCCTTTATTAATTTGTCTATAAATTCAATATCTTGGTTTTCTTCTAAACTTACAAATGTTCCATCTTTTAACTTGTGATATTTTTTCTTTAGTTCATATTTTTTTATTATCTCTTCTAATTCTTTTACATCTATATTTAAACTTTGTAAATCTATTGTTAATAAATTATTTTCAACTTTGATTCCTAAACTTCCTATTTTAGGTTGTTTTATTTGTTTTGTTCTAAATTTATCTGTTACCATTACCTCAAATGCTTGCATATAATTTTGAATATCATTTGATAAAAATTCATAAATTTTATCTTCATCTGGTAATATAAAACATTTTTTGGATTCATAAAACATGAATCCTGTTTTTCTTATCATGTTAACAGCTTTACTTTCTGCAATCATATCACGTGGATATTTTGTATCAATTTTAGGTTCTAATGGATTAAATTCAATATCTCCATAGCAAAACTTTATCTCTGCTAGAATTCTATCATGTTCATCAAAATCTAAAAACATTTTTACTACTAAAGTTTTAGGTTTATATTGTTCTATTTCTTTTTCATTAATATCTTTGAATTCAATGTTGTTTTTTAGACGCGGAATTATTACAGAAAAAAGTTCTGGTAATTGTTCTTTTCCAAAAACTATTTCTGTTAGATAATTTTCTTTAAATAATTTTAATAGTCTTATTACTGAATTTTCATATTCTTTGCTACATTTATATATTGTTCCTTTAAATAAAATGTATGTATTTTGTTTTCCTTCAAATATTTTTAAATCTTTTATAATATCTATATTATCAGTTAAAATTATTTTATATTCTTTTTCATTTACTTTCTTTATTTTAAAGTGTAATTTGGGATCATTTTCCGAAAAATTAATAATGCTATCTTCATTTTCTGTTTGCATTAATACATTTCTGTCTTTTAAAATATCAAAAAGCTCATCAAGTAATGTTCTATTTACTACTATACTGCTTTCATCTAGTGCTTTTCCATAATATCTGTAATTAGAATTTGAATTAGAATTTACTGTATTTATTATTTCAGCATTTTTTAATATAAAGTCTAATAAGTCTTGGTCTTTTTCGGTGAATGCTTCTTTTTTATGTATAAATTCTAAATTATTACCATATTTGAATTTTTCAGAATGTTGCATTCTATCATAAAATTCAACTAGGTTTTTAAGTTTATACATTCTTTTATCACCAATTTTGAAATCAATTTTTAATGAATTATAATACTTATTATATATAAGCCTTGGTTCAATTTTTATTTTATTATTAATATCTGTTTCTACTCTTTTTTCTTCTGTTTCATGCATTTCTTCTTCATACAATTCATTTACTATCTGCGCAAAACTCCTATATTTTTGATTTGCTCTTAGTTTTTTATTTACATCAATTTTATCTTCTCTTGATAACATGTTTTCGTATTTTGGATTTTCATCAAATTCCATTATTGTGGCTATTATATGTTTACATGCTGCATATCTACCTCTATAATCTAAACATTCACATGTTATATCACTAATTTCTCCATCTTCAACAGATACATTAGTTCTATAAATTTCTTGTCCTAATACTTTTCCCGTAATTTCGAAATTGTTTTTATTTTTGTAATTTATTTTTGTAATATCAACTTTTTCTGTTTTCACATATAATCTAGCTTTTTGAACTCTTATATCACCTGCATCTTCAAATAATTCTTCTTTTATTTTATTATCAACTAACATGCCTATTTTCCCCTTTAGAATGAAACTTTTATAAACTTTTATTATAAATATAAAACATTTTTCGATTTTTTTCTTGAAGCTACATTATAAACTATTTTTCCACTTTTGTCAATGTCAATGGGGACGGAGCAGTGGTAACGAATAAAAAATTTTTTCTTGAAAAATCAATAATTTTATTAATTATTTTTATATATTTTTTCGCAT
>CALYAA010000019.1 GCA_944393385.1 uncultured Clostridia bacterium
TTTGGTCCGTTCGACTTGCATGTCTTATGTGCGCCGCCAGCGTTTATCCTGAGCCAGGATCAAACTCTCATTAAAAAATTTCTTTTTTTGAGTTTTTCAAGCTCTTTTTTTACTTTTATTTGATTTACTTTTTGGTACTTTTTTATTTCTAAAAAATTACCGTTTGGTTTTTTCTCTAAAGGATTCATTGTTTACTTTTCAATGTACTTTGTTTGTTCTAATTTGTATAGAACGATTCTCATTTTAGCATACCTTTTTTAAATTGTCAATACTTTTTTAAAATATTTTTAAA
The DNA here is from genome assembly GCA_944393385.1 of uncultured Clostridia bacterium. GTDB lineage: Bacteria > Bacillota > Clostridia > TANB77 > CAG-508 > CAG-269. Next base: position 293 of record CALYAA010000019.1, read on the forward strand.
TATTTTTTTGCCTTATTTTTGGGCAAAATAAAAAACTAGTAATTTGTTGTTTTTTCTTCTATTTTGTTGCTACTTTATACTAATTTCTTGTGTATTATTTTAAATATTTTTTCTGTTGCTTGGTACATTTTTTATATTATCACAAGTTGTCGTATTTTGTCAATACATTTTTTAAATTTTTTTTGAAATTTTTAAAATTTATTTTTTTGAGTGTTTTTTCTTCGTGTCTTTAAATATATTATCACTATTTTATGTTTATGTCAATAGTATTTCTTTAGTAATTCTTACCATTTAAATTTCTACTAGAATCAAATCTTCTCCTATACATCTAATTTTTTCCCATGGAATTTCGATATCATTATTTGAAGAAAATAAACTCATAAATTTGTTTGTGCTTCCTGGAACTATTATTGATGTTATTTTTCCTGTTCCCAAATCAGCACAAACATCTTGAACATATCCTAATCTTTTAGCATCTGCAATATTAATAACTTCTTTATGTTTAAAATCAAGTCCCTTATCTCCCATATAAAATTTTCTTCCTTAATATAATATATTTAGTTTTTTTAGGTTACCTATAAACCTTGATAATCAATTACCTCTTTTCTAATATTTCTATATAATGTATTTGTATTATAATTCATTATATGTATATTTTTCTAATTTGTTACTTTATTTATAAGCATTTGATTTTTTAGGAACAATATTTTTAGGATATTTTATTATTTTTACTTTACAACAATTTTTAGAATCAATATGATTCTATTTTTAGCCTATACTATAATAATTGCTTTTATAATTGCTAGTCTAGCCACATTAGACTATTTAGAAGAAAAAAGTAAATATTTAATAAGTAGACATTAATAACATCTTGCAAAAAAGAAAACAAAGTAACAACAGTTACTATAAATATTTTTAAATTATAGTAGCTGTTGTTTATTTTATTTATAATATTTTTTCATATGTTCTAATGCGTTTTTTTCTAACCTTGATACTTGTGCTTGTGATATTCCTATTTCATCTGCTATTTCCATTTGAGTTTTTCCATCAAAATATCTTTTTATAATTATATTTTTTTCTTTATCATTTAATTTTTTTAATCCTTCATTAATTGTCATTACTTCTGCCCAATTTTCATCATTATTTTTTATATCTTTTACTTGATCCATTACAAAAAGTTTTTCAGAACCATCATTATAAATTGGATCTTGTAAAGATATTGGAACTTGAATAGCATCTAAACTAGCTGAAATTTCTTCTTTCTCTACTTTTAATTCTTTTGCAATTTCTTCTATTGAAGGTTCTCTTCCTTTTTCTTTGTTAAATTTGTCTTTAAATTGTATTGTTTTATATGCTAAATCTCTTACAGATCTGCTTACTCTTATACTATTATTATCTCTTAAGTATCTTCTAACTTCCCCTATAATCATTGGTACAGCATATGTGCTAAATTGTACTCCTTGTGATAAATCAAAATTATCAATTGATTTTATCAATCCTACACATCCAATTTGAAATAAATCATCTGCATTTTCTCCTCTTCCATAAAACCTTTGTATAACACTTAGCACTAATCTCAGATTTCCTTTTATAAACTCATTTCTTGCTTCTTCATCACCTTGTTTAATTTTTATAAATAGTTCTTCTTTTTCTTTATTGGTTAAAACGGGTAATTGAGATGTGTTAACTGATGCAATTTCGACTTTATTAACCAAATAAAAACCTCCCTTTAGAAATAATATTATTTACATTATTTCCAAAGAGAGTTTTTTTATTCAACAACTCAATTTACATTTTCTATACGCAAGATATTTTTATTCAATGACTACATTTGCATCTTTGGGACATATATGTATAAATGTATTTCCATCACTTACTTCTATTGTATTTCCATCAAGGTCTTTATACTGTGTTTGTGATGATCTTGCAACTTTTGTACATTTAATTGGAATAGCATATCCATTTGTAATATAATATCCATCAAATGTTCCTATATTATCTAATCCTTGTCTGCCTTTGTTTTCACTATCATTTAAAGTATAATTATCACACAATGTTATAATTATATTTTTAGTTGTTATATTTTCACCTGTTACATAGTCTGTTTGAAGTTCTTCTCTAGCATATCTTGTATATCTTTTTGATTCTTCATCATAAACGTATTGAACTTTTTCTATTGATGAATGTGGTATGGTAATTGTTGAGGCTTTAGTTACCTTTGTTTGGATATTAGAAACATTTTGAGTATTTTCTTGCGTTTCTTCTGTAGTTTGCTCACTATTTGAAGAACTTAAAATGTTTTCTAAGATTTGACTTGCGTCGTTTTCTTTTACACCATATTTTTCATTTAAATCTACATCATATGCAACATAATTTAAAACACTATTTTTATTTGAAGTAGTATCATATCCTTTTCTTTTTGCAATTGTTAATATACTTTCTGTACTTGTAAATAAATTATGTGGTGCATATTTACTTTTTTCTCTCCAAAAATCTTTAGCACTTTCTTGTATTCCATTTATATAATCAACTCTAAGATTTGGTATATCTCTTTCTGCCTGTGGACTCCATCCATGATGTACATATATTGCATCATTTTCTAATGCATAGTCTAAAAAGTAGTGTCTTGCACTTCTAACTGGCCCAATTTCTTGAAGATCTTGATTTTTAAATACTGCCATTAATCTGGTTTCTCCACCTTCAACAATAATTTCATAAACCAAATAAGCTTTATTAATATTAGCTTGTGGCCAAGCTTTTGGATGATTATCTATCATTACTGCTATTGGTCTTTCATCACCTTTGAATATTTCTGGTTCCTTTTGTTCTACAATTATCTCATCATCTTCAACATTTTGATTTGTTTCTTCACTATTAATATCATTATTAGGTTTATTTTCAGCATTCTTATTTTGATTAATAATTTGATATATTAAAAAACCACCTGCTCCTATTACTATAATCATTAGAATAAATATAAATATTATTACACCTTTATTTTTCATCTAATTCCTCCCTTGTTATGCCTAATTTGGTTAAAACTTTTTCTTCTTTAGAACGCATAACAAGCTTATCTTCTTCTTTTATGTGGTCATATCCCATTAAATGATAAAATCCATGAACAACCATATAAGACAATTCTCTTTCAAAACTGTGTCCATATTCTTTTGCTTGTTCTTCAACTCTTTTTATTGAAATTACTATATCTCCAAGAATATCTTCATGTTCAAATTCTTTTTTTAATATTTTATTGTCTAATTCTTCTTTTTCAAAAATTGGAAAAGATAATACATCTGTTTCATTATCTACATTTCTGTATTCATTATTAATTTTTTTTATATTTTCTGGTGTAGTTAATGTTATACTAATATTTAATTTTGAATTTTCTAGATTTTCTTCTTTAAAACATTGTTCAACTACTTTTTTTATTATCTCTTCAAATTTTGTATTTTTTTCTAAATCTAAATATTCTATTGTATACATATTTTTACCTCGTTTTTTGTTATGCTGTTTCTAATTTTTTTACTATTTTCCTTGTATATCTTAAACTTATTGTTTGTCCAAGCCTTATTTCTTTCATTTCTCCAAAATCCACTAATTTTCTTTTATAATATTTTATTAACCTACTATAGTCTGTTTTTTCCTTTCTAGCTTTTATTAAATCATTTTTTATAAATAATATTTCTTTTTCTTTAACATATTTTATAAAATCTTTTTCTTTTAATTTTTCTATTTTTTGATATTTATCATAGAATTTTTTAAATTCATCTCTTTCCGTATTATTTTCCCAATATACTTTGGTAGAAAGTAATTCTACATTATAGTTTTCTATTAAATTTAATAACATAGTATATGCCTTTTCTCTTTTTGCAGCAATTTTTGTGTCTTGTACCAAACATCTTGCGTCTTTTATTAATTTCATATAACATTGTTCTGCAACAACTAATGGCAAACTATGTGTGAATAAATTTCTACTTATTTTTAGTAATATCATATTTTTTTCTATATTATCTCTTGTATCTAGCTTTCCAACAGAAAATCTTTCATATTCTTTTACTATTGGTTCTATTTTTGAATCTAAGTTTTTTAGTGGTAATATATTTTGTATATAATCTTCTAATGTACTAAATATTTTTATATATATCCATTCTTTACTAGAATCGTATACATTTGTTGTATCTGCTAATTTTATTGAATAATTCTTTAAAATTCCTTTATATAATGTGTCTTGTTTTGAAATATAAAATTTATTATATTTTTCAATTAATTTTGACTTACCTGTATTTTTTACACTTTCATTATCTAGTTCTAATAGATATTTTTGTTTTCTATATTTATATTCATTATATTCATTCTCTTTTAACTGTACTATTCCATAATATTGTGATAATGCTGTACTTTCAAACTGTGTAGCTGTATTGCTTTTTACTTTTTTATATATTGTATCTAACACAAATTTGTCTAATGCCTCTAAATATGCAGTATATGCATCTTCATATTTTTTCTCTAATTCATCTTTATTTTCTATTTCAACATCTTCTGCTGTTAAAGTTTCATATGCTTTTATTACAACATTTCTTTTCATAGAAATTCTAATACCATTAAACCCTATTTGTGTTGGGATTAATAATTTTGTCAATGTATTTGTTATTTTATTAAAAAATGTTTTATCTGTACCTACTACTCTTAAGCTTCTTTCTTCCATAGTCTTACCTTTCCTTTCCAGAATATTATTATTCTAAGTTTTGGCAAGCAGGTATGTATTTTAGTTTATATCTTCTTCTTGTGTATTGTTTTCTTCAATTTTCTCCTGCATTCCTATATTTTCAATCACTTCATATGTTACACTTACCTCTATATATTCTTCTGTTTCTGCTACTTTTGCATTTTTTCCAACTATATTTTTCCCTTCTCCAATTTCTAGTTCAATTTCTTGTTCTAATTCTCTAGTTCCTATTTCCGTAGCTTCTTCTACTGTATATTCTTTTTCAATTTCTTTTATTTCTTGATTTGTAATTTTTATAAATGAAATAGGTAAATATAAATTTGAAAATATTTTAAACTTTTTCTCTATTTCTATTGTATCATAAAATTTAAATTTTGAAAGAGTTTTATAAAAATTTATTTGAAAATTATTTATTTTTATTTTAAATTTCGTCTCTTTTTTCCCTGTAGTGACTTTTTCCGTTGTTTTTAGAGGAATTTTTTTTGTTTTATTATATTTTACAATTGCTTCAATTTCTCCTAAGCTATGAACAAATCTTGTTCCTGTGTATTTTCCTTCCATCACCCCTTGTATAAGTATTTGACCTTCTTTAACTTCATCTCCAACTTTCACTAGGGCTGTGCCATTTTGAGCAATTATTTTTGTAACTATCCCAGATTTATCTGAAACTATATTACTATAATCTTTTTCATCTATAATTTCTGGAGCTTCTTTTGATTTCACTATTTTTACAATTGCATTAGTTCCTTTTAACTCTATTCCCATCCATGAAATATCACTTCTTTTTAATCTTATTTTATTAACAATATCCTGAACATTTACTTTGTTTTTTAACATCCCCACTTCTAAACCCGCTTCTTTAATATCTCTTTCTATATTTTGAATTTCTAAATTTTCTTCTACTTCTATATTAATATTCCAAACATAATTTGTGCTTATTCCTATTAGTATTGCAATTGTAATTAAAGCTATAAAAAATATTTTTCTTTTTTTATATTTATTTATAAGAAATGGAATTCCTCTTTTTCTAATTATTTTTACTTTACATTTTAATTTTTTTGCAACTTTTATGGCTTTATAAAAATCTTTAATTCCTATATTTAAATATAATTTAACACCTTTTTCTCTTTTTAAATTCCAAATTAAGATTTTGCTAGTTGTACATATATTTATAAATCTTTCTATATAATATCCTTCTACTGTTATTCTAACATAACCTAATATGTACTTTAGCAATATCTTAATTAACATATACTATCACATTCCTTTCTAAGGTACAGTTTGGTTGAAAAATTTTTAAATTGTAACTTTTCAACCTTTAATCCTCAACCCTTTCTATATCAATACTTTCTATCTTGCCTGTAAGTTTTATATCATCATTAGTCATTTTCTCAAGATTTAAATTAAATCCATTTATATTAATAATACCTATATATGTACTTATACTAGCAAAAAATTCTTCATATTCAAGTATTCCTTTATAATTTTCCAATATCATTTCATGAAAGCCTGTAATTGTTATTTTAGGTTCATTAGAATATACTTCTTCTGGAATTTCTAATAGTTTTTCAAATTTATTTTTCTTCATATAAAAAAGTTCCTTTCACATCTTTTATATTTTTATATAATTTGTTCTCGCCAAATTTGAGTTTTCGACTACAATGAGAAAATCTTAAAGAGATCATGATTGTAGCTTTTTATATAATTGGAAAGTATGCATTTTCGATTATATAAAATCTTAATTAATATAAAAATTCATCTAAATTCTTAAATTCATATCCCTGTTTCTTTGCTTCTTTAATTATTGTATCTAACACTTCTGAATTTGTTTTTGAATTTGAATGTAATAACATAATTTCCCCTGGATGAAAATTATTTGTTATTATTTTTATAGCATCTTCTTTAGATTGTTGATTTTTTTCATCCCAATCACAATATGCAAAACTCCACATTACTGTTTTATACCCTAATGAATCAGTCTTTTTTAATGTTCTTTTATTAAATTCTCCTTTTGGTGGTCTAAAGTATTTCATTTCATATCCGAATTTTTCATATACAGATTGATGTAGTTTCATAATTTCTTCTTCTATTTTTTCATCACTTATGCTTGGTAAACTAGGATGTTGACATGTATGATTACCTATATTATGATTTTCATTAATCATTCTTTTTACCTTATCTGTTGCAGAATTAAGATAATGTGCTGTTATAAAGAATGTTGCTGTTACATTATTTTCTTTTAATGTATCTAAAATATTATCAATATATCCTGCTTCATAACCAGAATCAAATGTTAAATATATAAATTTATTTTCTTTATTACCTAAACATATACCTCCATTTTCTTCTAATTCTTGTTTGTTAGAAGCTCCTACATCAGGTTGTTCATGGTTATTAGCCCTTTTAATCCCCCAACCTATTGTTTTTTCTGATATTTCTCCATTAACTAATAATGTATTATTATTAGTTATTATTACACTTATCACAAAAATTGCGATTACAAATAAGGTCATTATTTTTAATTTATAATTGATTTTATTATTTTTCATTATAAATTCCATTCCTTTCCAAGGCACACATAGTTATAAAAGATTCTTCTTTTAAACTATTTTCTTTCTTAATGTGCAATTTCTTTTTTTTAATTTTATGTGTAATAATTTTAAAATATTACTTTTTATTATTTTTAGTATTAATATATAAATTTATATATAATTAAGGACTTTTAATCAAAAAGTTTTTGAGTCATTCTATGCAAATAGAGTATTGACAAGTTTTGAAATTTATTTTATATTTTAATTTGTGATTTGTCGAAATTTTATTGATTCTATCGAATGAACATAGGAGAAACAATGTTAAACTTTGTAGTTTGTGATGATGATATTCATATGTTAGATAGAATTTCATCTTTGTTAGAAAAAGTTATTATTGCAAATGATTTTGATGCAAAAATAGTTTATAAAACAACTGATTTTAAAAAGTTATTATCTTATATCTCTGAAAATATAGTAAATGTAGTTATTCTTGATATTGAATTTTATGGACATTCTGAAAATGGATTAGATGTTGCAAAACAAATAAGATTTTTTAATAAAAACTGTTATTTAATTTTTATTACAAGTCATTTTGAATATATTGCTGAAGCTTATAAATACACGACTTTTGACTATATCTTTAAATATTGTCTTAATACAGAAACTCTAACAACTACTTTAAGTAGATTATTTGATGATGTTTCAGCATCTGAAAGTAAGTTTTTAAAAATAGATAACAAAAATACTTTTATAGATTTAAATGATGTTCAATATATCGAAAAAAGTGGAGCAAAAATTATTTATCATACTTCTAAAACAGACTACATTACTTATAATTCTTTTAATAAACTAAAACTCCCAAAAAACTTTGTAAGATGTCATAAATCTTTTATTGCAAATATTAATAATATATCTAAAATTTCTTTTAATGATAATATAATTCATTTTAAAAACAATTCTATATGTTATATAGGACCAAAATATAGGAATGTATTAAAGGAGGTGATGGATATTGTCACAATCTCTTAATTATATTTGGAATGCATTTACAAGTGAAAATGAAATTTTATTAAACTTATTATTAATTCCAGCAGGATTAATTGAAGCATATTTAACGCTCACTTTAGCAACACTTATTTTTAATATTAATTTGTCAAAGCGCAAAAAGGCATTGTTTATTATTATTTATGCTTTTGGAAGTTTAATAATTTCTACATTTATACCTGCTCCTTTTTGTGTAATATTAAATTATGTTTTATTTTTTCTTATTATTAAACTATATACAAAAATGAGCTTTATAAAAACACTTATTACTGAAATTTTTGCATCTTTTACTTTTGGAATAATAAATATATTAGTGCAAAATCCTTACATAACATTAATAAACATTGATTTTGAAACATACTTAAGTGTTCCAATATATAGAATAATCTACTTAATTTTAGTTTACAGTATCACTCAATTAATTATATTTATCTTAAAGAAATTCAGAAAGAAGAGAATATCACTAGATTATATAGACAATTTGGATAAAAAGACTTTGATAATACTTTATATGAATATCGTTACTGGTTTTATAACATTAATATTACAATCAGTTATTACAACTTTTTATATAAATGTTGTACCACTTATAATTACTTTTGCTAACTTTTTATTATTTATTTTCTTTTTCTGTACAAGCATTTATAGTTTTACGCGTATTATAAAATTAGCAGATACCCGAAAGAATCTAGAAAGTGTAGAAGAATATAATAAATCTTTAACAATTTTATATGATGAAGTAAAAGGATTTAATCATGATTTTAAAAATATCATTTCTACTATTGATGGATATGTTGAAAATAATGATATTTCCGGACTTAGACAATATATTGGAGAAGTTAAAGAAGATTGTAGAATTACTAATAATTTATCTATTTTAAATCCAAGAACTATAAATAATCCTGGAATTTATAGTTTGTTAAATAATAAATATTTTAAGGCAACTAATGCTGGAATAAAATTTGAATTAGATTTCTTTTTGGATTTGAATACATTACAAGTTAATAATTATAAATTTTCTAGAATTCTTGGCGTTCTTTTAGATAATGCAATTGAAGAAGCAGAAAAATGTGATGAGAAGATAATTAAGGTTTCATTTAGAAGAGAAAATAAAAACCATAGAGCTGTTATTTTAGTACAAAATACTTACACAAATAAAAATGTAAATATTGAAGAGATTTTTAAAAAGGGATTTTCAGGTAAACAAAACCATTCTGGTATTGGCTTATGGGAAGTTAGAAAATATGTTAAAAATAGTAAGAATTTAGATTTATATACTTTTAAAAACGATAAATTCTTTAGTCAAGAATTAACTATTTATGATTTAGATTAATTTAAAAAGCACTTTGAAAAGTGCTTTTTTTAATTTTTTCCAAAATAGTTTCTATTTTAAATATTATCCTTACGAATAGTTTCTATTATATTTAATTTATTAATCTTATTTAATGAATATTTCATTATTCCTCCAATTAATATACCTACTGCTATAATAGATATTATAATTGCATCTATTGGGAAAATATAATTTAATTCAACATTTATTGAAAATCCTAAATATATAACATAAGAAAATATTAATCCTAAAATAATTCCAATGCTTAAAGATTTTACTCCTAAAAATATTGTTTCTAGTCTTATCATTTTATTGAATTCTTTTTTGGTCATTCCAATTGATTTTAAATGCATAAATTCTCTTTGTCTAAGTTCCATACTTGTTGTTATTGTATTAAATATATTTGTTGTTCCTATTAATGCTGTAACAAATATAAATCCATATAAAAATATTGAAATTCCTATTACTAGAGCTTGTTGTTCTCTTCTTGTTTCTGCATTATTTCCTAATGCCCAATATGAATCTGAATAATTTTCTTTAATATATTTTTCTAATTCTATATCATCTTCTGTTTGAATATGCAAAAAGCAAGTTTGATTTTCTGATTTGTAATATTTATCCATATATTCATCACTTACTATTAAAAAAGCTGATGGCCCAGATGTTAAAAATAAAGGTGTTTCACTTGTAACTTTTATTATTTCTGATTTTACTATTTCTTTTTCATAGTCAATATACATGGAAATTTGATCACCTTCTACATAATCATAATAATCAATTTGCTGATATGTGAATTTACCATTTTCTTCAATCGATTCTGTTGCAACATCCATAAGAATAATTTTGTCTTTTGCTATTTCATAATTTAAACCTAAAGATTTTATATATCTCTCATATTCTTGTTTTCCTAAAGATACCAAACTACAATAAGTATGACCTGTTTTTACTTTATTAAAATCTTCTGTAAAATGTTCTTCATCATCAACAATTTCAACAGATAGACTTCTATATAATTGATATCTATTTTGATTAATTTTTGCATCTTCTGTAACCTTTTTTAATTTTTCATAATCATCACTATTAGCAAATAAATCATAATTTTCTTGATTTACATATACTTTAACTACTTTAGAAGTATATTTAGAAAAAGATATTGCAGTTATTAATAATGTTACACTTATAATTATTGAAACAATTGTTGTTCTATATCTTTTTTTATTTCTTTTTATATTTTTATATGATATTACTCCACCAATTCCAAAGAATTTTTTAATAATTTTGGGTGTTTTTAGTTTCTTTGAATTTATTTTTAATTCTTTATTTCCTCTTATTGCTTCAAGTGGTGATAATTTAGAAGCTTTTTTGGCTGATTTTCTTGCTGATAAGTATAAAACTAAACTACTCAAAATAATAATTAATATTATTGCATATATATTAGTTGAAAATATAAACTCCATTCCAAATAAATTTCTGCCTAATGATATTCCTAAAATCTCTAAAAATGCAAAAATAAAAATTATTCCAAATATAATTCCAATAGGAATAGAAATTATTCCTATTATAAATGCCTCATGGAATACAATTTTTCGAATTTGTTTTTTGGTTGCTCCTATTGATGATAATATTCCATATTGTTTTATTTTTTCAGTAATTGATATATCAAAACTGTTTCTAATACAATATACTGATGTTAATCCTATAACCAATATAATTATTCCTACAACTGAATAAACCATTTTAGCTGTTTCATCTATATAATCTCTTGTTTCCATTCCTAATAAAGTACTATTATACAAATAAATATATTTATTATTTTCATATTTTGCTAAGTTTTTTTCTGTTATAGCATTATTAGATCCTATCAAATTTTTAAATGTATTATCATCTATTCCTTGTATTTTTGCAATTGTTTCTAATCTTTTATCTAAATCCTTTATTTTAACATACACATTTAATCTATCTGTTTGTGTATATTCATCCAATTTAGTAATTGCTATATATGTATCTAAATTAGAATTGTTTACCATTTCTATATATTCATCTGTAATATTTACAATTCCTACTATGGTATATGATTTTTTATTTGAATTATCTTCATTTTGCACTTCTAATTCAATTTGACTTCCTAATTTTATTTCCTCTTCATTATACTTTGTTAATGTATCTGCAAAAATTATTTCACTATCTGTTTGAGGCATTCTCCCATCTGTTATTTCTAGCCCTAAATTATCCAAAGATTCTTGAGAAAAACTTAGAATTTTTAAAGGTATTTTAGTACTTGAATCTTCTTCAAAATAAGCATCTCCTAAAATTTTTGTCACAAAAAATTTATCAATATTCTCATTTTGAGAAAATTCTTCTAATTCTGATGCAGGTACATTCAAAAATCCATAATGATAATCTCCATTTGTCTTTTTAGTATGTTCTAGCAAAGACTTTTGGAAACTTGAAAGAATTGTTACAATACTAGTTAATAGAAAAGTGGCTAATATTACTCCTATAATTGTTGCAATTGTTCTTTTTTTATTTAATTTTAAATTTATAATGGTTAAATTATTTAGAAATTTCATCTTCATCCCTCCTAAACAATCTTTCCATCTTCAATTTTTATAATCCTATCTGCTTCTTTTGCTATTTCTGGATTATGTGTTATCATTATTATTGTTTGTCCTAATTCTTTATTTGATTTTTTTAATAATGCAATAATTTCATTACTAGATTTTGAATCTAAATTCCCTGTTGGCTCATCTGCAAGTACTACAGCAGGATTATTAATTAGACTTCTTCCTATTGCAACTCTTTGTTGTTGCCCTCCTGATAACTCGTTTGGTAAATGTGTTATTCTATCCTTTAATCCTAAAGTTGATATCAATAAATTTAATCTTTCTTGGTCTACTTCTTTTCCATCTAAATCACAAGGAAGAGTAATATTTTCTTTGACATTTAATATTGGCATTAAATTATAAAATTGATATATAATTCCAATATTTTGTCTTCTAAATATAGCTAATTTGTCATCATTTAATTGATAAATATCTTTTCCATCCACAAAAACTTTTCCAGAGGTTGGTCTATCTACTCCACCAATTAAGTGTAATAATGTCGATTTTCCACTTCCAGAACTTCCTATTATTGCAACAAATTCTCCTTTTTCTACAGTTAATGATACATTATTTAGTGCAATTACTTCATTTTCTCCATTTCCATATTTTTTTGTTAAATTTTCTACTTTTACTATTTCCATAAAAACATCCTCCATTTATTTAATCAAGAAAATAATATTTTACATTTTTCCTAATAACTATAATTTATTTTTTTTTATAAATATTGTCAATACTTTTAAAAATATTTACAGAACAATAGTGGGCTTTCTTTATCATTTTATCTTTTCATAACTTTTTTAAGCCCATGTCATTGTTCGTGCAACAATTTTACAAAGTAACCCCAAATTCATCTGTTGTGACAAAGCCTTCTTATATAATAGAAAAGTATAACTTTCATATTATAGAACAATAGTGGGCTTCTTTAGAATTTTCTATTTTCATAATTTTTTGAAGCCCACGTCATTGTTCGTGCGCCAAATTTTACAAATGTAAAATTTGTGTGCAACCGTTGGAGCGAAGCTCTTTTATTGAATAGGAAAAAGCGATTTTTCCTATTCAATAAAAAATGAGCTGTATTGGAGCTCATTTAAATTGAATTGAATTAATATTTAAGAAAAACGTTTCTTTAGGAATTTAGTCTTTTTTAATTAATGATGCTGGCATCTTTGGTTGATGACCAACCCATAAAATTACACATGCAGTATTTGAAGCTTTTGCATATTTTTCTGCAAGTTTAGCTAAAAATTTTAACATAATAAATTCCTCCTTCTTTTGTAAATATTTATAATATAAGAATAATAAATTATTCTATATTATACTAAATTAATTGTTTGCATATATTTCATGTCCATATTTATTTTTTGTTATGTTATATGCAAATCTCGTTATTGTTAAGGTTTGTATTAAATCACCAAATATTATAATTCCTGAAATTGTGTTATTGGGTATTATTATAGCTATTAGAAATTCAAGTGTTAAAATAATGTATGAAAAAACTTGTTTTTGAAATCTTTCTTTTTTTCTTAAAATTGGGAAATTTTCTGTGTCAGCTGGTGCATACATTTTTATCATTATCATACAAAATGTCCATATAATAATTGCTGATATTATCTTTATATTTCCTTCTAAAATAAAATATTTACCTAATAGTGCAGATCCACTGTATAATAATGATGTATATATAATACATCCTATATGAGTTTTCATATGTACTCCGCCAGATACACATCTATATGGTGCTATTATTAAAACAGATAATAATGTTAATTTAAATATTCCTAAAAAATATGCAATTACAAGTATAATTATTCCTTTTGGTAATTCACCTATTAAAATTTGCAATCCATACATTATTATTTCTGCTCTTTCATCATCAACTTCTGGCATTTGTTTTCTTATTTTTTCTGTTAATTTAGTACATATTTTATCTATCATCTATATCAGTCTCCTTTAAGACTTTTCTTTTGTATAAATATACTTTATCACAAAAATTTAAATTTTTTTAATTTATTGCACCAAAAGCTTGTTTTCCATCATGAAAAGTTATTTTTTTATTTTCATGATGGATTTTGCCATTTTCATGAAATGATAAATCTTTATTTTTCTCAAAAAGCGAAAAATAAACTTAAATTATTTTTTATAATTTAAGTTTATTTTATTGTTTTTAACTTTATATAAATTCTTCCCAAACTAAATTTGCTAAATCTAGGCCTTTATTAGTTAATCTTATAGTGTTATTATCAATTATTATTAATTTTTCATCTGTTAATTTTTTTAATTCATTTCTAAATAAATATATTGGATTATCACCAAATTTGTTTTTAAATTGACTTATATCTATTCCATTAATCTTTCTTAGTCCTAAAAGCATATATTCTTTTTTGGCATCATCTTCTTTTTGTACTTCATGTATTATTTTATTTTTATTAAATTCTCCTTTTTTTACATTTTCTATATATTCTTCTATATTCTCAGTATTTGAATATCTAGTAATATCTCTATATGAATGTGCTGCAACTCCTATTCCAATATATTCTTTTTGGTTCCAGCAATTCAAATTATGTTTTGATTCATATCCTTTTTTGGCGAAATTTGAAATTTCATAATGTTTATATCCATTTAATTCTAATGTATTTTTTACAAACCAGTACATATTTCGTTCTAATTCTTCATCTGGTAATTGTAATTCTCCTTTTTCAATTTTATTTGCAATAGGTGTTCCATCTTCAACAATTAATGAATAAACTGAAATATGTTTAGGCTTTAATTTTAATACTTGTTCTAAACTTTCTTTTAAATCTTTTATTCTCTGATTTGGAAGCCCAAGCATTAAGTCTACATTTATATTTTTAAATCCAACCTTTTGTGCTAATTTATATGTTTCTATAAATTGATCAAAATCATGTATTCTTCCTATTTCCTTTAATAATATATTATTAGTAGATTGTAATCCTATACTAATTCTATTAATTCCACAAATTTTGTAATCTTCTAATTTTTCCTTTGTTACTGTTCCTGGATTTACCTCAATTGTAATTTCTGCATTTGGTGATACCTTTTTTTCTTTTATTTTACCTATAATTTCTATAATATATTTACTATCAATATAAGATGGTGTTCCTCCACCTATATAAATTGTTGTTATTTCTGGTTTTATATTTTGTGATTGAATTTCTATTTTTAAAGCTTCTACATAATCTTTTATTAAATTATCTTTATTACAATATGATATAAAATCACAATAATCACATTTTTTCTTGCAAAATGGAATATGAACATATATCCCTATCTCATTATTTTTTAACATTTGTTTTTCCAATCTCCATTATTTTTTTTAATCTATAATTTACTCCTGATTTACCAATTGGTGTTTTTAACATTTTTCCTAATTCAACTAAACTTGCACTTGGATTTTTTAATCTTAGTTCTGCTAATTCTTTAAGTGATTCATCTAATTTCTCAAATTTTCCGCTTTTTTTTAATTTTCTAATCGTTTCTATTTGTTCAATTGCAGCATTCATAGTTTTATTCATATTTGCAGTTTCACAATTAACTATTCTGTTTATTTTGTTATTCATTTCTCTTTGAACTCTAATTTCTTCATATTTCAATACAGATTTATTTGCTCCGAACAGTGCTAATATTTTAGATATTTCTTCTCCATCTTTAAGATATATAATATATTCTTTATTTTTTTCTAAGCAATTACATTTTATGTTAAAATCTTTTAATCCATTCATTATTAAGTCTGCATATTCTTTTTTTCTAAGTCCTATTTCTAAATGATATGTATTTTCTGGATTATTAATTGAACCAGCTCCTAAATATGCTCCTTTTATGATATTTTTTATCTGGTCTATTGATAAACTTTTTGTTTGAATTTTGATGTTGGGACATGTTATCATAAATACCTTACCCTGTATACTAATATCATAGTCATCTATTCCAATGTTACTTAATAATCTCGAAAATCTATTTATATTATATTCATTTTCTGTTGAAAATTTTATTTTTTCACCATTTTCAGATATATTGCTACTCATTAAATATCCAACAAGTTCATATTTTACTGCTTCTTTATTTGCCAAGTTTTCTGTTTTACTCATTTCTTCTTTTAATTCTGTTGAAAAAGACATATTTTAATTAATGCATTTTATGCATATACTCCTTTTATAACTTATTTAGTTTTTTATGGCTCACTATAAACCTTTTTATTATATAACTTGTGTTATAATAATTCTATCACATCCATATAAATCTTTTTTACAATATGTTTTTTTGTAATCTTGCTTTTCTTCTATTAATTTCATAACATCTTCTTTTTGATTATAACCTATTTCTAAACATAAATAACTTCCTGTTTTTAGATAATTAATTGCTCTATCTAAAATTCTTCTGTAAAAATCTAGTCCGTCATATCCTCCATCAAGTGCAATTTCTGGTTCTTTTTGTACTTCTTTACTTAATTTTTTTATTTCTTCTTTTTTTATATATGGTGGATTTGAAACAATTATATCAAATTTGTTTTTCCCTATATTTTCAAATAAATCTGATTTTAAAAATTTAACTTCTGTGTTTAATTTCTGTGCATTTTTATTTGCAACATCTAATGCCTTTTCACTTATATCAATTCCTGTTACTTCTGCATTAGGAATATATTTTTTTAGTGATATTGCAATAATCCCGCTTCCTGTACATAAATCTAAAATTTTAGGTTTCATCATTTTATTTGCAATTTTTATAACTTCTTCTACTAAGATTTCGGTATCTTGTCTTGGTATTAATGTATTTTCATCAACAAAAAAATCCATTTTCATAAATTCTTGTCTATGTGTTATATGTTGTAGTGGAATTCCTTTTGTTATTTTTTCTATATTGACAAAATATTCCCATTGTTGCTTTTTGGTAATTTCCTTATTGTCATACACTACAATATATTGCCTAGGTTTATCTAAAACATATTGAAGTAATAATCTTGCTTTTAATTTTGGACTTTCTATATTATTAGATTTTAACATTATCATTCCTTTTGTTATTGCTTCTTTTATTGTCATTAATACCACCTCTTTTTCTATTATTTATTCAAATTGATTTACCTCTTTTCTAAATTTATCTCCTCTATCATACATATCTTTAAACATATCAAAACTTGTGCTAGCTGGTGAAAATAACACTATCTGACCTGGCTTTGCAATTCTTTTTGCCAATTCTAAACTTTGTTTAAATGTTTCACACATATGAATATCAATTGTTTTGTTTTGTTTTTCTGACTCTTTTTTTACTGCATCATAAATTTTGTTTGCTGTTTGCCCTATTAGTATTAAACTTTTTACTTTTTCTACTATTGGCTTTCCAATTGGTGTATAATCTAAATTTTTATCTGCTCCTCCTGCAATTAATATGATTTCTTTATTAAATGAATTGATTGCCGAGATTCCTCTAGTTGGAGATGTACTTGCAGAGTCATTATACCATTCTACTCCATTTAATATTCTTACTAGTTCTAATCTATGTTTTACTCCAGAAAATTCTTTTATAGTTTTAATGGCATTATCTGTGCTTACTAAATCTTTTGTTAATGCCAATGCTGTACATATATTTTGTAAATTATGTATTCCTTTTAATTTAATATCATCTTGTGATATTAAATGTCTTCTAATACCATCATTACACTCTTTTATTATCCCATCTTCAACAATATATCCATAATCTAATTTTTGCTTACTACTAAATAATATAACATCACCATTTGCATCTTTTTGACATGAATTTGTTAATTCATTATCCGCATTTAGTACTAGAACTCCTGTACTTTTTTGATGTCTATAAATGTTTTTCTTTGAATCAATATATTCTTGATAATCTTTATGTACATTTAAATGATTTGGAGTAATGTTTGTTATTGCAGCTATATCTGGACTTACTTCCATATCCATTAATTGAAAACTACTAAGTTCTAATACTATTATATCTTCTGGTTTTATTTCTTTTAGTTTGGTAAAAAGAGGGATTCCAATATTTCCTCCTAAATATACATTATATCCTGCATCTTCTAATATTTTTGCTGTTAATGTAGTAGTTGTTGTTTTTCCATCACTTCCAGTAATTCCTATTACTTTACATGGAGCCATTTTTATTAATTGTTCTATTTCTGTTGTAACAATTGCACCTCTTTCTTTTTCTATTACTAATTCTGTTTTTGTTGGTAAACAACTTGGTGATCTAAATATAATTTCAAATCCGTGTAAATTATCTAGATTTCTTTTTCCAAAAAAACAATTAAAATTATATTTTTTTATTTTTTCTATAATATCTTTTGATATTTTTTCTTCTTCTCTATCATCAAATATTGTTACAACTGCCCCTTTTTCAAATAAGTAATCAATTAATGGAATATTGCTTACACCAATTCCTATAACTGCTATTTTTTTATTTTTTATGTTTTTTTCAAATTTTTCTAATTTTTGGTTTTTAAATTCCATTGTTATCCTCCACTTTATGTATTGTATTCTCTTAATTTGTTTTCGTTCTTATTATATAACTTTTTTAATGTTTTTACAATATAATTGCATATTTATTGGTTATATCGGGTAGAATATCTTTGTAAACTTTTAATTGGAGGTGTTATTAATGTCAGAAAAAAATAATAACAAAAAAAATAACAATAACAAAAACAATAATAATAACAACAATAATCAAAACAATAACAATAGATAGTAGAAAAATTTATTTTATCTAGTTTATTTTTATTCAACTTTGTTAACTTACTTTAACTTTATGGTTAAATGTCAAAATTTTAAGGTGGAAAATTTTTTCATATTTTTCCACCTTAAAAAGTATATTATAACCTTTTTATATTTTAAAACTATAATACAAATCCTTACTCATAACACTATATAGAATACTATAATAAATAATAACTCTGATTTACAATAATTTATATTAATCCAATTATAGAAGTTTCTAAACCATATCCCTCTTTTTCAACTCTATATGAATGTATTAAATCTCTATTACATACACTGCAAATTCCACAGTCAAAAATATTATCTGCCTTTAAACCTTCGTTTTGTAGAATAATTTTATTTATTTCTACAGTATCTATAACCCACTTTTGTTCAGATTTCCTTTCTATGATTTCATTAAATCTTCCTACTTTTTGAAGGTCTTGTTTAAACTCATTTTCAAATAATGCTTGTACATCTTTTTCTACTTCAAAATGGCATTTCTTAATACTTGGGCATATACAGCAAATTATATTTTCTGGTCTACAATTATATTCTTTTTTCATCTTTTGAACTGTTTCTACAGAAATTCTTTGAATAGTTCCTTTCCAACCAGAATGTACATTTGCAATAACTTTTTTACTTGGATCAAAAAATAGTAATAAAATACAATCAGCATTTGTTGTAGTTAAAAATAACTTTGATTTATCTGTAATTAATCCATCTGTTAAATTATATTCATTTAAATTAAAATCAGGTTTATCATCATTGATTTTATTTTCTACTATTTTTACATTTTTGCTATGTGATTGATTTGGTTTTACTAAATTTATATAATCACAATTTAAGCTATTGCATAATCTTTGATAATTACTTAAAGCTTTATGAAATTCATTTGGATTTGTTTTTTGTGTATTTATTGATGTTCTGTAATTTTTATCTATTCCCAAACTATATGCATGTACTAAAACATCATTAAATTCTAGTAATTTTCTAAATTGTAGATATTGAAAACCATTAATATTTTTGTGAACTACAACTTCATTTGATAAATTTTTCACTTTTCTCTCCTTTTGAATTTTTAATTTTCTCAAGAATTTCTTGTTTACTTTTTTCTTCAATAAAATTATATTTATTAATACAAGCTCCATTGTTAAAATTACAAATGCTCTTATAATTACAATATTTACAAGGTGTTTTTTTATTTTTATAATATGGTATTAAATCAATTTTTCCACTTAATATTTCATTAGAAATTTGTTTTATAATTATATACATATAATCTTGTAAATCTTTAAACTGTTCTTTTGTTACACAATTAGAATTTCCTTCACTTAGTCCATTTTTCTTAGATATATAGGCTGGAACTAAATTTGAATATCCTTCTTCTAAATTTTTATCATGTAATTTTACAACCTTTATATCTGCTAAAATTAATCCTTTCATTTTAAATTTTTTTCTAATTCTATCTTCTATTTCAGCTATATCTATATTTTTATCTGTATCCACCATTTGTTCTATTAAACTAAAATACAAAACTCCGGCAGGCATCACATCTTCTTCTTTACACACTGCATCTAAATATGTTAATAATTGTATTTGTAATCCTGCATAAACCTCATTAAAATCAAAATTTTTTATAGAAGATTTATAATCTATTATTCTTAAATATCTTCCATCTTCATTTTGAGCAGTATCTATTCTATCTATTTTTCCTGTTATTTCAACCAATTTTCCATTTTCTAATGGTATTTTTATAGTTTTATATTTTCCTTTATCATTAAATTCTATTTCCGTTCCTAATATTTCGAACTCACTTTTGGTTAAAGTTTCAATTATATATTTTAATGCTTCTTTTATTAGTTTTTTCAGTCTTTTTACTAATGCTCTATATTTGGCTGTTGATGTAAAAATATAATTCCTGTTTTGTAATAATTTTTCATCTATTATTTGGTCTACTAAATCAGAAATTTGTTGTTCAGTTATTTCTTCTAAAACAATATTTTCTTTTTTTATATTTTCAAAAAACTCATCTATTGTTTCATGCATAAAAGTTCCTGTATCAAAACTTTGAACTTTCAATTCTTCTTGTGGGTTTATTTTTAATCCATATTGTAGAAAATAAGAGAAAGGACATTTTTTATATTGTTCTAATCTTGATATACTAGTTGAAAGTTTGTTTCCATACAATCTATCTATATTTTTTTGTTCTATTTTTTCTGGTAAATTTGTATAAGATAATCCTTTTAAATTATTTTCTAATTTATTATTCCAATTTTCTTCTTTTTTATAATAATTATAAATATAATACCATATATTGTCTATATTCTTTTCTCTTAATTTATTAATATTTTGAATTAATTCTTCATAAGTAATTTTTTTATTTAATATTTCTGATTTTGTCTCTATTATATCACTTTCTTGTTTTATATTTGGATATATTTTTTTTATTTTATTAATTAAAATTGAAGGTCTTAATGCTTTTCCTTGCATATCTGATGACGGATATGATAAATACAATTCTTGTTCTGCTGTTGTAAAAGTTTTATATATATTAAAATTATCTTCATATAACTTGTCTATTGTTCCTTTTGCAAGTTCAATTCCATGTCTTTTTAATTTTTCTCTATCATCATCATTTAAAAATCCTTCGTCTTTATATATACTTGGAAAAACTCCATCATTTAATCCTATTACAAATATTGTTTTTACTTTATGGCTTCTAGATCTATCTACATCTCCCATTATTACTTGATCTTGTGTTCCTGGAATCTTAGTTAAACTACTGTTTTTTAAACCAATTTTAAATATTTGTGCATATTTATCTATTGTAATCTTATCATCTTTAAAAATTAGTACAATTTCATCTAATATATTTATAATGATATTTATACTATTTTCATATTCATTTGATAAATCAATTAGTCCTTGTTTTTCTAGTTCCTTTTGTTTTTGCTTTACCTTTGTTGCTAATTTTTGATTTACTAAAAATTGATAAATTGCTTTTGATATTCCTTCTGCTGTTCTAATTTCATCAATTTGTTTTTTTAATTCCATTAATGGTTCTACTATTTCTTTTCTTATTTGCTCTAATCTATTAATTTCCGGTTTTTGTTTTTCATCAAATCTACCATATGTAAATTCTTTTTTCCATTTATTTTGTTTAATCCCCCATTTTATACAATAATTTTCTAATTTAAATAATTCTTCTTCTTCAATACTATTAAATCCTGTCTTTAAATAATTAAATACAGACTCATTACTCCAATTTTTTGTAAAAATTTCTAATATTGAAAGTACATATTGAATTACAATATTTTGATTTAAATCTCTGTTTTCATCTATAAAAATGGGTATTTCATACTTATCAAAAATTGCTCTTGTTAAATTAGAATATGTATCAATATTTTTCGTTATTATAGATATATCTTTATATCTATATTTTTTGTCTCTAACTAATTTAAAAATATTTTTGGCAACTTGTTCTATTTCTGAATAAGGATTTTTTGCAAGAAATATTTTTATATTTTTGACTTCTTGATTATATTCTTTATTTTTTAAATTATATAAATTTTTTTCTAAATATTTTAATTCTAAAGATTTAAATCTATATGTTTCTTCCAAAAACTTTTCTTCAACTTTTACATTTTCTTCTGAAGCTATTTGTAATAATTTATTAATTGTAAGTTGATTAGAATAAAATATATCTGTATCTGGATTTTTGACTTCATGTATTGAATCTGTACATATTGTAATTGTAACTTGCTTTGCTATTTTTATTAATTTTCTTATAATATCATATTCTTGACTTGTAAATCCAGAAAATTCATCTATATATATCAAATAATCTTTAAATTCTGGACATTTATCCACATTTTGTGCTAATATTGTTAATAAATCTGTTTCATCTATATATTTTTCTGATAATTGTTCCTGAAACTTTTCATATATCATATTTAAATCTTTTAATTTGTTTTTTAGATAAATATCATCCTGATTTTCAATTTCTTGTTTTATTTGTTCTGTATGAATTCCATGTTTTTTGAACTCTGTTATTGCTGTTTCTATTAAATCAATATTTTCATCATTTTTCTTTAAAAACATTAACTCATTTTTACAATTATTTAATATAGAATATATGAGCATTATTTTTCCACATTTGCTTAAATTAGTTTCTGTTCTACCACCAATTTCATTTATAATTCTATATGCCATTCTACTGAAAGTAACAACTTCTGCATTAATTACTGCATCTGTCTTTATTGCATCAATTAGTTTTTTTTCTGCAGTAAAAGAAAATTGTTCTGGTGTAATCATCAAAATTTTATTTTTTTCTTTTACTTTGTTTGAAATCTCTTTGTAACAATATTCACTTTTTCCTGTTCCAGCTCTACCATATACAATTTTTAATCCCATAGTCGTTCCTTTCTTTAAAATTATCTTTTAAGTGTGTTAAATTGCACAAATAATTGATTCTAATCCAATATTTAAGTCAATCAAACCAATTTTATATTTATAATCTAAATCTTCAAGTTGTTGTATAATTTTTCTTAATTCTGGTGTTTGAAAACATTGTGCTTGTATTTTATATTTTTTAACTAGAAATATTTGGTTTGGTTTTAATTTTAAACTTTTTTCTATATCTTTATTATATGTGATTGCTAATTTTACAAAATATAATTTTTTAAAATGATTATATAGTGTAATTAAAATTTTTTGTATTGGTTCTTTCATTGCAATTAAGTTGTGCAAAACATCTATTGCTTCTTTTATTTTCTTTTGACCAATATTATCTGTAAGGTCAAATATAACACTTTCTATTTTTTTAGAACAAAGTGAATCTATATCATTTTTTTCTATTGTTCCACCTGTTCCAGCATATTCTATTAATTTTCTAATTTCATTTATTAACTCTTGCATATTTGTTCCACAACATTCTATTAAATATTGTAAATTAATTTCAGAAACTTCTACTTTATATGCCTTGCAAATTGCTTTTAGTCTTTTAATAATTTGTATTGGTTTTTGTTCCTCAAAATTACATACAATTCCTATTTTATCTATAGTATTGAATATAGAATTTTTTTCAACTTCATTTTCAATAAATATTAGTAGAACAGATTCATTTATCATTTCTATATTCTCTTTTAAATACAAGTTTATTTTTTCCTTGAATTCTTTGCTTAATCCTCCACTTTTTTCTCCTCTTTTAAACAAACCTGTATTTTTGGCAATTATTAATTTTTTTGGATAGCCAAAAGCAGGAGTTTCGATATCTGCTATCAACTCCTGTATATTGTTTTCATCTATAATAATATAATTAATTCCTTTTACAAGTTCTCCAAAAATCTTTTTCATTTTTGTTACTTGTTGCTCTAGCAAAAAAGTTTCTTCTCCATATAATAGATAAATTCCTTTTACTGTTCCTTGATTCACTTTTTTTTCTATTTCTTCTACTTTTAGCATATTTTGTTCCTTCCTCATGCTATAATATTATCTTTTCTTACACTAGATTTTAATTTTTAAATATAAATAGTACATCTCAATTTATATTTATTATATATTATTGAACTATTTACTTTTCAAGAATAATTCTAAAAACTTCTGCAACGCTCCATGCTTGTGCTATAGCTCCTTTAGGCTCATATGGCTTTCTAGAGTCAAATATTTCAGCAATACTTCCTATACAACCTCTTTCATTTAATTCTTTTGAAAAAGTATCTGTAACTTGTTTAATAAAATCTTTTAATTGTTTTTTATATTCTATTTTTTTTGTTTTACTATCTTTAGCAAATCTCTTTAAACTATCATAATACAATCCTAATAGCCATGTCCATGTGATTCCTTGGTGATAACTAAAATCTCTTTTAAAACTATCTCCCTCATATACTTCTATATAATTTTCTTCACCTTTTGCTAATGTTTTTAATCCATATGGGTTTAATAATTTTTTTGTTACAACATCAAACATTGATTTTGCTTCTTCTGAATTTACATCTAAAACAGGATATGAAAGACTTAATGCAAATAATTGGTTTGGTCTTATTTTTTTATCTCCTAAAACATCATATAAACATTTTCTTTTTTTATTATAGAATTTTTCAACAAATGATTTTTTACATTTTAATGCCATTTTTTCATAATTCATTTTTTTAGGTTCTTCAGGCATTTGTTTTGATAATTCATTCATTATTTTTAGTGCATTATACCACATTGCATTTATTTCAACTGCTTTTCCATTTCTAGGAGTTGCTGGAATTCCATTAAACTTTACATCCATCCATGTATTTTGTGTTGATTCTGTTCCAGAAACAATTAATCCATCAGTATCTAAATAAATGTTATTATTATCTATGTCTATTCCAATCGAATAATTTTGAATAATATTTTCTAGTTTAGGATAAATTTCTTTTAATATAAATTCATAATCTGAAGTGTATTTCAAATATTTTTTTACTTGTTCAAATAAAAGTAATGATGCATCAACACTATTATAGAGTGGTCTATCATCTTCTTCACTATATGCATTTGGAACCAAGCCATATTTTATGTCTCTAACACATGTTTTTAGCACTTCTTTTGCAATATCAAATTTTTTTGTTATTAATAATAGCCCTTCAAAAGAGATTAATGCATCTCTCATCCAATCTAAAAACCATGGATATCCTGCTATAATAGAATATGTATTAAATAATGGTCTTTTTACTATAAAATTATCTGATGCTATAAGTAATTGTTTTATAATTTGATCTCTTTTTAATTCTTGTTCTGTTTTATTTTCCCTTTTATCTATTAATTGAGATTTTATAATTTCTTGATTTTGTCTAACTACTTCATTTGTAATTATTGCTCTTGCATCTAATTCTTCTATATTTTCTTCTAAAGAACAAATCACGGAAATAATTTTTTCTTCATTTTTTTCAATATTTACTTCAAATCTTCCTGGAATCACATGGTTTTCTTCAGCTTCAAAACCACGTTTTTCTTCTTCAATATAAAACATATTAAAAAATGTATCATTATGATGTTCAATATATTCTCCGTCTGAAACTTGCATATATATTGGTTTTCCATTATCAATATTTACTTCTAATTTTTTTCTATTATATTTTTGATTTAAATTAAAAATATGGTTTTTATTCATACCGTGTGAATCTCTATAATTCATTATAGGTGTTAAAATTATTTTAGAATTATGATTTCCATTTTTTATTTTATAATATATTGCTACTGTGTTTTTTTGATATTGCATACATATGACTTTTTTAATTTCAACATCACCAATTTGATATGTATATACAGGCATAAATTCTTTTATAAATCCAACTTGGTATTCATATCCATGTTTAATAAAACTTTTTCCTATATTTGTATATAAATCATATTTTTTTTCTTCAATCTCAAAACTTTCATCTATTTTTGATAATAATAACATTCTTTTTGCTGGTGGTATAATTGGTGCTAATAATAGTCCATGATATCTACGAGTATTTGCTCCAATAATTGTAGAAGATGCATATCCTCCTATCCCATTTGTTATTACCCATTCTTTATTTAATCCATTTTCTAAATTTAAACTCTCTTTAGTGAATCTCATTTTCGTTTTTCCTTTCTAAAATTAACTTTTGTGGTTTTGTTTAAATTTTTCGTCAGATTCTTTAATTGATTTTATTCTCTCACTATATTTATTACTAAATTTACTCTGTCTTGTTTTTGAATGTTTATTTTGTGTTGTTTTTTGATTTTTATTATTTTTTTTCTTTTCTTCTTTTGATTGCATTTTCTTTATTTTATTAATACGTTTGTCTGATTTTAATTTTGCATTAAGCATTACATACTCCGGATCATTTTCTCTATCTTCATATTTTAAATCATTACATATTAATTTTATTGCAGCTTCTGCAACCATGTTAGGGTCATGTCTAACCTTTCCATCTATAATAGTTGATATGTTTTTCTTAATGAATTTGATTTTCTTTAATTTTGGATCATCTAATTTTTGTTCAACTAAGTCTGAACCTTCTAAATTATATCTTTTTATATATTCAGGAATTACTTCTCCTGTATCATATATACAATAATCTATTAATCCTTCTCCACAATGATCAATTATTGCTCTTATATGATCGGCAACAGAATAATCATCAGTTTGTCCTAATTCTGTCATTATGTTGTTAACATATATTTTTTGTGCTTTACTTTCTTTTATTGCTTTTGCTACTCCATTAACTAATAGATTTGGAATAATATTTGTATACAAACTTCCTGGTCCTATAATTATACTATCTGCTTCTTTTATTGCTTCAATAACTCCATCTGCTGGTTTACAGTTTGATGGTTGTATATATACTCTATTTATTCTTGTCATTTTTTCACTAACTATTTCTGGTATCATGTCTTTATTTTCAACAACATATCCATTTTCTAACTCTGCACATATTTTTATTTCATCATTACTTACAGGAATTACTTTTCCAACAATGTTAAATATTGAACTACTTTTTGATATTGCTTTTACATCATTTTTGTAAATTTCATTCATTGCAGTATAGTATATATCTGAAAAATTTAAGCCTCTTAGTTGTGGATTTATCATTTCATGATTTAACAACTTTCCAATTTCATCTCTATTTTCTGGTTCTAATGCAACAATACTGTCTTTTATATCTCCAAATGGTAAAGCTGTTTGTAATCTCTTTCTAGATTCTGATGGTTCTTTTCCATATTCAGATACAGCAACAATAGCAGTCAAGTTATTTGTATATTTTTTCATTCCTGTTAGAATTGTATTTAATCCTGCTCCTCCACCAATTACAACAATTTTAGGTCCTTTATCATAAATTGTTCTATCGAAAATTAGTGATTTTACATTAACATTTTTTTTATTTTTCATTCTTTCATCTGTCGCTTCAATAAAAAGTTCCATATTTCTTTTATTTAGCATTATTAATCCTAAAACAATAAAAACAAATCCTATTACAAATATTACAATAATTTTTCCTGCTTCAGAAAATTGCATTTCTTTTGTTACTAATATATCAGAAATTCCATAACAAGTAAGTACAATTCCTACTAAAATTAAAAATATCCATCTTTTCATTTTGGAACTTGACTTTAACCAATGCATAATTCCTTTCATTTTTTCTCATTCCTTCCTTTTAATGTATTACTTCTATTTCTGTTTCTATTTCTACTCCAAATTTTTCAAAAACTTTTTCTTTTATATATTTTATTAATTTTTCAACATCTTTTGCAGTTGCATTTCCCTTATTTATAATAAAACCTGCATGTTTTTCTGAAATTTGAGCATCTCCAATTTTATACCCTTTTAATCCACATTCATCAATTAATTTTGCTGTAATGAATCCTTCTCCTCTTTTAAATACACTTCCTGCACTTGGATATTCAATAGGCTGTCTTTCTATTCTGCTTTTTTGGTATTCTTTCATTTTTTCTTTAATTTCTTCTTTTTTTCCATTATTTAATTCAAATTCTGCTTCTACAATAATATAATCTTTTTTTGAAAAAATACTTTTTCTATATTCAAATTGTGCTTCTTGTTTATTTATTTTGTAAATTTCTCCACTTCTATCTAGATATGTAATATTATTAACAATATCTTTAATCTCTGAACCATATGCTCCAGCATTCATTCTTATCGCTCCACCTATTGTTCCAGGAATTCCTGATGCAAATTCAAA
Source organism: uncultured Clostridia bacterium (assembly GCA_944393385.1). Classification (GTDB taxonomy): domain Bacteria; phylum Bacillota; class Clostridia; order TANB77; family CAG-508; genus CAG-269. The sequence continues at coordinate 28,956 of CALYAA010000019.1, forward strand.
TCCTGAAATACCTTTATCTGCTAATTTAAAAGCTATTTCTCCTAATTTACATCCAGCACCAAGTGTAACAATATTTTTTTGATTATCTTTTTGTATTATAAATTTTTTAATTTCAATTTTTAGTACAATTCCATGTATACCTTCATCACATACTAAAAGATTACTTCCATTGCCAATTATAATTATTCTAGAATTATCTCCTTTTATAATTTTTAATATTTTTTGTAATTCATCTATTGAAACAATATTAATAAATATATCTACATTTCCACCAATTTTAAAAGAAGTGTGTTTAGACATAGGTTCATTTAAATGAATTCTATCTTCCGGAATTATTTCTTTAATTTTTTCTAATTTCACATTTTCCTCCATTTATTTTTTATTAATAATATTTTACTCAAATGCTTTAAAGTCATTTGATATGTATAATATTTTTCCTGATGCAGTTTCAGGCACTTCATTATTCATAACCTCTCCACTACCATAGTTAACAATATATGTATAATCACAATTTGTTATACCCATTTCTTTTAATGTTTCTTCATTAAGCAAATAGTATTTTTCGTCTTTTTTAGCAGTTGTCAAAAATGCTGTACTGTTAATAAAACTTAAATATTCTGTTGGAATTCTATCTTTTGTAAGTTCTTCTCCTAACAAATAACTTTCCAATCCTACTGTTTTATATTTAGTATATACTTCTAAAGTCGCATGTTGAATCATTTCTAACTCAACAATCATTTTCTTTTCTTTCGAATCTTGTAAAGTGCTTACTCCCGAATATGTAGTAACTGTTGCAATTACTATAATAACAATAATCATAACAACTAGTGCTATTAATGTTACACCTTTTTGCTCTTTTTTCATTTGAATTTCCTCTTTCTTTTTCAATCTAATTATATTAGTATTTAAATTTATATTTATCTGTTAATTATATTATCATTTTTTTCCTACTTTTACAATATTTTTTTATAAATCTATTTCTTTTTTGTAAAATTTATGTTATAATAAAATTGTTATGTTTTATTTTATTGAACGGAGGTTATTTTTATGTGGCAAATTTGGTTAATTGCTGCTGGTGTATTTATTATAGGAGAAATTATTACAGTTGGTTTTTTACTATTTTGGTTAGGAATCGCTTCTTTAATTGCTATGGTAGTTAGTTTTTTTACTTCAAATGTCCTTATTCAAATGACAATATTCGTTATTTCATCTGCAATATTAATTTTTGCAACAAAACCGCTTGTTAAAAAGATTTCAAAAAAAGATAATATTTCAACAAATGTATATTCAATTATTGGAAAAAAAGCAATTGTTATTGAAGATATTAATTGGGCTACAGGAACAGGTCAAATAAAATGTGAAGGCGAAGTTTGGTCTGCAAAAACTAATGAACAAATTGATATTCCAGAAGGTAGTGAAGTTGAAATTGTTTCAATTGAAGGTGTTAAAGCATATGTAAAACCTTTAAAAATTGCAACAGCTACAAATAAAAATTAATTTGTTATTAAAATAATTTATATAAAATTTTAAGGAGGAAATTATGTGGTTTTTAATTGTACTACTTGTTATAATTTTAATTATTGCATTTAAGTCAATCAAAGTTGTTAGACAATCTGAAGTCTATATTATAGAAAGGTTAGGAAAATTCCATAAGGTTGCTGATGCTGGTCTTACAATTATTGTTCCATTTTTCGACCATGTCAGAAGTGTTGTTAGTTTAAAACAACAAACAATGGATATTCCACCTCAAGGAGTTATCACTAAAGATAATGTTACAATTACAATTGATACAGTTGTATTTTATCAAATAACAGATCCTGCAAAAGCAGTTTATGAAATTCAAAGTTTAAAGAAAGGTATTGAATATCTAGCAATTACAACAATTCGTGATATTGTTGGTAAAATGGATTTAGATGCTACTTTTAGTTCTAGAGATGGAATAAATTCTGAATTAAGAGTTATTCTTGATGAGGCAACTGACAGATGGGGTTGTAAGATTGATAGAGTTGAAATAAAAGATATCACTCCACCTGCTGATATTAGAGATGCAATGGAAAAACAAATGAACGCAGAAAGAAATAAAAGAGCTTTAATTCTAGAAGCTGAAGCTCAAAAACAATCTGCTGTTACAATAGCAGAAGGTAAAAAACAAGCAGCTATTCTAGAAGCTGAAGCTGATAGAGAAGCAAAAATTCGTAGAGCTGCCGGTGAGGCTCAAGCTATTAAATCTGTTGCAGAAGCTAAAGCAAAAGAAATTGCTATGGTTTATGATGCTATAAAAACAGCAGATCCTGATGAAAAATTGGTTCAAATAAAATCTCTTGAAGCTCTTGAAGAAATTGCTAAAGGTGATGCAAATAAAGTATTTATTCCATTTGAAGCAACAAGTGCTTTAAGTAGTTTAGGTGCTGCAAAAGAAATATTTACCGATGATAAAAAACAAAAATAAAAAACAATTATATTTATAGAGTTTTCTATTGTAATGAGAACTTTTCTAAAGGCTATTTCAAAAATTGAAATAGCCTTTGACTTTATTAAATACACTTTTATTATAAACCTCCAAATTATAATATTAACTATATTACTTTTTACTAGAATTAATTTAATTGAAATCTATATATTTTCATTTTTTGATTCGATAAATGGTTCAACATGCACTATTGCTTTATATACATCATCTAATTTAGCAATAGAATTTTCTAATTTGTCTGCAAGTTTATGACTTTCAAATGTTGTCATATTTCCATCTACCGAAATTACTATAAAAATAATATACTTATATCCAACTGGTGTTGAAGATATATTGTTTACTGCTTTTATATCTTTATATGTTTTTATTACATCTAAAATTGTTTCTTTAGTTTTATTATCAATAGATACATCCATTAGAATATTATAACTTTCTATAAATATTTCTATACCTGTTTTACAGATCCACAAAGATATTCCAATTCCTACAATTCCATCAAACCAATGTATTCCTCTGATTGAAAGAAGAGCTGAAATTAATGTAAATGTTGTTATAATACAATCATTTCTATGATCTTCCATATTTGCTTCAAGTAAAATATTTTTATATTTTTTATAAGCAATCTTTGTATAAATATATAAACTTATTTTTACAATTATTGTTACTACACAAACTATTACTAACCACCAAGAGAAATTCAATTCACTTCCATTAATAAGTGTTGTTATTGCATCAATTATAGTTTTTACAGATACAAGTATCATTGAAATAGCAATAAAAAGCGAAAATAAATATTCTGCTTTACCATGGCCAAAATTATGATTTTCATCATTTGGTACACTAGCAATTCTATTTCCTATAAAAGCCATTAATGAAGCAAAAATATCTCCAGCACTATTAATACTATCTGCAATCATTGCTTGACTTTTACTTGTAATCCCCACACAAGCTTTTATTACAAGTAAAAAAATATTTCCAACCATTCCCAAAATTCCAACTTTATTTGTTACTTTATATCTTTTTTCTGTATCTTCTTTCATTTTAAATTACATTCCTTTCTTAATTGCAAATCCACCTAGAAAAAAATAAATATTTCAATATTATATTTTTCAATTTCACGATTTATTTATTCCTAAAACTCCTCCAAACATACCACATATTATACTTGCAATTATCATAATAGCTGAATATATTGTTAATGAGAATTCTTGATTTATTATACTAGAAAACAAATATATAATTATTAAATAAATTCCTCCGATTAAAGCTCCATTCAGCATTCCATTTTTATTCATTTTGAAATTTGCTATTGTACTGCCAATAAATATACTTATTGCAGTAATAGTAATAATTGTTGGTGCAATAATATTTTCACTTATATTTGAATATGTTAATATAAGTGAAAATATTAATAATAAAATTAAAGTTGATAAAAATGAAATAATTACACCTTTTAAAACATTTAAAATTGGTATAGACATTGTTCTTACCTCCTATATGAATATTTTTCTTTGTTATATCTTCATTTCAAATATTATTTTTATTCTAATATATTCATTTTTATTCTTTTTAGAACAATGTGAATTTCTTATTTATATTTTTGGTAATATATTATTCTATATCTGATGAATCAAGTCGACTTTCTAGTATAGGAAAAAAAATTGATTTTCTTATTAAAAAACACTAGTGTTCTTCTTTTTCGACTGTGAAAAGAAAATCTCAAAAGATTATCAATCATAGTCATTTATATACTTAAATTTACTAAATAAAATAATAAATTTTATTTAAATAAAACCTTAGAAATATTCATTATCCTAAGGTTTTATTTTTTATGCAGTTTCTCTTGTTTCTGCAATCATTCTTTGTTGTTTTTTATTTTCTTTATTTGGATTTTCAATAATTTGTGGTTTTGCATTATTTACTATTGTATCTTTTGTTATAATACATTTTTCTATTTTTTCATTAGATGGAATATCAAACATGATATCTCTCATAACACTTTCTATTATTGACCTCAATCCTCTTGCTCCGGTTTTTCTTTCTATTGCTTTATCAACTATTGCTTCAAGACCTTCTTGCTCAAATTCTAATTCTACTCCATCCATTTCTAATAATTTCTTATATTGTTTTACTAATGCATTTTTTGGCTCTGTAGTAATTTTTATTAAAGCTTTTCTGTCTAATTCTTTAAGTGTTGCAATAATTGGTAAACGTCCTATAAATTCAGGAATCATTCCAAATTTTAATAAGTCTTGTGGTAAAATTTGTTCAAATACTTTATATTTATCAATATCCTTACTGCTCTGTATTTCTGCTCCAAATCCTATAGATTTCTTTCCTATTCTATCTTTTATAATATTTTCTAAACCTTCAAAAGCTCCACCACAAATAAATAATATATTTGATGTATCAATTTGTAGCATTTCTTGTTGAGGATGTTTTCTTCCTCCTTGAGGTGGAACTGAAGCAATTGTTCCTTCAACAATTTTTAATAATGCTTGTTGAACACCTTCTCCACTAACATCTCTCGTTATTGATGGATTTTCTGATTTCCTTGTGATTTTGTCTATTTCATCTATATATATAATTCCTTTTTCTGCTCTTTCAATATCTCCATCTGCAGCTTGAATTAATTTTAATAATATGTTTTCAACATCTTCTCCTACATATCCTGCTTCAGTAAGTGTTGTTGCATCAGCTATTGCAAATGGTACATTTAATATTTTTGCAAGTGTACTTGCTAATAATGTTTTTCCACATCCTGTTGGTCCAACTAACAATATATTGCTTTTTTGAATTTCTACATCATCACTATCAATTCCACATTTTCCATCAATCTCGTCTTCATGTGCTACTCTTTTATAATGATTATATACTGCTACTGCTAGTGTTTTTTTGGCTTCATCTTGACCAATTACATATTCGTCAAGTATTTCTTTAATTTCATGTGGGCTTGGTATTTCTGCTAATCCAGCCAATGTATATGTTTCTTCTTCTTCAGCATATTCTGCTTCAATAATTTCATTACATAATCCTATACATTCATTGCAAATATATACTCCTGGACCTGCAACAATTTTTCTAACATTATCTTGTGTTTTTCCACAAAATGAACATTTTATGTTGTTTGGTATATCATTTTTTGACATTTATACTCTCCTTCTTTTTAAGTTCTTTTTGTCATAATTCCATCAATTAAGCCATATTCTAGAGCTTCTTCTGCTGTCATATAATTATCTCTTTCTGTATCTCTTTCTATAACTTCTAAAGATTTTCCTGTCCTTTCACTTAAAAATTTATTTAATTTTTCTCTTGTACGAACTAAATGGTCTGCATGAATTTTTATTTCTGTGGCTTGACCTTGTAGTCCTCCACCTCCAATTAATGGTTGGTGTATCATAATTTCAGAATTTGGCATTGCAAATCTTTTTCCTTTTTCTCCTGCCGTTAATAATACAGCTCCCATACTTGCTGCCATTCCAACACATACAGTTTCAACAGGGCATTTTATATAGTTCATTGTATCAACAATTGCCATTCCATCAGTTATAGATCCACCTGGTGAATTTATATAAAAATAAATTTCTTTATCTGGGTCTTCTGATTCCAAGAATAGCATTTGTGCAACAATTAAACTAGATGTAGTTGGATTTACATCTTCTCCTAAATATATTATTCTATCTTTTAATAATCTTGAAAATATATCATATGAACGTTCTCCTTTACTTGTTTGTTCAACAACATAAGGCACCAAACTTGATTTTTCTAACATATTTTTATCCTCCTAAATTTTATTTTTACATCTTTAGTATACCAAAAAGTAGTTAAAAAAGCTAGGAAAAGTTTAATCTTTTAATAAAACAAAAAACATTCCTCCTAACTTTTTTAATTTATTTTATTTTTGCATTTTTTACAATGAAATCAATGGCTTTTTCAGATTCAATTCCTTCTTTAATGTAATTCTTTAAATCTTCATTATCTTGTATTTCTTCAACTTTTTTTCCATAGTTTTTAGCCATTTCTTCTAATTTTTCTTTTATTTCTTCTTCACTTGCTTCTATTTTTTCTTCTTTTCTTATTGCTTCTAAAGTAAGTCTTGATTTAATTGCTTCTATAGCTTGTGGTTCATATTCTTTTCTTACTTCTTGTTCTGTTTTTCCAATCATTTTTAAATATTGATCTAGTTTTAATCCTTGATAAGAAAGTCTTTGATTAATATCTTGAATCATATGGTCTACTTCCATATCAATCATACCTGATGGAATATCTATTTTTACATTATCACATACAGCTTTTATGGCAGATTCTTCTGTTTCATATTTTGCCTTTTGTTCATTTTCTTTTTCCATTTTATTTTTTATATCTGATTTTAGTTCTTTTAATGTATCAAATTCACTTACATCTTTAGCAAATTCATCATCTAATTTTGGTAATTCTTTTTTCTTTATTTCATGTAGTTTTACTTTAAATGTTGCTTCTTTTCCTGCTAAGTCTTTTGAAAAATATTCTTTTGGAAATGTTACTTTTATTTCTTTTTCTTCATCAATTTTCATATTAACTAATTGTTCTTCAAAACCTGGAATAAATGCTCCACTTCCTATTTCTAGTTCATGTCCTTCTGCTTTTCCTCCTTCAAATGCTACTCCGTCAACAAATCCTTCGAAGTCTATTGTTGCAATGTCACCATTTTCTAATGCTCTATCTTCTATTGTAATTAATCTTGCATTTTTTTCTTGCATTTTTTGAAGTTCTTTTTCAATATCTTCATCTTTAACTGGATATTCTACCTTTTTTATATCTATTCCTTTATATTTTCCAAGTTTAACCTCTGGTTTTACTTGTACTACTGCTGAAAATATAACATCTTTTCCTTTTTCCATTTGGATAATGTCTACAGTTGGTCTACTTACAACATCTATCTTGTTTTCTTCTAGTGCTTCATCATAAGCTTGTGTTGCAATATCATTGAATGCATCTTCATAAAAGATTTGTGCTCCATAATATTTTTCTACAATGTTCATTGGAGCTTTTCCTTTTCTAAATCCTGGTATATTAATATATTTGGCATTTTGAAAATATACTTTTTTCATTGCATTTTCAAATTTTTCTGCTTCTACTGTTATTTCTAATTTTACTTCATTTGCATTCTCTGTTTTTTCAACTTTACAATTCATTTTAAAACTTCCTTTCTTGTATTGGCTTTATTTAGCTTTTATATTATATCATATATTTTCCAATTTGCAAGAGTTTTTCAAAGATTTGTAAAATTTTCTTATTATATTTATAACATAACAATATTTTTCGTTATATTTTTTAAATACCAAAAGTATTCATACATTAAATCAACTATAAAGTCATATTATTTGTTTAATATGATTAATTTTGCACTTTCCTTTCATTATTAATATTTCAATAACATCAAATCTTATTATATGTCTACAATAATTATTATGTGTTAAAAAAATTGCTGCACTGCGCTTCATATGTTTCTTTTTTATATTGCTAACAGATTCACTTGGATATCCATAATTCATATTTGTTCTTGTTTTTACTTCAATAAATATCAAATTTTCATTTTTTATAGCTATTATATCAATTTCTCCACTTATTGTATAATAATTTGTGCATATTATTTTATACCCACTCTTTTTTAAATAAGTTTGTGCTATTTTTTCTCCTATTGTTCCAACTTGTTTTTTGTTTACTTTAATCATAAAAACTTTTATTCCTTTCTTAATTATACAACCTGATTTTTAAAAAATCACTTTTTTCTATAAAAATATAATTTTTATTGTTTTCAACCTTTTCTATCTATTGTTATTTAATTTTAAATCTTTGTCCTGGCAATTCTTCTATAAAATCTTCTATTTGTAATAAAAGTAACTTGTAGCTTACATCTTGAATAGACATTTTGCATATCCTCGATATTTGATTAATATCTAATGTCTCCTTTCTTATACAATCATAAATTTTCTTTAAATCTTCTGAAATTTTAATTTTTTCTTCTTTAGGAACAATTTGTTTTCTTTTTTTAAATTTAATATCTTTATAATAATTTAAAATATCTACAACATTTGTCACTAAATTAGCTCCACTTTTTATAAGTTTATTTGTAATTATTCCTTTTTTATTTTCCAAACTACTTGGAATACAAAATATTGGTTTATTTAGTTCTTTAGTATATTTAGCTGTAACACTTGTACCACTTCTATATCCTCCTTCTATAACTAATGTTCCAATTCCTAAACCTGCAATAATACGATTTCTTTCTAAAAACTTATTTGAATCAGCTTTTGTATTATCTTCATATTCGGTAACAATTAATCCTCCTTCTTTTATTATTTTTCTTAATAAATCTACATTTTGTTTTGGATAAATATTTTTTAGTCCACATGGTAATACAGCTATTGTGCTTCCAGAATGTTCCAAACATGTTTTATGTGCAATACTATCAATTCCAATTGCTAAACCACTTATTATTGTCAATTCATACTCTACTAAGTCTTTAACAAATTTTTTACACATATTTTCTCCATATATTGTATTTGTCCTTGAACCTATAACAGAAATTCCATTTTTATTTAAAATGTTAATATTTCCTTTTACATACAATCTTGATGGTGGCTTTTTTAAATTTCTTAGTTTTTGAGGGTATATCTTATCTGCATATTCAATAATAATTCTTTCCATTTTTCTCCCTTTTTAATTATATATTTAGAAATTTGTCTAAACTTCTATATTGGATAGCTTCTGCTATATGATTTGGTTTTATATTTTTAGAATTATCCAAATCCGCAATTGTTCTTGCAACTTTTAAAACTTTTTCATACCCTCTAACACTCAATTTTAATTTTTTAAATGCATTATTAAGTAAATTTGTACCTTTATCATCCAAATTGCAAAAGTCTGAAATTAATCTTGTTGTTAACTCTGAGTTTGTATAAAATCCATAATTTTTGTATCTGTCAAACTGAATTTTTCTTGCCCTTTCAACTCTAATTTTTATTTCTTTTGATGTTTCTGATTTTGTTTTGGAACTTATCTTTTCTATTTTAGGCCTTTTTACTTCTATTAAAATATCTAATCTATCTATAAGTGGACCACTAATTTTTTTTAAATATCTATGTATTTCTAAATTTGTACATTTGCATTTTTTCTCAGAATCACCATAATATCCACATGGACATGGGTTCATACTTGCAACAAACATAAAATTGCATGGAAATTTATAATTTCCGCTTAATCTATTTATAGTAATTTCTTTTTCTTCAAGCGGTTCTCTTAAAGCTTCTAATACATATTTATTATATTCTGTTAGTTCATCAAAAAATAATACACCATTATGTGCTAAACTAATTTCTCCAGGAGCAGGAATTTTTCCTCCTCCTACTATCGTTGCAATTGGAACAGTATGATGTGGCGCTCTAAATGGTCTTTTACAAATAAGCTCATCTTTTTTTAATTCTCCAGAAATACTATGAATTTTTGTAATCTCCATTATTTCGCTTAATGATAAATCAGGCAATATTGTTAATAACCTTTTGGCAAGCATTGTTTTACCTGAACCTGGACTTCCTATCATTAGACAATTATGTCCTCCTGCAGCTGTAATTTCTAATGCTCTTTTTGCTAATTCTTGACCTTTTACTTCAGAAAAATCCATTTTATAATCATCTTTATATTTATTTTTTTTACATATTGCTGTTGGTATATGTATTTCGTTAGTTAAATATTTTATTGTTTCATAAATCGTTGAAACAGGTATTATTTCTAAGTCATCTATAATTGCAACTTCATTTGCATTACTTTTAGGAAGAATTACTTTTTTTATTCCTAGTTCTCTTGCCTCCATACACATTGCTAGTGCTCCATTTATTCTATTTAATTTTCCATCTAATGATAATTCTCCTATAAAAATTGTTTTTTCAAGCATTGAAATATCTATTTGCATAATATTACCAATAGCTATTAATGTACCTATTGCCATTGGAAGGTCAAAACAACTTCCTTCCTTTTTAATATTAGCTGGAGCTAAATTAATTAATATTTTTTTACTAGGAAATTCAAAACCAGAATTCTTTATTGCTGACTCTATTCTTTTTTTGGCCTCTTTTACACTTGTATCTGGAAGTCCTACAATTTCAAATTCTGGAATTCCATTACTGATATCTACTTGAATTTCTATTAAATTTCCTTCTAATCCAATTAAAGATATTGATTTTATTTTAGATAACATATTTTCCTTTCTCGTATAATATATTTATAAATTAATAAGATTTACAACAAAATCTTACATATTTATCTATTTGATAACCT
>CALYAA010000020.1 GCA_944393385.1 uncultured Clostridia bacterium
AAAGAATTTATAAATTGTGTAAATCGAGCATTAGAAAAGCAAGAATTTGAAAAAGGATTTGAAAAATAAATTACAATATATCGTTAGGAATGGAGGAATAATTAAATGAACTTTAAAGAGTATGGAAATAAGAATAAAGATACAATAATGTTATTACACGGTGGTGGTCTTTCTTGGTGGAATTATAGAGAAGAAGCTGAAAGATTTCAAAAAAGTTATCATATTATTATTCCAATATTAGATGGACATTCAGATAGTGATAGAAGATTTACAAGTATAGAAGATAATGCACAAGAAATTATAGATTATATAGAAAATAATTATGATGGACATATTAGTTTAATAGGAGGACTATCTTTAGGAGGACAAATACTTTTAGAAATTTTATCAAGAAAAAATGATATTTGTGATTATGCTATTGTTGAAAGTGCATTAGCAGTTCCAATGAAAACAACATACAAGATGATTAGACCAGCTTTTTCTATAAGTTATGGACTAATATCAAAAAAATGGTTTTCAAAAATGCAGTTTAATTCTTTAAGAATAAGGAAAGATTTATTTGCTGACTATTATAGAGATACTTGTAAAATCCAAAAGGAAGATATGATTTCATTTATGGAAGCAAATTCAAAATATCTACTAAAAGATTCATTGCAAAGAACAAAAGCAAGAGTTTTAGTAATTGTAGGAGATAAAGAAAGACCAATAATGAAAAAATCAGCAAATTTAATTCATAAAAAAATAAAAGGAAGTAGAATTGAGACATTACCTAATTATTATCACGGAGAATTTAGCATAAATCATCCACAACAATATATTGCAGCAATTAACGAACTTATTGCCAATAAAGATAGAAACTTGAAAAGCAAATCAGTTAGTAATACTGAAACAAAATTTGAAGATAAACAAATACGATTAAAAGAAAAAATAGAACAAATACAAAATTTTTAGACGAAAGATAAATTACAATTTTGATGTGAATACAAAAATATGTTTAAAGGAGTAAATGTATAATACTAACATGAGTAGAACGCAAATAATATTTGTAAAAAACACTACACAAAATAAAAAAAGTATGATAAAATACTTGTAGTGTTGTTTAAAAATTGGATAAATTTAACAACAAAATAATCTATTTACATAAAAAACAAACTGAAATTTCTGGTACAATTTTGGCACAATTCGTTGGGTAAAGAACCTCGAAACTCTATATAAATGGGCAAAGAACAATAAAGAAATTTCACTTGATGTTTATATGATAGAACAGCCGAAAGTGGCTTAAATACTGAAAAAAATTGAGAAGGAGGAATTAAAATGTCAGGACACAGCAAATGGCATAATATACAAGCAAAGAAAGGAAAAGCAGATGCAGCAAGAGGAAAAATATTCACAAAATTAGGAAGAGAGCTATTAATAGCAGTGAAACAAGGAGGACCAGATCCAGCAGGAAATTCAAAACTAAAAGATGTAATAGCAAAATGTAAAGCAGCAAACATGCCAAATGACACAATAAACAACGCAATAAAAAAAGCATCAGGAGAAGGAAACACAGCTACATATGAAGAAATAACATATGAAGGATATGGACCATGTGGAGTTGCTGTAATAGTAAATGCAAACACAGACAACAGAAACAGAACAGCTTCAGATGTAAGACACATATTTGACAAATCAGGAGGAAACTTAGGAACATCAGGATGTGTGTCATACATGTTCAATAAAAAAGGAGTAATTGTTATTGAAAAAGCTTCTACAAATATGGATGAAGAAGAATTAATGATGTTAGCATTAGATGCAGGAGCAGAAGACTTCAATTCATCAGATGAAGTATATGAAATAACAACTGAACCATCTAATTTCTCTAAAGTAAGAGAAAAATTAGAAGAAGCAGGTCTAACATTTTTAGAAGCAGATGTACAAATGGTTCCAACAACAACAGTTTCACTAGATGAAGATGGAGCTGCAAAAATGGAAAGACTAATTGAAAAACTAGAAGAACTAGATGATGTAATGGATGTATATCATAATTGGGAAGAATAATTTTAGAAAACAGTTCTAAATTTATAAAGAAGAGCATATATTATAATATATGTTCTTTTTTCTTTAATAGGAAATTTTAAGTTACGCAACTCAAAGTGAAAAAATAAGTCTATTTTCAAAAGGAAAAGCGGTTTTCTTACTAAATAAAAGGGAATTACCCTAATAGATTTACACAATTATACATTATTAAAAATAAACTTTAACCAAAAGCTATTAAATTTTTAACTAAGGAGAAACAAATGAATGAATTAGATATTGTATTAGAATACTTGCCAATTAATATTAAAAAAGTAATTTATGCAAATTTTAATAATAATATTAAGAATGATTATATTCAAAAAGAAGAAAATCTTATAGAAGAAATAAGATTAAGAAGTAATAAACCATTAATACTAAAATTAAGACAAGAAACAAAAATATTAGAATATACAGTTAGTCAACAAGAATTATTGCAGTCTTTTGATAAGATATGTGAAAATTCCATATATTCTTATAAAAGGCAAATTTGTGATGGATATATAACAATTAGAGGTGGTAATAGAGTAGGAATTGTAGGAAGTGGTGTAATAGAAAACGGACAAGTTATAAATGTAAATTATATCTCTAGTTTAAATTTTAGAATAGCAAGACAAAAAATTGGATGTAGCGATAAATTAATAAAAAATATTGTAGATTTTGAAAAATCATCAATTTATAATACATTAATTATTTCTCCTCCGCGGAGGGGGAAAAACCACATTATTAAGGGACTTTATTAGAAATTTAAGTAATGGAACAGAATTATTAGAAGGACAAACTATTGGAGTAGTTGATGAAAGAGGAGAAATTGCTGCAATGTATAAAGGAATTCCTCAAAACGATATAGGAATCAGAACTGATGTCGTAGATAATATACCAAAAGCAGAGGGAATGAGAATTTTGGTGCGTTCTATGTCTCCTAATATTATTGCTTGTGATGAAATTGGTAGCAAAGGAGATATTGAAGCAATTAATTATGCAATGTGCTCTGGAGTTAAAGGCATATTTACAGCTCATGGAAGCGATGTAGAAGATATTTGTAAAAATCCATATCTTGCTCAATTAATTAATCAACATCTTTTTGAAAGAATAATTGTATTAAATTTAAAACAAAAAGGAGAATCACAATGTATTATTATATAAAAACAATATTATTAATAGCGATTTTTTTGATGTCAACAGCAATTGGTATGCTTATTTCAAAAATGTACGAAAATCGTGTAAAAGAATTAAAACAATTTAAAAACACATTAAATATTTTAAAAACTAAAATTAAATTTACATATGAACCATTAATAGATATTTTTAAACAAATTTCACAAGAAAAATCTAATAAAGTTGAAAAGATTTTTGAAAATATGACATATAAATTGAGTTTTGGAGATGTAAAAAATTCTTGGAGAGATTCTATTCAAGAAGCAGATATAAGCATTACTCAAGAAGATAAAGATGTTTTAAAAGAATTAGGAAAAGTTTTAGGACAAACTGATGCAGAAAGTCAGGTAAGTGAAATAGAAGTTACAGAGACATTTTTGGATATGCAAATTGAAAAAGCTGAAGAGGATAGAAAGAAAAATCAAAAAATTTACAAAACACTAGGAATTTTAATAGGACTTTTTTTTGTAATTTTACTAGTATAAATCTTAATATTTAACTTAAAATTTAGATTAAAAGACCAAGAAAGGAATAGAATTTTATATGGATATAAATTTATTGTTTAAAATTGCTGCAGTTGGAATATTGGTTGCAGTACTACATCAGGTTTTAGTAAGAGCTGGGAGAGAAGATCAAGCTATGATGACAACACTTGCAGGTTTGGTAATTGTATTATCAATGGTAATACAACAAATAAGTTCATTATTTAATACTGTTAGAACTTTGTTTGATTTATAAAAGTGAAAGGATATTTATGGCAGATATAAGTAAAATAATTGGAATTGGTTTAATTGGATTAATAATTATTGTTATTTTAAAACAGTACAAGCCAGAACTTGCTATTTATGTTTCAATAATTACTGGAGTATTAATATTAGTATTTGCAGTAGAGAAGTTAACAGGAGTTATAAATTTATTACAATCAATATCTAATAAAACAAATATTAATAATAATTTTCTAAAGATATTACTAAAAATTACTGGAATTACATTTATTACTGAATTTGCAGTAAGTATTTGCTCTGATGCTGGAGAAAAAGCAATTGCAAGTAAAATAGAAATAGGTAGTAAAGTTGTAATAATAACTATGTCTATACCGATTATTACAAGTTTATTAGAATTAGTTTTAGAAATTTTACCGTAAAAATAAATATTGTAAAAAATATTTTAAACATAATTTATGTTATTAAAAAAATTTATTTTTATTATGAAGAGAACCAAGATAAAGACCTTAAATGTTATTATACTAAATAAACGAAAAATATTTAAATATAAGAATGGGAGAAAATAATAAGATAATGATAAATCAAAAGATATTAACATTTAGATGTTATAGAAAAAAATATAACTTTAAAAAAATTATAAAATTTATTAGTATTTTTATGTTTTTTACATTATTCATATTTTTCCCTAATAGAGTTCTTGCAGAAACAGAAGAAGAAATTATGAATAGTACACAAGAAAAATTTAATATTAGTGGTTTTATAAAAGAAGCACAAAATTATACAGGTGATTTTTTAGAAGACATAGATTTAAATAATATATTAAACCAGGCAATTCAAGGAAAAGTTGATAATAAAACCATTTTTCAAAAAATACTAAAATTATTAGGAACTGAGATAAATACAAGTTTAAGAACATTAATTAGTATTTTAGTAATTATTGTTATTCATGGAATATTAAAATCAATAACTGATAGTTTAGAAAATAAAAATATATCTCAAATTATTTATTTTGTTCAATATATATTAATAGTAACACTTATAATGTCAAATTTTACAGAAATCATAAATTTAGTAAAAAACACAGCAAATGATTTAGTTGGATTTATAAATATGTTAATGCCATTATTGTTGACTTTAATGATTTATACAGGGAGTATTGCAACAAGTTCTGTTTTAGAACCCGTAATTTTATTTGCTATTAATCTAATAGGAAATTTAATAAAAGATATTTTAATACCAGTTGTTTTTATAATTGTTATATTCTCAATCATATCTAAAATTTCTGACAGAATACAAATTGAGAAACTTTCTAAATTTTTAAGGTCAAGTGTTGTATGGGGGTTGGGAGTTATATTAACAATATTTGTTGGAGTTGTTTCATTAGAAGGTACATTAAGTAGTAGTGTTGATGGTATTACAGCAAAAACGGCCAAAACTGCAGTATCAACAGTAATACCTGTTGTTGGAAAAATACTTGGAGATGTTGTAGATAGTGTATTAGGATGTGGAATTATTTTAAAAAATGCAATAGGAATAGTTGGAGTTATTATTGTAATTGGTATTTGTATAATGCCAATCATTAAAATTGCAATACTGTGTATAATGTATAGTTTGGCTTCAGCTATAATACAGCCAATTGCAGATGATAAAATTGTAAAAATACTAGATGAAATGGGAGGAGTGTTTAAGTTGTTGTTAGGTATTTTATGTTCATTGTCTGTTTTATTAATTGTTGGTATTACATTAGTAGTAAAAATTTCTAATAGTGGGATGATGTATAGATGATAAATTTTATTAGTTCATGGGCTGAGCAAGTGGTTTTAGCTGTTATAATTGCAACAATTATAGAACTTATTTTGCCAAATAGTAAAAATAAAAAGTATGTACAAATGGTAGTCGGTATATATGTATTATTTAATATAATATCACCAGTTATAAAAAATAGGGATGTTCTTTCTTTTGAAGAAATCAATTTAGAAAGCTATGCTAATAATACTGTATCAGAAGTTGATCAAACATCTATGGATCAAAGGTTAGAAAAAATCTATTTAGAGGAACTTGAAAATGATATTAAATCAAGATTTAAAACAAAAAATATAGAAATTTCAAAATGTACAATTGATGCAGAATTAGATACAAGTAAGAAAAATGCTGGTATACATTTAATTACAATAAAGATAAAAAATTCAACTGATGAAGAAATTGTTAATCAAATAAAACAAGAAATATTAGAGGAATATGAAATAGATGAAAACAAATTAAATATTATTTTAAAATAAAATATAAGGAGTGAAATTTTTATGTTTAAAGATTTATTTAAGAAAAAGGACGAACAACCTGACCAAAAAAGAAAAATTGAGAATATTGTTGTGTTTATAATCATATTAATTATAACAGTATTAATTATAAATCAAATCTGGTCAAGTGAAGAAGAAAATGATTATAATTATGATTCAAATAAGGTATTAGCAAGTACAAGTCCAGAAAAAGATGTATCTGCAGATACAAACAATTTGGAAAAAGAACTTGAAGATATTTTAGAAACAATTAATGGTGTAGGAAAAGTAAAAGTCTTAATAAAATATTCTGAAAGTAGCAAAGTAGTGGCAATGTATAATGAAACAAGTTCGGAAAATAAAACAGAGGAGAATACTGAAGATGGAGACACAAAAAGCACAACAGAAAAAGAAACAAAGAAAGAAATTGCATATAGTGATGAAAATGGAGACAGTAAACCTATTACAGAAAAAGTAGTAATGCCAGTTATAGAAGGAGCTATTATAACAGCAGAGGGAGCTTCAAATGCAAATATAAAATCGTCAATAGTTAGTGCTGTTGAAGCGGTAACAGGTCTTGCGGTACATAAAATACAAGTTTTTGAAATGGAAAAAAGTAAATAATTAAGAAAAAATTGAGTTATTTAATATTATATTTGAACAAATTTTTTGAAAAATCATAATATATAATGTAAAACTTTTGATTGAATAAAAATAATTACTTAAGAAAGGAATGAGAATAATTATGAATATTACAAAAATAAAATCTAAAACAGGGATTATAGCTGTATATGTTATGGCACTAATGTTAGTTGGGCTTGGATATTGGAATTATATTTCTGTAGAATCTCAAAATATACAAACTGTTGCAGAAACACAGAATGAAAATAAAAATGATGATGAAAATTTAGGAGATGCGCAATTAGTTAATAGTAATGATGTGATAATTGATAGTGAAAATATTCAAGATGAAAGTATAGATGTGGGTATAAATACTCAATCAACTCAAACTACTCAAGAAAATTCTGAAAATAAGGGTACATATAATAGTTATTTTGAAGAATCTAAATTGCAAAGAGATACAATGTATTCACAAACATTAGAAACATATAAAGAAATGCTTAATAATACGAATGTTTCTGAAGAACAGAAAGCAATTATTACCCAAGAAATTACAAATTTAAGTAAAGAAAAAAATGCAATTATGGTTTGTGAGAATTTAATTACAACAAAAGGATTTAATAATTGTGTAATTTTTGTTAATACAGATAGCATTAGTGTTGTGATTGAAAGTGATGATTTGAAAACAGATGAAATTGCTCAAATTCAAAATATAATTTCAAGAGAAATGAATGCTAAAGTTGAAGATATACATATTATGACTAAAAATTAATGAAATTTTGCATTTTGTTTATAAGTTTATATATATAATATTTTTTAAAGATATCTCCTGCTCATTGCACTCAAATAGAATTCATAAGGTTTTCTAATGAGCCTCTTTCACTTAGGCCCTCTCGGGTATACCGAGAGTACCGTGAACATTCCTCATTTTAAAACCTAACGAATTCTTTTTTTTCGTTCCATTCGAACGTCGATACTTTTTAAAATATTATATATATAAACTTTTTAAAATGAGAATTAAAAAATCTTGATTTTTCATTTTTATTATAGTAGAATTAAAATAAATTTATGTTAGAGGGAAAAATGATTGATTTAAATAAAGATGTAAAATATGTAAAAGGAGTTGGACCAAATAGAATTCAACTTTTAAACAAACTAAAAATATATACATTAAAAGATTTAATAACATACTATCCAAGAGATTATGAAGATAGAAGTAATCCACAAAATATTTGCGATTGTGAAGATGGTACAGAAGCTTTAATAGAAGCTATGCCAATAAGTAAAATCACAGAATTTAGAAAAGGTAAAATGACAATTAGTAAATTAATTGTAAAAGACCAAACAGGATCGTGTTATATAACTTGGTATAATCAAGGATATCTAAGAAATAGATTTATTCCAATGAAATTTTATCGTTTTTTTGGAAAAGTAAGTAAAAAGGGGAATAGGGTAGAGATGAATTCACCTGTATTTGATGATATTGAGCAAACTAAAAATACAGGAAAAATAATCCCTATTTATCCATTAACATATGAATTAAAACAAAGTACATTAAGAAGAATTATTGAAAATGGTTTATCAGAAGTTAATGGAAAATTAGATGAAACCTTACCAGAATATATTTTAAAAGAAAATAATTTATTAGATATTAATACAGCAATTGAAAGAATTCATTTTCCAATAGATTTTTCTGAATATAATAAATCTCGTGATAGACTTGTTTTTGAAGAATTGTTAACAACTCAATTAGCATTGTTAAAACTAAAGAATAATTATGAAAGAGACCAAAATGGTATAGCTTTTAGAAAAGATGTAAAAATGTCTGATGTAATAAATGTTTTGCCATTTAAGCTAACAAAGTCACAATTGAGAGTTCTTGAGGAAATTGATAATGATATGGAAAGTGAAAAATCAATGAATAGGCTTTTACAAGGAGATGTTGGGTCAGGAAAAACAGTTGTTGCAATGATTTCAGCATATAAAGCTGTAAAGTCTGGATATCAAGTAGCAATTATGGCACCAACAGCAATTCTTGCAAGTCAGCATCTAGAGAGCTTTCAATCAATTCTATCTCAATTTGGAATTAGATGTGAACTTTTAATTTCTAGTATTACTAAAAAAAAGAAAATGGAAATTCTAGAGAGATTACAAAATGGAGAGATTGATATATTGATTGGTACACATGCATTATTAGAAGAAAATGTTCTGTTTAAAAATTTAGGACTTGTTGTAACAGATGAACAACACAGATTTGGAGTGAAACAACGTGCAACGATTGCAACAAAAGGAAAAAATCCAGATACAATAGCAATGTCTGCGACACCAATTCCACGTACTCTTGCTTTAATATTATATGGTGATTTGGATATTTCAATTATTGATGAATTACCACCAAACAGAAAGAAAATAGAAACATATGCTGTTAGAAAAGGAATGTCTGAAAGAGTAAATCAATTTATAAGAAAACAAATTGATTCTGGTAGACAAGCATATATAGTTTGTCCTTTAGTTGAAGAAAATGAAGAATTAGGATTAAATTCTGTAATAGAATTGGAAGAAAAATATAAAAACGAAACTTTTAGTGATTATAAAGTGGCTTATTTACATGGAAAAATGAAAGCTAGAGAAAAAGATGAAATAATGGAACAATTTAAAAATGGTGAGATACAAATATTGATTGCTACAACTGTAATAGAAGTTGGTGTAAACGTACCAAATGCAAGTATTATGGTAGTAGAAAATGCAGAAAGATTTGGTTTAGCACAATTACATCAATTAAGAGGAAGAGTAGGAAGAGGAGAGTATCAATCATATTGTATTTTGAAATTTGAAGGTAATAGTGAAACAATAAGGCAAAGAATGAAAGTTATGTGTGATACTAATGATGGATTTATAATATCAGAAAAAGATTTAGAGTTAAGAGGTTCTGGAGATTTTTTTGGTACGGAGCAACATGGTATACCAGAATTTAAAATTGCAAATTTATTTGAAGATATGGGAACTTTAAAAAAGGTTCAAAAAATTGCAATGCAAATAATGGCTGAAGATCCATTGCTTGAAAAGGAAAAAAATGCAAAATTAAATGAATTAATAAAATCAAAATTTAAATCAAGAATAGAAATTTAATTGTAGTAAAAAAGGAAGTAGATAGAAATGTTGCAAATTATAGTAAAATTAATTGGGGTAGTTATTGTATTAATTGGTGTTATTGTTATATATGATGCACGTTTAATTACAAAAAGATATTTCGGATTTGGAGATAAAAATGAGGCAACTACAGGATTAAAAATGTTAGGAACGATAATTTCAACTGTAGGTGGAATGTTAATACTTTTTATTTGTTAAAAACATAGTGAACTTCTTTATTATTCTCTCTATTTAGGATATTTTGAAGTCCGTGTTATTGTTCTTGCACTAATTTTACAAAGTAACCATGAGTGCATCTTTTGGAGCAAAGCAACTTTCTAGTATAGGGAAAACTTGATTTTTCCTATATTAGAATAAATAAGGAAATCTTTAAATTTATTTAAAATGGTAAAAAAAAGGCTGGTGAAGTATAGCTTCACCAGTCTTTTCCCCATTAGACATAGAAAAAGTAGTTTATCTGTGTGGCATAAAATAAATTATTTCCACAATGAAGTCATCTCCATCATCAATGAATAAAGTATTAAATTTGTTCTTTTCGTTTACTAAATAAATCTTCTTCCCTTTTACGTCAAAACACCTTAATATTTCCTTGCTATAGGAGTTCCTAATTGTTCCACTACATTTTCCCTTGATTTTAATAATGGCAAACCGGTGCAAGAAACTGCCCGTTTTAAACGTATAGGATCTGTCTTTAAAAAATAAGACAGCTATTCTCATATCTTTGATAGTTAAATATATTGCTACCAAAGCAAAGAGAATAAAAACTGCTAAAATTATTATAAGCATTGTGGTTGTCATTGTTGCCTCCTTAATCACAATTGTGAATGTACGGATTGAGTTAAATGGGGGATAACTCAATACACTAGTGATATTAACATAATACCACAAAATGCATATAAAGTCAAATGGTAAGAAAAATTGTATAATCGAAAGAAGAAAAAAGTATTGACAAAAACGTTTGAAATGATATAGGATTATAATAGTTATACAAAAGAAAATATGTTTATATCAAAAGAGAAGGAATGAGAAAAAATGAAAGAAATCAATACAAATCCTAAATTAGATAAAAATGAAAATGGAGAAATTACTATTTCAATGATATCTATTGTAATAACAATAGCAATATTGATTTTATTAGCAGGTGTAACATTAACTGCATTAGATTTAAATGGAGAAAATGGAATTATTGCTAAAGCTAAAGAATCTAGACTTAAAAGTGATATTGCTGGTGAAAAAGAAAAAATCCAAACTGCAGTCCAAGGAATAATGGGGCTAAGTTATATAGGTAAGGTAGATGAAAACGCACTATATAATGAATTAACTAACATGAAAGAAAATGTTGAAATATCAGTATCAGGAACAATATGTTATGTAACTTTTCTGGACAGTCAAAGAATTTATCTTGTGACAGATAAAGGAGAAGTTTTAAGTGTTGAAGGTACAGGATTTGATGTTGGAAGTATTATGACTCAAAATACTCCATATACTGATCCAGATGGTAATACTGCAATTATACCAGCAGGTTTTTGTTTAGTAAAAGGTTCTGTTAGAATTGCAGATGGACTTGTTATATCTGATGTTGCAAATGATGATATAATGAATTCCAAAGGTGGAAATCAATTTGTATGGATTCCTGCTGATGGAGAAAATATAAAATATGAACAAGATATAACAACAGGAAGAGACTATTCTTATAAATATTATGAATATACAGATTGGAAAGATGATTGTGGAAATGCTGAGAGTGTTTCCAAATATAAAGGATTTTATGTTGCAAGATTTGAAGCAGGAATACCTGAGGGCACTCTATTTACAAACGAAGAAAATGATTTATCTTATATAGTTACAGGAAAAAATATTGGAAATTATACTCCTGTAAGTAAAAAAAATACAAAATCATGGAATTTAATAAATCAAGAAAATGCTAAAACAGTTTCTGAGCGAATGTATAATAATAGTCTCTCTGTAACAAGCAATTTAATTGATAGTTATGCATGGGATACAATAACAAAATGGTTATCTTATTCAGGCTTTAATATAACAAATAGTACAGAATGGGGAAATTTTTTAGATTCGGAATTTTCATATTCTGGAATATGTGCAAAACACAATTATTTTGATAGTAAATGGGAAATTGCAAAACAGTGGGAAGAAACAACGTTAATTAAAAATGGAGAAATGATAGAAATTCCAACAGGTTCGTCAGAGCGAAACTTTTCTAATAATATTTATGATTTTGCTGGGAATATGTGGGAATGGACAACTGAAAATGGAAAACATGGAGGGCCTTCAAGTACATATGGTGTGTTAAGAGGAGGCGGATTCTATACAGAAAGTAATACTACAGCAGTTAGTCAACGTGATGGGCTAAATAGAGATATTTATAGTGCTGCAAATGTAGGATTTAGAGTTGTTCTTTATTTAAAATAAAAATATTTTTTATAAAATTTAGTAATATGTGTAAGATTTTGTTGTAAATCTTACACATATTATGTGAGAAAGGGAAAAATGATAAGATTAAAAAGTATAAAAATTAATGAAGAATTATCTGATGAAAAAGTTTTAGAAAGAGCGTTGCATAAAAATAATTTAAGAAAAGAAGAAATAGTAAGTTGGAATATTTACAAAAAATCTGTTGATGCAAGAAAAAAGCCAGATATTTATTACAATTATGTTTTTGATGTTGAATTAATAGATAAGAAAAAAGAAAATAAATTTGAAAAAGTTGAATATTATAAACTTGAAAAAATTCAAGTAAAAAGAAAAAGTGTTCTAAGACCTGTTATTATTGGAGATGGACCAGCAGGATTGTTTTGTGCCATAATTTTAATTGAGAATGGAATTAAACCAATTATAATAGAAAGAGGTAGAAAAGTAGAAGATAGGACTAAAGATGTAAATAAATTTATAGAAACAAGAGAATTTAATAATAATTCTAATGTTCAATTTGGAGAAGGTGGAGCAGGAACTTTTTCTGATGGAAAACTTAATACAGGAAACTCAAGTATATATTCTAGAAAAGTGTTAGAAGAATTTGTCAGATTTGGTGCTCCGAAAGAAATTTTATATGTAGCCAAACCACATTTAGGAACAGATAATTTAGTAAATATTTTAAAAAATATGAGAAATTTTATAATCCAAAATGGTGGAGAAATTAGATTTGAAGAAAAAGTAATAGATTTTATAATTAAAGATGGAAAGATAGAATCTGTTATATCTGAAAAAGATAAAAAAATAAATAAAGTTGATACAGATACCGTAGTATTAGCAATTGGACATAGTGCAAGAGATACATTTAAAAAATTATATGACTTAGGAGTACAGATTTCTCCTAAAAATTTTGCCGTGGGAGTTAGAATAGAACATTTACAAGCAGATATTAATTATTCTCAATATGGTAATAAAACAAAATTAAAACTAGGTTCTGCTGATTATAAATTAGTATATCATGCAAAAAATGGTAGAACTTGTTATACTTTTTGTATGTGCCCTGGAGGTAAAGTAATTGCTTCTAATTCAGAAGATAATTCTATAGTAACAAATGGTATGAGTAATTTTGCTAGAGATGGTAAAAATGCTAATAGTGCTTTACTTGTGAATGTCAATATTCAAGATTTCTATAAAGCGACACCTCTTGATGGTATAGATTTTCAAGAAAAATTAGAGAAAGCAGCTTTCGTTTTAGGCGGAAATGACTATAATGCTCCAATACAAAGAGTTGAAGATTTTTTACAAAATAAAGAGAGTTCGTTTGTTGGAAAAGTAAAACCAACTTATAAGCCTGGTGTAAAATTATCTAATTTAAATAATATTTTACCTGTTTTTGTTTCAGAAACAATTAAAGAAGCTTTATTAGAATTAAATAAAAAATTATATGGTTTTGCAGATAAAGATGCTATTTTAACAGGTATAGAAACAAGAAGTTCTTCTCCGGTACAAATTACTAGAAATCCAGATTCTTTAAATTCTGTCAATGTTATAGGCTTATATCCTTGTGGAGAAGGTGCAGGATATGCTGGTGGAATTATGACATCTGCAATTGATGGAATTAAATGTGGTTTAAAAATTTTAGAAATTTAAAACTATTATTATTTTAATTTACTAATTGACATATGAAAAATTTTTCTATTAAATAAAAAAATTTAAAATAATTCATATTAGCAAGAATAAATATGAAAAAGAGAGATAAACTAATTTTATTACACAAAATTTTATTAAAAATTACTATTAAATGGTTGCAAAAATTTAATTTATATGCTAAAATAAATATAACAAAAAAGTTAAGAATTATAAGCCCTGCGTAGTGCGTGTAGGCAGAATTTTTAGAACCTACAAGTTTAAAAAGGGACCAAATCTTTGGGTATGGCGTGCAAGCTTACACTTTTGCAAATTTAAATTTAGCTTTAAGTAGTAAGAAGCCCAGAAGTATTCAAGTAGGACCCACCTGTCGAAGACAGGTCCTTAAAAATTCCACTAACTTACGGCTAATGTGGGGAAATAAGAAAATTTCAACAATCATAAAAGGTGAAAAACATTTAAATGTTTTTCACCTTTTATTGTCAATGGGGACGGAGATTTTGACAACCATTGACATCATTGTTTAAAAGATGTAGATTATAAAAGAATATATAGATTCATCTATAGAGAAAACAACAGAGAAAAAGAAAAGGATATTACTACTAAAATTATAAAGAATTTCTTAAAAGTCTTTATTTTTTTATAAAAATATAATATAATGTACTCGCAACTTGTAAAATAACATATTTAAGGATTTTTTACGAAAGGAAGTAGAAAAAATGATTGAAAAAAATAATAAAGATTTAAAGAAAAAGGAGAAAAAAATAAAAAAATCAAACAGCAAAGAAACAAAAGCACTTTCTAAAAATAATAAAATGAAATTTAAATATAAACACCCCAAATTATCATTAACTCTAAAAATTTTACTAGTTATATTTTTAATTTTATGTGTAGTATTTGCAGGAGTTGCAATTGGATTAATTTATGGCGTATGGGGTGATGATTTTAAAATAGACATATCACAATTAACAATGTCTGAAAATACAATAATAGTAAATGCAAGTGATGCTGTTGTTTTAGCAGAACTTAATGGGCAAGAAAGTAGAAAAAGTATTACACTAGAAGAAATGTCTCCATATTTACCAAAAGCATTTGTTGCAATTGAAGATGAAAGATTTTATGAGCATCATGGAGTTGACTTCAAAAGAACTGCAGTAGCAATATTTTCATTTATAACTCATTTCGGCAAATCAACAGCTGGAGGAGGAAGTACAATTACACAACAATTAGTTAAAAATATTACACAAGATAAAGATTCAAGTGGTATTGATGGTGTTATTAGAAAAGTTAAAGAATGGGTAAAAGCATATCAAATAGAAAACGAATTATCAAAAGACCAAATTCTAGAATTATATTTAAATTTAATTCTTATGGGAAAAAGAAACTATGGAGTTGAATCTGGTGCAGAATACTATTTTAGCAAAAGTGCCAAAGACTTAAGTATAGCACAATGTGCATTTTTGGCAGGAATTAATAATGCTCCAAATTCATATGACCCATATTCAGAAACAAAAGATAATACAGAAAAAATTAAAAATAGAACAAAAACAGTTTTAAACCAAATGAAGAAACTTGGATATATCAATCAAGAAGAATATGATTCAGCAGTTGCAGAGGTTGAAGCAGGATTTAACTTCCAAAACGGAATAAAAGGAAATGTTTATTCTTCTCATACAGATGCATTAATTGATCAATTAATAGAACAAATTATGGAAGAGAAGAATATATCACAAGAAGCTGCAGAAACATATTTAAATACAAGTGGACTAAAAATATATTCTACACAAGATGCAAACATTCAGAATATAATGGAAACAGAGATGAAAGATTCTAGATATGAATTAACATTAAAAGATGCAAATAAAAATATCGTATATGATGAAAACGGAAACCCTATATATGCACAAGCAGCAGCAGTTGTAATAGATCCAAAAACTGGATATGTAGTAGGAGCTGTAGGACAATTAGGAGAAAAAACAACATCTCGAGGACTAAATAGAATATTTGCAGTAAGGCAAACAGGTTCTGCAATAAAACCAATAGCAGATGTATTACCAGCACTTGAAGAAGGAATAATTACACCAGCAACAATATATTTAGATAAATATACAATATTTGGTGGAGGATATGACCCAAAGAATTATAATTATTATACAACATATAGAACAGTTAGATCGGCATTAACAACATCACAAAATGTCCCATTTGTAAAAATAATGGCTGAATTAACACCAAAGAAATCTATGGAATATATGAAAAAAATGGGAATTTCAACATTGGATGATGAAAGAGATAATAACTTAGCTTTAGCAATTGGAGGTTTAACATATGGAATAAGCCCATTAGAAATGGCTGGTGCATATGCAACAATTTCAAATGATGGTGTTTATATAGAACCTACATTTTATACAAAAGCTGTAGATTCTGAAGGAAATACAGTAATGCAACCAAATCAAACTACTGAAAAAGTATGTTCAGTTGAAACTGCATATGTTTTAAAAAACATGCTAACATCTGTAGTAAATGGTGCAGAAGGTTATGGTGGAACAGCATCATATTGTAAAATAAGTGGAATGGACCTTGCTGCAAAAACTGGAACAACAAATGGAGATAAAGATAGATGGCTATGTGGATTTACAAATTATTATGCATGTGCAGTATATTATGGATTTGATGAACCACAAACAGTTACACTTGCAAGTAATAGATCTTCAGGACGTATATTTGCAAATATCATGAAAAATATTCATGCAAATTTAGAAGACTCAAAATTTACTAAACCAGAAGGTGTAGTAACTGCAACAGTTTGTAATGTAAGTGGAAGATTAGCATCAGATAAATGTACATCAACACATTCTGAAATATTTATAAAAGGAAAATTACCAGAAACTTGTGATGCACATTCAACAACATATACAATATGTAAAGATTCAGGATTACTTGCAAATGAATATTGTCCTGCATCCTCAAAAGAAACAAAAGATTCAGGATATATACCTGAAAAAGAAAGACTAGGACTATGGAATACTACAGAACTTAAATCAGGTAATAATCCACCAACAGAATATTGTACAATACACAAAAAACCAGAAGAAGTTAAACCAACAGAGCCTACAAAACCAACAACAAGTCCAACACAGCCAACAACAGGCTCAACAAATCCAGATAAACCATCAACTGGTAGCACAACTGGAGATAGCAACAAAACAGATAGCACTCAAAAACCATCAACAGGATCAACAAATAAACCATCAACAGGAAGTACAACTGGTGGAAGTACATCTAGTACAAACAAAACAGAATCAACAGGATCAAATTAAAATAAATTAGTAAGCATTGCTTAGATGGAGGGGTTATGGATATATATTTCTATAATACATTAACAAAACAAAAAGAATTATTTAAATCTATAAAAGAAAAAGAGGCCACAATTTATTCTTGTGGCCCAACAGTTTATAAAGATGCTACAATTGGAAACATGAGAACATATTTATTAAATGATACATTAAGAAGAATTTTAAAATACAATGGATATCATTTAAAACATGTAATGAATATTACAGACGTAGGACATTTAGTTTCTGATGGAGATGAGGGAGAAGACAAAATGATTAAATCAGCACGAGAAGAACATAAAAGTCCATTAGAAATTGCAAATTATTATACAAATTTATTTCTTAGAGATTTAGAAAGACTAAATATTGAAACTCCTGAAGTTATATGTAGAGCAACTGACCATATAAAAGAAATGTTAGAAATGGTCAAAAAAATAATGGAAAATGGATATGCATATGAAACTTCAACAGCTATCTATTTTGATGTATCAAAACTAGATAAATATGGTATACTTTCAGGAATTGATTTAAACAATCAAAAAGCAGGGGCAAGAGTTGAAGTAGATCCAGAAAAAAGAAATCCATATGACTTTGCACTTTGGATAAAAGCTCCAGAAAATCATTTAATGAAATGGGATAGTCCATGGGGTCCAAGTTATCCTGGATGGCATATAGAATGTTCAGCAATGAGCACAAAATATCTTGGAGAAGAATTTGATATACATACAGGTGGAATAGATTTAGTACCAACACATCATGAAAATGAAATCGCTCAAAATAAAGGAGCATGTGGTAAAATTCCTGCACACTACTGGATACATGGAGAATATTTACTTGTTGATGGCGGTAAAATGTCAAAAAGTTTAGGAAATGTTTATTTAGTAGATGATATTATTGCAAAAGGATATTCACCACTAGCATATAGATTTTTCAATTTTTCATGTCATTATAGAGGTAAATTAAATTTTACATGGGAAGGAATTGAATCTGCTTCCGCTTCTCTAGATCGTTTAAGAGAAGGTTTTCAAAATCATTTAAAAGGAACAGAAGATGTTTCAGATGTAATTATTAATGATTTAGAAGGAAGATTTCATAAAGCTATAAATGATGATATGAATATGCCTCTTGCACTAAGTATTGTTTGGGAAGCTGTTAGATATAAAACAAAGTCAAAGAAAATAGCAGATTTATTAAAGAAATTTGATACAGTTTTAGGAATAAAAATAGATGAAACTGAATTAAAAGAAGAAATACCACAAGAAATTTTAGATTTAGCAGAAAAACGTAAAGAAGCAAGAAACAATAAAAATTGGAGTGAATCAGATAAACTAAGAGATATGATTTTTAAAAAAGGATATATAGTAAAAGACACTAAAGAAGGAACTGAAATTGTAAAAAAATAAACATAAACGTACGAAAGGAAGAAATTCATGATAAATTTTAAAAAAATAATAGCAGATGAAATTTCTAAAATAACAAATATAGAAAGTAATGAAATAGAAGGATATATAGAAGTTCCAAAAGAACCAGAAAATGGTGATTATGCTTTTCCATGTTTTAAATTAGCAAAAACATTAAAAAAATCTCCAAATGTTATAGCAGATGAAATAAAATCAAATATTCAAATTTCTGAAAATGTTATAGAAAAGCTAGAAGTTGTAGGAGGATATTTAAATTTCTTTGTAAATAAAGAAACTCTTGCTTTAGAAATATTAAATGAGGTAACAAAAAACAAAGAATATGGAAAATCAAATATAGGAGAAGGAAAGAATATTGTAATAGATTATTCTTCTCCTAATATAGCTAAAACATTTCATATTGGTCATCTTCGTACAACAGTTATTGGAGCAGCATTATATAATATTTATAAATACTTGGGATATAATGTTACAGGAATTAACCATTTAGGAGATTATGGAACACAATTTGGAAAATTAATTGAAGGATATAAAAAATGGGGTTCAGAGTACAATTTGGAAGAAAATCCAATTGAAAAATTAACAGAAATATATGTTAGAATATCAAATGAATGTAAAGAAGATGAAAGTGTTTTAGAAGCATGTAGAAATAATTTCAAAAAATTAGAAGATGGAGACAAAGAATGTGTAGAACTTTGGTCAAAATTTAAAGATTTAAGCTTAAAAGAGTTTCAAAAAGTTTATGATATACTTGGAACAAAATTTGATTCATGGAATGGAGAATCATTTTATACAGATAAAATTGGTGAAGTAATTGATTTACTAAAAAAATCAGGAAAATTAATTGAATCACAAGGAGCAAGGATTGTAGACTTAGAAGAATATGGAATGCCACCATGTTTAATCCAAAAATCAAATGGTTCTTCAACATATGCAACAAGAGATTTAGCTGCAATACTTTATAGAGCTCGTACATATGATTTTGATAAAGCATTATATGTAACATCTTATGAGCAAATTTTACACTTTAAGCAAATATTCCAAGTAGCAAAACTACTAGGATTAGATAAAAAATATACAGATGGATTAGAACATGTATCATATGGTATGGTATTATTAGAAACAGGTAAAATGTCAACAAGAGATGGTAATGTAGTAAAACTTGAAGATTTACTTAAAGAAGCAATTGAAAGAGCAAAAGAAATTATTAATGAGAAAAATCCAGGACTAGAAAATAAAGATGAAATTGCAAAAAAAGTTGGAGTTGGAGCTGTTATATTTAATGATTTAGCAAATAGCAGAATTAAGGATGAAATATTTAATTGGGATAGAGTACTTAATTTTCAAGGAGAAACAGGTCCATATTTACAATATACTTATGTTAGAACAAAAAGTATAATTGAAAAAGCTGGTGGAATACCATCTTTTGAAAATATTGATGCAAAATATTTATTAGAAGAATCTTCAAGTAAAATATTAAAATTAATTTACAATTTTGAAAACATTCTAATTCAAGTAACAGAAAAAAATGAACCATCAATTTTATCTAGATATTTAATTGATTTAGCAAAAGCATATAGCAATTTTTATAATGAAAATCAAATCATTACAGAAGATAAAAAAATACAAAATACAAGAATATTTTTAACTTATGCTACAGGAAATGTATTAAAAATAGGAGCAAACTTACTTGGTATGGAAATGCCAGACAGAATGTAAGTAATAAGAGAGGTAGAAAAATGTCGAAACAGAAGAAAACTTTTGAAATTAATTTCGGAATGGTATTGTTTATAATTATAATAATTTGTATTGTAATTTATGCAATAGGACGATATTCTGGAAATATTAAATTAGGTAAAAATACTGACAATACATCAGAAACAGAACAGTCAGATGAATTTACAGAAACTAACATATATTCTAATAATGTAATTATGTTAGATATAGGAAAATTATCTGATAAATGGCAAGTTATAGAGAAACAAAACGGTTCTATAATATATTATATTCAAGGACCATCAAATCAAAAAGAAGATGGTACGACTGATGATATTAGAATAAATGTTTATCTAGAAAAAAGTGATATGACAAATGAAGAAATGAAAACACAATTATTAGAACATTCTATATATTCGTCAATAGAATATACAAAAACACAATTAATAGATGATGTTCAATGGAGAGAATTTGAAGCAGGAAATAAGGGGATAAAAGCAAAAATACTTGCTGTTATGCAAGATGGTTATATGTATGCAATTGAAATTGTTGGTGAAGAAAACTTATATAATCAATATTATAATGAAGCTATGAGAACTGCTATGACAATACAAATTGCTAATAGAATCCCTGATGATATTGCTTCAACAACTATATATAATTTTACAAATTTAGCAGATATTAAAACAGGTGGTACACAATATTTATTAAATAGTTTAAGTTTACCACAAACAATAGAAAATACAAATGAAACGTTACCAGCAGAATATGTAGATTATAAATTTACTGGAATTTCTTATTCTGATTTTGAGAAGGCAATGACTAAATATATGACTTTAGATGTTTTGAAATCGCAATTTAGTGAATTTATAAATTATAATGGAACATTGTATATGAAAGAAGTAACAGGAACACAAACAGATTATATGATTGAAGATATAAAAGTAAAAAATATTAAAGGACAAGAAACAACATATGAAATAACTAAACAAAATATGAACACTTTTATAAGATTAATTCAAAATATTACACTAAAATACGAAAATGGAGTTTGTGTAGTTTCAAATGTGGAGGCTTAAATGAAAGATTTGTTAGAAGAAACAAAAACAATAATGAAAAAGTATGGAATAAAGGCAAATAAAGACTTAGGACAAAATTTTTTAATTAATAATGAAGTTGTAGAAAATATTATAAAAGCAAGTGATATTTCTAAAGATGATTTAATTATAGAAATAGGACCAGGCTTAGGAACTCTAACTAAAGAGTTGATAGAAAAAGCAGGAAAAGTAATATGTATAGAACTAGATAAAAAAATGATAAAGATTTTAAATGAAAGATTTGTAAATAGTAAAAATATAGAGATAATTAATGAAGATGTATTAAGTGTAGACTTAAATGAACTAATTAAATTAAATAAAAAAAATGAAAACATAAATAATGTTAAAATTGTTGCAAATCTACCATATTATATTACAACTCCGATTATTATGAAATTATTAGAAGATAAATTAGATATTGACTCTATTACAGTCATGATACAAAAAGAAGTTGCTGATAGATTAATTGAAATTCCGGGTGGGAAAAATACAGGAGCGATTACTTATACTATATTTTATTATTGCGAATCAGAAAAAGTTATGGAAGTTCAAAATAATTCTTTTATTCCAGAACCTGATGTGACTTCTGAAGTTATTAAATTGAAATTGAGGAAAAAGACTGTAGTTGAATTAGAAAATCCTAAAGTTATGTTTATGATTATTAAAAGTGCTTTTATGCAAAGAAGAAAAACATTATTAAATGCATT
This sequence comes from uncultured Clostridia bacterium, assembly GCA_944393385.1. Lineage (GTDB taxonomy): Bacteria > Bacillota > Clostridia > TANB77 > CAG-508 > CAG-269. The sequence goes on from CALYAA010000020.1 coordinate 22,336, forward strand.
AACTAATACTCAAGTTTTTGCGAGTAAGCAAGAAGGTCTTAAAATTTTGAGAAAATTAAATTTGGATGAAAATGTTAGAGCTGAAAATTTAAGTATAGAAGATTATGCCAAAATTGCTAAAGAAATTCTATAAGTTAAAATTATTTTTTGCTTATAAATTAATTATACACTATAAAGTTAATATATTATTTTTATAGATAAAATTATACTAAGCAAAAAATAATTTTTAATGTTTAATAGAATTAAAATGGAGAGTGATTATAATGAAAATTATTTTTATGGGTACACCAGATTTTGCTAGAGATTCCCTAGAAGCTTTATATAATAAAGGATATAACATTATGGGTGTTGTAACAAATATTGATAAACCCAAAGGAAGAGGGATGAAATTAATTCCTACACCAGTAAAAGAATTTGCTTTAGAAAAAAGTTTAAAAATTTACCAACCAGAAAAGGTTAGAAATAATCAAGAATTTATACAAGAACTTAAAAATTTAGAACCAGATATTATATGTGTAGTTGCTTATGGAAAGATTTTACCTAAAGAAATTTTAGATATTCCCAAATTAGGTTGTATTAATGTTCATGGCTCACTTTTACCTAAATATAGAGGAGCTGCTCCAATTCAATGGGCTGTATTAAATGGTGATAAAATCACAGGAATTACCACAATGTATATGGATATTGGGATGGATACAGGTGATATGATTTTAAAAGAAGAAGTTGAAATTGGCGAAGATGAAACAACTGGTGAATTATGGGATAGACTTTCAAAAATTGGAGCAAAACTTTTGGTTCAAACAATTGAACAAATAGAAAGTGGAACAGCACCAAGAATTCCTCAAGGAGAGGAGTTTACTTTAGCTCCTATGCTAAACAAAGAAATGGCAAAAATAAATTGGAATGAAAAAACAGCTTTGGAAATTAAAAATTTAGTTAGAGGTTTAAACCCTATAATGGGAGCATATTCTTTTTTAGATAATAAAAAATATAAATTTTGGAAAGTAGATACATTACCTCTTGATGATAAATTGAATTCTGTAGAAAATGGAATAATTATTAAATCTGACAGCAAAGATGGTCTTTATATAAAAGCTAAAGAAGGCATAATCAAAGTAATTGAAATACAAGCTGAAAATGCAAAAAAAATGCCTATATGTGATTTTTTAAGAGGCAATCATATAGAAGTAGGAAATAAATTTGAATAATATAACTATTTTTGGTTAATAATGTATCTGAAAGAGAGGTACATTATGGAAGAAAATATAATTAATTTAAACAAGTTTTTAAGTGAACTTGAAATTATGTCTGTGAAATTACAAAACTATCATTGGAATGTTCAAGGACATAATTTTTTTGTTATTCATAGTAAATTAGAAGAGTTTTATGATGAAATTAGAGAACAAATTGATGAAATTGCAGAACATATTTTAGCTAAAGGATATGAACCACTTGGAACAATGAGAGATTTTATAAGCAATTCTGAAATTGTTGAAGCAAAAAATGAGAAAATAAAAAGTGAAGAACTTTTAAAAAATGTAACTCAAGATTACAACACTTTATACCAAAAATCATTAGAAATCAAAAAATGTGCAGAAAATTTTGAAGATAATGAAACATCAGCATTAATGGATGATTATTTAAAAGAATATTCTAAAAAATTATGGATGTTAAATGAGGTTACCAAAAATTAAAATTATAATTGAGAAGGAATACTTAAAAATTTCTTTCTCAATTTTTTATTGAATAGGAAAAAGCGATTTTTCCTATTCAATAAAAGAGCTTCGCTCCAACGGTTGCACACAAATTTTACATTTGTAAAATTTGGCGCACGAACAATGACGTGGGCTTCAAAAAATTATGAAAATAGAAAATTCTAAAGAAGCCCACTATTGTTCTATAATAGAAATGTTAAAGAAGCCCACCTTACTATTCTATATCATCAAATCAAAATTAAAAAATATAAAATTTTTTAAAAATAAAAAAGTATAAAATGCAGAAAAACATGCATGTAATATTTTACCTATTATATATGGCTTTATAGATAAATCTGTTTTTGAAATTACACTCCATACTTGAAGTAAAACAGAAATCCCACCAAATCCTAATAAGAATGATGCTATAATTATATTAATTGATATTTTTTTCTCTGGTATTGTACATATAATATTTAATCCATTAGTTAATTCAATGATTCCAGAAATAAATCCAGTAGCAAATTCTGATGGAATTTTTAAAAATTTAAATATTGGTTCAATACAAGCACTTATTATATTAAGAAAATTACTTTTTTCCATTATTGATAAAATTACTGAAAATAAAACTACAAACCCACCAATTAAAAGAATAGTATTAATTGAATTTGTAATGCTACTTCCAATTACTCCACCTAAATTAGAAAAAGTAATTTCATTTGTAGGTTTAGAACTAAATTTATTAATATTTATTTCCTTTTTAGACTTATATTTCCAAAATCTAAATAAAAATCCAACAGTAAGTGAAGCAAGTATATGAGTAATTAAAAGTAAAAATCCTATTGTGGAATTACCAAACATAACAATTCCAACACTTCCAATTATAAATAAAGGACCAGAATTATTAGTAAAGCTTAATAATCTCTCACATTCTTCTTTTGTACAAACATTATTTCTTCTAAAATTAGCAGCAATTTTAGCACCCATAGGGTAACCACTTATAATTCCCATAATTAAAGCAAAACTGCCTTCTCCTCTAATATTAAAAATAGGTTTCATAAATTTATTTAGAATTTTACCTAAATAATATATAAAATTTGTATGTGAGAGTAATTCTGTTGCAACAAAAAATGGAAATAGAGAAGGAACAATAGAATTTGCCCATAAAATAAGTCCACTCTTTGCAGCTACAAGATTTGTATTAGAAAAAACAGCCAGACACACTGTAAAAAGAATTAAAATAAGAGGCAATATTAATTGTTTTAATTTTATAATATAGAAATTACATTTCTTCATATAAATCCCTTTCTTTTTTAAATAAAGTTAAATTTTCTAGTTAAGTTGCATAATAAAAAATATGCTTTTATACAAAAAATATGATATTTAGTAGTGTCAAAAGCGGTAAAATGTAATGGTTTTATTTTTAACAAAAAAATGTTCGAAAAATTTATAAAAACTATTGACAATTTATGAAATAAGATATAAAATAGGTTTATCAAAAAACGAACAAGAGTTCAAAATATAAGGAGGAAAAAAGATGAGTATATTTGGAAAGAAAAACAATATTATAACATATACAGTAAATAAAGCCGTAAACAAAGAAATGTATATAACAATACAAAATGGAGAAGTAGTAGTTAATGCACCATGGTATTTTAGTTCAAGTAAAATCCAAGCAGCAGTTGAAGAAAAGAAAAACTGGATATTAAGTAAAATAAACGAATATGAAAAACAAAACATCCCAAATATACAATCTGTAAAAATATTTGGAAAGAATTATGACATAAAAGTATTATATCAAAATATAGTTACTCCAGAATTAAATTTAGAAGAAAATTATGAAATAAAAATAATATTACCGATGAAATATAAGAAAATTGGAAATGAACAAATCTTAAAAATATCTATTGAAAAAATGTATCAACAAATAGCAAATACACAAATAGATAATATAATGGAAAAAATAAGATTAATGCTTGAAATAGCACCAGAAGAATATTCAATAGAAAAACTAGATGGAGAACTTGCAAAATGTGTTGGTGGAAATAAAATATTAATTAATCCAGAACTAATGCAATTTAAAAAAGAAATAATTGAATATGTAATTGCACATGAATTTTGCCACATCAAATACAAAACACATTGCAAAAGCTTTAATGACATGTTAGAAAAAAACTTTGAAAACTATGTAAAAATAGAAAAAGAATTAAGCGGATATAAATTTTAATATCCGCTTCTTTAAAAAAGTATTATAATTGTTATGCTAAGTTAGCTAAGGGCATAGTAAAAATTTTTTATCTTGCAACATTAACAATTTGTGTTGCAAATTTTAAATAAATATGCTAATATAAAAGTGTTGAAATATTATATAGGTATATTGGGGCATCGCCAAGCGGTAAGGCATCGGACTCTGACTCCGACATTCCTGTGTTCGAATCACAGTGCCCCAGCCAATAAAAAAGATAGCCAACACAAAAAAGTGTTGGCTTTGAAAATGTTAGTTCTTAATTTTTAATTTCCTCATATGTGTATATTGCAATTGCTTCAAATTGACTGTTAAGCAAATTGATAAAATCAGAGAAGTTTATCACTCTACTTAAACATTTTTTAATCCTACATTGGGGAAGAGTAGTATAACGAGTTTCCAAGTCAAGTAAATCAAAATCTTCTTGATTAAGTGCTATTCTATAAAAAGATTTATCTTTTTGGTCATAGCGGAAAAGCAGTCTATCAGTATTGCAACTTCTTTCTACTTTGATAACAATTTCCTCCAAGCTTTTTGCAGTACTAAGAACCTGTAGGGAATCTGTTTTACCAAATTTAAAGTAATTTTTTTCTTTTAAAGCTTGGTAAAGTAATTCCTTGTCAGATATTTTCATGTATTCTCCTTTCAAACTTGAAAAAGTATATACAGTTGTCAATAGACAACTACATAATTTTACCACAAATTATATAAAAAGTAAAGAAAAAATATCATTTCTATTTACCACACAATAAATTATTAAAAAATTTAGTTGTTAATTGTAACAAATATCTTTAATGAAATATCTTTTTTTACATAAAACACTTGTAAAATTTATATAATTAGTGTAAAATAATCGTGAAAAGTAAACAATAATTATAAATAAAATAAATATAGACAAAAATGAAAGGAAAACAAAATGAGGATAGTAACAGATGAGAAAGATAGAAAAGCATATAAAGAATTTCTGGAAAAGCATGAGAGGTGTAATTTCCAACAATCACCAGAATGGGCAAAAGTAAAAGAAAACTGGAAAAATGAAATTGTACTTGCAGAAGATGAAAGTGGCAAAATAATAGGAGCAATTAGTATACTTATAAGAAAAATACCTATTTTTGGTAATATAATGTACTCTTCGAGAGGCCCAACATGTGATATACATGATATAACAGTTATAAAACAATTAACAGATGGAATAAAAGAATTAGCAAAAAAATATAAAGCAATTGTATTTAGTGCAGAGCCAGATATTTTAAGTAGTGATGAAGAATACAAGAAAATAGTAACAAATTTAGGATATAGAATAAAAGATGATGCAAAAAATTTTAGAGAAGAAATTCAACCAAGATATGTATTTAGATTAGATATAAAAGATAAAACAGAGGATGAGATTTTTGCAGGATTTCATTCAAAAACGAGATATAATGTACGTCTAGCAATAAAAAAAGGAGTAGAAATAAGAGAAGGCACAAGAGAAGATTTAAAAGATTTTCATAAAATAATGGTAGAAACTGGTGCAAGAGATGGATTTATTGTTAGATCTCTATCTTATTTTGAAAAAATGTATGATGAAATGGCACCAGAACATATGAAATTATTGATGGCTTATTACGATGGTAAACCTATTTCAGGAGTAATTCCAATTTTTTATGGTAATAAAACATGGTATTTATATGGTGCAAGTAGTAATGAACACAGAAACTTAATGCCTAATTATTTATTACAGTGGGAAATGATAAAAATGGCAATTGCCAGAAAAGATGATATTTATGATTTTAGAGGAGTTTCTGGAGTTGTTGATGAAAATCATCCTCAATATGGATTATATAGATTTAAAAAAGGATTTGGAGCAACATTTACAGAATTTGTAGGAGAAGTTTATATACCATTTAAGCCAATTACTTATTCATTATATAAGTTCTCTGAAAAAACATTTAGAAATTTAAGAGCTTTAAAAGCAAAACTAAAAAATAAAAAACACTAAAAATCAGCTATAAATTATAATTTTTAATAATTAAAATCGTCTGCATAGATAATAGTGAGAGGAAGAACGAGATTGAAAGAATTATTAGTAGAAAAAGACAAAATAAAACATAATTTAAAAATCATAAAAAAAATTATTGATTCTGATGGAAAAAATGATAATGGAGAAAAAGTAAAAATAATTGCTGTTGTTAAAGGAAATGGTTATGGGCTTGGACTTGTGCAATATTCTAAATTTTTAATTGATAATGGAATAAAAATAATTGCTGTTGCAACAGTAGAAGAAGCTATACAATTAAGAAAAGCTGGGATAAAAGAAGATATTTTAATGATGTCATCAACAGCAGTAAAAGAAGATATTCAAAAAATGCTTGATAATAACATTATATTAACAATAGGCTCTAAAGAAGCTGGTGATGCAGTAAATGATTTGTCTAAAACAAAAAAAGCAAGAGTACATTTAAAAATTGATACAGGTTTTGGAAGATATGGTTTTATTTATTCTGATGAAGAAAAAATGATAGAATATATAAAAAGTTGGAATAATATAAAAATAGAAGGTGCTTTTTCTCACTTTTCAATTGCTTTTTTTGGAAATGGAAAAGAAACACAATTACAATTTAATAGGTTTTTAAAATGTGTAGAAACTCTAAAGTTAAATAATATAGAAACTGGCATGTTGCATATATGTAATTCTTCTGCATTTTTACGATTTAAAGAGATGCATTTAAATGCTGTAAGAATTGGTTCAGCACTTCTAGGAAGACTTTCTATTCCAAATGTCTGGGGATTTAAAAAAGTAGGAATTTTGAGATCTAATGTTTCAGAAATAAAAACATTGCCAAAAGGATATAATATTGGATATTCAAATTCATTTAAAACAAAAAAAGAAACAAAAGTAGCTATTATTCCATGTGGATATGCAGACGGATTTAATGTAGTTGTTGATAAGGACATGTATAGAAAAATAGATAAAATAAGGTATATTGTTAGAGATGTAAAAAATCTATTTAAAAAACAGGGAATATTTGTTATGATAAATGGAGAAAAATGTAAGGTTTTAGGTAGACTTGGAATGTATCATGTAACTGTTGATATATCTGGAAAAGATATAGATATAGGAGAAGAAGTTCTTTTTGAAGTAAGTCCAATATTTGTTAATAGCGAAATTAGTAGAGAATATATTTAAAACGAATTAAAATGTGAGGGATGTTGATTATAAAAGATTAATAAAAATTTTGCTTAAAAAATTTTTATATAATTCAAGTATAAATTTTAGCCAAATTAAAGCATTAGGAAGGAAAGATATAGAAAATGAAAAATGATGAAGAAATTGTAAATATAGGATTTTTTAAAAAAGTTTGGTATTCTATAACAAAATTTGAAAAATATCCAGAAATGGCAACAGAGGGATTTGGAAGAGCATTTAAATATTTAATTATTTTAAGTGCTTTTGTTACTATATGTATGACAATTGGTTCTACAGTATCCATGAGAAATTTGGTTTTTCAATTAGCAGATTATATTCAAAATAATATTCCTGAATTCACATATGAAGATGGAAATATTCAAATGAATTTGAGTGAACCAATTTTTATTGAAAATGTACCTTATGATGGAGTTGACAGAATTATAATTAATCCTTTATTAGAAAATAATGAAGAAAAAGCTTTATTCCAAGAACAAAATGACAAGAATGGAATTACAATATATTTCTTTAAAAACCAAATCGTTATTAGAACAAAAACTGATGAAATAGAAGCAAATGTTAGTCCGTATACATACCAGGACTTTATTAGAAGTTATGTAGGAGAAGATATAAAAACATTTAACAAAGCTCAATTAATAGAATTTATGCGTGGTTCAGAAATGAATAGCTTTTATTTAAATTATTTTGTTTCTGCATTTTTATCATTTTTAATAGCTGAAATTTTGGTAATGGCTGTTAATGCTTTAGAAATAGCTATATTTGGATGGTTGACAACAGTTATTACAAGAATAAAAATAAGATTTGTAGCAATATACAATATGGCAGTTTATGCATTAACTTTACCAACAATATTAAATATGATATATATAATAATAAATTTATTTATAACTTTTACAATAACATACTTCCAAGTAGCTTATATAACTATAGCATATATATATTTAGCAACAGTTATTTTCTTGTTAAAAGATGATTTAATAAAAAGAATGCAAGAAGTTGAAAAAATAAAAAAAGAGCAAGAAAAAGTTAGACAAGAAATTAAAAACCAAGAAAATGAAGATGAACCAACTGTTGAGCCAAGAAATCCAGTAGATGATGAAAAGAAAAAAGATGATAATAAAGAAAAACCTGATGGGAAAGAAACTAATGGCTCTGAAGCCTAATCTTACAGGAAGAAAGGAATGAAATAAAAAATGAGTAAAGACAAAAAACATCAAGATTCAAACAAGCAAAAGAAAAAAGAGGAAACATCAAAATTAATTTTATTAATAATTCTTTTAGTAGTTTTAATTGCTGTAACCGCTATACTAATTATATACCAACAAAAAAATAAAGATAAAGAGGATGAAAATGTACTTGCATATACTGAATTAATTAAAGAAATTCAAAACAAAAATGTTGAAGAAATAGAAATGACAGTTGGAAGTACAACATTAAAAGTAAAACTAAAAGAAGTAGAAGAAGAAAAGAAAGCTATTATTCCAAACACACAAGTTTTTATGGAATTAATACAAAATCAAGCTTTAGAAGGAAATGAAATAAAATTAACCCAAAAACCACAAAGTATATTAGCACAAATTCCATCTTATTTCTTTTCTTTATTACCAACAGCCATTATGTTAGCATTATTTATTATGATATTTAAAATGCAAGGACTTGGCGAAAAAGGACAAGTATATGAAGATACAGAAAGAAGCACAAAAGTAACATTTGAAGACATTGCTGGTTTAGATGAAGAAAAAGAGGAATTAAAAGAAATTGTTGAATTTTTAAAGCAACCAAAACAATTTACAGAAATGGGAGCAAAAATTCCAAAAGGTGTTTTATTATATGGTAAACCAGGAACAGGAAAAACATTAATTGCAAAAGCTATAGCAGGTGAAGCAAATGTGCCATTTATTTCTATGAGTGGATCAGAATTTATAGAAATGTTTGCAGGACTTGGAGCTTCAAGAGTTAGAAAATTATTCGATAAAGCTAGAAAATTATCACCATGTATTGTATTTATAGATGAAATTGATGCTATAGGTTCAAGAAGAACAAGTAATAATGGTGCAGAAACAGAAAACAATCAAACATTAAATCAATTACTTGTTGAAATGGATGGTTTTTCATCAGAAGAGACAATAATAGTTTTAGCTGCAACTAATAGACCAGAGATGTTAGATAAAGCATTGTTAAGACCTGGAAGATTTGATAGACAAATTACAATTCCATCTCCAGATATAGTTGGAAGAGAAGAAATATTAAAAATTCACTCAAGAGATAAAAAACTTTCAGAAGATGTTTCTTTACACAGTATAGCAGAAGATACAGCTGGTTTTACTGGAGCAGAATTAGCTAATATTTTAAATGAATCAGCAATTATAGCAACAAAAAAACAACATAGTGCAATTACAAGTGATGACCTAGATGAAGCTGTAAAAAAGGTTACTGTTGGACTTGAAAAAACAAGTAGAAAAACTTCAGATAAAGATAAAAAATTGACAGCATATCATGAAGCCGGACATGCAATAGTAAGTCAATTTTTACCAACACAAACAGCAGTTAAAGAAGTATCTATTGTTCCAAGAGGTGTTGCAGGTGGTTATACAATGTATAAGTCTAATGAAGATAAGTACTTTATATCAAGAACAGAAATGGAAGAAAAACTTGTTGCATTATTAGGAGGACGTGCAGCTGAAAAACTAGTTTTAAATGACATTTCAACAGGAGCAAGTAATGATATAGAAGTTGCAACAAATATTGCAAAAGATATGGTAACTGTTTATGGAATGAGTGATATAATAGGTCCTATATGTTTAAAAGATAGTGAAGGAAACTTTGAATATCAATTACTTGGAAACAATATGGAAGATGTTGTAGGGCAAGAGGTAAAAAAACTTATTGATACAGCATATCAAAAAGCTCAACAAATTTTATTGCAGAATATGAATTTATTACATGCAATTGCTTCTGAGCTAATAGCAAAAGAAAAAATTAATGAAGAAGAATTTAACAAATTCTTTAATATGTAGAAAGAAAAGGAGAAACGAAGGATGGAAGAATTCGCTGAATATATTTTAAATGAAAAAGATTTAATAGCAAAGGAAGAAATTATATATTTCTTAGCTCCAAGATTAGGGATTAATTTTGACAAATCTATTATATTTAAGACAGAAATTGCAAGAATGTTTTTAGAATATACAAATATTAAGTTAGATCATAATTTAATATTAACAGCTTGTTTATTATGTAATTGCAAAAAGGTAGAAAATGCACAAAAATTAGGAAAAATAGAAACATATGCTATAGAGGGTGCAAGATATTTAAAAAAGCTTGGATTTAATGATAGGTTTTGTAAAATCTGTGAAGGTGTAAATAGATATAGTGAACAAGATAAGAGAGAACCTGAAAGTGATATATTAGAACTTGTAGATCAATTTGGAGGTATGTTAATTGATAGACCAGAAAGAATAGGTATGCATCCAGATGAAGCAATGGTATTAATTGAACATAGAAATTTAAAAGGTGAATATAATAGATATTTAGAGATATTTAGAGAATTTGCTTTAACATTTGATAAAGTATATATACAAGGTATTGTTAATACAACTGTATTTGCAAGATTACAAAAATTGATGAGAGAATCAAAAGATATACCAGAATTTGTAAAAAAACTTTCTGTAGATTATTCTGTAACTGTAGATGAGAAAATAAAAGAAGTATTAAAAAATAATGGGGCAAATGAAGATAGTAAATCTATGTTTAGTAATGAAACAAAAGAAAAAATATTAAAAAATGTTAATGAATAGGAGGATAAGTTAGCTCATAAAATGAGCTAACTTAAATGAATATATGTATGAAATATTTGCAGATTTACATGTTCACATAGGTAGAAGTGAAAATGGTAAACCAATAAAAATAACTGCTGCAAGAAGTTTAAATTTTGCAAATATAGCAAAAGAATGTGCAGACAGAAAAGGAATACAAGTAGTTGGAATAATAGATTGTGCATCTCCATATGTAATTGAAGATATTGAAAATTTTTTAAAAACAGGAGAAGCATATGAATTAAAAGATGGTGGAATAATATATAAAGATAAAGTTTGTATTATACTTGGAAGTGAAGTTGAGACATCAGAAAAGGGTAGAAACGGAAAAAATGGAAGTGCTCATAATTTATGCTATTTTCCACATTTACAAGATATAAAAAATTTTTCTAATGAAATGAGATATCATATAAAAAATATTACTTTAAGTACACAAAGGTCAGACTTATCAGGCTATGATTTAATTGATATAGTAGAAAAATATAATGGAATATTAATACCTGCTCATATTTTTACTCCGTTCAAGAGTTATTATGGCAATTGTACAGATAGAATTGAAAATATTTTTAAGGAAAAATATAATAAAATATTTGCAGTAGAATTAGGATTAAGTTCAGATACTTATTTAGCAGATATGATAACAGAATTAGAGAACAAAACATTTGTAACTAATTCAGATGCCCATTCTCTTCCTAAAATAGCTAGAGAATATAATAAAATGTTAGTTGAAGATATTAGTTTTAAAGAGGTTATAAAAGCCCTTAAAAATGAAGACGGACGTAAGATTTTAGCTAATTATGGTGTAGATCCTAAACTCGGAAAATATCATAGAACATATTGTGATAATTGTGATTGTACAATTGAAACAAAAGAACCTGTAGAGAAATGTCCAAATTGTGGAAGTGATAAAGTTACCTTTGGAGTATTTGATAGAATTGAATTAATAAAAGATAAAGAAAAAACAAAAAGTCCTGACAATAGACCTCCATATATTTATCAAATACCATTAAGTTTTATACCAGGTGTTGGTGGTAAAACAATAGAAAAATTATTAGACAAATTTGAAACAGAAATGAATATATTACATAAATTATCAGAAAATGATATAGAATCTATTGTAGGTGAAAAAATTGCCCAAAATATAATTAATGCCCGTGAAGGCAAGATGAAGGTAGAATCAGGCGGAGGAGGAATATACCGGAAAGGTTTCTGCTAATTAAAATTTTTATGATTGCTTATGCGGTTTTGCAAAATAATTAATATATCAAGTTTATAAATATAAAGTTCTAAAAATTTCCTTATTGAATAGATATTATGTAGAAAATATTTAATAAGGAGAAGCGGAATGCAAAAGAAAAAAAGCGAATTTTTTAATATCCTTAAACAAGAAATAATTAATAATATAAAATCATATGTAATTGTAACAATTATTTTTGTAATAGGTATATTTTTAGGAGTATTCTTTATAAATCAAACAGATTCTAAAAATGATATTTTACAATATATAAATACATATATAGATGAAATGAAGACAATTCAAAATGGTGATTTTATTAGCGAATTAAAAAATGATATTCATAATAATATATTATTAGTTTTTTTATTATGGTTTGCTGGAACAACAATAATTGGCATACCAATAGTATTTGGCATTATTTTAACAAGAGGTTTTTGCTTAGGGTATACCATATCAGCTTGTGTATTAACATTAGGCAAATTGAAAGGATTTATGTTTATATTACTAACGGTTTTTTTGCAAAATGCTATATTTATTCCAGCATTATTAGTACTTGGGGTTAGTAGTGTAAAATTATACAAATCAATAATAAAAGATAGAAGGAAAGAAAATATAAAATTATCAATTTTTAAACATAGTATTATATCTTTATTTATATTATTTGCATTGATAATTTCTTCAATTGTAAAAATAGAAATTTCTTATAGACTTATATTAACTTTTTCTAAATATTTTTAGAAAACTATAAAAATCTATTTACAATTTTTAAAAAATTTGATATAACAAAGAAGTACATTGTTTATGTAAAATTTATTGAATAATATTTAAGGTGGGGAATGAAATGGAAGAACAATTAAACTTATTTTTTGAATTTTTAGAAAATGATAAAAAAGTATCAAATAATACACTTCAGTCATATGAAAGAGATTTAAAACAATATGAAAAATATTTAAATGAACAAGGGAAAGCATATAATGAAGAAACATATGAAGGCATAAAAGATTATATAACACACATGCAAGAAATAGGAAAAAAATCATCAACAATTTCAAGAGGTTTAGCATCAATACGATCTTTTTATCAATATGAAGTAAAAAATAAGGGATTAGAAAATGACCCAACTGATGGGATTTCATCACCCAAAATAGAAAAAAGAGTTCCAAGTGTTTTAACATCAAATGAAGTTGCATTATTATTAGAACAGCCAAAACCTGTTGACCTAAAGGGAACTAGAGATAAGGCAATGTTAGAATTTGCTTATGCAACAGGGATGAGGGTTACAGAAATTATATCTTTAAATATAGAAGATATAGATTTAGAAAATGGATATGCAACATGTAGAAATGATAAAAAAGAGAGAACAGTTCCAATTGGAGAAATGTCATTAAAAGCTTTGAAAGAATATGTAAATAATGCAAGAAAAATTATGATTAAAGATGAAAATGAAAAAGCATTATTTGTTAATGTAAATGGTCAAAGGTTAACAAGACAAGGATTTTGGAAAATTATAAAATATTATAAAGAACAAGCTCATATAGAAAAGGATATTACACCACATGTATTAAGACATTCTTTTGCAACTCATTTATTACAAAATGGAGCAGATTTAAAATCAATTCAGACAATGCTAGGACATTCAGATATTTTATCAACTCAAGTTTATATGCAATTTCAAGATGAAGGACTTAAAAATATATATAAAAAAGCTCATCCAAGAGCATAATAGTTTATGGACTTTAGGAAAATATTTTCTTAAAGTTCATTTTTTATTGAATAGAAAAAATCATTTTTTCCCATTATATAAAAGGTTACAATCGTTGACACTTTGAGATTTTCTCCATACAGTAGAAAATTCAAATCAGGAGAGAACAAATTAAAGAAAACTGTGAATAGTAACAACTTTTTCTTATTTATAAAAATTCATCTAAAAAACACTTGACAGTTTACAATAATAATTATAAAATATAATAGGTTGAAAAAATATATAAAAATATAATAATAAAACATATATATATATTTATTCGAACATTGAAAATTAAATAAGGAAGAGGTGTATGATTATGGAAAATTTAATCATTGTAGCCGCTATCTTAATCTCATTAGTAATTGGAGTACTAGTTGGAATTTTTATTAGAAAAAAAGTTGCAGAATCTAAAATCAATGGTGCTGAAGAAGAAGCAAAAAGACTAGTAGATTTAGCAAAAATAGAAGCAGATAATTTGAAAAAAGAAGAAATTATTAAAGCTAAAGAAGAAATTATGAATGCTAGAAATGAGCTAGATAAGGAGATTAAAGAAAGAAGAGGCGAAATTCAAAAACAAGAAAGTAGAATTATTCAAAAAGAGGAGAATTTAGAGAAACGTTCTGACCATTTTGAACAAAAACAAAAAGAATTAGAAAGAGAAGAACAAAGCTTAAATGACAGAAAAAAAGATGTTGAAAATTTATATGCTGAACAAACTAGAGTTCTTCAAGAAATTGCAAAACTAACTGAAGAAGAAGCAAAAAATCAATTATTAAAAAGTGTAGAACAAGATTTAACAGCAGAAAAAGCATCATTAATAAGAGATTTTACACAAAAAGCAAAAGATGAAGCAATAAAAAATGGAAAAGAAATTATTAGTTATGCAATTCAAAAATGTGCAGCAGACCATTCTGCAGAAACAACAGTATCAATAGTTCCATTACCATCAGATGATGTAAAAGGTAGAATTATTGGTAGAGAAGGTAGAAATATAAGAGCATTAGAAACTTTAACAGGAATTGACTTAATTATTGATGATACACCTGAAGCAGTTATATTATCAGGTTTTGATCCATTAAGAAGAGAAGTTGCAAGAATTGCTCTAGAAAAATTAATTGATGATGGAAGAATTCATCCTGCTAAGATAGAAGAAATGGTAGAAAAAGCAAAACAAGAATTAGCAGAAACCATTCAATCTGAAGGTGAAAGAGCAGCAATGGAAAGTGGAGTAATTGGCTTAAATCCAGAACTTATCAAATTAATAGGAAAACTAAAATACAGAGCAAGTTATGGACAAAATGTATTAAACCATTCTATTGAAGTATCAAATTTAGCAAGAATAATGGCAGAAGAATTAGGACTAGATGCAAAACTTGCACGTAGAGCAGGACTATTACATGATATTGGAAAAGCATTAGACCATGACATGGAAGGAACACATGTTGAAATTGGTGTTGATGTTTTAAAGAAATTTAAAGAAAATCCACTTGTAATAAATGCTGTAGAAGCACACCATGGAGATGTAGAACCTCAAACGCTAGAGGCTGTTATAGTACAAGCAGCAGATGCTATATCTGCATCAAGACCAGGAGCAAGAAGAGAAACATTAGAAGCATACATAAAAAGACTAGAAAACTTAGAAAGTATTGCAGATTCTTTTGATGGAGTTGAAAAATCTTTTGCTATACAAGCTGGTAGAGAGGTAAGAATTATAGTAAAACCTGAAAAAATTTCTGATGATCAAATGACATTACTTGCAAGAGACGTGTCTAAGAGAATTGAAGAGGAAATGGATTATCCTGGACAGATTAAAGTAAATGTTATAAGAGAAACAAGAGTTGTAGATTATGCAAAATAAACAGTAATAAAAACTATATATTAACTATTTTATGGTTAATATATAGTTTTTTGGTTGAATGTCAATAGTTGGGGTGGAAAACTTTAAAAAGTTTTCTGCCTCAGCTTTTTTAGTGCATTAAAAAA
>CALYAA010000021.1 GCA_944393385.1 uncultured Clostridia bacterium
TTGCTTTATAATGCAGTTAAGAATTTACCAAATGAAAAGCAAACAGCTGAAGATAGAGCAATGATAGAAACTTATAAAAAAAAGGTTAATTTTATTGATTTTTCTAGTTTAGATAAGATAACTAATGAAATACAAAAATAAAGACAAATTACAAGTTGTAAGGAAAATTTTTAAAAGTAGTAGTATTTTAATCGCTTTAATGGTATAATAATAGTATATTGCGAAAGGAAGATAAAATCTATGAAAATGGAATTTATATTTGATAAAGAAAAATTGAAAAAAGCAGGCTATGAAGAAGAACAATGTCTAAATGCAATTAGAAAACATTTTAACAGTTATAAAAGCAAAACAATAAAAGAAATAGCAAAAGGAATATTTGAGGGAACTGATGATGACTGGAATGCTTTTGGATCTACTGCAAGATTTCCATATACAAGTTGGTTTTTAAAAGTAATTAAAGAATGGTATTGGTATGTAGATGAAGGAGATGGACAAGGCGAGAAAAAAGGAGATTGTTTAGAGGCATATTATGAAGTAAAAGCAGTAAATGGTTAAGAGGTAATATATGAGGAAAGCAATAAACTTTGATATTGACACAAAAAAATATGAAGAATATACAGGAAAAAAAGCTCCAACAGCGTATGCAGAAGTAAAAAAATTCTTAAAGAAAAATGGATTTGAACATAGGCAAGGATCTGGTTATGTTTCTAAAAATAGTTTAGATGATTTAAGAATTCTTATATAATGAAGATGATAAAATAAAAAAATTAGAATTAGAGATAACTGATTTATCTGAAGGATTTGTAAATCATTTAAAAGCTATTATAACAGATGAAAATGAACTAAAAAAAGTATTAAAGTTATTTAGAAATTATGAATTAAAAGCAAGTGAAGAAGCTGATTGTTGGACACTTATTTATTTTAAGTTAGGTATTGTAGAAGGTAATAAATTAGCACATGAAATTACACCTATAAAATCCATAAAAAAAGATGATGACTCATTTCTAAATTATAACAATAATAATTTTTCAGAGTGGTTAGAAGAACAAAAAAGAAAATATTCCTTTGATACACCAGAGTATAAAGAATTACAAGACAGGTACAGAAAAATTAGTGAAAAGTACCCTTATGCAACGGAAGTATTTGAAGATTTAGAATTTATAGAACTTAATAAAGAAGAATTAAAAGCACTTATTGAACTCAGAAGAATAGATGTAGAAATGGGAGATATGGAAAAAGATTTGTGTTTTAAATTAGGAATAAAAGAGGCAATAAGTTTTTATAATGGTAATTAAATTTACTATAAAATGCATTAGAAAAGAAAAAAAACTTACTCTAAAACAATTATCATATAAGACAGGAATATCTACCACACATCTAAATGATATAGAAAGTAATTCCAAAATGCCTAGTTTAATATTTGCTATTAAAATTGCAAAAGCATTAAAAGTTAATATCAATGATTTGTATTATATAGAAAGGTATTAGAAAAAAATCTAGTACCTTATTTTTATGCAAAAAATACAAGAAGGAGGTGTAGTTAATGTCAGAGTTTATACCAAAAGAAATTGTAAAACAAGCAAAACAAATAGATTTGCTAACTTATTTTATGAATAATAATCCATCAGAACTTGTAAAAAAAGGTGCTAGTACTTATTCCTTAAAATCTCACGATAGTGTCATTATAAGTAATGGATTATGGCATAGATTTTCTACTAATGAGGCAGGAAAAACAGCAGTAGATTATTTAATGAAAGTTGAAAAGATGACACTACAAGAAGCTGTTAAAAATGTATTAAATAAAGATATTAGTACCTATAAAGTACACAAAACAGAAATAAATAATGTACCTAGAAAGATAATTATTCCAGAAAAAGCAAGTACCAATAAAGAGGTTGTAGACTATTTAAAAAATAGAGGAATAGACGAAGATATTATTTTAGATTGCATAAATCAAAAACTAATATACCAGGAAAATAAGACAAATAATGTAGTTTTTGTGGGGTATGATTATGATCATAATATTAAATATGCAGGGTGTAGAAGTACAAATGAAAAAAGAATAATGCGAGATGCAAAAGGTAGTTCAAAAAAAACTGAAAAAGAATATTTTGTTACAGGAATAAATTGTGAGCTAGATTCAGTCTATGAAGAAATGCAAGATACAAAGAGATATTATAATAAAGGGGATAAGATTTTAGCATATCACGCATACCAATCATTTAAAGCAGGAGAAGTTACTCCAGAACTTGCTCATAAAATTGGAGTGCAACTTGCTAATGAAATGTGGGGAGATAGATTTCAAGTAATAGTTACTACTCATTTGAATACTAATCACATACATAATCATTTGGTATTAAATTCAGTTTCATACACAGATGGGAAAAAATATTATAGTAACAGAGCTAATACAGGAAGATTAAGACATACTTCTGATGAAATTTGTAGAGAATATGGATTAAGTGTTTTAGAAGAAAAGCCTTGTAAAAAAAGTAAAATTAATTTTGAAAATTACTACAAGAAATCTTTTTATAATGATAACTATACAAAAAATGCTGATTTTTGCGTATTTTTGCCGATTTGCACTGATTTTATGACAACCTAAAAAAAAGAGTATATGCTTTTTTTTAGGACAGAAGTCTGTATAATTGAAGAAAGTATATTGAAATACAGTAGATAAAAAATAAGATTCAAAAGATGCTAAAAATATGCTGTATTATTTTACAGACTTTTGTTATGGGGAGGTATTAAATATGGGGTAATAATTAAATAGAAAATAAAAAGATAAGTTTTATAAGTTAATAACTTTCTTTGATTTTTCAGGCATTTGTCCAATCTAAAAGATTGGAGATAGAAAATGAAAAGAAAGGATATTGACGAAAAATGTATATATCAAGAAAAAGAGTTTTCAAATGATATTGTATTTGCAAGATACATAAATTATATGAGAAAGGCTTTATTAAACAGGCGACTAAACTATTTAAGACATAAAAAATATTTATTAGAAAAGGAAATATCTATGTCAAATGAAGAATGGAAAGAGTTATCTAATAGGGGGAATTCTGACCATTCTTTTTTTAGTAAAAACGATTTAAAGTTTGCTTTAAGTAAATTAAATGAAAATCAAAGGAAAGTGATAGTTAAATACTATTATGAAAATAAAAAAATAAAAGTTATTGCTGAAGAAATGAATATAAACGAAAATGCAGTAAAACAGTTAAAATTACGAGCAATAAATAATTCAAAAAAACTGAAAAAAGAAAAAAATTAATGTAAAAAGGGTAATGTAAATATTATGTGAAAAGGTTGAAATTATTATTATATATATGATATAATAACAACATCAATTTAATGAAAAAAATTTTTAAGGTCTGACTACAATCATCAAAAATGTAGCAACTTTGACAAATATATAAGAGATAGGAGATTTTATGTTTGGATTTGGTATAGATAAAAAAACATTATATATTATTATTGGAATATTAGTAGCAATTTCACTTTTAAGTTATGGAACAGATGGAATAATTGGTATATTATTATCAATTCCAGCTGTATTAATAGCAATAACAGTACATGAATTTGGCCATGCATTTACAGCATATAAATTAGGAGATGATACACCACTTAGACAAGGAAGATTAAGTCTTAATCCATTTGACCATGTTGACCCATTAGGACTTGCAATGCTATTATTTGCACATATTGGATGGGGAAAACCAGTACAAATAGACCCTAGAAATTACAATAGGAATATTAGTGTAGAAAAGGCAGATGCAATTGTTTCATTTGCAGGACCACTAATGAATTTTATAACTGCAATTATTTTTACTTTAATATATTGTTTAATTATAAAATTTGCAAATGTATCATTTTATTTGTCAACTATAGGAACTATTGTAATGTCAATTGTATCATATACAATTACAATGAATGTTGGACTTGGTGTATTTAATCTAATACCTTTACCACCATTAGATGGTTCAAAAATATTTTTACCAATTTTACCATATAATGCAAAACAATGGTTTATGGAACGTGAACAATTATTTTATATTATATTTCTAATTATATGGATTACAGGAATTGCAGGAAGACTAATATCACCAATAATTGGGTCAATTACTGATGCAATATTAAATTTTGGAATGTCAATTTTTGGACTTTAAAATATAATTCAAAATAATAAAGTTATTTTTTAAAATATAATATTGAAAAAGATGATTATACATTAATTTTATATATAATATTGAAAATAAATCATGCATTAATTACACAAATTAAAAGTTTTAATTGATGAAATCGAAAGGGATGCTTAATTTGAAAGATATACTAGTTTTAGGAATAGAATCAAGTTGTGATGAAACCTCTGTAGCTGTTGTAAAAAACGGTAGAGAGGTTTTATCCAATATTATAGATACACAAATAAAAATACATGAACAATTTGGAGGAGTAGTACCAGAAATAGCTTCTAGAAATCATATAGAAGCTATTTCAAGAGTTACAAAATTAGCTTTAGAAAAGGCAAATGTAACATTAAAAGATATTGATGTAATTGCACCAACATATGGACCAGGACTAGTAGGAGCATTATTAGTAGGAGTATCTTATGGAAGAGGACTTGCATTTGCATTAAATAAGCCACTAGTAGGAGTAAACCATTTAGAAGGACATATATCAGCAAATTACATAACACATCCAGATTTAAAACCACCATTTTTATGTATGTTAACATCTGGAGGAAATACACAAATTGTATATGTAAAAGATTATTGTGAAATGGAAGTTATAGGTAAAACAAGAGATGATGCCATAGGTGAAGCTTTTGATAAAGTAGCAAGAGTAATAGGACTAACATATCCTGGAGGACCTAAAATAGATAAATTGGCTGAGCAGGGAAAAGCAACAATAGAATTACCAAAAACTCATTTTGAAAATTTAGATTTTAGTTTTAGTGGAATAAAAACAGCTGTATTAAATTACTTACACAAAAATCCAGATGTTTCAAAACCAGATTTATGTATGAGCTTTGAAAAAGCAGTTACAGAGGTTTTGATAGAAAATGTAACAAAAGCGATACAACAAACAAAACTAGATAAAGTTGTATTAGCAGGAGGAGTATCTGCCAATACACATATAAGAAATGAATTTCAAAAATTAGGAAAGAGCTTAAATATAAGGGTTTATGAGCCAGACTTAAAATTATGTACAGACAATGCAGCAATGATAGGTTCAGCAGGTTATTACAGATTTATAAATGGGGATTTGTCAAAAAATACATTGAATGCAGTGCCAAATTTAAAAATAGGAGAGTAAAAAAGGGCAAAAAAAGAAGCGGTATCAAATTGCCTAATGAAAGGAAAAACTTTATGTCAATATATGTAATAGCAGATTTGCATTTATCTTTTAAAAATCCAAAGCCAATGAATATTTTTGGAGATAATTGGGAAAATCATGCAGAAAAAATAAGAAATGATTGGATAAAAAAAGTTACTGAAAATGATTTAGTTGTTTTACCTGGAGATTTTTCTTGGGAAACATATTTAGAAGATACAATACTAGACTTTACATATTTAAAAGATCTTCCAGGTAAAAAAATATTATTAAAAGGAAATCATGACTATTGGTGGACAACAATTACTAAAATGAGAAAATTTTTACTAGAAAATCAATTTACAAATATTGATTTTTTATTTAACAATAGTTATGAATTTGAAAATAAGATATTATGTGGAACCAGAGGCTGGGGTGAAAATGAAGAAGATGATAATCAAAAAATTATAAACAGAGAATTAGGCAGGTTAGAATTATCTTTACAAAATGGTTTAAAAAAATATGAAAAAGGAAAAGAAATTATTGTATTTATGCATTATCCGCCAATAACTAAAAGTCATATATATCAAAATAAAGAATCTGAATTTTTAAATTTAATGAAAAAATATAATATAAAAAGATGTTATTATGGACATTTACACGGAAATTCAATAAAAGAAGCTATAGAAGGAAATATAGAAGGAATAGAATTTAAATTAGTAAGTGCAGATAGATTGGACTTTAAATTAATAAAATTATAAGAATTAATTCACACTAAAAACACATATAAAAAATATTCTCGTAACAAATTATATATAAAATCATAACATATTAAATATCTCAAATGGAGGTTATATATTATGAGAGAAAATGAATTAATGATTATGGAGAACTTTTTAGAAAACAAGGATGAAAAATTAGATATAGAAGATGAATTATATAAAAAACTTATGTTTTTTTACAAATCAGCACTAAAACAATTAAATGTTCAATTAGATATTATAAAAGATGAATTTAAAACTATTTATAATTATGATTTAATTGACCATATAGAAACTAGAATAAAAGAACCAAAAAGTATATTAAAGAAAATGGAAAAGAAAAAATATAGTAAAACATATGTAAATTTAATTGAAAAGATTAATGATGTTGCTGGAATGAGAATAATATGTACTTTAAAAGATGATATATTTTTTATTAGAGATTTAATAAAAAATATGCCTAATATACATATTGTTAAAGAAAAGGATTATGTAACAAATCCAAAACAAAGTGGATATGCAAGTTATCATATGATTGTGGAAGTTCCTCTCTATCTAACACAAAAGACAATATATGTAAAATGCGAAATACAAATAAGAACACTTGCAATGGATTTTTGGGCAAGTTTTGAACATAAAGTAAAATACAAATCAGAAAAAGGTGTATCTAAGAAAATGTCAAAAGAATTGGTAAGTTATGCAAAAATGATAAATAGATTTGATAACAAAATGATAGAACTTAAAAACTGATTTATAAAAGTTACTATTCAAAAAGAAAGTAAAATGAAGAACAATTTTAATATATTAATAAAAAAATTTGAATAGTTACTTTTATTAAAATTCATTAGAAACTTATTGACAAAAATATTTTTTTAGTAGATAATATAAACGACTACAATTAGAAAAATGTGAATAAAAATACTTAGGAGGAAAGTTTGTATGTATATATTTAATAAGATAACAGTAAATCCACAATTACCAAAAAGGATTAATAGATTAACAGAAATTTCAAATAATTTATGGTGGTCATGGAATACAGAATTTTTAAGATTACTAAAAAGAATTGATGAAGATTTATGGGAAACATGTGACAAAAATCCTGTAAAATTTTTAAAACAAGTTTCACAAGAAAAATTAGAGGAAGCAGAAGATGATACATCATTTTTAAGAGAATATGACAAAATTGTAGACAATTTTGATTCATATATGGAAAGTAAAGATACTTGGTTTTCTCAAAAATATCCAGACAATCAAAATGATTTAATAGCATATTTTTCAGCAGAATATGGTTTAGATCAAACAATTGCAATATATTCTGGAGGATTAGGAATCTTATCTGGAGACCATTTAAAATCAGCAAGTGACTTAGGAATTCCTCTAGTTGCCGTTGGATTGATGTACAAAAACGGATATTTTCATCAAAAAATAGATAAGAATGGAGTACAACATCCTGAATATAAAGATTTAAATATGTCTGACTTACCTATAAAAACAGTTAAAGATAATGAAGGTAATGATTTTATTACATATATAAAATTTCCAAAGAGAAAAATTTATTTAAAAGTATGGGAAATTGATGTAGGAAGAGTAAAACTATATTTATTAGATTCTGACATAGATAAAAATAATGTAGAAGATAGAGATACAACAGCAAGACTATATGGTGGAGACCAAGAAATGAGAATTCGCCAAGAAATTATTCTTGGTATGGGTGGAGTAAATGCGTTAAAAAAACTTGGATATAATCCAACAGTATATCATATGAATGAAGGACATTCAGCATTTTTAAATTTAGAATTAATAAAAGATACTATAAGAGATAGAGAAGTATCTTTTGAAATAGCAAGAGATATAGTATCTTCAAAAACAGTATTTACAACACATACACCTGTACCAGCTGGAAATGATATATTCCCAATTGCTTTGGTAGAAAAATATTTTAAAGACTTCTGGCCACGTTTAGGGCTTACAAGAGAAGAATTCTTAAAATTAGGAATGAAACCTGTAGAAAATTTGGAACATGGATTTAATATGGGTATATTAGCATTAAAAATTGCTGGAAAGAAAAATGGAGTAAGTAAATTACATGGAGAAGTATCAAGAGAATTATTTGCAGATGTATGGCCACATATAGCTCCAAGTGAATCACCAATTACATATGTAACAAATGGTATACATACTTGTACATGGCTTGCACCTAAATTGAAGGACTTATATAATAAGTATTTAATTCCATATTGGCAAGATAATATATATGATGATGATGTATGGAAAAAAATAAATAATATCCCAGATGAAAAATTATGGGAAGTTCATATGGAAAGAAAAAGAAAATTAATTGCACTAATAAAAGAAAACTTATCAACAAGATTGAGAAGAGAAGGTGTAAGTTATGATGCTGTTAGTGAAGCAATTGCCAATTTACATCCAGAAACATTAATGATTGGTTTTGCAAGAAGATTTGCAACATATAAAAGAGCAACATTAATATTTAAAGATTTAGAAAGAATAACACAAATTTTAAATAATTCTAATAAACCTGTGATAATAATATTTGCAGGAAAAGCACATCCAGCAGATAAAGAAGGGTCAGATTTAATTAAATACATACATGAAGTATCAATGATGCCACAATTTAAAGGAAAAATATTTATCTTAGAAAATTACAGTATAGAAATTTCTAGATATTTAGTAAGTGGTGTAGATGTATGGCTAAACAATCCAAGAAGACCAATGGAAGCATCTGGTACAAGCGGACAAAAGGCTTCTGTAAATGGTGTTGTAAACTTTAGTGTGCTAGATGGATGGTGGGCTGAAGGTTATAACCAAAAAAATGGATGGACAATAGGAACAAATGCAGAATATCCATCATATGAAGAACAAGATTTAGCAGATAGTAAAAGTATGTATGATACACTAGAAAATAAAATTATTCCAGCATATTATAATAAAGATAAAAATGGAATATCTAAAATATGGATGCAATATATGAAAAATTCAATAATGTCAACTGGTGGAAAATACAGTACATCAAGAATGTTAGTTGATTATACAAATAAATTATATATGCCTTTATGTAATTTAACAAAAAAATATTATACTAATTTAGATTTAGTTTCTGAATATAATGCTTGGAAACATAGTATTGCTTCTAATTGGAAAGATATACAAATTGAGCAAGAACAAACAAATGCAGATAATATTACAATAGATGCAGGAAATCAAATAGAAGTAAAATGTACAGTATCACTTCCAAATATTGATGTAAAACATATTAAAGTAGAAGTATATTATGGAAAATTTTTAGAAGATGGAACAATTCAAGATGTAAGAATTATTCAAATGAAATGTGATGGCAAAGACGAAGAAAACAAAAAATATCATTATACTGCAAAAATAGATTTTGTTTCAGGTGGAAATTATGGATATTCATTTAGAGTTATGCCACAACATGAAATGCTATTAGATAGTGAAAATTTAGATTTAGTAAAATGGATAGAAAATTAACAATAAAAGAACTTTAGGGATAAACCTTAAAGTTCTTTTAAAGTATTACTAGTTTCTGTGTATAATCAAGATTTGCTTTTGAATCATATTCAAAACCTAATGTATATACATTAGTTGCCCATATATCTTTAGCCATAAAATATTTTAGTGTTTTATTAGATGTTTCATCTAAAAATTTTTTTACAGAAGTTACTAAATTTAATTTTGGATTTCTTCTAGTAATTTCACTTATCATTTCTTTACCTTTTTCATTAAAACCTAATATTCTAATATAAGGAGAAATTGTTTGAGAAAGCTGAATATCTTTTTTTGTTATTCCAAGTATTGCATAAAGTAAAATTCTTTGAATTCTTGTTTTAGTATATCTTTTAGAATCTACTAATGTTAATAATTCAACAACACTATTACACGAAGTTGCTGCTTTTTTCAAAGAATATTCTAAACCTTCAGATACATCAGGAAGTTCTGCTATTTCTTCTGTAGACATTTTTCTAAGCATATATAATATTTCTTTATCAAAAGCAGATAAGCTTTTGACAATATTACCTTTTTTTAAACATTCCTCTAATATATCATAAGATGATTCTGGCATAACACGTTGTAATTGTGTGATATCATTTGAATTACAAATATTTCTAATTGCACTAGCACTAGAAAAAGCTGATGATGGAGAAAATAAATTATCATTATGATTCGCTTCTTTTCTTTTAAGAGCTATTGGTCTTATCATTGAATTTTGTTTTTTTAATGCTTTTAGATATTCAATTCCCAAAATATTATTTGGGGCAGAAAGAATATTTGCAAATCTACGAATATTTCCTAAATACATCATTAAAGCATTTTCTCTTGCTTTTGGAAATGAAATACCTTTTGATAGTTCATGTGATAATAAAGTTGTATAAGCCTTTGGCTCTGCTATTAAAACATCAACAATATCATCTAAAACAGAAATGTCACCACATTCACTCCCAAATGATAAATAATCTACTATATTTAAAGAGTCTAATATTTTTATTGCACCATGAGCAAAATTTTCAGCACTGGAAATAGAATACACAACTGGAAGTTCAATTACTAAATCAACTCCAGATTTAAGTGCCATTTCTGTTTTTAGCCATTTATTAACAATTGATGGTTCTCCACGTTGAGTAAAATTTCCAGAGATAATAGCAACAGAATAATCTGAACTTGTTATTTTCTTTGATTCATTTAAATGATATAAATGCCCATTATGGAATGGATTGTATTCACATACAATTCCTAATATATTGCTCATTATTAAAATTATCCTTTCTTTTAATTTGTGTTTTACTTCTTTAAATGCTATAAATTTAAAATAATTATAAAATAAAAAGTACAATTGAAAAATTTAAACTAATAATGTATTTATAAATTTATTGTATTTTTTTTTAATTACTGTTATAATCTTATCATAAAAAAAATATATATACAATATTATGTACAAAATTTTGGTGATATTATTCAATAAAATATTACAATTTATATCTAATTTTATATTATGATATATTATTATAAGTGATTTTAGAAATTAACATATTTTTTTAGATTGAGGCTTAAAATAAGATGTAAAATATAAATTCAGAAATATTTATAAGATTTTGTTTTGAATCTTATAAAAGTATAGGTTAGAAAAGTTATTATCTGAGAAAGGAGTAAAACTTTTGATGAGTGAGAAAGTAATAATATATACAGATGGAGCATGTTCAGGAAATCCAGGTCCTGGTGGATGGGGAGCTATACTAATGTATAAAAATGCCAAAAAAGAAATATCTGGAGGATGTAAAAATACAACAAATAATATTATGGAAATAACAGCAGTAATAGAAGCATTAAAATGTTTAAAAGTTGAAAGTGAAGTACAAGTTTATAGTGATAGTGCATATACTGTAAATGCATTTAATCAAAAATGGATTTATGGATGGATGAAAAATGGTTGGAAAACATCAAGTGGAACAGATGTAAAAAATAAAGAATTATGGCAAGAACTATATTCATTAACTCAAAAACATAAAGTAGAATTCATAAAAGTAAAAGGACATGCTGAAAATGAATTTAATAACAGATGTGATGAATTAGCTAGAAATGCAATTAAAGAATTATAGACTACTATTCAAATGTATAAATTTATATTATTTTGCCAATAATAACAAAAATGAAAAAAATATTCATTTAAGGAGTAAAAAGTTGTAGTTTGAAAGAAATTACTTTCATAACTATTTTTCTCTTTTTACCTTGGAAAGGAATAGATTTTGTTATGAAAAAGAAAATAATATGGTTTATGCTTTTTTTTACATTACTAACAAGTTTTATAATATTTAAATTAAATACAAATCAAGATGTTGAAACATTATCTAAATATGGTTCGAGAGGTAGTGAAGTTAGAACTATACAAGAAAAACTAAAAAGATGGGGATATTATAATGGTTCAATAGACGGGATATATGGAAGTCAAACTGTTTCTGCAGTAAAAAAATTTCAACAGAAAAATGGGCTAACTGTTGATGGAATTGCAGGAAAAAATACGCTTAATGCTATGGGGATAATGACGAGTTCATCTTCAAGTAGTTCATCAAGTAGTTCATCAAATAATTCTGCAAATCTTGATTTATTAGCAAGATTAATTTATGGAGAAGCAAGAGGAGAATCTTATACTGGACAAGTTGCAGTTGCAGCAGTAGTTTTAAATAGAGTTAAACACAGTAGTTTTCCAAATACTATATCAGGAGTAATATATCAAAGTGGGGCATTTGATGCAGTTTCAGATGGGCAAATTAATTTAACACCAAATAGTACTGCAAAAAAAGCAGCTCAAGATGCA
This sequence comes from uncultured Clostridia bacterium, assembly GCA_944393385.1. GTDB lineage: Bacteria > Bacillota > Clostridia > TANB77 > CAG-508 > CAG-269. The sequence continues at coordinate 12,418 of CALYAA010000021.1, forward strand.
TTAAATGGTTGGGATCCATCTTATGGTGCAATTTATTATTTTAATCCTAACACAGCAACAAATAAATGGATTTGGTCTAGACCAATGACTGTAACAATAGGAAAACACAGATTTTGTAAATAGAAATTCTTATAATACAAAACTAAATGTAAAATAATGTCAACAGAAAACAAGATGTAAAATATTGACAAATTCAAAAAAATGTATTATAATAAAATAGTTTGGTAATACCAAAGTTGAAGTCTACACACACATCAGATGTCAATTGACAAGGAGGAAAATCATGAAAAGTGTAGTAATCATTTTGGATGAGGAAGACATGCGGAAGTTATCTGCAATCCTTAGGTGGGACGGAACATGTATGCGACTGGATAAGGATTCGGACGATATTGAAATCGTCCAAATTCAAGATGAAGGTAGAAAAGTACGTTCTGTAGGATATGCATGTGGCTTAGATAGCCGAAACAACAAAATCAAGAAGATTTTGTTGTCTGATGGCGAGGCTGAGGTCCTCATTTGGGACGAAAAAACTCATGGGTTGGTTAAAGCAGATGTAAAGCCCCAAAATGGAGTTTTGGATTTGCGTAATCTGTTTGCAGAGGCTTAAGTCCCAAAAGGAGCAGAGAGTGATTAAATTCACCTCTGCTTCCTTTTTGTATATAAGAAAACCACGTGCTATGCGCGTGGTTCAAAAAAAGCGATAGCATTGTATGAAAAAAACCTCCAATGTTATAATAATATTATAGTTTGCCAACTGTAATAAAATTATAAAAAAGGAGGATATCATCCATGAAAGACGATATAAATAATTTGTCACATAGTAAGTGGAATTGCAAGTACCATATTGTATTTGCACCAAAATATAGGAGAAGGGCCATGAAAAGCAATTTGTATAAGGAAAAACAATATAAACTCTTTTCTTGAAAATGTTCTAAATAACAATTCTTAAACATATAATATATATAAGAGAAATTCTAAAGAAGGGTATATTATATGTTTAATGTTACAATAATAAATGCAAAAGGTTCATTAAAAAAAATAACAATATTAATAATATCATTATTTCTGATATTTATTTTAACTAAATTCATAAAAAGATTTAAAACAAATGAATTATTTACAATAAATATATCTAACAGATTAATAAAATGCTTAGATGTAGAAATACCTTCATTTGCAAATATTTATCAAAAATCAAATACTACAATTAAAAATGAAGAAGAAGAAAACACGAACATTTTTATAGGAGAAATATTAGGCGTTGAATTAGCAAGAATAAAAGAAAAAACACAAACAGAAAATAATAATATTCAACAAAATGAAGAAAATACTGTAAATAATGAAGAATCTAATAATTCTCAAACTCAAAATATAGAACAACAAGACGAAAATCAGAATGGAGATGTAGAAAACATAATAGAAACAGCACAAACTGAAGATGTAACACAAAATCCAATAACAGAAAGTTTTAATACAGAAATAAATGGAGTAAAAATAAAAAATGAAACATCTTTTACAATAAATCAAGAGACAATTATGAATAACGAATTAGATATAAACAAAAATAATATACTTATTTTTCACACACATACATGTGAAAGTTATACACCAAGTGATAAGTATCCATATCAACAGACCGGGAACTTCAGGACAACAGACCTAAATTATACCGTTTCTAAAGTAGGAGATGAATTAACTAATTATTTATTAGGATTTGGTTTTAATACATATCATGATAAAACATATCATGATTATCCAGCTTATTCGGGTTCATATGATAGATCTTTAAAAACAGTAGAAAATGTTTTAAAAACAAATCCTAGTGATATTATAATAGATTTACATAGAGATGCAATAGGAAGCAAAAGTAATTATGATCCAAGTGTCAAAATAGGGGAAGATGTATCTGCAAAAATGATGTTTGTTATAGGAACAAATGGAGGGGGATTAAATCATCCAAACTGGCAAAAAAATTTAAAATTTGCAATTGAAATCCAACAAAAAGCAAATGAAATGTATCCAGGTTTATTTAAACCTATAATATTAAGAAACTCTAGATATAATCAACATTTGGGAAAAGCAGCATGTATAATAGAAGTTGGAGCAACAGGAAATACACTAGAACAATGTTTAAACAGTATGAAATATTTATCAAAAATATTTGAACAAGTATTAAAATAAAACTATATAAATTAATAAATTTTAAAAATTTATATGATAATTTAATTGAAAAATACAATTTTAAATAAGGTATATAAAAAATATATACTTTATTTTCATGTTAAATAAAATAGTTTGGCATTGTTACAATTGAGATGAAACAAAAAATATAGAAAAAAATTGATTCAAGTGATATAATTAAATTGATAAAAAATAAATTATACAAATAATACTATGTGTATCTTGGAAAGGAATAAAATTTTTTATGAAATTAGTTTCTATATCAAAAGACAAATATGAAGAATATAGGCTTGACCTAATGTTTAATGCATATAAATGGGATCCACAATTTTTTGATAATAATACAATAGCAAAACATGTATTAGTTATAACAAATGAAGAACATAAAGAATTAGAAAAATTAACAGAAAATTTGGATAAAGAAACAAGACAAGCAGAAGAAATGTTAAATAAAAATTTAAAACTTGCAAAACCATTAGCACTACCACAAAAAATAAATAAAGAATTAACTAAAATGAAAAATTATCAACCAGAAAAACATATTCGCCTTATGAGATATGATTTTCATCCAACAATAGAGGGAAAATGGGCAATAAGTGAAGTAAATAGTGATGTACCAGGAGGATTTGCAGAAGCTTCTATTATGCCACAATTTGCTATGAATCTATTAACCCCTCATAAATACTGGTATAAAAATTTTGGAGATATTTTAGTTCAAGCAATAACAAAAAAAGTTAAGCCAAAAGGAACAATTATGCTTGTACATTGCACATCATTTAGTGATGATAGACAAGTTATGCAATTTTTAGGAGACAAATTAAAAAGTTTAGGATTTAATATTATATATGGGGCTGGAGACCATCTAAGATTTAAAAATAATAAAGCAATTAGTATTTTAGATGGAAATGAAGGAGAAGTTGATGCAATTTTTAGATTTACACCTTTAGAATGGTTAATAGAAATAAAACCAAAACATTGGCAAGGATATTTTGATACAATTACACCATCTTGTAATCATCCTATAGCAATATTTGCCCAAACAAAGAGATTTCCATTTGTCTGGAATAGGCTTGAAAAACAAGGAATAACATTTTCAACATGGAAAAAATCACTTCCAGAAACAATAGAGGTAAATGAAGTAAAAAATAAAGAAGGATATATTTTTAAACCAGCATGTGGCAGAGTTGGAGAAAAGATATCAATAAAAGAAGCATGTAAAGATGATGAATATGAAAAGATTTTAGCAGATGTAAAAAAACATCCAAAACAATATATAGCACAAAAAAAGTTTAACAGTAAACCATTAATAACAGATGAAGGACAAAGTTTTCATTTATGTTTAGGTTCATACAGTGTAGAAGGAAAACATGCAGGATATTATGCAAGAATTAGCAAATTACCTAGAATAGATTCGTTTTCAGCAGATATACCAGTTTTAATAGAAGGAGAAGAAAATGACAGGTAAAGATTTTTATAAGATATGGGCTCCAATAGGAGCAAAATGGGTAGATTGGGTAAGACCTGTTCCATTTGTGGGTATAAATGAAAATTTAAAAATATATGAAGTTGAAAATTTTACTATTCCTCAAATAAACTATATACAAAACCCAACTACAGAAACAGCCATAATAATTGATCTTCCAGAAAATAATAGTATAAAAGAGGGATTAGGTTTAGCAAAATTTGGATTTAGACCAATACCTATTTATAATGGTACAGATCAGCAAGATGGAGCAATGGCAACAGTAGACAACAAGTCTATAAAAATTGGATTAATAAAAGGAGCTTTAGAACTTCAAAAAATGCAAATAGACAATAATGCACCACCTGCATTTTTATTAGACAGTAATCGAATGAATAGATATAAAATGAATCAATCTGTATTTGATAATAGCTGGGATATATATGCTCAAGACCTTCCATCTGCAGAATATTTTTTAAAAAATGGTATAAATAAAATAATAGTTAGAGGAGGGGTAATACAAACAGATTTGCAAAAAATTTTATATTCATTTCAGCAAAAAGGAATAACTATATATTTAACAAATGGATATGAAAATACTCAAAAAGTAATCTTAAAAAAACCTCATTTTACAGCAAAAGAGGAAAGGGACGATATTTAATATGATACAATTTGATGGTAAAATAGTACAATTTGGTTTTGGAGCAGTAGGAAAAAGTTTTTTTGAAAAAGTTTCTAAAGAAATCAAATTTAATGAAAATAATTATTTTGTTATTACAATGGATAAAAGTGAGTTTAATGCGTACATAAATTTAGGAGGAATAGTAGCAAATTTTATTGAAGCAGAAGTAACAAAAGAAAATTTTAAAGAGATTTTTGAAAAATATTTAAGTGATGGAGATTTGCTTATAGATTTTGCAGATACAGTAGGAACAAAAGATATATGCAAATGGTGTGCAGAAAAAAATATAATGTATATAAATACTGGAGAAGCAGATTGGCCAGAAAACTGGTATAGTATTTTAAATGAAAATCTTAAAAAAAATAAGCTAAAAGAAGAATATAAAAATATTATTAAACATCCAATTGTTCTACAACATGGAAACAATCCAGGACTTGTATCTCACTTTGTAAAAGCTGGAATTGAATATATAACAAATACTCAATTTAAAAAAGACAAACAACTTAAAAAACTAATAAAAAACAATAAATTTAATGAAGCAGGATATAAATTAGGAATAAAGACTATACATGTAAATGATATTGATTTACAAGAAATTAATGAAGAATTTAATGATGATAAATTATTTAATACTTGGTGTGTAGATTCTTTCTTTTTCGAAATGCTAAGTGAATCAACAATAAATATAGGGACACATGAGAAAATTGATTTTCAAAATGACTGTAAATTAATAGATTATGAAAATGGATTTATAGAACTAAAAACATTAGCAGTAAATAATAACTGTCATACATATTATCCTAATGGAGAATTTGAAGGATATCTAGTTCCACATGAAGAAACAATTACAATAGCCAAAAACTTAGAATTAAAAAATGATGGAAAGCTCATTTATCGTCCAACAGTTATGTTTATATATTCTCCTTGTGAATATGCAAGAAGATATTTCGAACATGCTAAAGTAAATGATTATCCAAATTCAGATCCTAATAAACCACAAGACTGTGAAAACGAAAACGGAGAAACAATAGTTAGAGGATATAAATATCCTAAAAATTCAGAAATTGTTTATAAAGAAAAAATATCAAAAGGAACAGAATATGTTGGCATACTTATTATTGGAGATAATTTTAAACCTGTATGGGTAGGAAATAGAATAGAAACTTCTTTTTTGTACAAAAGTAAAAAAGATTCTTATTGGCAAACACCAACAATTACACCTGTTGCAATGTCAGCACTTTCAGCAGTATGCTGGATGATAAAAAACAAAGATAAAGGAGGAATATATTTTCCTGATGATATAAAAGATTATAAAGATATTATAAAAACAGCTGAAAAATATATTTCAAAAACAATTTATAAAACTATTAATATAGAAGATAAAAAAACACAGTCTAAAGATTTTTTCTCTTAATAGAAAATTCTTTAGACTGTATTTATATTTTAGTGACCGCCTCCGGCCTCCGCCACCACCACGGCCTCCGCCTCCGGTAACCACCATGACCGCTAAATCCACCACTATGAGCAATGTGTGATGCACTACGAGTTGCTGTTCTAAAAGAATGACTAGTATGAATAAAACTTCTTGAAGTATAATAAGGATTACTTAGCATAGGGCTCATTTCCATATCAGGACATCTAATTTTTAATGCAGTAATTACTTTTTCTGAAATACCAAAAGCTGTTGCATATACTAAATATTGTTCCCAAATAGGTAGTTCAATTACTGTACGTTCTTTCATAAGAGTTTCACTATTTAAGAAATTATATAATCCTCTCCACTTATTATATTCATCTTCACCCAATTGTGTAAGTAAAACATATTTATTTGCATTTTTTCTTAGGTAAATTGAACTAATTAAAAATGTAATACCTACAATAAAGAATGAACCATAAGCCAAATCTAAATATGTTTGATATGAAATTAAATTAACTACAGTTACAAGTAAAACACCAAATATTAAAAATTTTGTAGCTAATGATTTCATTTGTTTTTTTGGCTCTTCGAAATCAGCTTTTTGGAAATATCCTTGAGATATACCAATATTAACAATTGAATCTTTAATATTTTTAACAAAAGAATTTGTATTTTGATAATCAATAGAAACTCTAGATTGAAAATTATTCATAGAAAGTTCGCCATCACGAGCATATCTATTAATTAAATTAAAATACTGTTCTTCTGTTGGAGTAAGTGGTTCTAATTTTTTTGGTTCTATTGTATTATTTCCAGTAAGTTCACTCATAATAGGTTGAGGCTTATATTTTATAATAATTTTTACATTATTTGTAGTCCAACCATTTAAATCATTTATTTTAGCTAGTTCAATATAATCTTTTCTAACTAAACTTAGCATAATAGAAGAATATCCATCAGCATCTGTTTTGTGAGTACCATGTTTACAAAAGGCTAATGTAGAAGCAAAAACAGGATCAAGATTACTTGGAATATCTCTAAAATATCCTTCTGGAATTGTAGAGTTATAAAAGATATGTTCTTCTTTTATTTTTTTGTTCCTTTTAATTGTATATTTTATTATTAAATAAGCAATAACTATAGAAATTAATAATACAATTAATTTAATATTTTTATAATTTGCATATGTATCATCATATTCTTTTTGTTCTTGGTTAAGTTCTTCTAAAACGGCATCACCATAATAACGATTTCTAGATGCATAATCTGTAAATATATGGCTATCTTCACCATAAGATATTAATGAAAATTCTATATATTCATTATATGGTCTAAATTTTAATTGTGATTCATTTAGTTCAAATGAAAATGTATAATAACCAGGATTTATACTATCATATTCTTCAAAAGGAAACCTATTAGAATTTGTACCATATGTATATGCACTATAATTTCCTGCTTGTGGCATATCTTTATTAGGAATTAATATTTGAGCTTTATAGCTTTCTAAATATTTTATAGAATCTTCAGAATATAAAGATAAATATAATTCAGAACAATCTCCATAACGTAAAGCTGCATTATGCATTTCATATTCAATTTCAAATGTGACTTTTTCGCGATATAAACCATCAACATAGAAAAATACACATTCATAATTTCTTGCAGATTCACTATAAGGACCTTCGCTATGAAACCATTTTCCTGGTCCATATCTTTTATTGCTAGCTAAATAATCTGAATCCTCCCAGTACAGTCTTGGACTTTCTTCATAAACTATTTCTGAACCATCATCAAGAATTTGTTTTACAGAATTTACTTGATAATCAACTTTAACACCATCAATATAACTTTCTGGTAAATCACGCCATAATTCCCAAAAAAGATTATTTTTTGAAGCTGCGTGAATATCAAAAGTTAATCTTTCAGTAACAACTACTTTACCCTCACTATTTGGTTCATCAACTAAAACGGCTTTATAATCTACATCTGTTATTCTAGCATAATCAAAAGGATTCCAATTTATTTCTGCCAAAAAATCTAATAAACCTTCAGAATAAGCAAAAATAAGCATAAAAACAATAAAAATAATAATAGATGAATTCTTTTTCATTTAAATAATCCCCTTTATAAAATATTAATTGAATTATATAAAAAAAGTTAAAGTTTGTAAAGAACTTTAGAAATGTCAAATAATAAATATAGAAAAAATAAAAAAAATATCATATAATATATAAAATTGTTTCAAAAAGAAGGAGGATAATATGTTTGAAAAAAATGATATTATAGGTAATACACCAATGATAAAAATAAATTATAAATATAATGGAAAGAAGAATAGTATATTTACCAAATTAGAATTCTTTAATTTAACAGGAAGTATTAAAGATAGAGTGGCATTTTACATAATAAATAATGCTAAAAAAAGAGGTATATTAAAAGAAGGAATGCCAATAATAGAGGCAACAAGTGGAAATACAGGAATTGCATTATCTGCTATAGGAAGTTACTATAAACATCCAGTTTATATATTTATGCCTGATTGGGCAAGTAAAGAAAGAATAGATTTAATGAAAGGATATTGAGCTAAAGTAATTTTATATTCTAAAGAAGAAGGAGGATTTATAAGATGTGTAGAAGAATCCAAAAAATTAGCAAAAGAAATAAATGGTTTTTGTGCTAATCAATTTGCAAATAAAGATAATTATTTAGCGCATTTCGAAACAACAGGAGAAGAAATTCTATTTCAAATTCCTGAAAAAATAGGAGGATTTGTATCTGGAGTAGGCACTGGTGGAACATTAATGGGAGTAGGAGAAAAACTAAAAGAAAAAAATAAAGATATGTATATAACTGCTATTGAACCAGATAAAATGCCTTTGTTACATGGAGGAAAAATACTAGGAAATCATAAAATAGAAGGAATAGGAGATGATTTTATTCCAGAATTAGTAAATAAAAATAAAATAGACAAAATAATTTTAGTAAATGATGATGATTCAATTAATATGTCTAGAAAAATAGCAAAAGATTTAGGAATAGGAGTTGGAATTTCATCAGGAGCAAACTTTATAGGAAGTGTATTACTTGCAGACAAAATAAAAGATGCAGTGGTTACAGTTTTTGCTGATGATAATAAAAAATATTTATCAACAGATTTATCAAAAGATATAGATACAAATTCTGAATTTATATCAAATAAAATAGAATTACTAGATTATGAAAAACTAGTTTAATACAAAAAAGTTGACATAATGACTCAAAAGTGCTATAATGGTAAAAGAGTTTTTTGTAGAAAAATGTAAAAATATTTGTAAAAGGAAGGAAATAAAAATGAAAAATAGTTTCAAAAAAACAAATAAAATATCAGTCACAGTAAAAGTTGGTGAAAGAAAAATTATAGTAGAAGATTTAGACAATCCAATAAACAAAAAAGTTTATCCATTTAGAGGAATCCAATCAAATGGCCGATATGCAGAAATTGTCAAAGTACCACATAAAAAAGAGGTATATAAAGATATATATTATAATTTATTAGATGAAGGTATAATAAAAGAAGATAGCACAAATATGTGGAAAAATGTTTGCAAAAACATTGACCTTAGTATTATGAATGTATTATATCAATTTGAATCAATGAAAATTAATGGTGAAAGAAAAGATAATGAATATGCAAAGATTATGACAATAAATCTTGAAAGACAAATGTATGAAAAAAATAGAGACTATAAAAAAAGATTACAATTAGTAAAAAGAGTTGAACTTGAAAATAGTGGCATTCTTTTAAACTATGATTTGAGTGGAATTAATATTTTTGGAAGAGGTTTTTTTGATAAAATAAGAGCAATAAAATCAGCCATAAAAAACAGAAGAATATCAAAAATTTCTTTTTTAAACAGAAAAGAAGAAGAACCATACATATATGAAGAAGAAGAATTACAAACAGCAGAAGAACTTCAAGAAACATCTCCAAAACTTACATTAAATGATCGAATAAATAGCATACAAAACAAATTAAAAGAAAATAAGACATTTAAATCAGCAAAAGGACTAATAAATGATTTAAGAAAAAAAGCCCAAGAACCAAAAATACATAAAAAAATAAAACAAAAACTAGCAAGAGTAGGAGCATTAACATTAATGACAGTTGGAGTTGCATCAATGTTAACACCTAATATAGCTCAAACAGCGCAACCAGAAAGCCAAACAAAAACAAATACAAACAATAATAGTCAATCTATAAATTATGAAGCAAAAAATATGAGCAAAGAGATTTTTGTCGAAAAAGAAAATAATGAATTACAAGTAAACCTAAAAGAAACATTAAAAGAAATAGTTGATCTTAATATAGGAAAAAATACTACATTTAACTTAACAGAAGGAACTTATTGGGAAAGTCCTGATGGAACAGGAGCTCATGGAAACATAAAAGCTGAAGACAAATTATATATATCAGATGTTGATGTAATTGATGAAAATGGTTTCAAACACTATAAAGTCTCTGATGGACTAAATATAAATGAAATTAAGGAAAAACATCCAAATGGAACATTTTCTTATCACATTAATTGTATTGATGAAGACAAAGAAAAAATTTATGGATGGGTAACAGATGATACAACAATTGAAAAAATAGAAAATCAAATGACAATCTCAAGACTAAAAACATTAATGAACTATTTATCACCAGAAGCAAAAGAAATATTTTACAATATCATTAATGATAATTCAGGAAAAATTAGTGAATCAAACAAAGACATTTTACAAACACTAATAAAAGAAGCAAAACAAGCAGAAAACACTAATTTAGAAGCAGAAATTGAAGAAGGAAGATAAAAATCTTTCTTCTTGTTTTTTTAAACAAATATAGACATCTTTCGAATAATATGGTATATTAATATAGAATAAAGAAATAGGAGAAAAACAAATGCCAAACTGGAAAGTACATTTAGAAATAGCAAAAAGAATAAATCAAAAACAAAACTATACAGGAAAAGAACTAGAAGAATTTAATTTAGGAAGTATATTGCCAGACATAAACAACTGTTATATAGTAACAAACATTTCCAAAAAACTAGATCATAAATATACACATTATCAAGATGAAATAACTACTCCATCATATATTAATTTTGAAAAAATATATAAAAACAAAATTTATAAAGACCCACTAATATTAGGAGTATATATACATTTATACACAGATTACACTTGGAACAATTACTTTTACACAAATTATGATAATCATGAAAAATTACAAGGACTATCACATGCAGAAAAAAGAAAAATAAAACAAGACGATTTTAAAGCGTATAATGACTTATTTATAGAGAACAAACCACAATTTATTTATACACAAGAACTAGTACAAAAAGCAAAAGAAATAGACAGAGTTTCAATAAATGAAGAAGACATAAAAAAAGTAGAAAAATTTTTGAAAGAACAACAAAAATCAAACAATAAATATAAAATTTTAACAGAAAAAATACTAAATGAATTGTTAAATGAAACAATAGTATATTTTAATAAAAAACTCTAAAAAAATAAAAATACACATATGAATATAGAAAAACGGAGGAAAAATATGACTGCATTAGATAAAATCAGTGATTTTGATGAAGTAATGCAATTTTTTGAGAGAATGCTAAATTTCACAAAAAATAAATTAAGAAATAATATTAATATTGAAGAACTAAGAAGTGAAGCAAAAGAACCAACAGAAAATGAATTAATAGCATTTTTTAGAGCCAATATATCTTCAGAAACATTAAGAATTATACAAATAGAAGAACAATTCTACAATGTTACAGCAGTAAATAACGAAATTGATAAATTTTTCCAAGGTAATAGTTTATTAAGAAGTTTTCAAGTTCCTGAAAATCAAACAACTTCAGAAAATTATAAAATTAGGCAATTACGAAATAGCCTAGCACACTCAATGTATGAAATCAGATTTAGTAAAGATGGAGAAAATGCATATTTATACTTAAACAACGGAAAATTAAAAGGAGCAATAAAGTTTGAAGACTTTGTTGAAATTGCAGATAAATACACAAGTTGGTACAATAACTTTTGCCAATATAAAAATGTAGGAATTTTAAGTTATGACAGTACCTGTTTAGACATTCCAGACAAAAAGAAAGCAATAAATAAATTTGTTAGAAGTTTTAAAATCAATAATCAAGGACTAAATGAAAAAAGAATAGCAACATTAAAAAAATGGATTGATAAAATGGGAATAGACAAATTTAAAACCTCTAGCACAAACAAAAAAGATCAAGAAATAGAAAGCTTATCAATAAATACAATGCTTTCAGATATGATAAACTGCACTGCTGAAAAAGAAGATGATATAAAAGTTTATAAACCAATTAAAGAAAAATGCGATTTACAATTATTTGGCTTTTTGCTTATCCAACTAAACTTATATTTTAACAATTCTGAGATGCAAGAATATATTAGTGATAAAGACATACAAAATAGAGAACAAGAGAATTATTCTCAACAAATATCAGACTTTCAAAACTTTCTAGATGCCAAAAAAGACGAAAATGTAAAAAAAGGCATTTCGCCAGAAAAATTAAATCTAGGTGAAGATATTAGCAGTGACGAATATAAACAATCAATCAAAACAATGCTAAGTTTATTATCTGCTAAAAAGCCTTTTGTATATTCAGATATTATCATGTCATTATCATATTACATATTTAATTATGTAAGAGAAGTAGACAAAGGAAGAGAACAACCAATTTGTGATTATATGAATATTGACACATCAGGATTTAAAACAATATTTAAAGAAGAAGGAAGAGAACATATTAAAAAAAGAAATTTGCAAGAAGAGTATGAAAAAGAAACTAATCCAAAAAAGAAAGAAAAAATAAAGAAACTTATTTCAAGATATGGGAATGAAGTTAATGATAGTTCTAACTTTTTTAGACACATAAGAGATTGTATAGCACATGGATGGTATGAAATTGATTACAGCAAATATTACAATACAAGAAATGTGGATGAAATTATGTTTTCATTTCCAACATATTATCCAATTAGTAGAGAAAGAGACTTTGAAGTACAAATTTCTGCAAAAAATCTTATAAAAGTTATTGAAAATTTCAGAGAAAAAATAAATGAAGGAATTAATTTGTCAACAGAAGGACATAATATAGAAATAGAAGCTTTAAAAGATTCATTAGTACATAGAAAAATTAAAACATCAGACTTACAAAATAATAATACTTCAAAATCACAAAAACAACAAAATAATAGATCTAAATCACGACCAAAACCTAATGATGATGGTAGATAAAAAATCTAAATTATTAGTGGAAGGATTAAGAAAATATGAGTAAAAAGTCATATAATGAAGTATTAGAAATACTAAAACATATACCAATAAAACATTATTTTAAAATTCCAAGAGAAGAAATTAGCAAACTAATCTTAGGAAAAGATGAAGATTATGATTTTACATTTGATAAAAATAAAGATTTTTCTGAACAAAATATAAGTACAGAAGCTTGTGAAATCTTTATAAAATTATATATTAAATATATAGCAGATGAAAAACAAAGAGAAGGCATTAAAGAAATGTTAGAATTAAATGAATTAATGAATGAAAACAATAAAAGGAATTAAAGAAAAATTAATAAAATTGTTGTTGATAAACCTTTTCTAATATGATAACATATAAAAAAACTTAAAGGAATGTTTGGAAGATGAAAAATAGCAAAAAATTTATATTAAACTCAACTATATTTATTTTACTAATATTATTAACTTTTTATATATTATTAAAAGACCAAAGCCCAATCGATATAATTAAAATTATGTTATCTGCAAAAATAGAATTTGTAGTATTAGGAATAGCATGTATGTTTATATATTTAGCACTGGAAGCTGTAAATATAGGAAGAACACTAAAAAAATTAAATGAAAAATCAACTTTTTTTAAAAATTTCAAATATGCATTAATAGGATTTTTCTTTAGTGCAGTAACACCAGCAGCAAGTGGAGGGCAACCAATGCAAATATATTATATGCACAAAGACGGAATTGCTGTTTCACATTCAACACTAGCATTGTTATTAAATTTAGCAAGTATGCAAATATCAACATTAGGTATAGCATTTATAAGCCTAATATTTAACTATCAAACCTTAAACACATTACTAAAAATTTTATTTGTAGTAGGAATAAGTTTAAACTTAAGTGCACTTGCACTACTTATAATAGGAATATTTTCAAAAAGACTATCAGAATGGTTAATTAAAGTTGCAATAAAAATACTAAAATTCTTTAAAGTTAAAAACATAGAAGAAAAGAAAGAAAAATTCGAAGCAGAATTAAAAAAATATCAAGAAGGAGCAGTATATATTAAAAACAATAAATTACTAATTATCAAAATATTATTAACAACAGTAGTACAATTTTTAATTTATTATAGTGTAACTTATTGGACATATAGAGCATTAGGATTTTCAGAATATGGAATGTTTAAAATAATTTCAATGCAATCAATTTTATTTGCAACAGTATCTGGAATACCATCTCCAGGATCTGTAGGAGTAACAGAAGGTGCTTATACAGAAATATTTAGAGCTGTTTATCCAGAAACAATAATGAGCACAGCAGTTTTACTAAATAGGGGAATTAATTTCTACTTATTTGTTTTACTTAGCGGAATTGCTACAGCATTTAATCATGCTAAAAGTCAAAAAAAACAAGGTGAACCAATTTTACAACTAAATAAAGATATGGAAGATAATGAAAAAGGTGAAGAATTTCCATCAAATTAATAAATTGCTAAAATTTGCAAAATATAATTTAATAAAAAATTTGACAATAAATAAAGATAAAGTTATAATAAAAAAGGATAAATAAAAAATTAATGTAGAAAAAAGTACAAATTTAAGATAAAAATGGAGGATAACAAATGAAAATAAACACAAACCTTGAAACCCTTGTGGCTGTACACACACACACACACACAGATGTTCAGTTAGAAAATAAAAATGCCCAAAATTCAGTAGCATCAGAAGCAATTGAAAACAATTTTGAAAGCAAAAATTATAATATAAGAAATAATATTAAAAAGGGAGTAAACAGCTTATGTATACAAATACATAAGCTAAGTTTGCTTTCTTTTTTGAGTCTATTGAAAAATTATGTATTACAACTCTACCAGAAAACAAATAACTATTTTTATTATAGATGTGACATTTTGAGGGGAGGTAATATGTAATGGAAAAGAAAAACACTAAGAAAAATAAGGATTCAAAAAAATTCTCGACATTTATGTTGTGTGGAATGTTGTTATTAATAATAATAGTAACTCTAATTTACTTCTTAATAATCTATTACAAACCAGAATACATAGTAAAATATTCAGGATATGCAGTAAAAGAAAATGTAATAGAAAAGAACCTAAAAGCAGAAAACATAGAAGAAGTAGAAAAATATGTAGAAATGGTAAAAGTAGAAGAAGATAATCAAATCTTCAGAAAGTTAAATACCTATTATGTAGGAGGAGAAAGCCAAAAAGAACAAATAACAATTCAATACCCAATCTATGTGAATGGAAAAGCCTCAATATATAACATATTAGGAGACATGAAACTAATAACAATAAATTATGAAGAAGTAGAAGGATACCCAGAATTTGTAATAACAGAAGGGGTAATGTACAACGGAGATGATTTAACAAGAGCAGACAGCAATGAATACTTATTCCTAAAAAATGAAGAAGACATATACATAAACACCAAAGAAATAACAATAAAAACAAGTAACGAAGAATATAAAATACCAGAATACAGCACAATATATTTCGAAGAAGGAAGAATAAACTATTATGAAACCCAAGAAGGAATAATGGAATTCAAAAGCATAGGAAATATGGACAAGACTTCAAATATACTTTTAAACGGCACAACAATGACGTATGAAGAATTTCTAATAAAAATGGGAATAGTCCAAGAAGAAAAAGAAAATGTAAGACCAAACAAAACAGAAGAAACATCAGAAACAAAACCAACAGAAAGTACAGAAACTCCAGAAACAGAACCAACAGAAGAACCAGTTACAGAGCCACCAGTAGAAGAAAATGGAGAACAAAATCAAGGAGAAGCAGAATACATAAAACCTAGTATAACAATGACAGAAATAGAAGCAAATGTATACACACTAACAGGAAAAATAGAAATCCAAGACCCAGTAGGAGCAATATATAAATTACCAATAATAGAAATAAGAAAAGATGGAAGAATATACAAAAGAGTACAAATAAAAGCATCAGGAACAATAGAAATAACAGGACTTTCACCAGATACAGAATTTGAAATAACAGGAATAATGTATTACAAAGATGAAAACGGAAAAGAACAAGAAGAAACATTTATAGAAGAAACAATCCAAACACAAAAATTCGATATATTAGGAACAGTAAAACTAAACTTTGAAAATGGAGAAATATTCTCAAGAAAAATCCAATTAACAAACTTTAAAATAGAAAATGACATACAAGAAGAAGTAGTAAAAGGAATATACACAATAGAACTAAATATAAATGACACAAAATATAGTTTAAAAAGAGAAGAAGTAAGTAAAATAACAAGTGGAGAAGAAATAACATATGAAACCCAAGAAACAATAAAATCAAACAGCAAAATAGAATATGAAATAAAAGTATATGACAGATATGGAAATGAACTAAAAGTAGAAAATAATAAAGGAGAAACGAGAACATCAAAACAAACACCAAGTGTAAATATAACATTAAAAAGCCAAGACACAACCCAAGTATTACTAGAACTAAAACTAAAAAATGAAGACAATGTAGAACTAAACAATTATGGATATACAGTATATAACATGAAAAATGAAGAAGTAGAAAAAGGAACACTAAAGAAGAGCCAAAGCAATATAGCATTAACAAGTTTAGACCCAAATGATTATTACAATATACAAATATATGCAGATTGTGACTTAAATGACGGAAAAGGAACACAAGAAAAACTAGTAATAGGAGAAGGAAGATTTACAACACTAACAATATCATCATTAGGATATGTAAGATTAGACATAGAAAACACAGAACTAAGCCAAAATAATGCAAAATTTAGCTTAAGTATAAATAATGAAGTAACAGATGGAAGATTAACAAAAATCTTGTCATATTTAGAATTAAGACTTGTGCCACAAGAAGAAACAGAAAATGTAGGAGACCAAGAAACAAGAGATGATGAAACAAAAGCAACCAAGAGCATAATACTAACAAGTGAAGAATTAGAAAAATTAAAACAAGGAGAAGAATTAGAACTAAATTATGAAACATTAGACTCAAGTACAAAATATAAAATAGAAGCAATAACCAAAGCAAAACAAGGAACAGTAGAAGAAGACGTAGAAAACATGCATGTATTAGAAGAAATAACAACATTAAAAATACCAGCCGAAGTACAAATAAGAAACCAAATAACAATAGCAAATATGTTGGACTTTGATATAAGAGTAGAAGACATAGATGGAGCAATATTAAACAATAAAGTAATAATAGAACTAAGAAGAGAAGACAATGGACTAGTAGAAAGAGAAGAAATAGAAACAAACCAAGAATATGTAAGAAAGATATATGATGGACTAGAAGAAGAAAAGAGATATTATTTAAAAATATATGCAGGAGAATATAATGAAGGAAGCACAGATGTAACATATCAAAGCAACTATTTATTAAAAGAAATAGAAATATACACAGAATTTGGAATAACAGGAGAATTAGGATTAAATAATTTAGCTAGAAAAGCCACAGGAAAGAATTTAGTAAATGTGGAATCAGAAAACAATTGGTATGCAGGACCTAATTTCAATGTGTGGGAGACTTATTATGGAAAAGAATATAATAAAGAAACAAATGAATTAAAATTAGGAGGAAATAATCTTAATAGATTTTATTTATATGATTTAAGAGAATATGTAGAAAAAGAAGTAACAATAAGTTTTAAAATAAAATATGTAGATGAAGCAAATAAAGGGAATAGTATATTTCTCCAAAATGCAAAAACAGTTAAAAATAGCACACAAATAACAGAAATAACAGGAGAATATACAGAAAGACAATATACATTGAATATAGATGAAAGTGGATATTTAGGATTTTATATATATGGTGGTGCAGGAGTATATATAAAAGATTTACAAGTAGAACTAGGAAATACAAAAACAAGTTACCAAGAATTTCAATACACAATGAATGCAAAATACCAAGTAAACTTGGAAGATAAAAATGATGAAATAACAACAAATGATTATTACATAAAAATATATAAAGATGAAGAACAAATAAAAGAAGAAAGATATGAAGAAATAGGAGAAAATAATAAAGTAGAAAGTAGCATAAAAGAAATAGAAGTAGAAACAAATGCAAGCTATAAAATAGAATTATCAGTAAAAATAAGAGACAGATATTATGTATTAGACGAAATAGAATTTGAAACAGGAGAAGGAGAAGAAATAAAAGGAATAAGCAGTAAAGAAGAATTTTTAGAAATCCAACCAAGAGGAAATTATATAGTATTAAATGATATAGATTTATCTGGAATGTCATCTAATATAAGATTTGGAGATGGTATTTTAAGATTTGAAGGAAAAATAGATTTTAATGGTAAAAAGATAATAAGAGATTCAAGTACTAATTATTCAATAATTCATACAATAGGCGAAAACGGAATAATTGAAAATATGGTGTTAGATATAAAACTAAATAATAATACAGTACTTAATGGATTAACTTTACTATTTGACCAAAACTATGGAACAATAGAGAATATTCAACTAAATCTAATAGAATCTATAAATGTTGCTATTAACAATATTAGATTATTAGGAATAGATAATTATGGAATAATAGAAAATTTTGTAATAAATTATCAAGAACCTTTATATGGAAACTATAGTATAAAGGCTATAGAGTTTAATTATGGAACAATAAAAAATGGATATATAATAGGAGAAAATATACAAATAACTTATGATAAAAATGATACTCAAGGAAGAGATGCATCAGCATTTGTTTATAGCAACGTTCAAAATGGCGAAATATATAATGTATATAGTTTAGTAAGTGTAGATGTATTAGACTATCAAACAAATGAAAGTATATCAAATTTGGTAGTATATAACCAAAATAATGCAAAACTAAGAAATGTATATTCAGTAGGAATAGGAAAAAATGGATATGATTTAACAGGAGTAAGCTCAACATATGGAGGACCTAATGTATATAATTTAAGTATATCAAATAATGTAAATGTAGAGAATAATTATTATATGGCAGATAAAATGTTGGAAACAAATAGACATGAAAAAATAACAGCATTAAATTTACATGATGTAGTATTTCAAAATAAAGTATTAAACAGTGAAAATGCATTTAATGTAGATGAACTTGTATCTAATGGGTATTACCCACAATTAAACATGCCAGAAGTAATGCCAAAACAAGAATATATAGAATTACCAGAAATAAAAAATGCAGATTTGGCGGATATAATAGATACAGAAGTAATAGAACAAGGAACAAGTAATGTAAAAGTAAAGTTTAGAGTACATAATCCATCAGCAGAACAAATAACAGATATAAAAATAGAAAACATAAATGTAAGAATACTAAGCCA
>CALYAA010000022.1 GCA_944393385.1 uncultured Clostridia bacterium
GTGAGTCTATGGTTGTAAAATCTCACTCACGCATTTTGTATAAATAGACCGTTTATACGAATACGAATGAATTTTATGCTATCTTCTCATTACACCTAGCACTTTTATAGAGGTACTGCATTTCTCTGTATATAAAAAGACCTCCTTAATGCTTTTACGCATTAAGGAAGTCCCTTGTGATTAGAAAATCACTTCCACGCCATTTTTAACTCTATTCAGAATTACCACGTCATAGATTCCAGTAGACATCATGATTTTGATTGCGATGTCGCTGGGTTCAACTCCAGACATAGTACCATCTTTTACAATGGTAATAATAGCGTTTTTTTGTTCTTCGGACAGTTCCTTTTTTGTTGTCAGAATGACATTGAAGGCATCAGAAGACTCAGGTTGTTCCCGTTTCTTGAAAAGTCTGCTAAAAATGCCCATAGGAAAACTCCTTTCAAATTAATACATACACTGTATGCTTAAATATATATTAACATAATTTGCTTGATTTTGCAAATTGTATCAATAGTAAATAATCTGTTACATCTAACATATCTAACAAAACATCTAACATTTTTTCAAAAAAATTGCAAAAGTAATAAAAAGTATATTATACTTGTGCAAGTAATAAAAACGAAGGTGAGAGTTAGAAAATCTATATTTTTAGCCTTGTAACAAGTGTTATTTAATACTAAAAATAAATAAGTATAAAATACATTAAAAGACTCAAAATCCAGCGGGAAACCATGTGGGTTCGAGTCCCACCATCAGCACCAATGACGTATCTGTTCGAACTAAATTGAACAGAGTTGATACAAAAACCAATCAGAAAATAAATCTGGTTGATTTTTTGTTGTGTAAAAATCAAATAAATCTTATTCCTTCGCAAAGCCACTGAATTATGATGGCACGTCACAACTCAGATGGGTTGATGCTGTTTCCTCTACAATCCTATCTTGGTTTTATGAGCAAAACCATAAAGAAAACTTTACTCCTGGCTTTATTTCTACTCTTCATACTTTCGGACGTGACCTAAAATGGAATCCTCACATTCACGTTCTTATTACTGAAGGTGCTGCTGGTAATTTTACTCCTTGGAAAAAGTTTGAATGTTTTCCTTATGTTATGCTTCGTAATCGCTTTCAAACCACTCTTCTATCTTTACTTGAAAAACACTTTGGTAAACAAAAATTTAAACCTTTAAAAAATTATATCTATAAGACTTCTTCTAATGGTTTCTATGTTCATGCTCCTAAAGTTAAATCTCGCAACATTAAATCTACTGTTAAATATGTTATTCGATATTCTGGTAAACCTGCTATGGCTCAGTCTCGTATTATCGATTATGACGGTGAATACGTTACTTTTTGGTATGATAGACATGAAGATAACCAAAGAATTACTGAAAAAGTTCATGCATACGAATTCATTAAAAGGCTTATTATCCATATTTCTGATAAGTATTTTAATGTAGTTCGATATTATGGCTTGTATGCAAAAAAACATAAACAATCTGATAAATTCGTCTATATGATAAAATCTCATGTTGCTAAATTTAGAAAACAGTTTAAAAACTGGCGTTGTAAAATTTTATTTTATTTTAACCAAGACCCTTTAAAATGTTCTTGTGGTCACACTTTTCGCTTTGACTATCTCTCAAATATAGGATATAATACTTCTTGAGGTGATTATTTTGAAAATTAAACGTCCTACTTATACAGAATTTATTTGTACTCAATGCAAATGTCATGAAAAAATTCCTACAAAAATTGTTTTACAAATGGATATGATGGATCCTGGAGACCCTTCTTATCCTCCAATGTTCAATTGTGAAAAGTGTTTTGGTTTAATGCGTCCTGTATATTTTGTCGGATATACTGGTATTGAATATACTTACGACGGTAATTAGTTAGTTCCATATTTTACCATATAAAGAGCCATTTTAGTAAGGTTATTTTTGATGCCTTACTTTCTTTTTATTTAATAGCCAAAATCTTTGATTTTTCCTATTAAACAAAAAAGATGGAATAAATCCACCTTTTTTGTTATGCTTCAGCTTTTGGCTCTTCTTTGTTTTCTTTAATTTCATTTTCTGATTGTTTTTCTTGTTGTTCATCTTGTTGTTGTCCTTGTTCTTGAGATTCTGGTTGTTCTTGTGTTTTTTCTTCTCCAACAACTTCAATTTTCACATCTTGATATCTCTTCATACCAGTTCCTGCAGGAATTAATTTTCCTATAATAACATTTTCTTTTAATCCTATTAAATCGTCTTCTTTGCCTTTTATTGCAGCTTCTGTTAATACTCTTGTTGTTTCTTGGAATGAAGCAGCTGATAAGAAGCTGTCTGTTGCAAGTGATGCTTTTGTTATTCCTAGTAATACTCTCTTTCCTGTTGCTGGACGTTTGTCTTGTACTGTTGCTTCTTTATTTTTGTCTTCAAATTCATACATATCAACTAATGAACCAGGGAACATGTCTGTGTCTCCACCATCATCAACTCTAACTTTACGAAGCATTTGTCTTGCAATTACTTCAATATGTTTATCATTGATATCAACACCTTGGTTTCTATAAGCTTTTTGAATTTCTGATATTACATATTCATAAACACCTTCTGGTCCTTTTATTGCTAATATTTCAGATGGGTTTATTGACCCTTCTATTAATGGATCTGCAGCTTTAACTTCATCTCCATCTTTTACTTTTAGTTTTGATCCAAATGGTATTACATATGTTCTAGAATCATCTTTAGATGTAACAATTACTTCTAATTTTTTCTTTGATTCTGATATTTTTACTTTACCATCTATTTCTGTTATTACTGCAACACCCTTTGGTTTTCTTGCTTCAAATATTTCTTCAACTCTTGGAAGACCTTGTGTGATATCTGCTACACCAGCTACACCACCAGAGTGTATTGTTCTCATTGTAAGCTGTGTTCCAGGTTCTCCTATTGATTGAGCTGCTATAATACCAACAGATTCACCTATTGATACTAAGTCTCTTCTTGCTAATCCCATTCCATAACATTTTTGACATACACCATGTTTTCCTCTACATGCAATTACTGAACGTACTACTACTTTTGTAATACCTGCATCTACTATACGTTTTGCAATTTCTTTATTAATCATTGTGTTTTTGTCTACAATTACTTCATTTGTTTGAGGGTCTAAAATATCGTCTAATGGGAATCTTCCTTCAAGTCTTTCTTGTAATCCTTCAACAATTTGATTTCCATCTTTAATATCTTCTATTGTTAATCCATCTTTTGTTCCACAATCATATTCTCTTACTATTATATCTTGTGATACATCTACAAGTCTTCTTGTTAAATATCCTGAGTCTGCTGTTCTTAAAGCTGTATCTGAAAGTCCTTTACGTGCACCATGTGATGATATAAAGTATTCCAATGCATCTAGACCTTCACGGAAACATGATCTAATTGGTATTTCTACTGCTTTACCTGTTGTACTTGCCATAAGTCCTCTCATACCAGCAATTTGTCTTAATTGGTTCATATTACCACGGGCTCCTGATTTTACCATCATATATATTGGGTTTAAGTCATCAAAGTTTTCTTCCATTGCTTTACTTACATCATTTGTTGCTTTTTCCCAAATATTTACTATTGATTGATATCTTTCATCATCAGTTATTAAACCTCTTCTATATTGTTTTCTAACTTTTTCTACTTCTTGGTCTGCATTTGCTAATATATCTTTTTTAGCTTCTGGAACTTTAACATCTGCAACTGAGAATGTTATACCAGCAAGTGTTGAATATTTGAATCCAAGTGCTTTAATATAATCTATTACTTCAGCAGATTCTATTAATCCATGTTTATCAATTGTTCTTTCTATTATTGTTCCCATTGATTTTTTCATAACAGGGAAATCTATTTCATATTGGAATGGATCTTCTTTTCTATCAATAAATCCTAAATCTTGTGGAATTCCTTGGTTGAATATTATCCTTCCTACACTTGTTTGGATCTTTTTAGATTTCATTTCTCCATCTATTTCTTTTGTAATTCTTACAAATATTTTTGCATGAATTGATACTGCTTCATTTTGGTATGCAAGTAATGCTTCATCAGGATCTTTAAAATATTTTCCTTCTCCTAATTCTCCATCTAATGTCATTGTTAAATAGTAACTTCCTAAAATCATGTCTAGTCTTGGTACAGCAACTGGTTTACCATCTTGAGGTTTCAAAAGGTTATTTGTTGCAATCATTAAATATCTTGATTCTGCTTGTGCTTCTGGTGTTAATGGTAAGTGTACTGCCATTTGGTCACCGTCAAAGTCAGCATTAAATGCTTCACATACAAGTGCATGTAATTTTATTGCTCTACCTTCTACTAAAACTGGTTCAAATGCTTGTATACCTAATCTGTGTAGTGTTGGAGCTCTGTTTAGCATTACTGGGTGATCTTTTATTACATCTTCAAGTATTCCCCATACTTCTGGACTTAATCTTTCTACCATTCTTTTTGCATTTTTTATATTATGTGCTATATGTCTTCCAACTAATTCTTTCATAACAAATGGTTTGAATAATTCAATTGCCATTTCTTTTGGTAGACCACATTGATAAATTTTTAATTCTGGTCCTACTACTATTACTGAACGTCCTGAATAATCAACTCTTTTTCCTAATAAGTTTTGACGGAATCTTCCTTGTTTTCCTTTTAATAAATCTGATAAAGATTTAAGTGGTCTATTTCCAGCTCCTGTAACAGGTCTTCCTCTTCTTGAGTTATCTATTAATGCATCTACTGATTCTTGTAACATTCTTTTTTCATTTCTTACAATTATTTCTGGTGCACCAAGTTCAAGTAGTCTTTTTAATCTGTTATTTCTATTTATAACTCTTCTATATAAATCATTTAAATCTGATGTTGCAAATCTACCACCATCTAATTGTACCATTGGTCTTAAGTCTGGTGGAATTACTGGTATTACATTCATTACCATCCATTCAGGTCTATTTCCTGATTGGTAAAATGCTTCAACTGTATCTAGTCTTTTTATTAGTTTTGCTTTTCTTTGTTCACTTGCATTTTCAATGTCTTTTTCTATTTGCTCTGTTAATTTTTTTAAATCTATTTCTTCAAGTAATTTTCTTATTGCTTCTGCTCCCATTTCTGCTTTAAATGATTTTTTTCCGTATTTTTCTTCTGCTTCATGATATTCTTTTTCTGTTAATATTTGGCATTTTTCTAATCCTGATGTTCCTTTATCTGTTACTATATATGCCGCAAAATAAATTACTTTTTCAAGATTTCTTGGTGATATATCTAACATTAATGCTATTCTACTTGGAATACCTTTAAAATACCATATATGTGCAACTGGTGCAGCAAGTTCTATATGCCCCATTCTTTCACGTCTTACTTTTGATTTTGTAACTTCAACACCACATCTATCACAAACAATTCCTTTATATCTTACTCTTTTATATTTTCCACAATGACATTCCCAATCTTTTGTTGGTCCAAATATTTTTTCACAGAATAATCCATCTTTTTCTGGTTTTAATGTTCTATAATTAATTGTCTCTGGCTTTTTTACTTCACCTTTTGACCATTCTCTTATTTTTTCATCTGATGCAATTCCTATTTTTAATTTATTAAATATCTCTAATTCGTCTTCCTCCATCTTTATTAGATGTCCCCCTTCTTAAATTATTTGGGTAATTTTCAAACAAAAGCTAATATATCCACCGCTCCTGCAAAATTATATGTCATATTAAATTTTTTTGAAAATTTATTTAATTATTTGTTCAGAAGTGACATGATTAATGTTTTTTAATTTACTTTTATGTCACTTCTTTTTTTATTTTTATTCTATTATATCATCATCATTTTTTAGATTATCTTCGGCCATATCATTATCATATATATCTTCTTCATCATCAAAATTGTCTTCATCAAAAAGGTCATCACTTTCTTCATCATCAATCATTTCTTCTTCTTTATAGCCATCTTCTAATTCGTCTAAATTTAATACATCCTCTTCTGTTAGAACTTTTTCTTTTTCAACATCTTCATAATCTATACCTTCATCAATATGTTCTTTAAGTTCAAGTTCTTTATTATCCTCAGAGAATAATCTTATATCAAGTCCTAAAGCTTGTAATTCTTTTACAAGGACTTTAAAGCTTTCTGGAACTCCTGGTTCAGGAATGTTTTCACCTTTAACAATTGCTTCATATGCTTTAACACGTCCTACTACATCATCTGATTTAATTGTTAATATTTCTTGTAATGTATAAGCTGCACCATATGCTTCTAATGCCCAAACTTCCATTTCTCCAAAACGTTGTCCACCAAATTGTGCTTTTCCACCTAAAGGTTGTTGTGTTACTAATGAATATGGTCCTGTTGAACGAGCATGTATTTTGTCATCTACTAAGTGATGTAATTTTAACATATACATAACTCCTACAGTAATTGGACTTGCAAATGGTTCTCCAGTTCTTCCATCATATAGTATTTGTTTGCCATCTGGTGATAATCCTGCTTCTTGTAGCAGTTCTTCAATTTCTTTGTCTGATGCACCATCAAATACTGGTGTAGATATCTTCCATCCTAATGCTCTTGCTGCAGCTCCTAAATGGACTTCTAGAATTTGTCCTAAATTCATACGAGATGGTATACCTAATGGGTTTAATAAAATGTCAATTGGTGTTCCATCTGGTAAGAATGGCATATCTTCTGCTGGTAATATTCTTGAAATAACACCTTTATTACCATGACGTCCAGCCATTTTGTCTCCAACTGAAATTTTTCTCTTTGTTGCTATATAACATCTTATTACTTGATTTACTCCAGGTCCTAACTCTTCTGAATTATCTCTTGTAAATATTTTTACATCAACAATTGTTCCTGCTTCTCCATGTGGTACACGAAGTGATGTATCTCTTACTTCTCTTGCTTTTTCTCCAAATATTGCTCTTAATAATCTTTCTTCTGCTGTTAAATCTGTTTCTCCTTTTGGAGTAACTTTTCCAACTAATATATCTCCTGGTCTAACTTCTGCCCCTATTCTAATAATTCCATTTTCATCTAGGTCTTTTAATGCATCATCACCAATATTTGGTATATCTCTTGTTATTTCTTCTGGTCCTAATTTTGTATCACGACATTCACAATCATATTCTTCAATGTGTATTGATGTAAAGATGTCTTCTTGTACTAATCTTTCATTTAATAAAATAGCATCTTCATAGTTGTATCCTTCCCATGTAGAGAATGCTACTAACATATTTTTTCCTAATGACATTTCTCCATCTTTTGTTGCTGGACCATCAGCTAAAGCATCACCTTTTTTTACTTTTTCACCTTTTGATACTATTGGTCTTTGATTTATGCATGTTCCACCATTTGTTCTTTTGAATTTACGTAATTTGTGGATAACTGTTTTACCATTATCATATTTCATTGTAATGCTGTCGCCTGTAACTTTTTCTACAACACCATCTTCTTCAGCTAATACTAATATTCCAGAATCTTTTGCTGCTCTATATTCAATTCCAGTTGCAATAATTGGTGCTTCTGATGTCATTAATGGAACTGCTTGACGTTGCATGTTTGAACCCATTAAAGAACGTTTTGCGTCATCATTTTCTAGGAATGGTATCATTGCAGCAGCTATTGAAACTAATTGTTTTGGAGATACATCTATATATTGTACTAAATCTCTATCTACTTCAATTATTTCATTTTGATGTCTTACACGTACACGTTGATTAATAAATTCTCCATTTTCATTCATAGGTTCAGATGCTTGTGCTATCATGTAATTATCTTCAATATCTGCACTCATATATTCAACTATATCTGTTACTCTATGTGTTTCTGGATCTATTTTTCTATATGGTGTTTCAATAAATCCATATTCATTTATATTTGCAAATGATGATAATGCTGAAATTAATCCTATGTTTGGTCCTTCTGGTGATTCTATTGGACATAATCTACCATAATGTGTATAGTGAATATCACGAACCTCAAATCCAGCTCTTTCTCTTGAAAGTCCTCCAGGTCCTAATGCAGAAATTCTTCTTTTATGTGTTAGTTCTGAAAGTGGGTTTGTTTGATCCATGAATTGTGATAATTGTGAACTACCAAAGAATTCTCTTATTGATGATGTTATTGGTTTTGTGTTAATTAATGTTTGTGGTGTTATAACATCTAGATCTTGTATTGTCATTCTTTCACGTACTACTCTTTCAAGTCTTGCTAATCCAATTCTGAATTGGTTTTGTAATAATTCTCCTACACATCTAATTCTACGATTTGCCAAATGGTCTATATCATCTGCTTTTCCATATCCATGATACATATTTAATAAGAAATTTACAGATGAAATCATATCTTCTGTTGTAATATATTTTGGCACTAATTCTTCTTCTCTTTGTTTTAGTGTTTTTACTAAATCTTCTTCAGAAGTGTTTTCCATTATATTTTTTAATACTTCATAATTTACATATTCTTTTATATGTAATGAGCTTAAATCAACATTTGGTAATACTGCATGAATATTTACTATTCCATTTCCTATAATTCTTATTTTTTTATCATTTATTTTTATATCAACTACATTAATTCCCGCATTTTGGATAGTTTCTGCCATTTCTGGAGTAATTACTTCTCCTGCTGTAACATATACTTCTCCAGTTTCTTTGTCCATTATATCTTCAAAAGCTACTTGATTTTTAATTCTATTTGCTATGCTTAATTTTTGGTTGAACTTAAATCTTCCTACTTTTGCTAAATCATATCTTCTATTGTCAAAAAATAATCCATTAAATAAGCTTCTTGCTGCATCTACTGTTGGTAGTTCTCCTGGTCTTAATTTTTTATAAATTTCTATTAATGCTTCTTCTCCAGTTTTGATTGGGTCTTTTTGAATTGTTGTTTCTATTAATGGTTCTTCACCAAATAAAGATCTTATTTGATCATCTGAAACAAGTCCAATTGCTCTTAAAAGTGTTGTGATTGGGATTTTTCTTGTTCTATCTACACGTACCCACATCATGTCATTTCCGTCTGTTTCATATTCAAGCCATGCTCCTCTTAATGGCATTATTGTTGATGTATATGTTTTCTTTCCTGTTTTTGTGTCAAATATTTCATCATAATAGCATCCAGGTGAACGTACTAATTGGCTTACTACTACTCTTTCTGCTCCGTTTATGATGAATGTTCCACTTTCTGTCATTAGTGGAAAATCTCCTAAATAGATTTCTTGTTCTTTTATTTCTCCAGATTCACGGTTTATTAATCTTACTTTTACATGTAGTCTTGTAGAATATGTTGCATCTCTTTCTTTTGCTTCTTCTTCTGTGTATTTTGTTTTGTCTTCCATGTAGTAATCAAAAAATTCTAATACTAAATTTCCTGTATAATCTACTATTGGTGAAATATCTCTTAAAACCTCTCCTAAGCCTTCTTCTACAAACCAGTCATAAGAATCTTTTTGAACTTTGATTAAATTTGGCATTTCAATATAATCGCCAACTTTTGAAAAATCTTTACGGGTTGTTCTTCCGAATTTAACATCTTTGATTTCCAAAAAAAATCACTCCTTACAAAATATTAAGCAGTAAATGTTGATAAATATTTTAAATTAGAAAAATCCCCTCTTATAATATAATTTAGCAAAGTTTCGATAATTGTCTGCTCTTACAATTTTCTCTGCTTTGCCTCTTTTATATTTAATTCTTATTTTTCTAAATTTTATCCGTTTTGAATTAATTTTTTAGTAATTTGTTTTTGATTTAAAATATACATTTTACTATACTTTGGTATCTCAAAAATCATTATGTAAAATGTAACAAATTACCATTTTGCAAATTTATACGCATATAATTTTATCACATTTACCCTAAGCTTGTCAACTGATTTTGTAAAAAAACTATCTACATTTACAAAAAAAACTAGTTACATCGACAATTGTCAATGTAACTAGTTTTTTCACCTCCTTTTCTTTAGTTCATAAGTTCTACGTAATATTCTTCAATAAATTGCAGAGTTTCTTCCACATTTGTGGAATCCATAGAGGCAACGACATCTATAGCTAGATGCCAAAAATCCTCTTTTATCTTCTTCTCTTCTTCGCTTAACTCCTTTCTTTTCTTGCCAGTCTGATGACTAAATTTAGAGTCCACATATTCTTTTTTTAGCTTTCTCATTGCTAAATATTGAATTGCTTCTTCTGTATGCTTTTTTGCAGTAGTTTCATCTTCTACGATGTCTAGAATAACTCTTCCATCCTTCTGAATCTTCAAACAGCAAAAAGCTTCAACAGTTACATTACCATAACCAAGATCCTCTCCTTTTAATTTAATCTTGCCTAATTTTCCTTTAATCAAATCAAAATCCAAGATAGAATTTACAACATTTTTATTGTATTTTTCACGTTTTCTTTTTCTGATAATTACAGATACATATTCATATACCATGTTTTTAAGAGTTGTAATACTTTTGCTAGATTTACCTTTGCATTTTACTGTTACAATAGTTCCATCATTCAAAGTAATTTTTTCCTCTTCAATGGTAAATAAATCTTTCTCATTAATCAGAATATATGGTTCTTTGCCATCAAAAAAAACTAAGTATTCTTTCCCTTGAATTCTAATTTGATTTTTCTTAGAATTTCGATTAAAGTTATAATAATCGCCAAATTCGGACATATACTCCTGTTTAAGTTCTTCATATTGAGGATGGTTATATTCCTTAACATCGATTACTTTCACAGGAATATTCAAAATGTACTTGATTGTTCTTTGTACAACAACATCTTCTTCTGCAGAATAGGCTTCAAAAGTTTTAGAAGAAATATAACTTTGAGGAACAATCTTTAGAGCCGTGTCTTCATCAATTTCTGTTGCAAAAGACACCAATTCCATTTTTGAAAGATATCCATAAGAATTTCTGAACTCAATTGTTTTGGGAATTCCAAAAACACATTTTCCATAAATCTGAATACAGGACTTACGGTCAAGCTTTCTGCATACACCATTTTTGTCAATTAAAGTATCACCCCAATTATTGACAAAGATATGTGTAACAAAACCACTAAGGCAAGCCATTAAAATATCATCTCTATTATTTGAAGTTGTTAAAGTAATAATTCCATTAACTGCTTCTTTAACAGCCTTAATATGTTCTTTTATTTTGAAAAAGTTCTTCTTATTAATTCCTTCTTTTTCAAAATCAATTTTTTTAAGGCTATTGCAATAGTTCCATACATCAAGCTCTGCCAGCAAATCACTCTTTCTTTCACGAGTAAAAGAAGAATAATACTTATTTTTTGAAAGCAATCCTCCAATCTCAACAATTGATGCAATTGTAATTACATCCTCAGTAACACCAAGTTTTTCGGCTTCAACAATCATCCGAGCCAATTGGGCATTAAGAGGAATTCTGACCATTTCCTTTCCTATTTCAGTTACTGTGCCAACTTGATTCATAGCTCCCAGATTTATCAATTCTGTTTTAGCTAAACTAATAGCTTCTTTGCTAGGCTGATGGAAAAATTCTATTTTTTCTGCATCTAAACCAATATTGGCAAATTGGAGAACAAGTCTATCAAGAAGACTTCTTTCAACTTCAGGCTTTTGAAATTTCGGTCTGCTATTAATTGGTTCTTCAGAGCAAAGAACATATTTACCATCCTTTGTTCTACCTGCTCGTCCTGCTCTTTGCATAATATCAGCTTGGCTAATATTTTTTAAGAACAATCCTTGAATTCCATTATTGACATCAGAAACTCTTGCTTTTCCAAGATCAATAACTACATCAATATCAGGAATTGTAAGAGATGTTTGTGCAACATTAGTTGCGCAAATCACTTTAGGTTTATTGTACTGTTTAAAACATTTACTCTGGTCTTCCCAGTCCATTTCACCATGAAGAGGCAATAGAACTGCGTTTTCGCCTTTGAGTTTTTCAATAGTTTCAAATATTTCCTTTTTACCAGGCAAAAATGCTAAAATATTCTTGCCGGAAGAAATATTTTCTTTGATACAATCAATAAACTCAAGGCTACTATTTCTCTCTTCAATCTCTACCTTATATTGATTGCCAGAAACATGGATAGTATTAGCTTCATCTTTGTAATAATTCTTTAAACTATTTACATCCATAGTAGCACTCATTATAATAGTTTTGATTTTGGTCAACTTTGTCCAAGCAATTAGCTGTTCCTGATTATTGTTCCATTCATGGATTTCATCAATAATCAGAAGCATATTACTTGTATCGTCACTTCCAAGAAGTGAACGTACAAGTTGAAGACCATCTGTACAATAAATGATTTTACTATCATTTGTAGCACACTTATCATAGGCTGTTTTATAACCAACAGTCTCACCAAGTGGTGTTCCCATCTCATTTGAAACTCGAATTGCCAACGTTTTTGCAGCCATTCTTCTTGGCTCTGTTACAATTACTTGTCTAAAATACTGAACCAAATACTGTGGAATTTGAGTAGATTTACCTGACCCTGTTTCTGCAGTAACAATGGTTACCCGGTTATTTAAGACACTATTTACAATTTCTTTCCGATAAACTTCGATAGACAACATAGTAATTCCTCCAAAAAAATAAAAGTATTGGGAAAATAAAAGGGATTTTCTTCAAATTTCAATGTACTAGCTTATATTATATCACATTTTATGTAAATTTCAAACTTTTTATTAAAATTTCTTTACATTTATTAGTAAATTAACGCAAAATTCCAGTTGTAATATTTACAACCAGATTTGAATTTTTGAAAAAGTACTTGCTACAAAAGCAAAAATGTTGTAATATAATAAGATAGAAATTGAAATATTCATAAAAATTTTAAGAAAGGAGTTTTTTATTAAGCGCCAGAACAAACTTCAAAAATTATTTATTATATTATTACTTAAGAATAATTCAATTTTATAAATAATAGTTTTTGAATATTGTTGACGAGGTCTAGAGTTTATCGAATTTTTCGGCGGATGCTCTAGTGGATTGCTTAGTCCAAAGCATTAAACAAAAAATAGTAGAAATATTATAACAGACATTAATGCATAAGCTGTATATTTCAATTCCACAATTTAAAATTTTTTAGGAGGTATTCACAATGTGTGGAATTATTGGATATATAGGAAGCAAAAAAGCTACACCTATATTAATTAATGGTCTTTTAAGACTAGAATACAGAGGTTATGATTCAGCAGGAATTGCTACAATTGAAAAAGATGGTCTTTCTGTTATGAAAGATAAAGGAAGAGTAAAAAATTTATATAATTTAGAAGGGATAGATGATTTAGAAGGAACAATTGGTATTGCTCATACTAGATGGGCTACTCATGGAAAACCATCTAAAGAAAACTCTCACCCTCATTTAGATAACAGTAAAAATTTTGCTGTTGTTCATAATGGAATCATAGAAAATTATAGTGATTTAAAAGAATTTTTGGAGAAAAATGGATATACTTTTTATTCTCAAACAGATACTGAAGTTATCCCTAATTTGATACATTATTATTATACTAAAGATAAAAGCAATGATAAAGATAGAATTTTAAGAGCTGTTCAACATACATGTAAAGATTTAAAAGGAAGTTATGCAATTCAAGTGATTTCAAAATATATGCCAGACAATATGATTGTTGTTAGAAAAGACAGCCCTCTTGTAATCGGAAAAGGTGATGGAGAATGTTATGTATCTTCTGATATACCTGCGATTTTATCATTTACTAGAGATTTTTATCTTTTAAATGATAATGAATTTGCTGTTCTATCAAGAGATAAAGTAGATTTTTATGATATTGATTTAAATAAAATTAATAAAAATGTTAAAAATATTGAATGGTCTGCTAGTTCTGCAGATAAAAATGGTTTTGAAGATTATATGTTAAAAGAAATACATGAACAACCAACTGCTATAAGAGAAACTATAGGCTCTCGCTTACCTGAAAATGAACCATGTAATTTTGATGATTTAAAATTTACAAAAAAATTTCTTACAAATATTAATAAAATATATATTGTAGCTTGTGGAACTGCAATGCATGCAGGACTATCTGGAAAAATTGCAATTGAAAAACTTTGTAGAATTCCTGTAACTGTTGACATTGCTTCAGAATTTAGATATAGAGATCCTATTATAGATAAAAATACTTTATGTATTTTCATTTCACAATCTGGAGAAACAGCAGATACAATTGCTGCATTAAAATTATCAAAATCAAAAGGTGCTACAACACTTGCAGTTTCTAATGTAATTGGTAGTTCTATTACAAGAGAAGCAGACTATTCTATTTATACACATGCAGGTCCAGAAATAGCTGTGGCTTCAACAAAAGCATATACTTCTCAAATAGTTTTATTAAGTTTATTAGCTATATATTTTGCAGAAATATTAGAAACAGCTTCAGTTTTTGAATTAAAAGATTTGAAAAAAGAATTATTAGAACTTCCAACCAAAATAGAAAATGCATTAAAAAGTTCAAAGAGAATTCAAGAATTTGCAAAAAAAATATATCAAGAAAAAGATGTATTTTTCTTAGGAAGAGGTGTTGATTATAATACAGCATTAGAAGCTTCTTTGAAGTTAAAAGAAATTTCTTATATTCATTCAGAAGCATATGCTGCAGGTGAATTAAAACATGGTCCAATTGCTTTAATTGAAAATGGAATTACAGTTATAAGTATTATTACTGACCCTAAATTAGTTGAAAAAACAATTAGTAATATTCAAGAAGTTATAACTCGTGGTGCAAAAACATTAGTTATTACAAACCAAGAATTACCTGCTAATAATTTTGATACTATTATTACTGTTCCTGATGTAAATGTTTTATTATCACCAATACTTTCAATTATTCCTTTACAATTACTTTCATACTACATTTCTAAAGAAAAAGGGTTAGATGTTGATAAGCCAAGAAACCTTGCAAAATCAGTTACAGTTGAGTAAAAAAATTAAGAGAGTTTCAATAACACAACACTATAGCAAAATTAATTGCTATAGTGTTGTGTTATTTATACAAATATTTTTGCGGATTTATTGTTTTTCCATTTACTCTAATTTCTAAATGTAAATGTGGTCCTGTTGAATTTCCAGTTGAACCAACTGCTGCAATAACATCTCCAGCTTTTACTTGTTGCCCAACTGTAGCATATAACTTACTACAATGTGCATACCATGTTTCTACTCCATTACCATGATCTACTTTTATTAGATTTCCATATGAACCATTTCTTTGCGAAAAAGTAACAGTTCCATCTGCAACTACCTTTATATTTGTTCCTGTTGCACAAGCTATATCTGTTCCTGTATGAGCACCAGATCTAACACTGCTTATAGAACCATATCTTGAAGTAATACGTCCAGTAACAGGTGTAACTGCTAGGAGAACTCCATTAATTGAAGGTCTTTTAGTTTTTAAATCTTCTTCAATTAATATATCTACTTTTTCTTCTACCTCGTCTTTAGCTACTGTAACTGGCTTTATTCCTATTTCTTCAATATTTTCTGTATAATTTGTAGTAATAAGTAAATCTAATTGTACAGAATCATTTTTATGTTCTTCTTTTATTTGATTTACAGCACTCTCCGCTTCTTCTATGTTATCTACATAACTTACTGTTTCATTATTTAAAACAACTGCATAATATTTATACATTATTTTTGCATCATCTTTTAATGCAAGTAATATTTCATCTTCGTTTGTTTCTTGTTTTCTGTCTACTAATTTTATTTCATAATTTGGCATATTGTCTAGTGTAACAAAATCAATATTATTCCCTTCCATGTTAATTATTTCTGTTTGAATTTTATTCTTAAATTCTGTTGCACTATTTATATAGCCTATTTGTTCCCCTGACAAACTTACTACATATGCTGGCTTATATTTTAATAAAATAATCGCTATTATTAAGCCTAATCCTAACGCCATAATGGTTAAAATTTTACAGCTCTCTTTCGTATAGTATTTTAGCTTCTTTTTTAAAATATATATCCACTCCTTTTCGTCTAATTATATAGACTAATTTTAGCGACCGAGGATTATTATACCATAATTGTATGCATTTTTCAAGTAAATAATTCATCTCTCAGTTGTTTTATGGTTTTTCAGCCTATTTTTTATTAAAAATTATACTTTTTTGTTTATATTTTACTCCTTTTTTCTCATTTTTATTCACTTTTTCTTTATCTTTCTTATTTGACTTTGTTGAAATTTACATATATTTATGTTAAAATGTAAAATATATTTAATCTTGTTTAGGTAAAAAGATTAGATATTTATAATAAAAGTAAATATAAACATTTATAATAATTTTATGCCACAAGAAATGAGATGATATATTTGAAAAATTTAATAGTTACAAATAATTATGATAAAAAAAAATTAAGTTCATTTATTTTTAATTCTTTTCCTAATTTATCTAGAAATACATTTTTTAAAGCATTAAGACAAAAAGATATAAAAATTAATGGAAAACGTGTTAATAAAGA
This sequence comes from uncultured Clostridia bacterium, assembly GCA_944393385.1. GTDB lineage: Bacteria > Bacillota > Clostridia > TANB77 > CAG-508 > CAG-269. Next base: position 16,500 of record CALYAA010000022.1, read on the forward strand.
TTGTACAATTTTTACAGGTGATGAATTGTCTATTTATATTGTAGATTCATTACTATTTCCAAAAATGAATTTAAATATTGTTTATGAAGATGATAATATATTAGTTGTAAATAAGCCAGTAAATATTGAAGTAACTGGCGAAAATAGCTTAACAACTTTAATTAGCCAGGTTTATAAAACATCAAATATAATGCCTTGCCATAGACTTGATAGAAATACTACTGGATTAGTGCTATTTGCAAAAAATGAACAATCTTTGAACATTCTTCTTAATAAGTTTAAAAATCATGAAATACGAAAATTTTATAATGCTTTAGTTTATGGAATTCCAAAAATAAAAAAAGCTCGTATAGAAGCATATTTGTTTAAGGATAAAAAAGAATCTGTTGTATATATTTCTGATACATCAAAAAAAGGTTATCAAAAAATTGTAACATCATATAATGTTTTAGAAGAGTATGATAATAATACTTCTTTACTAGATGTTGAAATTGAAACTGGCAAAACTCATCAAATTAGAGCTCATTTAGCTCATATTGGCTACCCTATTGTTGGTGATGGTAAATATGGAATAAATTCTGTAAATAAAGAACTTGGATTTAAATTTCAACAACTTTGTAGTTATAAGTTACAATTTTGTTTTAAATCTGATAGTGGAATTTTGAATTATTTAAATAATATGATTATACATATTTGATTATTTTGGTTATAAATCAGAAAGGTTTTATGGTTATAATTAACCCACCTTTCTATTGTTTTTTTTACTATTATATGTTATAATTTCTTTGGTTTTAAATATTAATTGCCACTATAGCTCAGTTGGTAGAGCAACGGATTCGTAACCCGTAGGTCAGCAGTTCGATTCTGCTTAGTGGCTCCAATCTTGTCAATGGGGACGGAGATTTTGACAACTTTTATAATAAAAATGTTTAAAAGATATTATTTTCAATCAAAATAGTATGATATAATATTTCCTATTATATCATACTATTTTTGTATAATGAGAAAAATCGCTTTTTCTTTTGAAAATAAATACGTTTATTCTCACTTTATGTTACGAAACTAAAAAGTTTCAAATTGTTTCATATTATATAAAACAACTTCGCCACAACAGATTCACTTAGTTTTACTTATCAAAAATTAGCACACGAACAATTCTTAGCTGTGTAAAACGAAGCAAACTACAGATAATTTATACAGAATAATTACGTGAGTTTTAAAATGTTATGAACAAAGAAAATATTAAAGAATCTCTCTATCGTTCTAAAATAAGAAAATTAATATTAAGTCTTTAGTAAAATCACAATAAGAGTATATTAATAAGTAAAAGTTGTCAAAATCTCCGTCCCCACTGACAAAAGTTGTCAAAATCTCCGTCCCCACTGACAACATATTGACAAATTATGTAAAACATGGTATATTCTATTTTGTACGTTCTTTTCATTAAAATAATTACTAAAATGGAGGTTCTTTATGATTGTAATTAGTAATGAATTGCTTGATACTCTTGACTTGATTAAAAGTCCAGAGCAAAATCAATATCCATTTATTAGCACAATTATTAAATCTTTCGATTTGCTTGAAAGTCAAAAGAAAAATCTAATCTATGAAAAAATTTGGTTAGAGTTATATCGGGGATCTTGGAATAGTATAAATAAATCTATTCCACTGAAAGCATTTACTTTTGATAAAAAAACAGGTTATCACACAGCAACTGCAGTAGCAACAACAGAATTAAGAAAAAATAATCTTGTAGATAAATTATTTTTCATTAGAGTTGATTCTCACGAATTACTTTTTAATTTTGAATGTTGTAACATCACTGCACAAAAACACTATAGGGCTAGTACCTCTATTACTCCTGTTACCTTGACCTCTTTAGAAAAACAATCCGGAATAGAATCTATAAAAAAAGCCTTGAAAAAAGCGGAATTAAAGTTTACATTAGACTTTTCCGTTACAGGTTTATATAGTTCCCAAACTTCTAACAGAGGAATAAAATCACAAGAAAATCTTATGAAGGAAAAAGTTCATAATGCTTTTTGGAATGTGCTCTATTCTGAAGGTATAAGTGATTTTGGTGCATTTGAAATAAATCATATAAAAAGACTTTATAATAAAACAATTAGTTGTTTTATTGATTTTGCCAATTGCCCCAAAAACAAGCAATTTGTAATTTTTGAAAAAGCTCTCGAAAAAGCAAAATCTAGCAGAATATCTGATGCTCAAGCTCTTTATTACGAAATTGTAAAAAATAATCTAGACACAAGAGTAAAAATCAAAAAAGAACAAATTTGGAACAAAGTGGCTGAAAAAATAGCTAGAAATGTTCCTGATCAATTCGTTTTAGCCAAAAATTCTTCGCGTACTCATAATGGTAATATTCTTGACATTGTTTTTGTAACTTATGAAAAAAGAGGAAATTATGAATCTTTTCATGTAAGTGATCTTTGGAACTTATTAAATGTTGAGTAATTTACTTTTTTTGAATGTGCTAGAAGAATAAAAATTATTTTGGAGTAGGTGTCAATTGGCATCTACTCTTTCTTTATATAATTGGAAACAATATGAACCTATTTATTTTCGCAATTCAAAGTTAAAATAAATAGGTTTATTTTAAAATTAAAAAACCATTTTTTCCTATACCAGAAAAACTACCATTATTAGACATTTGAGATTTTCTCTTTTTATACGAAAACTCAATTATATTTATTATTAAAGAATATTTCAAAATTAGCTTGTATAATGGAAATTTTTGTGATATAAATATAGTATAAACAATATGGAGGTTACATATGGAAAATAATAATTATTATGATGAAAAGAAAACAATATTAATAGTAGATGATGAGCAAAAAATAGTAGATTTATTAGTTCACAATTTGGGTAGGGAAGGTTATAACACATTACAAGCAAATGATGGGCAAACAGCTATTGATATAGCTATAGAACAACGTCCTGACTTAATTTTACTTGACATCATGATTCCTCGTGTTGATGGACTTACTGTTTGTAAAAAAATAAAAAATTATTATAATGTTCCTATTTTAATGGTTTCTGCAAAAGATGATGAACTAGATAAAATAGTAGGATTAGAAATTGGAGCTGACGATTATATAACAAAGCCTTTTAGTGTTAGAGAAGTTGTTGCAAGAGTTAAAGCTAATTTAAGAAAATCTGAAAGCCATTATGATAATGCAAGATTAAATAATGAGCCTGAAAACAAAAAAGAAATGAGAAAGCAAAATCTAATAAAAATTGGTAGTTTAATATTAGATTTAGAGAAATATGAAGTTAATGTTGATGGAACTATTGTAAATCTAACTTTAAGAGAATTTGAAGTTTTAAAATATCTAGCTCAACAACAAGGACAAGTTGTTACTAGAGAAGCTCTTCTTGAACAAGTTTGGGGATATGAATATTATGGAGATATTAGAACTGTTGATGTTACTGTTAGAAGAATTAGAGAAAGAATTGAAAAAGACACTTCTAATCCTCAGTATCTAATAACCAAAAGAGGTATTGGTTATTATATTCCAACATTTGATTAAAAACTTTAGTTTTAAAATATTCTCATTTAAAATAATTTATATAGTTAATAATAAAATATAAGTTTTATAAAACAAAAAATGTTAAAGTATAAATTAAGTAAATATTAACCCTTCATGTTTTATCTAACATTTTGGGTTAATATTATTTTTGCAATTTACTTTATTAATCCTTTAACATTTTTTGTTTTTAAATACTTTAATTTAAAACAGACAATGCTTTCATAATGCCTAATTTACCATACTCATATGTCAATCCACCTTGCATATATGCAATATATGGTGCTCTAATTGGTCCATCACAGCTTAATTCTATTGTTGAACCTTCTGTAAATGTACCTGCTGCCATAATAACTTTATCATCATATCCTCCCATATCACTTGGCTCTGGTATAACATTTGAATCTATTGGAGAACCCATTTGTATGCCTTGACAAAATTTTACTAATTTATCTGCTGTTCCTAATTCTATTGTTTGAACAATATCAGCTCTTTTTTCATCAAATTTTGGATCAACTGTATATCCTAATTTTTCTAATATTCTACTTGCAAATATAGCTGTTTTAACACTACTTGATACAACACTTGGAGCAAAAAACAATCCTTTTATAAATGGTATGTTTTGATTAAGTGATGGTCCTATTTCTTTTCCAACTCCTGGAGCAGTTAATCTTTCTGCACATAATCCTATTAAATCTTTTTTACCTACAATATATGCACCACTTGTTGCAATTCCTGCACCTAAGTTTTTCATAAGAGAACCAACAATAATATCTGCCCCAACATCTGTAGGTTCTCTTTCTTCTACAAACTCTCCATAACAATTATCAACCATTATAATTACTTCTTTATTGACTTCTCTTATTGCATTTATTGCTTTTTCTATTTTATCAATTGTTAAACTTTTTCTTGTTGAATATCCTTTAGATCTTTGAATTTCAATTAATTTTATATCTTTTCTTGAAACCCTGTCTTTAATTTTTTCAATATCAAATTCATTATTTATCAAATCTATTTGTTCATATTTTACTCCAAATGATGTTAATGAGCTTTTACTATTTTCCTTACTTATGCCTATTACTGTTTGTAATGTATCATAAGGTATTCCTGAAATACTTAACATTGTATCACCAGGTCGTAATATTCCAAATAAAGTTACTGCTAATGCATGTGTGCCTGAAATTAATTGAGCTCTAACTAAAGCATCTTCTGTTCCAAAAACTTTAGCATAAATTTCTTCTATTTTATTTCGTCCTGCTTCGTCAATGCCATATCCCGTTGATGAATGTAAATGCATTTCAGACAACCCACACTTTTGAAAAGCATTTAATACTTTCAGACTATTTATTTCTTTTATTTTATCTATTTCTTTAAAAATTGGCTCTATTTCTTTTTCTACATTTTCAGATAATTCTAATATTTCTTTTTTTATTCCGAATTCTTGATACATTTCAAAATTCATTCCTTTCCAAATTTTTATCAATTATATTATAACATTCATTTTTGCAAAAATCTACCCTGTTTTACTCATAATCTCTTTTTTCATTTTTCCAATAATCTTTTTTTCTAATCTCGAAATATAACTTTGAGAAATTCCTAATTCATCAGCAACTTCTTTTTGTGTTTTTTCCTTTCCACTTATAAATCCAAATCTCATTTCCATTATATTTTTTTCTCTATCATTTAATTTTCTTATAGCTTCTTTCAATAATTTCATATCGACTTCATCTTCTAATTTTCTATATATAACATCTGGATCTGTTCCAAGTATGTCAGATAATAATAGCTCATTTCCATCACTATCTTTATTCAATGGTTCATCTATAGAAACTTCAGTTTTTATTTTATTATTTCTTCTTAAATACATCAAAATTTCATTTTCAATGCATCTAGAAGCATATGTAGCCAATTTTATTTTTTTTTCGAAGTTAAATGTATTAACACTTTTCATTAGTCCAATTGTACCAATTGATATCAAGTCTTCAATTCCAATACCTGTGTTCTCAAATTTTTTTGCAATATAAACAACCAATCTTAAATTTCTTTCCACTAATATTTTCCTTGCGTTTTCTTTTTCTTCTGTATCTAATTTTTTTATTATTTCTTCCTCTTCTTCTGCTGAAAGTGGCGGAGGCAATGTTTGACTTCCCGCTACATAAAATATTGGTAAAATTTCATCATCTAAATTTTTATCTATATATTTTGCATACAAATTACTTAAACTTTTTTTTATTATCTCTATAAAATTCATTTCAAAATCCTTTCTTACTCAAATTTAAATTTTAATAGAACTATTCAGTACAAATCACAAAATCATTGCATTTTCTAATTTTTACTAGCACTATTTGAGTTTATTGTACAATAAGAACATCTAAAATTTTTTAAAAGTTGTATTTTTCTTAATTAGTTCTTTAATAATATGGATATTTAACAAGACTGTTTAACACCTCCTTTTTTCTTTAAGTTTATTGTACAACTTTAATTATAAAAAAGCTGTCTTTTCTTATTGTAGAAAAAAAGAAATAATCGATATATTTCGATTATTTACCTTTTTTATTTTATTATATGTATGTAAATCCAAGTGTATCTATTATAGTAAATCTCTTTTATTTAATAGGAAAAAGAAATATTTTTGAAAACAAACTTATTTATTTTCACTTTAATCTATGAAGCAAAAATGTTTTATATTGTTTCCTGTTAAAAAGATTTTTAATAAATCATTTTTTCAATATATTTCTATATTAATTCAACACCAACTAATGCTTTATATTCTCCTCTTTTGGTTAAATTTTTATCATATATTCCAAGAATTATATTATTAGTTTTCTTTTCTTCATCTTCTTTTTGAACCATAATTTCTGGGATTTTTATTCCAACTAGCATTCCATTTTCTTTTCCTAATGAGGAATATGGTATACATCGTAATTTCGTAAAATATTCATTTTGAATTTTTAGAGATATATTACTTAAGTCTCCATGTAAAATGTTTTCTAAATTATCTAAAATTTCATTAGGTATTATTCCTTCTAATAAACTACTTTCTACTATTACAACAGGTGTATTTGTTATTGGTTCTTTTACTAAATTACCTGTATCTATCATTGCCTTTGTTTCTATTATATTTTCGTTCATTTTTATTTTTATTTTGCAATACATATCTTTTGGAGTTAATTTATTTTTAATTATTTTTATTGATATTTTTACAATTAATAATGCAACAATAGCTCCTAGTATAATTACTTTTAAAACATATTCTCCTGTAAACATACCATTTTTTATAGATATATTTTCTGGTCTTAAATAGTAAATTAAATTTAAGGCTACTCCTCCAAATATAAATGATGTTAAATAAAAAATAATAACTTGTTTAAATGCATTCTTTATTTTAGATGGTTTAAATGCAACATATATCATTATAATTGATAATATAATTTTGGATATTGTTGACATATAAATTTTAAAATTTGTTATATATAAAGCAATGGAATAAATTGCACCAATATTGGCAGAAATTATTATTCTTAATAATTTAGTTTTTTGCTTTAATATTATTGATGTTGCATATAAAATAATTGAATTCATAATTATATTTTCTATAAATATCAAATCTAAATATATTGTCATTAGCAATGAACCTCCAATATAATTTATTTTTATTAATTATATATTATACTTTTTTATATGCAAAAACTGTCATTTATTAGATTTAAAATTTAAAATTTTTAATATTTATAATATATATTTGCCTATATTTTACTATTAAATTTTAGTATATATTTTATTGTGTGCATCTGTTATGACGAAGCCTTTTTATGTAATAGAAAAAAGCGATTTTTCCTATTACATAAAACAAAAAGTTATATATTCATATTGTTTTTTAAATATGAATATATAACTTTAAAAAATAAATCTTTTATCTTTTTCTAATTTTTAAATAATTTTTGGAAGTGTAATATCTACTACCAATAAATATTATTAATCCCAGTATTGTTATAACTATACCTACTAAGTAGTAAATCGTATTTCCTTTTCCTCCACTTTCAGGAAGTTCAAAGTTGCTCTTATTTTGTAATAATAATTTTCCATCATCTGTTATTACAAAATTAGGTGTATTTCCTACTTTGCTTATTCTTACTAATGTTCCTTCTATGTTTTTAATTGTATCATCATTTTCATCATAATCACCATATATAAATTCTATTTTCCATTGTCCTTCTGGCAAAATTCTTCCATCTACTGCTTTTGTTTCAATTAATCTATATTGTGATGATTTTGGTAAATTTTCTAAGTTAATTATTCCATCAGCTCCTGCTGTATATGTATCAACCAATTCCCAATCTGCAGTTAAATTATTTCTATCTATTAATTCTTCACCTGCACTTTGATTTCCAACCAATTTATATAATTCAAATTCTGTTCCACCTAGTAGAACTGAATTATCTTCTTCTGCTACTTTTGTTATTTGTAATTGACCATATTTAAAGTTTGTTAATACATATTTTTGACCTTTTTCTATATCTGTTATTTCTTGGTTACTTATAAAGTAACCTTCAGGTACTACTTCTTCAATTGTGTAATTTATTTCTTGTCTTTGGTCATCATATTTATTTAAGTTTTCAAAAGTTTCTGTCCAAGAATTATCTTTAGTTAATGTTTTGGTATCTTGTTGTTGTCCATTAGCCAATAAGTTTATTGTAACACTCTCTGGTCTATCTTCCTCAAAATCTCCTAACCATTGTTTCTCAACTTCAATTTTTATTTTAAAGTCTGTATTTGTTTCAAAAGAATCTTCTGTTGTTTCTTTAAATCCTTTCTTAGTTTCTAGAGTTCCTTCTACTTTATTTTGAATAATTGTTCCTTCAGTTAAAGGTAAATCTTGATATACTAAAGAGATATCTTTTGTTATTTTTATATTTCCATCTTGAAGAACTTCTACATCTTCATTCTCACCTGCATTTTCATTATCCCATGTTAATATTTGTGTATCTTCATCATATAGTCCTCTCCAAGTTATTGTTTGTGCATTTGCATCATATATACCATTGTCTAAATTTGAATTTGATTCATCTATTTTATATGGTAATTTATCAACTATCTCAACAATTGCCGTTCCAGGATAATCTTTTATAGCTGCATCATATGTTATATTATACTCAGCTCCTTGAGTTAATGATGTTATTTCTTCTGTTCCTGTTTTTGTTATTGTGCTTTCTTCTTTTAATCTATAATAATAAATAACATCTTCATTTGTTAATTCTACAATTCCCATTGCATTATCTGGTAATTTCTCTTCAACAACTTCATACATTGGTGGAATATATTCTTCTGCACTAGGTGATGTTACATAAAGCTCTCCAACATTTGCTTTAATGACATCATCTTCTCTTAGTTTATCTTTTGTTCCATCTATATAATGATGCACTACTACTTTTGAAGTTTGAACTGTCATTGGCATATTATATGTTATTGAACAGTTAGAACCTCCACCACCTCTTTCTAGATAAAATACATCTAATGTATGTTGTTCTTCTATATTATCATTCCAATCTTCACCTAAAATATCGTCTAATTTTTCTACTTTTGCTATTTTGTTTGTTGATTTTAGTCCAGAATAAGTTGTTACATCTCCACTAGAAAAATTTATATCTGCTGATATTTCATTATGAATTCCCCCTAAGTCTATTACTAGTTTTCCATCAACAAATATCCATACATCATCATCACCAGAAAAGTTAAATACAATATCTTCATTTTCACCTATATTTGTTTTTCCATCCTCAGTCATATAAAATGGTATTTGTGAATGCATTCCAAAGTGATAAACAGCTTTTTCCCCATCATTGTAATTAAATGGGAAAAATCCTTGAAAACTTCCACCATTACCTATATAAGTATTTTTTGAATCTTGTTCAACTAAATTTACTCCACTTTGAGGAATACCATTTTCAAAATTTACTTCTACTTCAGAACTTATAAATTCATATGTTCCATTTCCAATTGATTTAAATGGTAATCCAACATTTGAATAAACTGTTTTACCATTAGTTGTACTTTCATCAAAAATGCCATATGCAGGTTTTGTAAATATAATGTTACCATTTTCATCTAATGTATCTTCTACTAATCCTGTATAAGGTGTATTAGGTGTTTGACCATTCCTTTTATTCCAAGCACTAAGTGTAATTTCTGGATGACCTTCTAATATAGTTCCATCTGTAAAATATAATCCTTGGTTATTAATGTCTGTTACTGAACCACCTAATTCAAAAAGTGCTTCCTCATCATATTTAAATAATGTAACTTTTTGGTACATATCATCTAAAGTGTTTTTTACTGTTATTGTAACAGTATTTGATTCTATTGCAACTCCATTATATGTAACTTTAGCTTTTAAATCAACGTTTCCAACACTTAATCCATAAACATATAAATTTTCTCCAAATGGTTTTATTTCTATATCTCCGCCATCAGTTGATTCCTCAATCCATTCAACTTGGACATTTTCATAAGCAATTTCTTGTGAATCAAAAACACTATTAAGATTTATTTTAGCTTTTCCTTCATCTTCTATTGATACAGTTTTACTGTTTACTTTTATATGTGCTATATTTATTGGGGTAGATTTAGCTTGTTGTTCATTTATATTATTAATTGTTGATTGAACTTCTGTATTTTCCGTATTTATAGTAATATTATCATCATTATCTTCTTCAAAAATATTTGAATCATTTTCTTGTAATTGTTCTATATTCTCATCATTTGATAATGAATTAATTATCCCTGTATCTTGTTCAGTTTTTATAATTTTAACTGTTGTTATTGTAGATATAATTAATATTATTGCTATCAAAACTATTATGATTTTACTTAAGTTAAATTCTATTACAATTTTATCATTAGAATTTTTACCATTCTTTGAACTTTCCATTTTCCCTTTTCCTTTCGTATCTTATATGACATTTTTTGGTTTGTTTTTATATTCTTTTGTGCTTATTGTCACCTTTGTGCTTTTATTATATCATAGTGAATTTTTGTGTCAATAGAAATTTTTAACTTTCTTTGCAAAAAAAAAGTGGAATTAAACCACTTTTTACATATTTTTTCCTTTATTTTTACGTAAGAATGCAGGAATATCTAAATCTCCAGAATTAGAATTTACATCTGTCGATGTTGGTATAGAATTAATTTTCTTTTCCCATTGTTTATTTACAAAACTATCAACTGTTGCTGAAGCTCTTGCTTCTGGTTTTTCAAATCCTGTTGCAATAACTGTAATTTGTATTTCATCTCCCATTTCTGGATCTGTTACAGTACCAAAAATGATATTTGCTTCTGGGTCAACACTTCGTTGAACTAATTCTGCTGCAGTATTTACTTCATGTAGTCCTAAATCATCTCCACCAGTAATATTTATTATTACTCCTCTTGCTCCTTCTATTGATGTTTCTAATAATGGACTTTGTACTGCTTGTTTAGCTGCATCTTCTGCCCTATTTTCACCTGAAGCTCTACCAATTCCCATATGTGCCATTCCTGTATCTTTCATTATTGTTTTTACATCTGCAAAATCTAAGTTTACTGTTCCTGTAACTGCTATTAAATCTGATATACCTTGTACACCTTGTCTTAACACATCATCTGCCATTCTAAATGCTTCATTTATAGATGTTTTTCTATCAATAATTTGTAATAGCTTATCATTTGGTATAACAACTAATGCATCAACTTTTCCTTTAAGACTTTCTATTCCTCTTTCTGCTTGTGAAAGTCTTTTCTTTCCCTCAAAAGTAAATGGTTTTGTTACAACACCTATTGTTAATATTCCCATTTCTTTAGCTGCTTGTGCTACTATTGGTGCTGCTCCAGTGCCTGTTCCTCCACCCATTCCGGCAGTAACAAACACCATATCTGCTCCTCTTAATGTTTCTGCAATTTCTGATTTATTTTCTTCTGCTGATTGTGCCCCTATATCTGGATTAGCTCCTGCTCCTAATCCTCTTGTAATTTTTTCTCCAATTTGAATTTTTGCACTGGCTTTTGACTTTTGTAAAGCTTGTCTATCTGTATTAACTGCAATAAAATCTACTCCTTTTATCCCTGCTTCTATCATTCTATTTACAGCATTGTTTCCTGCTCCTCCAACACCTATAACTTTTATTGTAGCAGCTCCATCCATCATTGTTACTTCTTCATATTCTTTCATTAAGTTTTCCTCCCCATAAAACTAACTTTTTCTTTTTTTATGAATAAAAGAACTCTTTTATTCTGTTTAATATTGTTTTAAATACACTTTCATTTGATTGTTCATCTATACTACTTGATACAGATTTTGCAAATGGTCTTGCTGCAATATATCTAACAAGTGCATAACTAGTTCTAAATTCTGGCTTTATTGTACTAATTAATCTTCCAGTTGACATTTTTACAGGTATATTTAAATTAATTTTTCCTGCAACATCACTTTTGTTGATAGTTGAAATTCCTCTTCCTGTTAATACAACTGTATTGATAATAGATTTTACATTGTTATTTGTTATATCTTTATTAATTAATGTAAATATTTCTTCTATTCTTGCTTCAATTATTTCTATTAATTCAGAACTTTTTATAACTTTATTTCTACTCTCATCTTTACATGTATTTAACATTATTTCATTATCATTATCTATAAATGATTTTAATGCTAGTCCATATTGCTTTTTTAGTTTTTCAGCTTCTTCTTCTGAAATATTTAATACTAATGAAATATCATTTGTTATGTTATCTCCTCCTAATGGAATTGTATTTGTATAAGAAAAATTATTTCCTTCAAATATCCCTATTTCTGTATTTCCTGCACCTATATCTAATAGCATAACATTATCATATAATTCATTTGAATCTAACACTAGATTTTTTTCAGCTAAAGCTGTTGGAACTATTCCATCTATTTCTATACCAACTCTTTTAAAAATAGATGTTAATTGTCTTACATAATCCTTATTTGCCAATATAACTTGTGCTTTTAATGTAAAATTTGAACTTAAATTGCCAATTGGATCTGTAACAACTTTTCCATTATCAAGTATTACTTCTGATGGTACTATATCTATTATTGTTTTCCCCTCTGGTATTTCTATATCTTTAGCTTGCATAATTGCACTTTGAACATCTTTTAAAGAAATTCCAGCAAATTTGTCTTTCAATTCTTTTAAAACACTGTTTTGTACAATTGTTACCTCTTTTCCGGGAATTGTTACATATGCTGAATTAATTTTAAATTCTGCAGTTTCTTCTGCATCTCTTATTGTTTTTGCAACACTTAAACTAACTTCTTCTTCATTAATTATTTTGCCCTTTTTTATTCCGCTACATTTACAAGATGTACTACATAGTGTTTCTATTTGTCCAAAGTTATTTACCTCTCCAATAACTGTGCAAACTTTAGATGTACCAATATCAATACCAACTATGATATCACCTATTGCCAAAATGATTCCTCCATTTTATGTTTTATTTCTATTTGTTTATAGATTATTTTTTCTTCTTTGTTATATATATTACATTTTAAAAAAAATGTCAATATAATTCGAAATATTTTTGAAATATTTTTGTAATGTTTTTGAAATCTGTGTAACAAATTTGTAACACAGATTTCATTAATCTTATTTTAATCTTTTTTCTTAGAGGCTGTTGACTTTTCAGCCATTTTCTTTTTCCATAAATCTACATAATATCTTCTAATAATAGTTAGATTTGTAAACATTCTTCCTACAAAAACCACAAGAGCTGCAAGGTATATATCAATATTTAATCTTTGTCCTAAATAAGTTAAAGCAATTGATAAAATACTGTTACAGAAAAATCCTGAAATAAATATTGTTAAATCAAAATTTTTCTTTAATACAGATGTTATTCCTCCAAATACAGAATCTAAAGCAGCTATAACCGCTATTGCTAAAAATGTTGAATATGTATATGGTATAATAGGTGCATTTATGCCTATTATTGCACCTATTGTACATCCTAAAATAATTGCTATTACTATCATTTTTTACATCCCTTTCTATTCTAATTTTTGTCTTTCATATATTTAGTTTCTATTTCACCTGTATAAGCACCTATAGTAATTGGCCTACTAGCACTAGAAGTTTGAACTTCTACTCCATGTCCTGCTGATTGTAGTTGTTTTAACTTTCCATCTTTACTATTAGCAGCACTTTCCAAATATGATTTATTTCCTATTGCTTTAATAACATATGGAGATGTTATTCTTTGACTATCAATCTGCATAATTGATATTTCATTATTTTCTCTTAAAAAAATATCTGTCATTGCTACAATTCTATTGTCATTTATTGATATTGCTTCTGCTCCAGCAATATATAATTCTCTTAAAACTAATAATAAATCATAACTTGTAATTTTTGATATTGTGACATCTTCATCACCTGGCAAAGTTTTACCTTCATTATCTGTTAAAATAATTGTTACTCCCTCACCTTTTATATTTGTTGTTCCAAGTGCTAAACTTAATTGTTCTAAATCACTTTGTAATAATTGTGCTGTTTTTTCGTCATTCTCTTTTTCTGTTTGATATTCAGAGATTTTTGTCATAACATCATTATATCTTTCTGTTAATTCTGTATATTTTTCTCTCCAATCTGCTAATTCTGTTCGTAAATCTTCTTCTCTCATTGTTTCTATTGATGTTATATCTGTTTGTTTTACTACTTTAAATTGCATAAACATTACTAGCATTAAGGCAAAACATGCTATACCTATTGTAATATTCATTACTAATTTTTCTTTACTCATTTTTACTTTTGGCATTTTTACTTTTGGCATTTTTACTTTTGGCATTTTAATTTTCATTTTTATCTTATTCCTTTCTCAAGGCTTATTAT
>CALYAA010000023.1 GCA_944393385.1 uncultured Clostridia bacterium
TATTTTTATGTTATTAGATATTTCTGTCTATATGTAAAAATTTTCTAATAAATTTAAAAACCAATATTGCTAAACTATGAGCATAAGTTCCACCATATTTTCCACGTTTTGAATAAATTCCAATTGCATTTGTTTTTTCACACCATTCAGTAACACTCAATGTAAATGTATGAAGTCCTGCATTTTTTCTAAACCCGTCGAATTCGACGGAATTAAAATTCGGATTATAAATTAACTCCCATGTTCCTAAAAATTCCAAAGTAATTCTATTTCTTAACCAATTTCTTATAATGTCGTCTGCTTTTGACTTTCCTTCCTTATATTTGCCAAAATCAGAAATACAAATATAATCATTATCATTTACATTAGCTATACTTACCTTAATATTTTGAACTTCAATAATTTTATTACTCATGCGTACTCACCTCTTTTTTTATATAAAATGTACAAATCCTTTTTTTAAATTCTGTTATCTTTTGATAAAATCTTCTTTCTCTAATTTTTGCAAGCATCGTAATAATCCTCATCAAAAAAACACAATTTGCCATTCTTTACATCCTTTACTATTTAATATTTGCATTATCACTAATTATTTCCACTATCCACATTACTTATTAAATATTACTTGCAATAAAATCTACAACATCACTTTCATCTTCTTGTACTTTTTCTTTATCTTCATCTGTTATATCTGTAAAATACTTGTTTAATTTTTTATTAATTGATATTGTATTTAATGGATATCCTGGATTTATTTTATTTGATGGTTTATCAACCATGTAAAAATCTTCTTTGCTCCAAGTATATGTACTTTCTTTTCCATTATTTATAACAGCCATACCATATACCCATTTACATGTTAATTTACCATTTATTCCATATTCTTTAACTAGTTTTAAATAATGTTCTATCATTTCATTATCTGATAATCTTTTTCCATTTACACGTCTTACATACATTCCAGGTTGTTTTTCTTCTGGTACATTTTCTAAATATAAATTATCATCCATAGCAAATACTGGAATATTTACAGTTTTGGAATATGCTCTAGCTTTTATTAATGCGTTTTCTATTGCATTTTTCCCATTTTCTTCAATTTTTACTTCTTTATCTATATCATTTGGTGTTATTACTTCTATTCCTTTTTCATATAGTCCTTTTGAAAATCTTTTTGCTTTACTTGGATTTCCTGTTGCAAATAATATTTGTTTCATTTTTTTCTCCTTATTAAAAATTTTTATTCTACAATATAATAACATAAAAACAAGCAGTTTTCAACTAACTACTTGCTTTCATAATTATAACTTCTAATTTTCTACATATTGATTATCCGTTGCTTCTTGTATTTCTACTACAGTTGTGTTTGAGCTACTATTTTCACCTACTTTATTAAATGAAATTAAACCTATAATTGCAAAAATAATGTAAAAAATAAGTATTATTACCAAAAATATTCCTATTCCCTTCAATATTTTTATCATCATTCCTGCTAATTTCTGAGTATTAGTATTATTAATTTGAGGTTCTCTATTTTCATCTTTAACTAATTCATCTAATGAGATATTAAATATTTCACTCATTTTTACTAATTTGTCCATTTCTGGTGTAGTTTCTCCTAATTCCCATTTGCTTACTGTTTGTCTAGCAACATCTAATTTATTTCCAAGTTCTTCTTGAGATAATCCAGCTGATTTTCTTAAATTAATTAACTTTTCATTAAATTTCATATTATTCAATCCTTTCTTAATTTTTATAAAGAGACTCTTTAATTAATTAAGATTATTATAACAATTTTTTGCACTTATATCTACCATTTATAACTGGAAATGTGTCACTTAAACATAACATTCTATTATTTTACTATTTTTCTAACCTATTCTTCAATTTTTTTATATTTAATTTGAATAATTATAGCACTTAAAATAAATATTGTACCTAATATCCAATAAATAATATCATAATTTGTATATCTGCCTGAAATATTAATTATACCTTTTATTAACATTCCACTCATTAATATTGCTATTCCAGAGTTAAATAAGTTATATGTAGCTCTGGTAATATTTATTTTTAAAAAATATATTATTTCATATGTAATTTCTCCAATTATTGGAACTACAAATAAAAATCTCATATAATTTGAATATTCTCCATAACTGAACATTTCATATATGTAACTAAAAATTATGCTAATTACTGTAACTACAATATATATTTTAATTGTTTTTCTAATTGTTTTAGTATCCAATATACACAATATCACTCACTGCCCTTTCTTTTATTGTTCTTCCTGAAGTTGTTGGATTATTTATTATTTCACCATTAAAATATAATGTTGATGATCCTCCTCCATCTAAATTATATGCTACCAAACACCCATATTCTTTCAGAATTTCTGCTTCTTGATATAGTGATAGTCCTTCACTTTCACTTGTTCTGCCATCTGATACTAAGAATATATAGTGTAAATTATCTATTATTCCTATTGCTGTACGTGGGTTTTCTGATTGAGATTTTGCAACTTCATCACTTGCGGAAACTGTTATTTCATTATCTAATACTAGTGTTGGTCCAAATGCGAAACTATTTACAACGCCTTCTTCTATTAGTTCTTCTGCAGATATTTCTGCTTCATTTATTATTCCAAATGAACCATCTTCAAAAATTACTAAAAACCCACATTGTGTATCTTTTAGGAAAATTCCAGTAGATAAGAAAAATATATATTGGGTTATATTATTTCCAATCTTACTTTTTTACAACAATTATTTGAATTGATTGATAATTTTTTAGGGAAATTAGTAATTCTATTAGTCTTTGGTCTGGTTCATATGCTGGGATTACTAAATATAGCATAAAAACACCTCTTTCTTATTATCTGTTTTTTCCGCCTCCTTGGCTAGGCATTCCTGTTTCATCATTTGGCTTTTTGCCACCACCTTGCATATTCATTCCATTAGATGTAACTCCTCCAGAAATTATGCTTGTAACAGTTACGCTTTTTTGTGAATTTCCATTAACATATAAATTGTAAGTTTCTCCATTTTTTATTTCTGATGAAGATATAAAGATTACCCCATAAGAATTGTCTGTTGTAAAATTAGCTATTTCATTTCCGGAATCATCACTTATTGTTATATTATCTCCTTGACTTCCTGTTTCATCAAATGCTATTCCATATTGTGTTGATGATGTTGAAGGGTTTTGCCACATTCCTTTTGCACCATATGCAATAACAGTTCCTCCTGAAACTATAAATTCACTGTCATAGTCAAATGAACCATTTCCACTTGATGTAGAACCTGCTACAACAATATTTCCTCCATTTATATATAATGAACCATTTGCATCTATTATTATATTTCCATTTGTTAAAGTTCCTGTAATTAAATAAGTTCCAGCTGATTTTATCGTTATAGTACTTCCTGTTACTGTTACACCATCTCCACTTACATTTACAGTATCATCTTGTAATGTTATTTCTGATGTATATGTTTCTAAGGAAGTGGCTTCTTCATATTCTACTTTTAATTCTGTGCTTTCTGTTATAATTGGTGTAATCTTATCTTCTTTTTCTGGCTTTAGATATATTCCAATTGCTATTATTCCAATTATTACTATTATAGTCACAAATATTAAAATCATTCTTTTTTTCATAGTTCAACCTCTCCAATTTCTTCTCTTTCAAGCATTACTAACAAATTGCCATTCCTACAACGAATTTCATCTAAAAAGCTTTTTTGATTTATATTTTTCTTTAATTCTACATAATATGATAATTCATACATGCTTCCCATATTTGTGGTTTTTACTTTGTTTATTTCTGCTTTATTTGTATATTTTTCGAATATATCTTTAAATATGTCATCATAGTCCATATTTTCTGGAATTACAATTTTTAGTTTTCTTCTTGAAATTTCTTCGTTACTTATAACTAGTTTATTTATTATAATGATAATAACTGCTATAATTATTGTAAATACTACTGCATAAGCTATATAACCCATACCTAAAGCTAGACCTACTGCCATTGCCCAAAATACGCTAATAATTTCTTTTGAATTTCTAGGTAAACTTCTAAATCTAACCAAACTAAAAGCTCCTGCTACGGCTACAGATGTTCCAAGGTTTCCATTTATAAGTAATATTACTATTTGTACTAATACTGGTAATATTGCAAGTGTAAGTAAAAAGTTATGAGTTGTTTTTGTAGTTATTTTATGTGTAAAACTTATTACTCCTCCTAAAAAAAAGCAACTACTATACAAATTAGTTCATCCATAAAACTAATTGATGCTATTGTTCCATCATTTAAAATACTATTAAACATTTTTATTTATATAATATATTTTTTTACACAGTTAGATTTTAGTACAATCTGTGTATATGCTTCTCCATATTTTGAAAATCCACAAGGATATATTTTGCTTTTGATAAAATTTCTACAAACCATAGAGGAATAGCTCCAAGAGTTTTTAATTCCATAATATATTTATCTTCTTCAAATATATGTTGACCTTCATTACCATTTTCAAGTTTTAAGTTATAGTTTCTTACTATTATATTTGAATCAAATGTTATTCTAAAATTATAATCATTTTTATCATAATATGCTATTCTGTCATATGATAGAAACATTGTTGGGTGTAATTTATAATGTTCAAAATAATAATCAATCTCATTTTGTATTTGTGAGTCATTTGTTTTTATCTTTTCTCTAGAAAAATATTTATTAACTTCTTCTAATCTTAATTTGATTCTTCTTTTTGTAACTACTCCATCAAATTTTCTCTTTATTTCTAAAAAAACATAATCTTTGTTTGTTGGTATATTGTAACTTCTAAGTCTAATTTTATCTTTGTATATAGGCTTTTGGATAGAATGTGATATTAAATCATAGTTATTAGTGTCAAAATAAATATTACATATTTTGCTTTTACCAAAACTGTCATCAATCATTCTGTCTTTCATAATATCTTGAATATATTCAAATTGAATTTTGCTTATAATGTATTTTTTCTCTACTCTTCTAAAAATTTCTGGCATTTTGTATATATCCTTTCTTTAAAGTTTGTTATTATAATAGTCTTATTTCCTTAAATTAAGATTAAATTTGTTAAATTGTTTTGTGAATTTTTTGTGAATTCTTTTTCTTTTTTTTGCAAGACAAAAAAAGACCTTAGGAATATCCCTAAGGTTTTATATATTTATAAAATTTTATTTTTTAATAGAATTTGTATTGATTTTTATCATCACGATTATCGCTGTCTATTTTTTTGTCATATTCCTCATTATTAAAATACCAGTCTGTGCTTCTATGTTTTGAATCGGATTTTTTTGTATTTGATAATAAATTATCAAATAAACAAAATAGTGCAAGTAAAATAGCACAAAAATCACATATTAAGTTTATACTCATATCCATTGATAATGTTCCACCTTGGAATAAGCTTATAAGTCCACTGAATAGATGACTGCCAAAATAGAATCCATATATTAATATGTACGCAATCGCTCCTATTGTTTTTTTCTTTGCTACTAATACTATACATATGATTACCAAAAATGAAATAATAATTTCTAATGTTAAATTATAAGGTACAATTCCAATTAAGTCTATTGAATATTGTGCACAAACAGCAACTACTGCTCTAAATAGCCAAAAGATTATCATAAAAAATACTAATAAAATTGTAGAAAATCCCATATTTTTTTGTTGTATAATTATTTTTACTTATAATTATACTCCCCTTTCTCTTAAATTATCTTATTATATAAAAAGCTTATAGGTCAGCGTATTGAAAAAACTCCCAACCACCAACCTATATTTCTAATCTTCATCCATGAAATTAAATTCATCTTTATATTTTTCTTTAAAAATTTGAAATACTTTACTTAATATTTGTTCATCTTCAACTCCAACATAAGATTCTTCTCCAGCTTCTTCATCTGTGCTTTCTAGTCTTAAAATAACTACTTCTCCATCTCCCTCTTCTCCTTCTCCTACAACTGGTAATAATACTACATATTCTTCTCCATCTAGTTCAACTAAATCTAAGAATTCAAATTTCACCACATTTCCATCTTCATCATTTAATTCAATTATATTATCTAATTCATCATTTTCCATATAATCAACCTTCCTTTCTTAATATATTATTTTATTTTGTATATTTTTAGTTAGTCATTTCATTTTTTATTTTATTTAAATAAGTTTCTAAAATATATATAGCAGAAATAGTATCTACTAAACTTTTCTTTTTATTCTTGTCAATATCCAAAAAATTCATTGTTTTATGTGCTGCAACAGTTGTTAATCTTTCATCTACAGTTTCAATCTTAATTTTATTATATTTACATTTTAATTTATGTATAAATTTGTCTGTAATCACTGTTCTTTCAGATTCTGTTCCATTCATATTTATTGGTCTGCCTATAACAATTGTGTTTATTTCATATTGGTTTAAAATTTCATCAAGTCTTTTTAATATTAATTTATCTGAACCTTTATTATTTATAGTTTCCAATCCATGAGCCGTAATATTTAAAGGATCTGTGATTGCTAATCCTGTTCTTGAATCACCATAATCTATTCCTAAAATTCTCATTATAAATAATATTTTCCTTTCATATAAAATTATTCATCTAAATCAATAAAATTTTTAACCATTTTTTCAAGTAATTCATCTCTTTCTATCATTCTAATTTTATTTCTTGCATTATTATGACTTGTAATATATGTTGGATCTCCTGATAAAATATATCCGACAATTTGGTTAATAGGATTATATCCTTTTTCTACTAAAGCATCATAGACTTCTTTTAAAATTTCTTTCGCCTTTTCATTTTTCTCTTTTTCAAAATTGAAACTCATTGTTTTATCAAAATCCATATTACTCACTTTCCTTTCATATAATAAATATATACCTATTATCAAATCGTTGTTATTGAGCTTTCACTTTTATCACAATTATCTATATATTGTTCAAGCTTTTTTAATACTTCCTCCATTCCAGTTCCTTTATAATAAGTAGTTATTACAAAATTTAGTCTTGGATTAATAATGTCTGGTTTTTTAGATTTTTTACTAGTTTTCTTTTTCTTTCCAGTATTTTCAATATCAATTTCTTCAAAATTTTCTTTTTTTTGTGCAATATTCATTTTTTCTAAATCTTGTTTTCTATTTTTTATAAATCCAATAGCTGATTCTGGATCTACTCCTGAAAATACAATAACAAATTTAGGTCCCATATATCTTATAAATATATATTCTCCAACTATATTATTTTTTATGTAATCACTTACTTGGATAATTGTTTCATTTCCCATTTTTCTTGAATATTTTTCATTAATTTCTTCTATATTCATGATTCTAAACATACAAACAGCTGATGTTGTATATTTATCAATTATTTTTCTTCCTTCTCCATATAAATATTCTTCTGAGTATAATCCAGTAAACAAATCTTTTCTAACAATTGATTCTAAAGTTTTTTGGTGAACAACAGATCTTAATACAGAAACTATATTATCTTTTATAACTTCAAATATAGTTATATCTATATTATCAAAATCATGTGGAACTCCACTTTCAATTATCCAATATCCAATATATACGTTTTCTTCATATATTGGAAAAAATATAGCAGATTTTGCTCTTGCAAATTCCATTTCTTGATAAGGCAATTTTTCTTTATCATTATTAACTGTTATATATTTAGGTGTTGCTGTAGCAACACTGTCTTTAAATATTGGAACTTCTTGTAATCTTTTTAATGTATCCCAATGTTTTTTATCAACATTTGAAGCTTTTATTTGATACTCTGTTCCATCGAAAACTACAATTGTAGAATATTTTATTTCATATTTTTCAATTAATATGTCATTAATTTTTTGTATTTTTTCATCAACTGATGATGTTTCTCCAATTGTAGTTAAAAAATCTTGTAATACTCTTAAATTATTAGCTTGTCTATTTAGGGCATTAAATTGCTCTATTTTCTTATGTATTGTTATATTATAAATTAGTAGACCAATTATCATTGCAACTAATATAATTATAATTATAGTCACCCGTTACTTACCTCCAATACTAATAATTATTTCTCATTTGATTAAATGTATTATTTTTTATTGATGGTGGTGCATATCTTCCATTTCCCCCAGAATTTCTGCTTTCATATACCATTGTGGCTAATTGTTTTAAACTTTGTAATAATTCTTTAGAATATCCTTTTAAAGAAATATCACAAATTACAAGTCCATCTAAATATCTTAAATAAGTTTTAAGTTCAAATGGAATAGTTATTCGTTTTACTGTTTTTCTGTTAAACAACTCTTTTCTTACAGTCATTCCAGCATCATTATATATAGATATTCCTCCAACTAATAATTCTTCATTCAATTCTTTTGTTCTTATATATTTATTCAAAACTACTCTTGCTTTTGATTCTTTAAAAATTCCTTTATCACTTAATTTTCTTAAAAAAGATGTAAGAGGTTGAATTGTTAAAATATCCATAGATTGAACAACATAAATCTCTTGTGCATATTTAAAATATCTTTCTGGTGTTTGGAAATCACAATCCATAAGTACAATAGTGTGGTTTTTTAATAATGTTTGTATAATTGGTTCAACATTATTTATTTCTTCTACATCAAAAGCTGATGTATAAACAGTTAAGTCTTTATGTACTTCAACTCCTCTAGCAACTCCATTTTTTAAATTTTCAAAACATTCGTTAGCTTTAACTCTTAAATTTTCTTCATTTTTTGTATAAATAAAATAAGCATTTCTGTTCTGTGTTAAATCTAATATTGCTGTATTTACTCCATTCATTGATAGTATTTCGGCAACATTATTAATTAAAAATGATGTTCCATTTTTACTAGTTCCTACAAATGAAACTAATTTTTGATCAGGAGAAATAATACTATCAATATCTAATTCATTATATTGTTCATAGTTTGATGGTCTTAATTGTTCAATATTTGAATTATTATCTAAATTTTCGTCTTGATAATTAAAACTTTGAGAATTTGATGTATTAAATCCTGGTAATACATTATTATAATCTTCATCATTATTATAATTAGATTGATTATTTGATGAATTTTCAAATCCTGGTAATGTTTCAGAATTTTCTGTATGTGTTTGTTCAAAATTAGATAATAAATTTCCAAATTCATTATCTTCTTCAGTGTCTACATTATCAAATCCTGGTAATACTGCTTCTTCATCATTTTCTTCTGTATCATTTTGTGTGATATCTTCTTGATCAAGATTTTCGTTTTTTCTTGGACGACCTCTTCTTCTTTTTGGTGTCTGTTCAACAGGTTCTGATACAATTTTCTTTGGTCTTCCTCTACCTCTTTTTACAGGCTCTGGTTGAATTTCTTCAACTTCATCAAAATTATCACTATTTTCAAATGATGAGTTATTTGTCATATTTTCTCTTGTATCAAAATTATTTGTCTCATTTCTAAAATTATCTTCTTCATTATTTATATAATTTACTGGTTGTGTATTATTAGGAACAACCTTTTTTTGTTGATTAGAACTCATAGCAGATGGTATAACAACTGGTTCTTTTAAATTACTTATTGGACTAGTTCCTAACATGATTTCACTTGTTCCAGGTTGTTCTTCTTGCTGTATTTTAGAACGTTTTCTTGCATGTCTAGCTTCTTTTCCGGAAACTCTAACACTATTAGATATTTTACTATTCACTGAGTTGACTTGTATATATTTATTTGATTTTTCTTCTAAAACAGCTTTTATATTAAGTGGTAAAAATTGACAAATTATTTTTAATTGTTTCTCATTATATTGACTTGCAATACTGTCAAAACTTTCTACTATTTTTTGTTCATCAGCCCCTATTCTTTTATAGTGTGCTAATATATTTTGAATTTCTAATTCACTTACATCATTTTCATCATCTTTTTCATAAGTTACTTCTCTACTATCTATTTTATAATATATTTTAGCATCTTTTTTAGAACGTGGTCTATTTATAAGTCTACAAACTTCATTTATAGTTCTATCATTTCCTATAATCGCATTATAAATGCCTATTCCAAATAGTTTTACAAGTATTTCTTCTCCTTTTTGTCTTCTTTCTTCACATATTAAAATAATAGGAATATCTTCACCTTTTAAATTAGACGCTTCATCACTAATACTGTCTAATCTACCAAATATAAAATTATCCATTTGTTCATAATCTGCATTTACATATTGTTCCAAATCTTCACTTATAACAACTCTATCATATGTTTTGTCTCTTTGTAATTCTTTTAGTATAGCATTAAAATAATAAACATTTTTATATGTAATAATTTCTTTATATTCTTTTTGATATTGATTTACAATAGTTTCAGACATTTTATCATTACTTACTGCAAATAAAACTCTCATTTGTTACCCCCTTCCAAATTTTACGATAATAGCAAATGCTAAAGGTAAAATTTGACATATTACTAAAATGGTTATAAAAGAAACCATCATTACTAATCCTTTTTCTTGAGTATCTAATTTTCTTATACCAATAATATATTGATATATAGCACTAATTGCTATTCCAAGGAAACATAATGGAATACTATATATTCTTATAATGTTCAGAATATATGCTGTTATACCATATGCA
This sequence comes from uncultured Clostridia bacterium, assembly GCA_944393385.1. Classification (GTDB taxonomy): domain Bacteria; phylum Bacillota; class Clostridia; order TANB77; family CAG-508; genus CAG-269. Next base: position 10,653 of record CALYAA010000023.1, read on the forward strand.
TCTGAACCATATTTTTCTTTATAATCCTCAATAGTTTTTGCTGCATTTTCTTTTATTTTTATTAATTGACTTTCATTTTCTGCATCAATAATATCATTTTCTGCAAAAACTGGCGTACCTGCAAAAACTGAAAATATTACCATAAATATTGCAATACTCGCAAATACTTTTCTCATTTTTTTATAAATCCTTTCTAACTCTATTTTACCTATATATCATACACTAGAATTTAAAAAATAGCAAGTTTTTTCTTGCTATTTTTTATATTTTTTTATATAAATATTCCATAAAATTATAAACTTTTTCTGCCCACCCATTATCTGTAGCATATTTTTTATTAACTGCTGAAACTGTATTTCCATTATAGTATGTTCCAATAGCTGTTTCTCCATTTCCAATAGATGTTCCCCTTGGTTTTAAATAATATTTAACTAAAACTCTTGCAATAAAATCAATTCCTTCTGCATAGCTTTCAAAATAACTTGCACTACTATACGGATTTGAATCATATGCTCTATATCCAAATAAATTTTTCTTATTTTTTGATATATTAGAAGTTCCCCATCCACTTTCATGTATTCCTATTGCAGCAACAAAAACTCCATTAATATTATATTGTTTTTCAATATAATAAAAATATTCAGCATTATTGCAAAAAATATTATTTATGTCATTAGAATCTGTTAAGATTTTTTTAAATTGTTCTAAGGATAAACCACTTGGTTCATCTAAAGCCATATCAAAAGAATATTTTATATCATCTTTATTATTTTCTTTTATTAAATCAGGATTTGAATAAATATTAGCAATATTTTGAGTTTTTATCCATCCAGATTTTCCATTTATATGTATTTCACACCAATCTTCTTTTACTTGTAAGACTGTTAATTGTGTGTTTTTAGATAGTGTTGTTATCTTTCTACTTTGTTCATTACTATCTGATTTTACTTCAGCCCTATCTGATGTAATATAAACTTTACTTCCTTCCGTAATTTTATAAGATTTTTTTGTAGTAGATGTTCCTATTTCAACAATTTTATTTACTACTCCTATAATTGTAGTAGAACTTATTTCTTCTTCATAAAGATTACCATATTCATCAATTGTTCTTTTTTTTACAATCTGTTTTTTTCCTGTTCTTCCTTCTTGAACAACTTGAATAGTTCCAATTGGTAATTCATCATTATTTTTATATTGAGTAATATATTCAATATTTACTTCCTCTGTAATAATCTGTTCTGTATTATTTTTTAAATTTTTTTCAATAATTTCCTCTATATCAATTTTTTCAGCATTAGATATTTTTACATATGGAGTCTCTTCACTATTGGCATATACTGTTTTCATATATATATTATGACACAAAACTAAAGCAAAAACAATTATTATAAAAAAAATTAAAAAAATAAGAATTTTTCTTTTTTCTTTGGCATACATATTAATATTAATTATCTCCTTAAAAAAATTACTTTATAATATAATTTTAATATGTATATCCTTTTTTGTCAATTTTTTAAAGTTACCAATTTTTATAATATATAAAATTATGAATTCTCTTTGAATAAAAAATATAGCAAATATCATATAAAAAATATTTTATATATTTTTTTCTTATTTCTAAAAATATTAACTAATAATTTAAAATTTAATATTTTTAATATTTTATTGATAAATATTATATTTTATAATATTATATTAAAAAATCTCTTTACTAAGGAGGAAACTATTTTGAAAAAATTAACTAAAAAAACTATTTTTATTATATCATTTATTATTTCCATATTCTTACTTATATATTTATGCAATATTGCTTACTCTATATTTTTAAATAAATTATATATGGAAAATTATTATCAGGACAATACTATTTTTAGTATAAATAAAATTGTACTATTTAGTAGTGCAAATGCAAATTCTGTTATAAATTCAAATAATACAATCACTATTAGTGATTTATGCCAATATACTGATATAGCAGTTTTTATTGATAATTCTACAAATAGTTATAATTCAGAGAACACTTTAAAATCTGTATCAATTGAAAATATAACTATGAACACATCTCCTAAAATTGGTACCACAAATTTATATTATAAAAATTTAAATAACTTCTCTACACCAAAATTTGATACTGAATATAAAATTGATAATAGTTTAAATTTCAACATTTCATCTGAGGACGAAATTGATTATTCAAGCCCAACTTTATATAATAATTGTGCTAATCCTATTACAATAAGTTATGTGAACTCTAATTTGATTGATAGTTATACAATCAATAATGAAAATCAAATATCTTATGATGGTTCTCTTTTAAAAGAGTGCAATATTATTTTAAATGATTTGCAATGCAGTTTTAGTTTTTATATTATTATTGAAAATAATCTTGGACATAAATATAGATGTCCAGTATATATTGATATTCCACTTTCAAATGAAAATAATTCTATTTATGATGGAACCTATATTTACACTTATTTTCCAAACCACAAATTTTATTTATACACCAATTGAGAATAATGAGTCCATTATGACAAAGCCACTATATTTAAATATTAATATTTCAAGACAAAACTAATATTTTATTAATATTTTGTCTAAAATATTAATATTTAAATAATTAAGAATTGTATATTTTATAATATTTTGCTATTAATTCATCTAATTCAACACTCAATTGATAAATAATGCTATAATCCTGTCCAGTAACAATACTTTCATTTAATTTATCACGTAATTTACAAATTTCATCATTTAACATACAGTATCTCTCCTTTTTTACATTTATTTATCTGTACAGGTATAAATTAACATATTTTTACAATTTAGTCAATAAAATATTTCATTTTTTTTACTATTTTACATTACACTTTTTTTCTATATTTTATTTTTTTTGACAAATTTCTAAATATTGTTTTATAATCTACCAAAAAATACATTTCTTTTTCATTACATTTTTACTTTTTTATTACAGATATTATCATTTTTTCTTCTTTAAAAACATTTTTCAATATTTGTTCTAAATAATTTTCATTTACAATTGGAATTTCTTCTATATAATCAAAACTATTAATACCTTTAAAATAATCTGCTAGAAACATTCTTGCTATATCTCCAGGATCATTAAATTCTCTAATATATCCTCCATAAATAGTTTTTCTTATTCTTTCAAATTCTTCTTTATTAATTCCATTTTCTTTTAAATTATTAACAGTATTTTTAAATTTGTTATATACTTTTTCTGGATATTTAGATTGTCCCGTAATTAAAATATGAGCATATCCTGTACCAAATTCATAATCTAAACTTGGTGTAGAATATAATATTCCATTATTATATAATTCTTGATATAATTCTGAACTTTTTCCAATTATTAAATTCAATAAAATTTCTATAGCAATATGTTTTTTTACTTTTTCTTTTCCTATCTCTTCTTTGTCTTTTATTCCTATTGAAAATAATGGTTCACTTACATCCATTTTTTGTTCTATTTTTTCTTGTACTATATCTTCTTTTTCATTTGGATACATTCTCTTGATTTCACCATTAGATTTTTTATCAATTAAACGTTTTTTTATTTCTTCTAATAAATTTTCAGGAATAAAATCTCCACAAACAACCATTACCATATTAGATGGATTATAAAAAGTATTATAACATTTATATAAAATATCTTTATCAATATTACTTATTGTTTCAATAGTTCCAGTAATATCTAATTTAACTGGATGTTCAAAATACATTGCCTCTAATGCATTTAAATACACTTTCCATTCTGGGTAATCATCATACATCATAATTTCTTGTCCAATAATACCCTTTTCTTTTTCTACATTTTCATCTGTAAAAAATGGATGTTGTACATAATCCATGAATTCATCTAAGGCAGGATAAAAATTTTCTGTACATTCAAATAAATAAGCCGTATGATCATTAGTTGTATATGCATTTGCTTCAACTCCTATAGCCGTTAATGCATCTAAACTATTTATTCCATTTTCTTGTTCAAACATTTTATGTTCTAAAAAGTGTGCAACTCCTTTTGGCACTTCGGTTACGGTATTTTCTCCTGGCATAATAAATTTGCTATCATTTGAACCATAATGTGTTCCCCAAATAATATATTTTTTTTTGATTCCTTTTTTTGGTATAATCATAACAGTTAAACCATTATCTAATTTTTCTATATATAATTTTTCTTTTACTTTGGAATTTTCTATTATTTGCATTTTTTTCATTCCTTTCATTTTAATATCATCTATTTAATTATAAATTTGTTAGAGCAAAAATCCTTTATTGTATAGCAAAAAGCAATTTTTCTATATTAACACAAATTATTTTATTTATAAATTTTTTATGTTTTTTAATTTTCTATAGATTCTTTATTTTTCAAAAAATAAATCGTATTAACTTGCATTAATTTTGCAACATTAACTATATCTTCTTTTGTTATTTTTTGAATCTTTTTTATATATTCATTAATCGTTATTTTATTTCTAGAAAATTCTTGTCCAAAAAAATACATAATTTCTGTATCTTGTTCATCATCTATACATTCTATTGATGAAATTATACTTTTTTTAGCATTTTCTATATCATCTGCTGAAAAATCCCCATTCTTCATATCTTCTAGTTGTTTTTTTATTATTTCTATCGCTTTTTGGTAATTTTTAATTTCAATCCCACATCTTATAAAAATATTACTTTTATATCTTATATAACTTGAACTTGCAGTATATGCCAAACTTGCTTTTTCCCTAACCTCTTTAAACATTTTTGAACTTGCTGTACCTCCAAGAATTGCATTATATACTAGTACATCATATTTTTGACTTTCATCTTCTAAATTAATATCTACTCCAATAACTACTTTTCCTTGAGTTACGTCCATTTTTTCTATAACTTCTTTTTCTAGTATGTTATCTTTTTTTTCTATATCTAGTACAATTTGAGGTTCTCTATCATCTAGTTTTTTAATATCTTCATTTTTTTCAATTATTTCTAGTATATTTTCATCAACTTCACCTGAAACAAATATATCTATTTTACACTTTGAAATCATATTTTTATAATATTCATATAAATTCTTAGAATTTATATCATTTAAATCTTCTATATAACCATATTTATATAATCCATATGGTTTATTTTTATACATTTCTTCTATACACCTATCAAATGCATATCTAGCTTTATTATCTGTTTTTCCTTCAATAATTCTTTTTATATTTTCTTTTTCTTGTTCTATATATTCTTCTTTAAATTTCCCATCAATTATAAGAGGATTAAATACAATTTCTAGTAATTTTTCTATACTATTTTTCAACATATTTTCATCATTTTGTGGAATAAAATTGTCATTTATTGTTTCCATATAAAATTTTAATATATCATTATCACCAATTTTATCTAATCCATTATCAAAACTAGCTCCATACATCTCCTCTAATTTTTTATTAATTTCTTCTGATGTAGGCATACTCATACATCCTCTTCTTAATACAGCAGATAATAATGAATTTTTGGTTACATTTTCTCTAGTTATAGGCATACTTAGAAATACTGCCACCAAATTTGTTTTAAATTTTCCATTTTTAATTAAGTGTATTTCAATTCCTTTTTTTATTTCTTTTTCAATATATTCCATTTTTTAATCATTCCTTTCATGAAACATTCCAATAATACTTTTTTGATTTTATTAAAATAACTTATTAATATTAATTAAGCAATATTCTTTTATAGTATAATACTTTTATATATAATTATTCAAGTATTTTATATCTAAAATAATTACTTTTATTGTTTGTACACTAATTTTACACAAGTAAAATTTTGTACATCAGTTTGAGCAAAATTCTTTCATGTATAAGAAAAAATGATTTTTTCTATACATGAAAAAAGTGAACTTTAAGGAATATCCCTAAAGTTTATTAGAAAAAATTAATTACAATTAAATGTTAGTGTAACACTAAGAGAATATCCAATTGGATTTGAGCCAATTCCAACACCTTGGCCTTTACTCATTGAAACTGATAATCTCCAATTTCTTGAACCATTTAATTGAATAGTTTTTGTTCCACTTTTGCTAGGACTATTTCCAAAGCTTCCATTTAATGTACTAGACCAAGAACCTGAGCCATTTCCACTATATGACCAAGTGAATGTACGATCTCTCCATGCTGCTTTTATACTATTTTTCCAAGAAATTGTAACAGATTTTGCACCTGACGGAGCAGTTCCACTCCATGAACCTGCTGTTCCTCCATTCATTGTTCCAGAAGCAGATTTTGTTACTGTTGTTTTTCTACAACTACTTCCTCCTCCACCACTTGAACTACTATTTCTTTTCCACACAGCATATAATGTTATATCAGCATCAGAAGTATATGTTCCCTGTGGTTGATATACTGCACTTCCACTTGGACTTGTTGCCCATCCTTGAAATGTATAATTACTCCTTGTAGGTTTCACTGAACTTAATCTTAAATTAATTCCTTGAGCCTTGGTTTGGGAAGCAGGTGCCCCATTTCCACCATTTGCATTATAAGAAATAGTATATTGTCCTTTTATTGTTATAGTACTTGTAGCTTGTATTGTTCCACTTGGATTTTTGGCTGTAATAATTACAGTTCCAGTAGAAACAGCTGTTACAAGTCCTGTGTCACTAACTTTAGCAACATTTGAATTTGAAGTAGTCCAAGTTATATTTTCATCTGTATTTGATGGGGTTACTATTGCATTAATTTGAACTGTGCTTGAATATATTCCATTTCCAATATAAATAGTTTCACTTGTTGGATTAAGTACAATACTAGTTATCGGTGTATAACATAAAATAACTGATGTAGCTGTATATCCATTAGCTGTTTTAGCTGTAATTGTAGCAGTTCCTTTGGAAATTCCTGTTACAAGTCCTGTATTGTCAACTATTGCTATATTTGTATTACTGCTTGTCCAAGTTATATCATTTCCAATATTTGCACCTTCAGGAAAAACTTTTGCAGTTAATTGCAATGTTCTTGTACCATTTAAATCTAATGTAGCTTTTGTTGGAGATAATTCTATTCCTGTAGTCGTTGTTTGTACAGTAACAATACATGTAGCTGTTTTATTATTTGAAGTTTTTACAGTTATTACTGTTGTTCCATTAGTAACACCTGTAACAAGTCCATTATTATCCACCATTGCAACATTTGGATTGCTACTTGTCCAAGTTAATTCTGTACCGTTATTCGCAAATTCTGGATTTATTTTTGCAGTTAATTGTAAAGTTTTTACATCTGTTCCTAAATCAATAATTTCATTTGTTTTATCTAATTCAACACTTAAAACTTTTATACTATTTGCTTCAATAACTTCTATGTTACAATAAGCAGATCTTGTTATGCCTTCTTTTGAAATAGTTGCTGTTATTTGAGCAACTCCAATTTCCTTACCAATTACCGTAATTCTTGTATTATTATTTTCATCTTGTTCAATTGTAGCAACATTTGGGTTAGATGAACTCCATGTAATTTCACCATCCAAATTTGTTATTGCAGAAATTTCTGTTGTATTTCCAATTTCTATATTTGGAATAGAATTTGGTTGTAATTTTAGTATATAATATTCATCACCAGATTCTAATACAGTCCCATCTCCTAATATTAAATATTGTCTTCCTGGTTTATTATTTTTTATAAAAGTAACTAAATATGAATCTTCATATACTCCCTTTTCAAGAATATATCCTTCATCTCCTATATTAGAATCTAAATAATATTTTAAATTATTTTCTTTTAATAATTCTGTCTTATCAGCTCCAAGTGCAGAAACTGCAGATGCTTTTAGAATATTTTTTTCTTCACTAATTTCTGTTTGTACTTTTGCATCATCACTATTTTTAAATAAACTATTATTTCCAGTTAACATTGAAATACTTATAGTTAACAAAATTAATAAAACAATTATAGTTATAACTAAACTTATTAAACTTATTCCTATATTTTCTTTTGTTTTTTTCATTAATAAAAACTCCTTATTTTTCTAGTAGTAAAGTCTTTGAAAATATATCATATAATTTATAATAAATCAATATTAAAAGTTATTTTTTATAGACATTTAATAAATCAAATCTCTTTACAAATAAAAGTAGTAAGTAATTTAAACAATACTTACTACTTATAATTCTAAAACTTTCTTTTTCTAGCTGCCTCTGATTTTTTCTTTCTTCTTACACTTGGTTTTTCATAGCATTCTCTTTTACGAACTTCTTGAAGAACTCCATTTCTTGCACATTGTCTTTTAAACTTTTTTAAAGCTTCTTCTATATTTCCATTAACTTTGATTTCTGACATTATTAATTCCCCTCCTTCCGGCGTTTAAAACACTGTATGTGGGATTTCATCCTTTATACGCTAACTATTATACATTATTTTCCTATTCATTGTCAAGCATTTTATTTCAATTTATAAAATATTTCACACTTTTGGCTAAAGTTATTTCTTTAGAATCAAGAATAATGACGGTCTTCTTTAACATTTTCTCTGGTCATAAGATTTTGGAGTCCACTTTATTCTTCTCTCACTAATTTTATGAAGTAAATCTAAACTCATCTATTAAAGCAAAGCCATTTTATTTATTCTTTCTGATTTTAAGTTATCGACTGTAAGGAAAAATCTCAAGTGGCTAGATTTTGTATCTCTTACATAATGAAAAAGTATAATTTTCCTATTATACAAGTAATCTTCTTATTTTTAAAATTTAACTATATATCATATGGTATTATTTTATGTACTTTTAATGATTCTTTAACATCTATTATTCTTTGATTAGAAGAACCTCTAAACTTTAATGTTAAATCTTTTTTGTTTTCTTCAAATTTTCCATCAACAATAACATCTATATATGACATAAGTTCTTTTGTTTCAGGCCAATTTTGAAACATTTTTTCAACTACATCTTCATCAAATTTATATCCAGTATAACACCATATATCTTTTTCAGGGAATCTTTCTTTTACTTTTTTTAATAATGGTAAAATAGCTTGTTGGTTTTGATATTCTAATGGTTCTCCACCTAATAATGATAGTCCAGCAACATAAGAATGATCTAATTCATTTAAAATTTTATCTACTTCTTTTTCAGTAAATTCTTTTCCATAATTAAAATCCCACGCTTGACTATTAAAACACCCTTTGCAATGATGATTACATCCACTTACAAATAACGAAACTCTTACACCTCTACCATTTGCAACATCTGCTATTTTTATATCTGCATAATTCATTTTCTATTACATCCCTTCAATTTTTATGTTTGAGTTTTATACATTCCATATCTTTCTCTTCCTAAAGCTGTATAAAAAGCCTCTTTTAAACTATCATTTTGTTCTGCTATATAAGCATATATATCATCATACACTTCACAATCATTTTGACTAATTACACTATAATAAGAAGCATAATAATTTAATGTATAATAATATATTCTATTTTCATTTTCATCTAGAGCATTTTGTCTATTAAAATCTAGGTTTAATCTTCCAGCAGATTTCTTCTCAACATTTGCATTTCCTATATTATTTTCATCTAACAAATATCTATCTCCAATTCTATGGTAGAAACCATCATTTCCTATAATGTAAATATTATCTTCTCTTACAACTTCTTTACTTTCTGAATTATTAACAATAGTATATCCATTGTAAATTTTTCCTCCTATATCTATTCCTTGTACAAAGCTTATAAGAGAAATATTTTTCATTATATGGCTCCATTCTTCTTCTGATAATTCAGGCATTTGGAACTGAACACTTTGCTCTGAGTTATAATTTGCAACAGCAATTGCTAAATTTGTTCTTATTTTATTTTTTATAATTTGTAATCTGTGTTGATTAAAATTTGATTTTTCACATTCTATATTTTCAGAAACATCTTCACTACCAGTGTTAAAATCAAAAATAAGAGTATTATCATTTGCATACAAATTAGTGTAAACAGTGTCCCCTTCATCATTAATTATATAATCCATTGCATCTTCATATCTAAGATCTTTTAATGCACTAAGTTCACCATTTTTTATTTTATTTGTAAATTCATATGCTTCTATATAATATCTTCTTGCAAAATCATTATTTGTAATTAATTCATGATATGAATTAAAAGTTTCGTTTGGAGCTTCTTCAGTTCCTTGAACATGTTCAACCATTTTTCCATTTAAAAAATAAAAAACTCTTGCATTGTCTTCATCATAATAATATTTAGTACCATTAAATCTAATATATGGATAACTTTTTGAAGCATCTAAACCATTTATTGCTGGTAAATTTTCATATAATAATTCATTTTCAATTACAATTCCATTGTATCTTACAGTTGTTCCATCATATTGGATTCCATCAATTAAATAACCTGATTCATTATAATATCTATCATTAATCATTCCTTGAATTGTTATATAATTATCAAGTGTATATGTTATAATAACATCAATTGATGCTGTTGTATAATGAGCACTATATGAAATATATGGTTTTAATCCATAAACATTTTCTCCATCTTGATTTAAGCCTGTATAATTTTGGTTATTATAATTTGAATAAATATAAAATCCATCATACATTGTATATACTAGTGCTGGAATATATCCATCCATTTGTTCTTCTGTGTATCCATTTAATCCAAAAACAGATTTTATTGAATCCTTGAACGTTTCAACAGATGCTTCAATATCTCTAATTTTAGAATTGGCTAAATCTGATGTCGAACTATTTATAGTGTTTATTTGAAATGCTTTTATTGCATCACTAGTTGCAGCAGTTAATCTTGTATCATATTCTGTTTGAATGTTTATTGTTTGTATTTGATTTTGTGTATAAACAGAAAGCACTATAGATATTGGTAATATGATTATAACAAATATAATTGCTAAATCTTGAATTCTCATATATTTTCCTCTTTCTTTTGTTTTATAAATTTTAAGTACTCTCTACTATTATATAATTACTACAAATATTAATTTTTGTCAATAGAAAAGAATGGATAAAATTATCCATTCTCAAAAATTTTATCAAATTCTTCTCCTTCAATCTTTTCTTTTTCCATTAATACTCCTGCTACTATATGAAGTTTATCCATATGTTCTGTTAAAATATCTACAGCTCTATTATATGCTGTTTGTATAATTCTTTTTACTTCTTCATCAATTAAAGCAGCAGTTTCTTCTGAATAGTCTTTTGTTTGAGCAAAATCTCTTCCCAAGAAAACTTCTCCTTGGCCTCCGCCAAACATAACAGTTCCAATCTTGCTACTCATTCCATATTTAGTAACCATGTTTCTTGCTATTTGTGATGCTCTTTCAATATCATTACTTGCTCCTGTTGATATATCATTTAATATTAATGCTTCTGCAACTCTTCCACCAAGAAGTGAAACTATATTTTCTTCCATCTCTGTTTTAGACATAAATGATTTATCTTCTGTAGGTCTATACATTGTATAACCTCCAGCCATTCCTCTTGGAACAATTGATATTTGATGAACAGGATCTTGTGTTGGCAAATATCTACTTACAACAGCATGTCCTGCTTCATGATATGCTACTAGTTTATTTTCTTTTTCACTTCTAACTCTTGTTTTCTTTTCTGGTCCCATAGTTACTTTTACCATAGCATCTTCAATTTCTTTCATTCCAATTTCTTTGTAATTTCTTCTTGCCGCTAGTAGTGCTGCTTCATTTAATATATTTTCTAAGTCTGCTCCTGCAAACCCTGATGTATTTTTAGCAATAATTTTTAAATCTACATCATCTGCTAATTTCTTTTTACGTGCATGTACTTCTAATATTTGTTCTCTTGCTTTTACATCTGGACTTGAAACAACAATTTGTCTATCAAATCTTCCGGCTCTTAATAAAGCTTTATCTAATACATCTGGTCTATTGGTAGCTGCTAATATAATAACTCCTTCATTATCTGAGAAACCATCCATTTCTACTAATAATTGGTTTAATGTTTGTTCTCTTTCATCATGTCCTCCACCTAATCCAGCTCCTCTTTGACGTCCCACTGCATCAATTTCATCTATAAATATAATACATGGTGCAGATTTTTTTGCTTGTTCAAATAAATCTCTAACTCTTGAAGCTCCAACACCTACAAACATTTCAACAAAATCTGACCCACTTATTGTGTAAAATGGTACACCTGCTTCTCCAGCAACTGCTTTTGCTAATAATGTTTTTCCTGTACCTGGTTGTCCAACAAGTAATACTCCTTTTGGAATTCTTGCACCCATATCTGTAAATTTCTTTGGATTTTTTAAAAATTCAACTATTTCTTCTAATTCTTCTTTTTCTTCATCAACACCTGCTACATCATCAAATGTTACCCTATTTTTTTCTCCTGCATTTACTAGTCTTGCTCTACTTTTTCCAAATGATAATGATTTAGAACCACTTTGATTGTTTCCACTCATCATTATAAACCAGAATATTAAAAATATAGCAAGTAATCCAAATGGTGTAAATAAACTTAATGCAGTTATCCACATTGATTCTTTTTCTTCTTCAAGAGAAAAAGCTCCTGTTTTTAAATAATCTTGTGAATATGTCATAAAACTATCTAAGCTTGGTATATTAACTTCTTTTTCAAGTTTAGAATCTTTCATTTTTACTGTTGCAGATTTACCGTTTGATGAAATCGTAACATTTTCAACTTCTCCATTTTCTATACTTGTTATTAGTTCTGAATATGTTATTTGAGAACTTCTATTTTCCATTATTGATGTCAATAACACAATTACTATTATTCCTATAATTAGCCACATAGCTAATGTTTTTATACCCTTTTTCAATTTATCACTTTCCTTTCAGTATTTTCTTTCTAATTCCTTTATCCTATATTTAACCTCTTGTAAAATTTAATTTTATAAATCTTAAACTCAAAATTAAATTTTATTTTATAAATAATAAGATTATTTAAACTCCTATTATTAATAGACTTTGGGATTTTTACACAAAAAACTATAACACACATCTTTTTAATTTTCAATAGTTTTTTTATGATTTTTTTGTGTCTTTTTTGTTACATTTCAACAGTTATTACGGATATTTTAATTTTAAAAAATCTTTAAAAAAGAAATTCTTTTATTTTTAATCAAAACTTTTAAATTTTTATTTGGCTTTAGAAATTTATTTCCTATATTTTTTTCACATAAATTAATAATTTCTGTTATATTAACTTTTTCAATTCCATTTACTGATCCAAATATCTTTTTTACAACAAATAAAATCATTCTACTTTTTATTACATTATCAAGTAAATTAAATTCTTTTAAATTCAAATCAATTTGTTCATCATTTTGCAATAATACTAATCTATTAAATTCTTTATTTATTATTTTTTCAATAAATTCATCTTCATTAGATACAACTTCAGAAAGTCTTGTTAATGTTTCTATAATATTAGGATTAAATTGATTTTTTATATATGGAATAACAACATTCCTTATTTTGTTTCTTGTATATGTATTTTCAAAATTTGTTTTATCTATACATGGATTTAAATTTTTTTCTTTACAATAATTTTCAATCTCTTGTCTTTCACACTCAATAAGAGGTTTAATATATTTATTATTTCTTATAGGATTTATTCCTTTTAGTCCAGAAAGACCACTTCCCCTAAGAAGATGCATTAAGACAGTTTCTGCATTGTCATTTTTATTATGAGCTGTAGCAATTTTATTTGCTCCAGTATTTTTTAATACCTCTTCAAAAAATTGATATCTTGCATTTCTTCCTGCTTCTTCCGTACCTATTTTTTGTTTATTAGCAATTTCAACTACATTTATATTTTTCGTAAAAAATTCAATCTGATTTTTTTTGCAATATTGCTCTACATATTTTTGATCATTCATAGCATCTTGACCTCTTATCATATGATTTACATGGCAAACATATATCTTAAAGCCAAGTATATTTCTTAAATCTTTAAATATATCCAGCATTGCAATTGAATCAGGTCCACCAGATACTCCTAATACAATTTTATCTCCATTTTCTATTAACTTGTATTTTCTTATTGTATCTAATACTTTTTGCTTCATTTTTTTCTCCTAAAACTTTTTAATCATCAAATCTTTTTTCTCTATTTACAAACTTTGTGTAATTTCCCATCCAATACAATTTAACTGTCCCTGTTGAACCTCCTCTTTGTTTTGCAATTATTACTTCAGCAATATCTTTTTCTGCACTTTCTTTATTATAATAATCATCTCTATACAAAAACATAACTATATCTGCATCTTGTTCTATAGCTCCAGATTCACGTAAATCTGAAAGCATTGGTCTATGATCTTCTCTTTGTTCTACTGCTCTTGATAACTGTGATAGTGCTATAACGGGAACATTTAATTCTTTAGCAAGAATTTTTAGTGATCTACTTATTTCAGAAATTTCTTGTTCTCTACTCCCTCCACTTCTTCTATTACTGCCTACAATTAATTGTAAATAATCTATTACAATTAATCCAATATTTTTTTCCATTTTTAATTTTCTACATTTTGTTCTGATTTCCATAATAGAAATACCAGGAGTATCATCAATATATATACCAGATTCAGAAAGTGGTCCAATTGCTTCTGCTAGTTTTACCCAGTCTTCTTCCTCTAATTTTCCTGTTCTAACTTTATTACTATCTACCATAGCTTCACTACATAAAATTCTATTAACAAGTTGATCTTTAGACATCTCTAGGCTAAAAATTGCAACTGGAACATTAGCTCTTAATGCAGCATTTGTAGCAATATTTAATGCGAAAGCCGTTTTTCCCATTGCTGGTCTTGCAGCAACTAATATAAGTTCTGAGCCATGTAAACCTGCAGTTTTATCATCTAAGTCGTAAAATTGTGTTGGAACACCTGTTACATGTTGTTTTTGATTATATAATTTTTCTAGATTAGCAAAACTTTCTACTAATACATCTTTTATTGGAGTATAGCTTTTACTATTTTTGCTTTGCATAATATCAAAAATCTTTTTCTCTGCACTATTCATTATATCTTCAATATTATCTGTTTGATTATATCCCAAATCTATAATCTCATTTGCAGTTTTTATTAAATTTCTTGATATAGATTTTTCTTCTACTATTTTTATATATTTTTGTACATTAGCTGTTGTTGGAACTTTATCAGGTAAACTTGCCAAATATTCGAATCCTCCTACTTGTTCAAACTTACCCATTGTTTCTAATTCATCTTTTAATGTAATAATATCAACAGGTTCAGATTTATTATATAAATTTAATATTGCCTGATAGATGGTTTTATTATCATCTCTATAAAAAGCATCTGGTTTTAAAACTTCTACAGCAGACATTACAGCATCACTATCTGTTAACATACTTCCCAAAACAGCTTGTTCAGCTTCTTCATCATGTGGTGGTACTTTTCCTAATTCCATTTGTTGCCCCTTTCTTAAGAATATTGCTTTTTTATTTTCAATGAAATCACTATAACTATGTTCTATCCAATAACATCAACTTTTATATTTCCTACAATTCCTTCAAATAATTTTATTTGGACAGTATGTACTCCTAATGTTTTTATAGTTTCTTTTAAATCTACTTTTTTCTTGTCTATTTTAATATTGTGTTGTACTTCAAATGCATCTGCAATATCTTTTGCAGATACACCACCAAAAATTTTCCCATTTTCCCCTGCTTTAACTTTAATTTTTAACATTATTTTATTCATTTTTTCTGCTAATTTTTTTGCTTCTTCTCTTTCTGTATCTTTTTTAAATTTCTTTGAATCATTTTGAGCTTGTAATTTAGCCATATTTTCATTATTTGCTTCAACAGCTAGTTTTTTTGGAAATAAAAAATTGCGAACATATCCATCTGATGCATTTATTATTTCATCTTTTTTTCCTACCCCTTTTATATCTGCTTTTAAAATAACTTTCACAATAATCACTATCCTCTCTTATATTTTTGATTATTCTTTTTCTTGGAAATATTCATTAATCTTTTCAATTAAATCTTTTTTTGCCTCTTCTAAAGTTTTATTTTCTAATTGGGCTCCTGCTAAAGTAATATGACCTCCTCCACCCAATTTTTCTAATATTAATTGTACATTTATATCACCGATAGAACGTCCACTTATGCATATTTTCCCATCTTCCATTGTTCCTAATACAAATGAAGCAGTTATATTGCCTATTGTTAATAATTCATCTGCAGCTTTAGCACAAATTAAACTTGTGTCCTTTTCTTTTATATCATATGTAGAGATTCCTATACTATCTCTTAATAATTCTGCATTTCTAACAATTTCTGAAATTTTATTATAACTTTCCAAATCACTTTGGAACCATTTTTTTACTTTTATGATATCAACTCCACATCTACGTAAATAAGCTGCTGCTTCAAATGTTCTAACACCTGTTTTAAATGTAAAGTTTTTTGTATCTGTCATAATTCCTACGTATAATGCTTCAGCTTCTACTTCAGTTAATTCTATATCAGTTTGAGTATATTGAATTATTTCTGTAACAAGCTCTGCTGCGGATGAAGCATAAACCTCTTGAAATGTTAAAATACTATTGTCAATAAAGTCTTCACTTCTCCTATGATGATCAATAACAACTATTTTACTTGTTTTTGTTAATAATTCCGGTTCTTCTACATAAGATTTTTTATGAGTATCTACTATTACTAATAATGTTTCACTATCAATTAGATTTAAAGCTGTTTCTTTATTGATAAATACATCTTTATACTGATCCTGTATACTTTCAAAAAAGTTTTTGATTGATGGAGTATTTATATTTGTAACAATTTTTGTTTCTTTTCCTAATGTAGTTGCAATTCTATAAATTCCTAAAGCAGAACCCATAGCATCTGTATCTGGATTTGTATGCCCCATTATCATAATTTTATTATTTTCTGATATAAGTTCCTCAAGGGCATGTGCAACAATTCTTGCTTTCACTTTAGTTCTTTTTTCTATTTCTTCAACTTTTCCACCAAAAAATATGTATTTACCATCTTGTCTAATTACAGCTTGGTCTCCACCTCTACCTAATATAACATCCATTGCAGCAGAAGCAGATTTATAAACATCTTTTTCAGTTTCCCCTTCATTTGATATTGCAATACTTAAAGTTAATTGTATTTTATCTTTGCGAACAACATCTTTAATTTCATCTAATATAGCAAATTTTTCTTCTTTTATTTTTTCGAGATTTTTTTGTTCAAAAATATATACATAAGTATCTCTATCTGCTTTTATTAAGATTCCATTTGTTTGATTTATCCAATCATAAATTATACTTTCAACTCTTGCCATTAATTGTGTTTTTTGTTCTGCATCAACTCTTTGTGTTACTTCTTCATAATTGTCTATCATAACAATTCCTACACAAATTTTTTGTTCTTCTTTTTCTTTCATTAATTTATATTTTTCTGTTTCGTCCATAAAATATAATATTATCATATATTCTGGAGTCTTTCTACGATCATATTTTTTAGATTTTGCAAACTCTCCTTGAACAGTATATATCTTTTTTCCAATTTCTAATTGTCTCGTTACAGATTTTCTTTTTGGATTTTCACTTTTTTCTATTTCATCTTTTACATCAATAATTAAATCGTCTAAGTAATTGTTAATATCTACTTCTGCAAATTCTGTTACAAATTTTGCACTTTTCCATACAATATTTCCATTTGTTTCTAATATTACTAGTGGAATTGGCGAATTTATTAAACTACTTTTGGCAGCTGAATCAACTGTTAATATTAAATCTTGTAGTTGTTCCGAAATCTCACTTTTTCGTTTGTTATTTGCAAAATAAGTGTAACACAAAATAGCCACATATAATACTATAGATGGTATAATTAGCTGTGGCTTTATTATAGATATTAATATAAATAGTATGAGTATAATAACTAAATACACTTTTGTTCTTGACACTAAATTATCAAACACTTTTCTATTATTATTTTCAGACATAATTTCTCCTTTTATATTATCATAGTATAACTCTAAACAGACTATTTGTCAAGTTTTTTAAATCTTCAAGTTTCAACAATTTTAGCAATATTTTTATATCAAATATGCATAATTGCTGTTGCTATTTGGAAATATACTAAAATTGAGAATATGTCAACAAGTGTTGTTATTAATGGTGTTGCCATAATTGCTGGATCTAATTTTATTTTTTTTGCAAACATTGGTAATAAACATCCAAGTGCTTTTGATAATGCTACTGTTGCAATTAATGTTAATCCTATGACAATAGCTAATTGTATATCATTATATTGAATCATAATTCTTATACCATTTACTATTGCAAGTGTAATTCCTACAATTATAGATACTCTAAATTCTTTCCATAATGCTCTCAAAACATCTTTTAATTCAATCTCATCTGTTGCAAGTCCACGAATAATTAATGTTGAACTTTGAGAACCACAGTTTCCTCCTGTGCCCATTATCATTGGAATAAATGCTACTAATAGCGGAACTGCTGCAAAAGCTTCTTCATAATTTGTAATAATTCCTCCTGTTATAGCAGATGAAAGCATTAAAACCAAAAGCCAAACTATCCTATTTTTAGCATGTTTAAAAACTGATGTTTCAAAATACCCTTTTTCATTTGGACTCATAGCTGCCATTTTTTCAAAATCTTCTGATGCTTCGTCTTGTATTACATTAATAGCATCATCTACTGTTATAATTCCAACTAGTCTGTTTTCATTATCAACAACTGGAACAGCATATAAATCATATTTATCAAATATTTTTGCTGCATCTTCTTGATCTTCAAGTGTATTTACTGATATTACATTTGTTGTCATTAAGTCTTTTATAATTTGCTCTTTCTTAGAAATTAATATTTCTTTTATATTAATCATTCCCAATAAAACTCTATTTCTATTTAAAACATAACAATTATAAATTGTTTCAGAATCAATACCAATATCTCTAATACGTTGTAATGCTTGTTCGACAGTCATTGTTTCTTTTAAATCTATAAATTCTGTTGTCATTATGCTTCCTGCACTATCTTCTGGATATTGTAATAACTCATTAATTATTTTTCTATCTTTTGCGTTTACAACTTTTAATATTTTCTTTACTACATTTGAAGGCATTTCTTCAATTAAGTCTACTGTATCATCCATAAAGAGCTCATTTAAAATTCCTTTTAATTCAGCATCTGTTAAATCCTGAATTAATTTTTCTTTCATATATGGCTCCATATATGAAAATGCTTCTCCAGCTTGTTCTTTAGGTAAGATTCTAAATAATTTTACAACACTTTCTTTATCAAGTTCTTCTAGCAACGGCGGTATATCAGCACTGTTTATTTCTTTCAGTTTTTCTTTTAATACATTATATTTCTTTTCTTCTAATAATTTTGTTATTTCATCTTTTTCCATCTGATATACCCCCTTTTCTTTTAAATTTTATTCAACAACTTTTTTCCATAATCCATGTTTATTGCAATAAGCATAAATTACTGTTCCTGGATGATAACAGAATTTTGCAACTGCTTCATCTCCTGGTTTGAAATATACAGTTTTTTCTTTGTTTCCATTTTTGAATGTTACCCATTCAATGTAATGATCGTCTTCCATAACATGATTTACTTTAACTAAAATTTTATTATCTTTTACCTCATATGTTGGTACATGTTTTTCTACTGCAGCATCTACTGAGTTTGGAACTAGTGTTTTCATTTCCTCTCCACAGCATTGGATTCCATCTTTGCAATTGCAGTCCTTTATAACTTTTACAATTGCACCACAATGTGTACATTTTTTGATTACTAATTCTTCCATAATATAACTTCCTTTCTCGTATAATATATTTATAAATTAATAAGATTTACAACAAAATCTTACATATTTATCTATTTGATAACCT
>CALYAA010000024.1 GCA_944393385.1 uncultured Clostridia bacterium
TGCTATATTTTTTTATCAAAAAATAAAAATGTTGAAGTAGTTTTTTATTAACCACCCCAACATTTATTATACAACCAGTTTTTTTGTATGTATAGTATTTTTAGTGAAGAAAGAATTGATGTAATTAAATGCTGAATAGTTATAAGTACAACTTGACATCAATCTATAAACAATGATAAAATACGTTTAAAGATTGAATAAGGAGGTATATATGGCATCAAAACATGTAGAAAAAATAAAAGCACTTTATAAAGAAAATAAAAAGTCGAGCCTTATATGGTATTTAGTTTTAAGAACATTTGTTATAATAACAATGGTATTAAGTTTTGTTAGAGGAGATTATTCAAGTGTATTTTTGTGTTTGCTTACACTTATTTTATTTTTAATACCATTTTGGATTAATAATAAATTAAATATAGATATACCAAATGTATTAGAAATTATAATTTTTTTATTTATATTTTCAGCAGAGATTTTAGGAGAAATAAACAATTTTTACGCACATATACCTAATTGGGACACAATTCTACATACACTAAACGGATTTTTATGTGCTGCAATAGGATTTTCAATGATTGATATTTTAAATAATTCAGAAAAATTTCACATAAATTTATCTCCAATATTTGTATCATTAGTAGCATTTTGTTTTTCAATGACAATTGGCGTATTATGGGAATTTTTTGAATTTGGAGCAGATCAACTAGTAAAAACAGATATGCAAAAAGATAGAATAATCCAAACAATATCATCTGTAACATTAGAACCTAATGGAAAAAATGATCCTGTAATTATAGATAATATAGATAAAACTATAATAGAAAGTAACAAAAATGGTGAAATGGTTGATACAATTATCGAAGGCGGATATTTAGATATTGGAATTATTGATACAATGAAAGATCTATTTGTAAATTTTATTGGAGCAGTTGTATTTTCAATTTTGGGATTTTTCTATATTCATAATAGAGATAAATATAAATTCACAGAAAACTTTATTCCTAGAAAGAAAAAAAGATTACATAATTAAATAATAGAGAGGTGATTTAATTGCACCAAATTGCCAAAATTATCAAACAAGATGGAGGAAACTTATATTTAGTTGGAGGAGCAGTTAGAAATTCTCTTCTTGGATTAAAAAGCCATGATGAAGACTATTGTGTAACTGGAATTACAGCAGAAAAATTTAAAGAAATTTTTCCAAACGCTAAAATAATTGGAAAATCATTTGAAGTTTTTGAATTACAAGGAAAGCAATTTGCAATTGCAAGAACGGAACAGAAACATGGAATTGGACATAAAGAATTTAAAATAACTACAAATCCAAAAATAACAATAGAACAAGATTTAGCAAGAAGAGACATTACAATTAATTCAATAGCACAAGATGTATTAACTGGAGAAATAATAGATCCATTTAATCGGATTAGAAGATATAAAAAATAAAGTAATCAGAGCTACAACAGAACATTTTAAAGAAGATCCTTTAAGAGTTTATAGAGTCGCAAGATTTTCTGCTCAATTAAATTTTAATGTTGAAAATAATACAATAAAAATGATATCAGAGCTTAAAGGAGAATTGGAATATTTATCTAAAGAACGAGTATTTGAAGAATTAAAAAAAGCTTTAAACACTAATAAACCATCTATTTTTTTTGATATATTAAAAGAAGCAAATGTATTAGATATTCATTTTAAAGAAATTTATAATTTAATAGGAGCAGAACAGCCAGTAGAATATCATCCAGAAGGTGATGCTTATAATCATACGATGTTAGTTCTAGACAAAACTTCAAATTTAACAGAAAAATTTGATGAAAAGAGAAAATTAGAAATACGCTTTTCTGCTTTAGTACATGACATAGGAAAAGGAACAACACCAAAAGAGCAATATCCTCATCATTATGGACATGAAGAAAGAGGTACTTTTTTATTAGAAAAATTAAAAAACAGAATTACATTACCCAAAAACTGGATTGAATGTGGTAAAACAGCATGTAAAGAACATATGAGAGGTGGCATTTTTTATAAAATGAAACCTTCTACAAAAGTAGGTTTTATAGAAAGAATAAGTAAATCTAAATTAGGTCTAGATGGTCTACAAATAATTGTTGATTCAGATAAGGTAGAAAGAGAAGAAAAAACAACTAATAATTTTGAGACTATAGGAAGAAGATGTCTAAAAGAAATTGATGGAGAATATATTAAAAATAAATATAATATAAAACAAGGAATTAAATTTGGAATTAAATTACATGAAGAACGTATTAATTGGATGAAAAACTTTTGTAATAATAAATGAAAGGAAGAATGTATAAATGAGTAAAAAAGTAATAATTGCAATTATAATTATATTAATACTTGTGTTAGGCATTGCAAGTGGAGTTATAGCATATTTCGTTTTAAACCAAGTAAAAGAAAAACCAGAAGACATATGGCAACAATATATATCTTTAATTACAGAACAAAAATATGATGAAATGTATAATATTATAACAGATTCTTCAAAACAACAAATTTCACAAGAAGATTTTATTGCAAGAAACAAGAATATCTATGAAGGAATAGATATGGCAAATTTAAATGTACAAATATCTAATGTTGTAGAACAAGAAGATAAAAAAACAGTAAAAATTTATTATACCGAAACAATGGAAACTAGTGCAGGAAACATAGATTTTGATAATTCTGTAAGTTTAGTTTTAAATGATGAAAAACACTATGAAATTGAATGGAGTCATAGTTTAATATTTCCTCAATTAAGTAGTACTGATAAAGTAAGAGTAAAAACAATAGAAGCTGAAAGAGGAGAAATATATGATAAAAATGGAGTTCTCCTTGCAGGAGAAGGGACAATCTCATCAATAGGTATAGTTCCAGGAAAACTTGGAGAAAATAGAGACGACTCAATTCAACAAATTTCAGATATTTTAGGAATTAGTGTAGAATCAATAAACAAATCGCTTTCCGCTTCTTGGGTTAAAGATGATACATTTGTTCCAATTAAAGATGTAGAAACAGATGAAACAGAATTAAAAAATCAAATACTTCAAGTTCCAGGTATTAAAATAAATAGTAAATCTTCAAGAGTATATCCTTTAGGAGAAGCCGCAGCTCATTTGATTGGATATGTTCAAACAGTTACTGCTGAGGATTTAGAAAATAATGCTGGAAAAGGCTATACAAGTACAAGTTTAATAGGAAAAGCAGGGCTAGAAAAACAATATGAAGACAGATTAAGAGGGACAAATGGTCTAGAAATTTATATTGAAGATGATGAAGGAAACAGAAAAACAGATATTGCAAAAATAGAAGTTCAAAATGGTGAGAAAATAACTTTAACAATTGATTCAACTATACAATCAAAATTATATGAGGAATTAAAAAATGATGCTGGATTTTTTGTTGTAATGGAACCAAATACTGGAGCATTACTTGCATTAGTAAGTACACCATCATATAATCCAAACAAATTTGTGTTAGGAATGACAACAGATGAATGGAATGAAATTAATAATAATGAAATGAAGCCTATGTATGTAAGATATGAGCAAAGATACATTCCAGGTTCAACGTTTAAACCAATTACAGGAGCTATTGGACTTTCGACAAATTCATTAAGTGTTGATGATACTTTTTCATATAGCGGACTAAGTTGGAAAAAAGATGGTTGGGGAGAATATGATATTACTACATTAACAGCATATAATGGACCAAAGAATTTAAGAAATGCTTTAATACATTCTGATAATATATATTTTGCACAAGCAGTATTGCAAATTGGAAAAACAAACTTTACAAGTGGGTTAGATAAAATATTATTTAATCAAGACTTAAATCTTGAAATTTCAACTGCAAAATCTCAATATTCAAATTCTGATGAAATTGAAAATGAAAAAGTACTTGCAGATAGTGGCTATGGTCAAGGTGAACTTTTAGTTAACCCAATACATATGGCATCTATTTATTCTGCTTTTGCAAATGATGGAAATATGGTAAAACCATATATTGAAGTAAAAGATGTCCAAAAAACAGAGTACTTAGTTGAAAATGCATTCACAGCAGAAGCGGCAAATATTATAAAAGAAGATTTAATACAAGTTGTAGAAGATCCAGAAGGAACTGCACATGATATGAAAGTTTCTGGCAGAACAATTGCAGGAAAAACTGGTACAGCAGAGTTAAAAGGTTCTAAAGACGCTGATGCAGATGTATTGAGCTGGTTTAATTGTTTCTCTACAGATTCTAATGGAAATCAATTGTTAGTTATAAGTATGGTAGAAAACGGAAGAGATTTAGGAGGAAGCCATTATTTAATACCAAAAATAAAAACTCTATTTTAAAACACAATAAAAAAATTTAATTTTTCCGACAATAATTAACAAAAAATATACATTTTATTTTTATATGTGATATAATACAAATGTCCTTAAGTAGAATATCCTTTTGGCAATTGCATAATAGGAGGAGAATATGGATATTAATTTGGTTAAGTGGCACCCGTATACTGAAGAAAACTGGGAAGACGAAGTCTTTTATGTAGAATGGCATAGTGCCCTGGATGGCAAATTTTCAAAAGCTGACATATGGATGATTTTCAAAGCTGTAATTTTAGTTTACTCAAAATTACTTTCAATTACATGTAATGTAACAGTATCTGATGCATTGGACAAATTACATTATATGAATATTGAAAAATTTGACCAAAAGCTTTGTGAGGTTTTTGATAAATTGCCTTGGGGTACAGGAATAGGCTATTCTGAATTAAAGGATGTTCTTTCTAGTATTATGGTTCCAAATATTAAAAATTAATATCACAGCAAAAAATGGCGTGTGCTTCAAAAAACAATTGAAGTTCACGTCATTTTTATAGTTTATTCCCACTCAATAGTTGCAGGTGGTTTAGAAGTAATATCATAAACAACTCTATTTACATGTTTAACTTCATTTACAATTCTACTAGAAACTCTTTCTAAAACATTATAAGGAATTTTACTCCAAACACCTGTCATAAAATCTGTAGTTTCAACAGCTCTTAATGCTATTGTATAATCATATGTTCTTTCATCACCCATAACCCCAACAGACTTTAAATTAGTTAATACTGCAAAATATTGATTAATACTTCTATGTAAATTAGCATTAGCAATTTCTTCTCTAAAAATACTATCTGCTTCTTTTAAAATAGTAAGTTTATCATCTGTAATTTCTCCTATAATTCTTATAGCTAGTCCTGGTCCAGGGAAAGGTTGTCTATAAACTAGTTTTTCAGGAATACCTAATTCTAAACCTGTTTTTCTAACTTCATCTTTAAATAGATTTCTTAACGGTTCTACTATTTCTTTGAAATCAACATGTTCAGGTAGCCCACCAACATTATGATGACTTTTAATTACTGCACTTTTTCCAAGACCACTTTCAATAACATCTGGGTAAATTGTACCTTGTACTAAAAAGTCTACAGCTCCAATTTTTTTAGCTTCTTCTTCAAATACTCTAATAAATTCTTCACCAATAATTTTTCTCTTTTTTTCAGGATCTGTTATACCAGAAAGTTTATTTAAAAACCTATCTTTTGCATTAACTCTAATAAAATTCAAATCATAATTTTTAGTAAAAATTTCTTCTACTTCATCACCTTCGCTTTTTCTAAGCAATCCATGGTCAACAAAAATACAAGTTAAATTTTTACCAATAGCTTTACTTAAAAGAACAGCAGCAACAGATGAATCAACTCCACCTGATAAAGCACATAAAGCTTTTTTATCACCAATTTTTTCTTTTAGACTTTTGATTGAATCTTGAACAAAAGATGACATAACCCAGTCTCCAGAGCAATTACAAACATTATATAAGAAATTTTTAATTACTTGAATACCATTTTTTGAATTATTAACTTCTGGATGAAATTGAATACCATATAATTTCTTTTCTTGATTTTCCATACCTGCATTAGGACAAACAGGTGTATAAGCTATTTTTTTGAACCCAATAGGTACTTCTTGAACATAGTCTGTATGACTCATTAAAAATATATTTGAATTATCAAAATCTTGGAATAGAGGAGAGGTGTTATCCAAATTTACATTAGTTTCTCCATACTCTCTAGTATTTGCTGATGCAACTTTTCCTCCTAATGTATATGCCATTAATTGCATACCATAACAAATTCCTAAAACAGGAATTCCTAAATTAAATATTTCTTCAGAACATTTTGGAGAATTTTCTCCATAAACACTTGCAGGTCCTCCTGTAAATATAATTCCTTTTGGAGCTTTTTCCTTTATTTTTTCAATAGAAATGTTGTATGGTACTACTTCTGAATACACATTACATTCTCTAACTCTTCGTGCAATTAATTGATTGTATTGTCCACCAAAATCTAGTATTAATATTAATTCTTTTGCTTTCATATATCCTCCTTTAAATCTAATTATTTAACTATTTTATCATATTAAAATCTAAAAGTAAATACAAAAGAAATATGTTAAAATAAAAATGTAACCTTATTTTCTTTTTCCTGTCTTTTATAGTAGAGGGGAGGTTTGAAATTCTTGCTTGTATGTTACTTAACGATGGTGACTTTACAAACAAAAGAGATTTTACTTCTTTTTATTTACTTTACACATAATGAATGTTATAATATTCATGAAAAATAGTAGAGGAGAGGAAAAAGTGAAAAAATACAGATTTGAAACAATAATCTTCATAGTAAATGCAATATATATGATTTTAGAATTAATAGCATCAAGGGTATTATCACCATACTTTGGAAATAGTAATATGATATGGACAAGTATAATTGGAATAATATTATTGAGCACAAGTGTAGGAAATTATATAGGAGGAGTAATAGCAGATAAGAAAAACTCTTCTTCAAATGTAAAATACTTATTAATTTTTTCTGGTTTCTTAATTATGCTAATACCTTTAATACAGGGTAAAATTTTAAATGCAATTACTTCAATATTTAGTGATATTAGAATAGGAGCAATAATATCAACATTATTCTTATTTTTCTTACCATCTATGACAATTGGAATGATATCACCAATAATAGTAAAATTAAAAATGGAAAATTTAGAAAATGTAGGGAAGATATCTGGTAATATCTCTGCAATAGCTACTTTAGGAAGCATTGTAGGAACATTTTTAGGAGGATTTTGGTTACTACCAAATATCGGAAGCAATCAATTACTATTTATACTTGCAATAATTATGTTCTTACTAATATTTATTGTAGAAAAGCCAAAAATGGACAAAATTACAATTATTATAACTATATGTATATTATTAAGTTGTTTATTTTTTTACATATATATAACAATAAATAATTTAAATGGAGAAAAAGTATTAAAAGGAGATCTAAATACAAGAGTAAACTATGATACTCAATATGGGAAAGTAGTAATTTATAACACCAAACAAGGAGATAACATTTATAGACACATGATGATAGATAAAGGAAATGAATCTGCAACATATATTGATGAAGAAAAATGTTATAACTTAACATATGAATATACAAAATTTTATGATTTAATGTTTGAATCTTCAATAGAAATAAAAGACTGCCTAATGATTGGAGGAGCAGGATATTCATATCCTAAATATTATATAAGTAATTATACAGACAAAAATATGGATGTAGTTGAAATAGATGAAGATGTTACAGAACTTGCAAAAAAGTACTTTTATTTAGACAAATTAATAGAAGAATATGATTTAGAAAATAACAAAAGACTAAATATTATTACAGAAGATGGAAGAACTTATTTAAATAAAAATACAAAAAAATATGATGCAATATTAAATGATGCATTTTCAGGAAGTGAACCTGCAGAAACATTAACAACAATAGAA
The DNA here is from genome assembly GCA_944393385.1 of uncultured Clostridia bacterium. GTDB lineage: Bacteria > Bacillota > Clostridia > TANB77 > CAG-508 > CAG-269. The sequence continues at coordinate 7,864 of CALYAA010000024.1, forward strand.
GCGGTACAAAAAATACATGATTCATTAAATGAAAATGGAGTTTATCTAACAAATATAATTTCATCTTTAGATGAAAACAACTCAAAATTTTTAAAAGCAGAAGTTAATACATTAAACCAAGTATTCAAAAATGTTTATATTGTACCATGTAATAATAATGGAAGTGACAGTAAAAACATACAAAATTTTATGGTTGTTGCAACAGATGATACTTTAGAATTAGATAATACAATTGAACTTAATTTAAATGATACAATAATCTTAACAGATAATTACAGTCCTGTAGTTAGTTTAACACCAGACATTATCTAAATAGGAGTTATAAAAATGAGCTAAATTATGCAAGAAAGTTATTAAAGAAAATATTAATATGAAACAAGAGACTGATAAAAAAGGTAAAAAAAAGAACCGGTACCAAATTGCCAAATTAACAAAGAAAGGAAAATTAAATGAAAGAAGATAAAAAAGAAATAAGAAAATGGTTAACACTAATTTTAGTTGCAATAGTTGGATATTGGGCTATAAACAATTTATCTACAATAGGAAATTTAATAGGAAAAATTATAAGCATTATTTTTCCATTTATTCTAGGAGGAAGTTTAGCATTCATATTAAATATACCAATGACATTTTTTGAAAGAAAACTTTCCCCAATATCTAAAACAAAGAAAAATATGAAGAAAAAGAATCCTCGAAAAAAAAGCAAACTATTAAGAATAATAGCAATTTTATTTGCAATTGCAGTTATTATATTAATCTTTACTTTGATTGTTAAACTTATAGTTCCAGAATTAATAAGTGTTGTAACTACATTAATGAATAATGTTCCATTTTATGTAGAAGAAATCACAAAATTTGCCCAAAACAATATAGGAAACTCACAAGAAATAAATAATTTAATACAGCAGATTAATATAGATGAAATAAAAAAACAAATATTAGATTTAATTCCAAATGTGTTAACATCTTCAATATCAATTGTAGGTGGAATAGTTAGTGGAATTGTAAATTTTGTTATATCAGTAATTTTTGCATTATATATTTTAATGGATAAAGAAAAATTAAAAAAACAAGTAATAAGAATAATTTATGCATATTTTAATAGAAAAAGAGCAGATAAAATTATTAACTTAGGTAGGACTACTTCAAACATATTTAAAAAGTTCTTTACAGTACAATGTTTAGAAGCAACTATACTAGGATCACTTTGTTTAATTGGAATGTTAATATTAAGAATTCCATATGCAATTTCTATAAGTGTTTTAATAGGCGTTACTGCCTTAATACCAGTTGTTGGCTCATTTATAGGAATTATAGTTGGTGTTATATTAATTGTTGCAGTAGAGCCAATTAAAGCAATTGTATTTGTAATATTTGTATTAATATTACAACAAATAGAAGGAAATTTAATATATCCAAGAGTAGTTGGAAGTTCAGTTGGATTACCTGGAATGTGGGTATTATTTGCTGTAACTGTTGGTGGAAGTTTAGCAGGAATTTTAGGAATGTTAATTGGTGTTCCTGTTGCAACAGTAATATATACATTTTTGAGAGAAGATGTATTAGAAAAAGAAAAGTTTATTTATGGATAAACGTGTTTTACTCCGTTCATCTAAGTACGAACATACATGCTTTTAGAGGGCAATTGCCCAAGGAGGAAAAAATGTACGAAGAAATGTTGGAAAAAATGTTAAGCAGTTATGTGACCTTAGAAGACTGGAATGAGTATAAGGCCTGGTTTGAGAATCGGCCGCCCATCATTACGCCTGAAAGGTTTCTTGCTGGAGAAAGGCTCACAGAAGAGGAACTCAAGGCCGATGCAAAAGTCACACAGGATTTTGTGAGAATTGCTCACCATGTGGCTGCCACTTTGGATGAAGAAGACATCATCCATGATTTGGTTCTGCTTATGGCATACGAAGAAAACCAGCATCCGGAATATTTTGGATGAACATACATCCATTAAATCCCAATAAAAGGCTTCATCTGCCATAATATTGGGTTAGCCACTCCCCATAGGAGTGGCTATAATCTTTTTAGTCATCTTTTTTTAAAATTTGTCGAAATCAAAGACAAAAAAATAATTTTATGATATTATAATGTTAAAAATGTAAAGTAAGAGGAAAAATAAAATGGTAGATAAAAATATAAAAATTAAAAATAATATTTTTGACTTTGCAACAAAAGAACTTTCACAAGATGCTTTGTTATGTTGGCTTATAAATGGTATAAATTATGAAGAAAATAAAGAATTATATGATAAAGCGAAAATCTTTTTAAATCATATATTAAAAGAGTATGATAAAAAATTAGAAATAGATGTTTATTCAGTAAAAATATATCGACAATACTATCATGTAGATATATTTGTTTTATTAGAAAATAAATACAACAAAAACAATATTGGAATTATAATTGAAGATAAAAAATTAACATCCGAACACGATAATCAAATACAAACTTATAAAGAAAAAATACAACAAATAAAGAATTTTAAAGAAATAAAACTTATAACTGTTTATTATAAACCATTTGAAGAATTATATGAACTACAAAAAGATGTAATAAAAATAGACCGAGAATATATGCTTAAAAATATATTTAATTCTTGTATAGATAACCAAATTTATACAGATTATAAAGAATATTTAGAAGAGATTGAATTTTTATATAAACATATAGAATCAGTTTCTATATCAGAATGGTCAAATAAAAAGGAATGTTTTTATATGATTGCCAAAAAATACAATCATAGCAAAAAAAGAAATAAAATGGAAGATATGACAGTAACTCAAGTTAGAGGCTCAACATTTATAGATTGGTATAGAAAAAATAATATTTCTAATAGTTTAAAATCTAAATTTGATGAAATATATTTAAGTTTAAATGCTAATTATGATTCTTATGAAATAAGAGTTAGAGGAAAAACTGGAATAAAATATAACAATTCAGTTAGAGAAGACATAGAAACTAGATTAAAAGAAATATGTAAAGAAAACAATCTTAATACAAGCAACTTTAGACATAAAAGTGCAAAAAGTGGTTCTAATATTTTTTTAGCCAAAATAGAATTATGCCCAGAAATTAAATATAAAGAATTAATAGAAATAATTGAAAAAATAGAAAAAGTAGTAGATATAATAGTAGGAGAATAATTATGGAACTATACGAAAAAAATGGAAATATTATATACATTTTAAATGTATTAAAAAAATATACTGATGAAGAACATATGTTGTCTGTTAGTCAAATACAAAGAAAAATTAAAGAAATATATGATGTTCAAATAGATAATAGGACTATAAGAAGAAATATAAATCTATTAAAATATAAACTTGATTATGATATATGCACTAGAGATGAAAATGGAAAAGGATATTATATTAATAGAGATCCAGAAACTGATTTTGAACCAGGAGAGATAAGAGCCATTATAGATAATTTTAGTTATGCAAATTATATAGTTCCTTCTATTGCCAAAAATATTATAAAAAAATGCAAAAATATTCAAACTATATATGAAAACGAAAAAATTAAGGATTATCATATATATGCAAATAACTCAAAAACTGAAAATGTAGAAGTAATAAAAAACATAGAAGATATTTCTAATAGTATTTTCTTAAATAAAAAGATAAAATTTGAATATTGGAAGTATACAATAACAAATAAGTTAGAAAAAAAGATAGTAAGTACTCCAGTAGTATCTCCATATGCTATTGTATATAACAAGCAAGAATTTTATTTAATTGGTATAAAAGAAGGACAAACAGTATTTTATAATTATAGAATTGATAGAATAAAAAACATTGAAATTCTTAATGAAAATATATCAATTAAAAAAAGCAAAAGTGAAATACAAGATTTTGCCGAATCTTCAACAGAGATGTTCGGTGGGAAAAAAGAGGAAATTGAAGCTATTTGCCATATATGGCTATTAGATACTATATTTGAGACTTTTGGAAGAAATGTTACAATTGAAAAAATACAAAATGATGAAGAACATTTCAAATTAAAAGTTGATACAAATCCTTTAGGATTTAAAATGTGGGCGATGAGAAATATAGATTTAGTAGAAGTAAAAAAAACACTTACATTACGAAATGAATTAAAAGATGTAATAAAAAAAGCAATGATGAAATATGAAATTGAAAAGGATGTAAATTAAATGATTGATTCAAAGCCAGGAGTAATTGGATTAGTTGTTGGATATGTGATGAATTTAATAAAGTATTAAATCAAAAGTATTAATGAAAGAATGATAATTGTAAGCTTTGGATTATTCCAAGGCTTTTTATATTGTAGTAAGATATTAAAAAAATCACAATCACTATACATTATATGACCAGCTATATTGAAAGAATATCTAAAAGATATTATAATTCTTATATAAAAATAGGAGGTTTGTTATGAAAACAGGATTTAAAGAATTAGATGAAATAATAGAATTAAATAAAGGAGAATTAATAGTAATAGCTAGTAGACCAAATATGGGAAAATCAACATTTATTCTTAACATATTAAGTCATATTTCATTAAAAGAGAAAAAAAGTGTTTTGCTTTTTAACTTAGAAGATAGCAAAGAAAATATTATAAATAAATTAATTATAAGTAATTCAATTGGAATAAAACAATTAAAAGAAGCTTCTGTATATATAGCAAGTGAAGTTCCATATTTAGTAGATGATATATACTTTGAGTCAAGAAAATTAAAAGAAGAAAAAAATATTGAAGCAATTATTATTGATTATCTTCAGCTTATACAATTTGATAAAAAAAAGCTATTAAGTAGAGATAATGAAATAACAGAAATTTTAAGAAGATTAAAAATATTAGCAAAAGTATTAAATGTTCCAGTTATTGTAATAAGTCAATTATCAAGAAGATGTGAAACAAGAGATGACAAAAGGCCTATAATTGCTGATTTTTCAAGTTCAAAAAATGGGATTTTAACATATTCTGATAAAATCCTATTTCTATATAGAGATTCATATTATAATAATAAAAACGTAAACAATATTACAGAAGTAATTATTGCAAAAAACAATGGAGGAAGCAGTAAAACGATAAAAATAGCTTGGTTGCCCGAATATTGTAAGTTCGGAAATCTAGAATTAAGAACCAAAAAATATATGGAGGAAAATTATGTTAAATAATTACAAATTAGATTTGAAAGATAAGAAAATATTAAATGAATTAGATAATCTATGTGGAGTTTTTCAAAATAAAGACATTTTAAGAGATATTATACTTTATATTAAATTAAGAAGAGATAACATATTAGACTTTGGAAACTGTAATATAATTATTAGAAACAATTCTACTTATAATTTAATAGATGACTTACTAAGAGTTTGTGCAAAAATATTTATAAAATATGATATTATTAAAAATAAAAAAATTTGTTATTTAGATAAAGAAGAAGATAATAAAAGAATTTTCAAATTTGAAAAAATTGCAGATATTGATGACTCTATAATAGTTATTAATGATAGAAAATTAAGAATAAATTATGAAGACGAAATTGAAAATATAAAAAGAATCATTAAAAAGTGTAAAGATAAAATATTTATTTTTGAAGATACTAATTTTTGCGAAGGAGAAATAGATGGAGAAGTTGGAGAAATTGCATCATTTAGAATGACAATAGATAGAATATCTTTAGATGATAAAATTGTATATTGTAAAAAAAGATTAGATGATTACAAAATTAAATATACATACAAAGATTTAAAAGAATTTGCTAATGTACCTTTTTGGACTTTAAAAAATATGTTGATAAAACTAATAATAGAATGTAAAAGTAATGATATTACTTCTTTAAATAAACAAATAATATTAAAAAAAAAGATGTTAGAAAAATTGGTTTTTAAAATTAGAAATAGAAGAAGAGAGTAGAGGAATATTGGTTTGAAATATTAAAAAAGAAGCATACATCATTGCACAAAATCAAAGTTTTGTGCAAAAAGAGATAGGGGCATAATATAAAACAGCCATAAACCTCTACTTCTACTATTTCAAGGCTTTTGACTGCTTTATAGCTATTAATATTCTATTATATATCTTTATTTTTTATTTATATCTATATTATTATAATCTTTTGTATTGCTTATTATATCGATGTTTATATGACTTATTAAAATCAATTTTAAGTCATTTTTTTATTTTACTTATATAACTTGTTATCTGATTTATTTTTAATCTGTTATTTTAATTTGTATCTATAAAATCTTTTTCATTATATAAATTATTTCTTTATAATATGAAAAATTTTTCAAAAATCTCCAAAGTGCCTATTTCTCCACATTTGCCTTATTTTACAGACAACAAACTATATGCTTAAAAAATAAAAACGGCTTAAAATCGATTCTCGTGCGTCACATTTTTGGCACTTTTTTGCATATCTATATATGATAGTAGTTTCTTCAAAAAAATCTACTTTTTAATGATAATTTTCTAAAATCAATATTTAACCTAAAATTTTAAACAAGTAATTTATCAATCTAAAAATAAAAATGGCTTAAAATCGATTTTAGAAGGTCATTATTTTGTATGATTTTAGTTTATAATACAGTTATTGCAATTATTATAGAACTTATTGGATTATAGTACAAAATGCAAATATTATATTAATTAGAATATATAAATCTGCAAACGAAATTCATTAAAATCAAAATTTATATAATAAATGATTAATTTTACATTTCAATAATTAAAATTGCTTAAAAACGATTTTGAACTTAATGAAACAATAATTTAATTAAAATATTATATAAATTCTATAAAAAATCACTAAATAACAAATGTTCGTTTTTTAGTATTACAATGTTTGCATTACAAAATTATAATTTTTAAAATTCTAAATATTTATAAATTATAATTTTAAAAATTTCTATAAATTATTTTTAAATCTTATTTTAAAATTTATTTTTTATATTAAAAAATTTTTTATTTATAAAAGTTATTATTAGTCTAACAGAAGATTGCACAAAATTTTTTTTAATATATTTTCATAATTTTATATATTAAAAAATGTGCTATCCCCCCTACTCTACTGTTTTTTTTATAGATTTAAAATCAAACAACATTAAATTTCTTATCTTTCGGAATAATATCAATTATATTATCACTTTTTCTAATTTGATTAACCAATGTTGAATTATTATTTGAATTATCTGCTTTTCCATATACTTGTTCTGCTTGAATTGCTAATACTTGTTCGTATGTATATTTAGTCATTGCTAATTTCTCTTGTCTTTCATCATCTGATGTATCATTGCTATTTAGCATAAATTCTAAATTATAGCTATATAATTCAAGTGATCTTAAAATTATATCTACTTGTCCGTTTAATAATGTTAATTCTACAGGTTTAATATTTTCTGAATTAAACTCATTATTTTGTCCATTCATTAAAAATCCTCCTTTTAAGCTGCACAGAATTCTATTGCATCATTCATCATAAATGATGATAAAGAATGTGTCTGTAAAGCATTCATTACATCTTTATCATATAAATGAGTATATATCTCTGTTGTATCAATTTGCACGTGTCCAAGTAATTCTTTTATTATTTTTATATCTATTCCATTCCTATATAGTAAAGTTGCACAAGTATGACGAAGTGTATGAATAGTATATATATCACTATTTATATTAACTTTTTTATATGCTTTTTTTATAATATTTCTTAATGCACTTTTGCTAAGTTGACCACCTTTATTACTGATAAATAATATATTTGAATCTTTAGTATTTTTTACAGTTATATTTTTTCTAATTTTTAAATATTTTAATATTGCATCTTTGGTACTTTGATTTAAATATCCCATTCTTTCTTTATTTCCTTTTCCAAATATAATAAATTTATTTTCTTCAAAGTTAAAATCATCAATTTTAAGGTTTGTTAGTTCGGATCTTCGGAGACCACAGTTAAGCAATAAATGCAGAATAGCATTATCTCTTATTTCTGCTATCTTATCACTATCAGAATATAGTTTTAATAATCTTTTTGATTCTTCTAATGATAAATAGTTAGGAAGTTTATCATACATTTTTTTCTCTCTATTTATTTTTTTAAAAGGTTGTGTAAATATATTGTGTTTAATTTTAAATAAAAAGTCGAAGAAATTTCTTAAATGTTCAATTTTTAATATTCGAGAGCCTTGCTTATAGTGATTTTCAGCTAGGTAAAATATAAAGCTATAAATATCGCTATTTGATAAAGCTCTTATATCATTTAATTCAATATCTTCATAAGACTCATATTTTTCTTTATATTTGTAAATATTCATAAAAATTAAAAACTGTTTTAAAGTTGTAATAATATTTGATACATATTGGTCAGACAAATTTTTAATTCCAATTAAATAATTAGAAAATTCTTCTATTACATCTATACTTTTATTTTTTAACATTATTATTTTCCTCCCTTTTTTCTAAAATACTGGAAATTGTGCAGTTCTCCATTATTTCTTTCATTTTACTATTAGAAATATGCGTATATACTTCTGTTGCAGATAAACTTTCGTGTCCTAAAATTTTTTTAATAACCATAATATCGGTATTGTTTTCATCATACAGTAGTGTTGCTAAAGAATGCCTTAAAGTATGTGTATGATAGCCGTTTTGCTTTTCATCAAATAATGTAGTTAATTCTTGTACGATAATTTCTTGTATATTTCTTTTAGATATTCGTTTATTTCTTTCACTAATAAATAATGCATTGTAATCTAAATTGTTTCGAGATAGTTGAGGTCTTACTTTTAAATATTCTTTTATAGCCTCCAGAGTAGCATTATTCAGATATAACATTCTTTCTTTATTTCCTTTTCCTTTAATTTTTAAAGTCATTTCATCAAGTTTAAAATCAGTTAAATCGATATTAACTAATTCAGAAGCTCTAATACCACAATTCAAAAATATACAAGTTATAGCATAGTTTCTAATTTTAAATCTTTGATTTGAATTTATTGTTTGTGATAATAGTTTTTTACTTTCATCTAAGTTTAAATATTTAGGTTGCTTTTTACCAATTTTTGCTGATTTTATATTTAAAGTAGGGTTATATGAAATCATATTATTATTAGATAAATATTCATAAAATCTTTTAATAGATGATAACTTTCGATTTCTTGTTTTTGCATCATTTTCAAGTGTATATCTTAAAAAATAAATAAATTCTTCTATTGTTTGTGCATTTGTAGTACAGATATCATCTAATGTAATGTCTTTTATTTGAATAAGTTTAAATTCTTCGACAGTAATTGTATTAATGTCTAAATCATCAGTAATTTTTAGTTTAATAAATCTAAAATAAGTTCTTAAATCGTAATAAGCTTCATCAACTGTTGATTGAGCATAAAATTCTATATATCTTTGATATTTTAGATAATTATTAAGGAACTCTGGATTCATATATTGGTAATCCATAAAAGACATATATACTACCTCCCTACCCTTTTAGAATAATTTTTCTAAATTGTATAAATATTTTTATATAAAAACAAAGGTGTGATTTTTCTATTTTTTTTAAATCACACCCTTGAAAAATAATAGATTTATGTATATACAAACTGTTGTTTTATATTATATTTTTCCAATATATTTACTGCCTCTTTCTTTATAGTTCTTGCAGAGTATATTCTCATTACAGTTTCTAATTCTTTAACAATATCTTCATCAGTGAATTCTCTGTTATAATAGTTTAATAATCTATTAAAAGTAACTATTGCATAAGATATTATTTCTTCAGTATTTACTTGATGATTTACAAAAAAATCTGCAAATATACTAATATTAACCTTGCTCAATACATATTTTTTATCAATATTGTCCAGAATATTTTTTAATTTTTCCATATAATTAATTAAAAGTTTATCTTTATACAATGTAAAATTTCTATTTACAATAATAAAATAACTAATCATTTGTTTTGTAGAATATTCTAAATTAATCATATTTTCCTCCTATAAAAAACAAGTCCTATTATGGACTTGTCAAAATTCTATTATTCCTAAAGCTATCTGTATTTTGTTATCAATAATTTGCATAGCTTTTTTATCTAAATTACCAATTTTCTTTCCTAATCTTTTTTTATCTATTACTCTAATTTGTTCTGCTAAAATTGTTGAATCACACTTTATTTTGCTTGATTTATTTATATTAAAATGTGTAGGTAATCTATGTTTTCTATTGATTATTTTAGTTAATGGTAAAATAATTGTAGTTGGACTATATTTATTTCCTATATCATTTTGAACAATTAGGACAGGTCTATTTCCTTGTTGTTCACTACCTAATGCTCCGTCTAAATTTGCATAAAATATATCGCCTTTATTTATTTTTTCTTCCAACTTTTTTCCTCCTGTTTTCGTATTCTTTTAAATATTTCATTTGTTCCTCATCTTCTAATGTTTGTTCTTCTTCTGTTTTATTCATATTTCCACCAACAATAATTAGATATGTAAAAAAAGCCAGTAATGTAAGTAGAATATAAATGATTAACATTATTATAATTGAAACCTTATCTATTATCATTTTTTCTCCTTTTATATGTAAGGGCTATCTTATTTATAAAGATAACCCTTTATAATTATTTCATTATTCGTTCTCCATAATTCATTAGATCGCGATTTGCTAAATCGCTCATAGTATTTCAACTGCCTGTAAACAGACTTGCACTCAAGGATTGGGACGGTTATTACCACGCTCGTTCTATGACTATGCAAAAGTATCTTTCTGCTAAACATCATCGCCTTTATTAGTAGCATTCTAATATTTTTTCGAATATAGGTTCTGCACTCCTACAAACGAGCTACATTTAACAGTGTAATCTAATGAATGCTATTTAATTTTCAATGTTCATACAATGAGTTTTTTTTACTTCTCTACTTTAAATAGCGACTGAAAACTTATTAGCGTTATTTTATTTTTTAAGAAAAATTATTTTTTAGTTTATCTGCAAAATCATCAGATTTTATGAGCTTTATAGCATATTCAATCAAATAACTTCTTAAATCTTCATCAATTTGATTATTTATAATTGAATATTTATTAATTAATGGCATAATTTTATTTACTGCTATTATTAATGAAACTTCGTCATTTTTTGCATTAGATAAAATTTCGTAAAATTTTGTATTATTCATATTATTTTCCCTCCATATATTTTTTTAGTTTTATAATTGCTTTATATTTTAACTGCCTCACTGCACTGTCCTTCATTTTTAATTCTTTAGCAATTACATTTAATGGCTTTTTATTGTAATAATGTAAAATTATAATTTGCTTTTGCTTTTCAGTTAGTTTGTCTATTGCAATTTTTAATTCAATACTGCTTTCAAACCCTATATTATTTTGAACATTAAAAAAAGAATGGACAGAATTGCCTTTATCAGACAAAATCGTCCATTCTTCGTCAGAAATAGTTTGCTCTTTTTGATTTATATATTTTTGGTGCTTTAAAAAATCAAGCTTTCTGTTTAAAAGAGCTTTTTTCATATAGTTTATGTACCTTGCAAAAACAATATCATTTTCAAATTCATTTGTAAAATTCTCAAGTAAATAATTTTCTTTCTTCATTTCTTATTCTCCAATCTTTTAAAATTGGACAAATGCCTAAAGTTAAAGAAAACTATTAACTATTAAATTATAATTTTCCTATTTTATTAACTATATTCCATTTTAAATCCCTCCTAATAAAAATAGTCCGTAAAATTAAGCAAATATTCTTGTTTCACAACTTCTTCTGTAGTCTATTAATTTTCTGTTGTGTGTCAATAGATTTCCTTAATCTTACAGACTTCTGTCCTGCGTAGATAATATAACGATTTGACTTGGTTGTCATAAAATCAGCCAAAATCGGAACAAATCGGAAAAAATAGGAATATTTTGTCGAATATTGAAAGACTTTTGTTCTGTATTTTATAGTCTATTAGAGCATTGTTTTTATTGTCATTTTATGGTAAAATGAGTACAAATTCATTATTAGGGGGCTTTATTATGAATGTTAAAGTAATAATTGCCAACAATAATGATATTTTATACAGCAATTTATCTAACCTTGTATTGCAACACGAATCAAAAATCGAAATAATAAAAGTACCACTTGATAAATTATATTCTGTGATTTATCGAATAAAATCAAAGGATAATTTAATAATTATAGACTCAATTACATCTATTTCTTTTTGTAGTAATATAATTAGAAATGCAATCAATCGAATAGGTAATGAAAAAAATATCATTATTTTGGTACTTGATTCCGAAAGGCTAGTAAATGTTGTAAATCAAGAGAAAACACAAACTTTTTTCAAAAAGAATAATAGCACCATTATCTCAATATTAGATATTATTAATATTGTTTCTGAAGCAATGAAAGAAACATTTGAATTAGAAAAAGAAGTTGATAATATACTATGGGGATTAGGTTTTACATCATATTTTAAAGGAGCAACTTATTTAAAAGATGCTATATTAATGGTATATAATGATAAAGAATTACTTAAAGATGTAAATTTTCTTGTTGAAAAAATAGCAGAAAAAAATAATGCATATAATCAAAGTGTTGTGCGTTCAGTTATGGACAAAACATTAAATAGTGTATTAGATTTAATTGATAATTCTGTTATTTACAATGTTTTTGGTGATTTTTATGATGGTAGAAAAATAAGTTTAAAGTATTTCATTGATTTATGCATTCACTATTTAGAAGAAAAAAATTATTGCTGTTTAAATGAAAAAAGAACTACACATTCGTAGTTCAAAGTCTATATGCTAATCGAATTTAAACGGTTAGCATTTTCTTTTTTAAATACTAATAGCAAGTATCTTATTACTTGCTATTAGTAGTGATATAACTGTCGACACCTTGTTCCTCTGCCTAGTTATACCATCTCGTGATTAAAAGTTTTTTTGGATTCATTCTAAAAATAGTTTCGTCCTTACTTAACCACTCAATCTATAACAATAGTAAATATAATTACTTATATTACTATTATTATCTAAATAATAATGTTGTATGGGTAGACTTTTTCTAGTAATTCATTATACTCTTCCCTACTAACTTCAGTTTCATCTAAATTTTTAATTATTCCTAATGGTTTTAGTAATTCTAATTCTTTTTCATCAATATCATCATTGTAATATTGTAATAAATCTAGATATAAAACTTCTAATTCACATTTAGTATAATTTTTTTCTTCTACCTTTATATTTAGTTTTCTAATTGTTTCTATATCTTTTTTTGATATAAGATCTAAAATATTTATGCATTTATTATTGTGATAATCGTCGTCCCACTTATCATAATCAAAATCTTTATTCATTTTCCTACCTACTTTCTTAATTTATTTTTTAATCTATCAAACAGACTTGATTTAGTAATTTTATTTGTATTTACATTATTTGCGTTATTGTAGAACATTCTAATATAATCATCTATTGCACCTAACAAATTTTCTTTTCCAGTTAGTTTATCAAGTATCATATATACTCCTAATTCTCTACATTTTTTATTTAATTCAGAACTATAATCTCCAGTAAATAATATGAAGTCTGGTTTATCATTAAGTTCTGTTGCATTAATTTTTTCAATAACCTCTATTCCGTTCATTATTGGCATTTTATTATCTGTAATAACTAAATCTGGAGTAAATTCCAAAATCATTTCCATTTCTTCTTGACCATTAGATGCTATTCCTACAATTTCTACATTTTCATTTTGACTAACGATATTTTTATTATCTTCAGCTATTTTATTTATATCATCAGCTATTAGTATTTTTATTTTTTGGCTCATTTTAAATTCCTTTCACTTAGTATGTTTTAACTATTATGTATTAGTTTTAGACTATCTACATAGACTACATTTGTAGCCTATTAGTTTAAAAAAAATTGATATACTATTTTTGTTAAGTTATTAGAAAGGAGATTAGCTATGCAGTTATCAGAAGCAATACAAATCAGAATTGATTATTTTTTAAAGAAAAAGGGCTTATCTTCTTTATGGGATTTATACAAAATTTCTGGTGTACCAAAATCAACTATTAATGCTTTTTTAGGTACAGAAAGAACTAAACTACCTCGTTTGCCTACACTACTTCATCTTTGTGAAGGTTTAGATACTAATTTAATGGAATTTTTTAATGATCCGATGTTTATTGATGTTGAAGATCCGTCAGAAGATAAATCTGATAAAAAATAATCTTTAAAATGAAAGATGTGTATTTATATATACATCTTTTTTTTAGTTATACTGCTTCTCTCCTACCCTCTCCACTACTTTATATAATAAATTTTACCTCCTTTACTTTGAATTTATCATATTTATATTCGTGAATAGTTAGTACATTTATTTTTATAATTATTTTATTATTATTTCTTAATATTTTTTCTTTAAAATATGACATTTCTATATATTATATAGAATTTTTTATATTTGTCAACTGTCTAGTAGTCAAAAACGAGCCTTTTACTACAAATATCAATAAAAGAAAATTTATCGTCATTTTTCGACATTCTCTTAAAAAGGAAAAAGAACTGGAATTTTAGCCAGTTCAATTAAAAAAATATTCTAATTATTTACTATTTAAAGCATTATATATTGCTATATTTGTAAGTTTATATATAGATAAACCATATTTATTTTTTAGTTTCTCCATTGCATTATATGAACTTTCTCTTATAGCAAAATTATGAGCTTCAACAATTTCGTTTTCAGGTTTTTCATATACATTTACATTTTCGGTTCTTATCATTTCAATTATTGCTATATTAACTAATTTATTAATTGATGTATCATATATTTCTGTAAGTTTTACTAATTGTTCATATAAAGAATTATCTATTTCAATTCTTCTTCTTAGCAGGTTATCTTTTTTAAATAAATATTTATCAAAAGTATTCATTTTCTACCACCTCATTCAACTATTATAATATCCTAAGACACTCTTTTTAATTCCTGTGTGGTAGTTATTATGACTACTTTATGGCAATATATTTATAAGCTATTTTTTAAATTAAGTCCTAATAACTGCAATTCTGTTTCAATCTTCTTTATATCAAATTGTAGTATATCTAATTTTCTCAAATCGTTTTTGCTTTTTTTGCATAATTGTCCAATAGTTATTATTTTATTATTTTTCAGTATTTTAATAGAATTATCACTTATATTTAATCTATCTATATTTTGTTTACTAATTTTTTCTTCCATTTCAATCATCCTTTTTATTCTTTAAATGCAATTAAAAATTCATTTGATTCAACTTTTTTTCTTTCATTTTTGTATTCATATTCTGCATTAGTAAAATAAACTTTATAACCTTTATTTTCAAAGTAATCTCTGCTCACTCTTAAAACTTCATCTATTTCTTTTTCAGTAAGACCGTTTTCTACTTTTAATTCAAAAAAAGAATATCTAATAAAATTTTCATTTTGTTGTTCTTTTTGATCTATCAGATTTATAATAAATGCTTTTAATTGTTTTTCTGTCATAAATCTTCACTTCCATTCTCTTGATGAATATTATATCATAAAAATAAGAATTACTCTATACTTTCGTATAAAGTAATTTAGAAATTGTAATTTGTATAATACTTTTATAGTTCATTAAATATTTCATCTGATTTTTTTCTTATATTTAAAATAGCCTTATTATCAAAAAAAGTATGTTTTGGATTTATTTGTATTATTTTTGCATTTGGATTTATATGATTCCCGTAAGACCAATAATAAGAGCCATTTGTACCTATAATTATGATAAGCTCTGCAAGTTCTATCCATTTCCTAGCTTTTTCAGCTTCAGGTATTAATTGTCCTACATGAGCATAAACAGGAAACGCACAAATTATTCCTCCACATTTGCATTTTGGTAATTTTCCTTTATTCCAAATATTTATATCATTATAATATTCTCCACATTTTAAACATTTATTTACTGCAAAACTACCTTGTATTTCTGCTACATTTTTTGAACCTGCTAATTGGTGCAAATGATCTATATTTGTTGTAATTATTCCTTGAATCTTATTTCTATTTTCTAATTCTGCTAGTTTTTTATGTGTTAATGTAGGTCCATTATTAAATATTTGATTTAAAAAAGATTTCCATACTGCATTATAATATTTTTTAGGTGCTATCTTCATTAATGTAGTAGACATCATTTTTAAAACAGCTGGCAAATCCCAATGGTCTGTATCTCCTATTCCTGCTGAAGTAGAAATTCCAGCTCCAGTAATTACTACTGTATTATTACTGTTATCTATTAATTTTTTCATTGTTTCTATTTCATTATTCATACTTTTAACCTTCTATATCATTTGAAATTCGTTCTATTTTTTTACTAATTTTTATATATTGTTCTATTTCTTCTGGTTTTAATTTTCCTATTATTTTTTCAATAAATTTTATAGCTTCTTTCTTCTTTTTTAAAATATCCTTTTTCCCCTGTTCTGTTATAGAAATAATTGTTTTTCTTTTGTCATTTTTATCTATTCCTTTTTTTATTAAATCTTTTCTTTGTAAAGTATTTATTATCGCAACAATTCGAGGCATAGTTACACTTAAATTTTCACTTAACTCACTTTGTGTAACTTCATCTTTTACTTCTAATAAATATAATAATACCCCAGATTCTCCTTGTGATAAACTTGAAGGTATTTCATTCATATATCTTTTTTGTTTAATTAGCGTTTCAAATAATTCTTCTGCTTTTTTATTGTAATCCATATATTTTTACTCCCATTCAAAATTTTCTTTTCCTGCACCTAGTTCAAAATGATATTTAATAAGACCTACATTGCTACCTGTAAATATACCATTATCACATTCAATAGAAACTTTATTTCCATTTCCTATAATCATAAAATCTTGTTTATTTAATGCTGTTGGAGCAAGTAATGCTGCATCTACTCCTGCTATAAACCAAGAAGGAATTATTGTATTCTTATATTTTGAAACTTCTTCTACTGTCTTTGATTTATGAGGTACACCTTGCGTTTGACCATATCCTATCGCAATTATCCCTGTAACTTTTTTATTATCAACATATTTACTAACACCTCGATTATATGTTCCACCAACCCACCAAGTATTTAATCCTAGCGTTTGAGCATAAAGCATAATATCAGCACCTGAATATCCAAGTTTTTCTTCTAAATCTGGTGAATTATCTCCTGCAAGTATTATAAAATTATTTACTCCTCTTGCTAGTATTAATTTTATGATACTACTTACACCTGTATCATTATTTAACATTAATTTCATATTTAAGTTATATTTTTTATTGTTTGTTTCAATTCTTCCGTTAATTTTACTAACAATATCCTCTGGTATTTTTTTATCTAAATATTTACGAACCATATGTCTTTGTTGCATAGCTTCTTTCAAGTCCATTGAAATCACTCCTTATTTTTACTTAATACTATTAACTAATTTATCATATTATTTTTTAATTGTAAATAAAAAAATAGAAAGTTTTTTATAACTCTCTATTTAGAAGATTAAAAATAAATTACTATCTTTTGTTGCATTATTATAATAAAGAGTAGATAATTTCAACTTTATCAACTACTCTACTTATTGTAATTTGTAGTATTCTTTATCTTTTTACTATTTAACATTTATTCTTCATAACTCTCTACTACTTCTTCTTGTGTCTGTATTACTGTTGTTTTTGAATCACTATTTGTTTCAACTTTATTAAATGCTACAAATCCTATTATCATAAGAAATACATATAATATTGCTACTATAAGAATGAATATTCCTATTCCCTTTAGAATCTTAATTGTCATTCCTGCTAATTTTTGTGAATTTGTATTATTAGGATCATTTACAACTTTTCCTTCATTTTCTTCTTTCATTAATTCATCTAATGTAATATTATATAATTCGCTCATTATAATTAGTTTATCCATTTCTGGAGTTGTTTCTCCTAACTCCCATTTAGAAATAGTTTGTCTTGCTACTCCTAATTTTTCTGCAACTTGTTCTTGTGATAAGTTGTGTTGCTTTCTTAACATTATTAATTTTTCATTAAACTTCATTTTACTTCCTCCCTTATTAAAATTTTAATCAAAAGTTTTTTCTTTTTTGTTAATTAAATTTTAATAATTTTTCGCACTTTTTTCTACCATTTATAATTGGAAATTACGCACTTAAACATTACATTCATTAATTTTATTACATTTTAACTAATATTTATAAAATTATTGTATCATTTTCGATAATTCTTTTAAATTATAAATAATTAATTTTATTCTATATTTTCTATTATTTCTTTCAAATTAATCTCTCCTACAACTTACTATTTTTACAGTTCATATTATATAATATAGAGCTGATAAATTCAACTAACTATCAGCCCCACTTATTGTAATTTATATAAAACTTTTTTTCAAACCTTTTTTAAATACTAAAATTGCTTTTGCTGTTCCTGTAATTGACATAGTAACTAGCTCATAACCATCTTGTAACATTTCATTTGCTTTTTCTTCTACTTTTTGTGCCATATCATCTGCCTTTGGTGAATACTCTATAACAACTGTTTTATACATTTTTCCACCTCCTAATCTATCACAAATTGTAATTTAATATCTAATTATATAGTAAATGACATACACCCAACTCATTAATCCATGAACAATTGCCCAACCAACTGAATGCCAATTTACATAACTGATAACCATTGCTAACGCACTTCCAAAAGTAATACCAGTTTTAACTGTTTTTGTTATTGTGTCATTTTTCTTATTCATAATTGACCTCCTCAACAGTTTAGTAGACAAGTGCCTCACGACACAAGCCCCTATACAGAACCGTACGTGCAGTTTTCCCGCATACGGCT
>CALYAA010000025.1 GCA_944393385.1 uncultured Clostridia bacterium
TCTTCTGTTGCCTCTTGCATTATGACTGTTTTTGCAAAGTCTGGTGGTATGCTTTGTCCTGTTTGTAAATTTACTGACCCAACAACCTTTTCAGGAAACATATTATTTGTTAGTTTCATGTAAATTAAATCTGGATATAGTGATTTAATTCTTTCTGTTTTTCCTATTCCTGATGGTCCTCTTAATAACACTGATTCTCCATTTTCTATCCAATTGTGTATTATTTCTGTGTCTGTCATTTTCACTCTATCTTGCTCTTTGGTTTTATCTGGATTTAATTTCTGTAATCTAGATTTTCTTGGTTTAAATTCTTCTGTTTCTTCTCCTAAAGTTATCGGTTTTCTTAATTGTTCTAAATCTTTAGATAAATATTTATCCATAAATATTTTTATGTCTGTTTTATCAAAATCTTTTACACAGTAATCTCTTTCTTTACTAAATAGTACTCCTGCAAATATTATTTTGTCAGTTATCATCATATGAGATTTTTCATCTACTAACCATTTTACTGGAGAAACTTCTACCCATACATTATCTCCATCTTTATAACTTTCTCCATTTGAAAGTTGAACTCCTTTAAATCCATAGACAGAATTTGACTTAACTCTTAAATATCTCTTTCCATTATATGCATATTCTTGCTGAGCATGTAGATTTATTGTTACAGCACCATAAGCATAATTACCAGAACATGTTGCATAACTATTTTCTGTTTTTGAAATAGTACCACTTTTATATGCATTTTCTAGCTTTTCTTGCATATCTTTTGATACTGCTTTTTGTGGATAATATCCATATTCTACTTCAAGCACACCATCTCTTGCTCTTTTAATACTTCCTTCATTCGTGGGGATTGAACTTACATCTGAGAACGGTAAAGCTAGACGAGCCCCAATAACGCAATTATTAGCATAGGCGAACTCTAAAAAGCCATCTGTTTGGCAATGATACACGCAATTTTCTTCATACATTTTTTCAACTTCTGATTTTATCCAATAACAACCTACTCTTCCCTCTAAAGAACTATCATTTTTAATATGTTTATCACTAAAAAGTCCTTTATTCAAAATAGAAAAGTCTGTTATTGCTGCTTCTGTTCCTCTTCTTTTTAATATATCTAATTTATTTTTTCCAGAGCATTGCTCTGGTGTTAAAAAAGTAAAATCACTCATATACTACTCCTATATATTTATAAGTTTTGCTTCCCTATAATTTTTTTAATGTTACTTCTTTTATTATTGTAGCATAACAACTTTTTTTCCACAACTTTTTTAACTTAACTTTTAAATTTTTCTAACCTTTTTTATTTATTTCTAATGGTCCAACATAAGGATTTAATAACAAAATAATAGTTTTAAAAAGAATTTCATTTGGTAATAAAAATTTTTAAAATTACATATTTTTATACTCAAAAAAGCTGAGACAGAAAACTTTTTAAAATTTTCAATCCCAACTATTGAAATTCAATCACTTTTTAAATTTTTTCAAAACTAGGAAATTGTCAAAATCTCCGTCCCCATTGACCCCCATTGACAACTATTGACACAAGTGCACATCTGTACTTGGATTTGCTAGTTTTATTCCTTTACTTTCTAAAACTTTCATAATGCTTAAATTTGTTTCTGTTTTAAAATCCAAGAAATATGTAGCATCAATATTTACATATACAATTGTTTTTACAACTATTGCATCTGTTTGAATTCCATCAATAAAAACTTGAATAGTATCTTGGTCAGCTTCTTTAATACTATGTAAAAAGTTTTTTAATGAATTCATTAAGTCTTCTATTTGATAGCTTGAAGTATTTAATGGCAATCTTAAAATTACTTCAAATCTTCTCGAATCAATTGTTGCATAATTTATAATTGATTCATTTAATACCTTTGTATTTAATATTGTAACTGTTGTATTATCTGCTGTTTTAACTTTTATACTTCTAAATTTTATATCAACAACAGTACCTGAGACCGTTCCTATTGTAACCCAATCTCCTATTTTAAATGGCTTTTCAGAAGAAATCGCAACACCACTTAGTAAATTGCTTACTAGTTCCTGTGCAGCTAAACCTATAACAACACTTCCTAATCCTAGACCTGTAATAATACCATTTAAATCATATCCAAAATCCGCTATAATTAAAAATCCAGCTATTACATAAATTATTACTTTTAAAATTTTATATCCAACTTTTAAAGCTGATTTATTTTCCTGGAATTTATCATTTTCTTGAACTTTTTTCATTAATCTTGATTCTGGTGATATCATTCCAATTAAAATTTTAGCAATACTTAAAATAACAACAACTCTAATAATTTTTACGCATATAGAAAATACATTTTCCGGTAAATTCAAAACTAAACTTGCTAAATAAAATCCTACACATAAAAATATCCATTTTAATCCTTTATACATATCATTTTCTTTTAGCTTTTTCTTATTTTTTTCTTTTATTTTGAACATTCTCATTATTATTTTAGGGAGCCATGAACTAATTATAAAAAATACTAATATAATTAATATGGCTATTACTACATCTGTTATATCTTTTGCTTGTATTTGTTTTATTATTTCATTTATTTTCTCCATCTTAATTCCTTTCATTATATGGCAAAAAAGTTGTCAAAATCTCCGTCCCCATTGACAATTGACATTATTTTCTAAGTTCCGCTCCGCATTTTTTTGAAGTTGCTTCAATTATTTTTTCCATTAGATTATTTACTTCTTCGTCTGTTAATGTTTTTTTCATGTCTGAAAATGTTAGTGAATATGCTATAGATTTTTTATCTGCTCCTATTCCAATACCTGTGTAAATATCAAATACCTCAATATTTGTAAGCAAACTTCCTCCTGCTGATTTTATGACTTTTTCAATATTTTGTGAAACAGCATTTTTATCTACAACTAAAGCTATATCTTTATTTATACTTGGATATTTTGAAATTTCTTTATATTTCATTTTTCCAACTTTCTTTTTCAATAATTCATCTAAATTTATTTCAAATACATATACATCATCTTTTGTTACGCTTGGATGAATTTTTCCTATAATTCCTACATCAGTTCCATTTACATTTATATATGCACTTTGTCCTGGATGTATTTCTTTTGGCATTTCTTTTCTTATAAAGCTATATCTTCCATTATATCCAAGGTAGTCTAGTATTTCTTCTACAACTCCTTTTATTACATAAAAGTCAACATTTTTGAAATTGTTTAGTCCTGAAGAGTATCTTCCTGTCATTAATGCACATAATTTTGTGTCTTCTCCATATACTTCTCCTTTTTTGTAGAATCCTTTTCCTATTTCAAATATTGATATATCTTTTTGCTCTCTAGATTTATTATATTCATAAATTTTGTATAATGATGTAATCATACTATATCTTAATGTGTTTCTGTCTTCTGTGATTGGATCTAATAATTTTAATGGTTCAAATTCGTCTAATGTATATTCATTAACTTCTTTGTCATTAATTAATATGTATGAAAGTGTTTCATGTAATCCTAAAGCAATCATTCTGTTTCTAATTTCTCTTTGTGTTTTATCATAACTCCCTTGTCTCATTGGTACAACTGGAAGTTTTCCTTGTATATTATCTACTCCATAAATTCTGCTTACTTCTTCTATTAAATCTTCTTTTATTGATATATCAAGTCTTCTTGTTGGAACTGTTACTTTTATTGTTTCTCCTTTTACGCTATATGTAAATCCTAGTTTTCTAAATACTTCTAATATTTCTTTATTTGGTATAACTGTTCCTAAAACATCATTTACATCTTGGAATGTGATATCAATTTCTTTTTCTTTGTTATTTGTTACATCATATTTAGCTGTTCCTGTTACAACAGTTCCTCCAGCATATTCTTCTAATAGTTTACAAGCTCTTTCTATTGCCATTGTTGTTCTTTCTGGGTCTATTCCCTTTTCAAATCTATTACTTGCTTCACTTCTTAAAATCTTTTTTGATGTTTTTCTAATTTTTACTGAATCAAATATTGCTGATTCTATAATTATATTTTTTGTGTCTGGTTCAACTTCTGTTTCTAGGCCTCCCATTACTCCTGCTAGACCTACTCCATGAGTTTTGTCTGCAATTACTATATCTTCTGCTGATAATGTTCTTTCTACATTGTCAAGTGTTGTAAGTTTTTCTCCTTCTTCTGCCATTCTTACAACTAATTTATTTCCAAGTCTGTCTGCATCATAGAAGTGCAAAGGTTGACCTAATTCTAGCATTACATAGTTACTAATATCTACTACATTGTTTATAGGTCTTATTCCTGATGCAATTAATCTATTTTTGATGAATGTTGGACTTTCTTCAATTTTTACATTTCCTACCTTTTTAACCAATAGTTTTTTACAGTTTTCTGTTTTTACTTCAATAGAAAATTGTTTATTTATATCTTCTCCTGATTCTTTGTGTTCTAAATCTACCTTTTTTACTGGTTTATCATAAATTGCTCCTACTTCATAAGCCATACCTAAAATGCTTAGCAAATCTCCTCTATTTGCTGTTAATTCAAAATCTATAACTCCATCATCCATTTGAAGATATTTTATTGGGTCTTCTCCAATTTTAGCATCTTGACCTAATTCTGCTATTCCTGCTGAATCTTCTGGTTTTAAGAATTTGTGTTCTAATCCTAGTTCTGCAATTGAACATAACATTCCATTTGATTCTTGACCTCTTATTATTCCTTTTTTTATTGTTTTTCCTGGAAGTTCTGCTCCATCTAATGCAACAATTACTTTGATTCCTTTTCTAGCATTTGGTGCACCACATACAATGTTTAGAATTTCTTTTCCTATATTTACTTTGCATAAGTGTAAATGGTCTGAATCTGGGTGGTCAACACATTCTACAATTTCTCCTATAACAAGTTTTGTTGCATTTATTAATTTTCCAGCATAATCATATTCATTTCCTACTCTTGTCATGTCTTCTGCTAGTTGTTTTACATCTACATCTATATCTACATAGTCTTTTAAAAAATTTGTACTTAATTTCATTTGATATTTTCCTCCTAGTTTAATTTATTATTTTTTATATCGCTTTAATTTTTTATGTTTAAAATTGTAAAAATCTATTCCTCGTCTTTTCTATCAAATTGACTTAAGAATCTGATATCATTTGTGTATAAATATCTCATATCAGGTATTCCATATTTGAACATGGCAAGTCTTTCAAGTCCTGTTCCAAATGCAAATCCTCCAAATTTTTCTGGGTCATATCCATTTATTTTTAAAACATTTGGATGTACTATTCCTGCTCCTAATACTTCTATCCATCCTGTTTGTTTACACAAGCTACATCCTTTTCCTCCGCATTTAAAACAACTTACATCAACTTCATAAGATGGTTCTGTGAATGGAAAGTAACTTGGTCTAAAACGTAATTCACAGTTTTTACCTATTAGTTTTTTAACAAATATTTCTAATGTTCCTTTTAAGTCTGCTAGTGAAACATTTCTTTCTTTTTTATCTATTACAAGTCCTTCTACTTGACCAAATTGATGTGAATGTGTTGCGTCATCTTCTCTTCTATATGTTTTTCCAGCACATATCATTCTAATTGGTGTTTTTTCTGTATTTGCAACCATTGCTCTTGCTTGAACTGCTGATGTTTGAGTTCTTAATAAATATTCATTTGTTATATAAAAACTGTCTTGCATATCTCTTGCTGGATGTCCTTGTGGTAAATTTAGTCTTTCAAAACAATATTCATCTGTTTCTAGTTCTGGTCCAGAAATTACATCATATCCCATTGATACAAATAAGTCTTCTATCTCTTCAATTACTCTATTTACAGGGTGTTTACTTCCTCTTTGAATTTTTGTTCCTGGTAATGTTATGTCTATTGTTTCTTTTTGAATTTTTTCTTCTAACATTTTTTCTTTTATTTTCTTTTCTGCTTTTTCTATTTTTTCTTCAATTTCAGTTCTTGCTTTATTTACCAGTGCTCCTACTTTTGGTCTTTCTTCTGGTGATAGTGATCCTAATCCTTTTAATAGGTTTGATATTTCACTCTTTTTTCCTAGTAATTGTACTTTTAAATCTTGTAATTCTTGTGAATTTTGTATGTTTTTTATTTTTTCTTCAGCAATTTTTTTTAATTCTTCAATTTTGCTTTCCATTTTTTTCCTCCTCTTACTATAAATGAATGATTATCTCTCGATATCTTCATTTTTCTTTATTTTATATATATGTATTTGTTAGGACAAAGCCCTTTTATTTAGTTGAAAAGAACATTTTCTACGAACAAATAAGAAAATAGCCAATACATCCTTGTATTAGGACGATTGGCTATTTCGTGGTACCACCTAATTTTATTAATTGTTTTTAAATTTTATATAACCATAATTTTTATTAGCTTTATTTATATTGTTTATTAAAGTCAAAATTTAATATTGATTATATTTTTTTCAATTAATCTCATTTATAGTTTTAACGGTTCTACCGCTTCTTTCTACTTGCTTTGCTTATTAGTAATATTTTTTCTTTTATTGTATATAAAAATCTTTTTATTAACAATAATAAAAATTTTATTATTACACTTATTTTGCTTTGAAAAGAAGTCCTCAAAAGTGAAATTTCAATATATTTTTAAATAGCTCTCAGCTTTGCTATTTTCTCTGTTACTTTTTATATATCTACTTTGCTTTTTCATCGGATTTATTTTTATTAATTAACTTTGGCTAATATTATATCATATTTTTAATATTTTTCAATATTTTTTATTAAAATTTATTTTTATTAAAAATTTTTTGCAAATATTTGTTTGTTTCTATTGTTTTAATGTAAAATGTATGTTATACTTGTTGACATAGGAAATGAGAATAAGCAGATGTGGTTTTTGCCACCAATTTTACGAATCTTCGTAGGAAGGGTGGTGATGTTTATGGTTAAAGTGATACTATTTTTTATAATATCCTTAATGTTATCTTTAACATTAAACGTTGCCTTGACAGCAGTTCTGTTTAAGAACTGGATTGATAAGCAACTACATAAATAAAAAAAGCTCACATCTGTACTTTGCAAGGTAGATGTGAGTTTTCTCAATTTATCTGGCAAAACCACGTTTGTGGTTTCTCCATTTCCTATATTTATTATACACAGAATATATTAAAAAGTCAAATGAAAATTCGTTATTTATCTTATTTTTTTTAATTTATTTTATATTCTTTAAAATCGAATTTCTTCTAAATAAACACAATGCAATCTTATTTTTGTTCTCCTGTTTGTTGTATATTTTGTTCATTTTCTTTTTTCTCTGTTCCATCATTTCCGATATTTTCTATTACTCCCTCTTGTCTTATAAGACTATTTACCGCAGAATTTATGCTTATTACTTCTGGTAAAATTCCTTCATAAGGACCTTTTCTATCTTGAGACATATATTCATCAAATACTGCTTGAGGGCATTTATATGACGTATATGGAAGCCATCTTAATTCAAATGCTTTATCTCTATAAGATTCTAGTTCTTGTTCATGATTTTTTTCAGCCATAGTTAATCCTGGTTCAAATTCTTTTTCCATAAATTTATCAACTTCTTCACATATCATTCTACATCCAGGATCATTTTCTATGTGTCTAATTTTTTGTATAATTTTTTCACGATTTTCAGAGCTAATATTGGGATCATTTAATAAATCAAATATTCCGGTTATTTCATTATAATCTATATTATAAAATGGTATATTAAAAAATGTTGTATCAATTTTCTTACTAGGAAATTTACTTAAAATATTTTCTGGTAAATACTTCATTGCTTTAGCTAAATCATCCTTATCGTATTTTCTTCCTTTGCAAATTTCATCTGGTAAAAATTTAGAAAAAGCTTTAATTATTTTCATAACTCCTTCACGATTTCCTGTATTGTCTGCATAGATTTTTTCCAAATTGTCTTTAACTGCTGGAGCATCATCAATAAATAAAACAGAATTATATCCCCATGTTGTTACAGGCTTACCATTAGGATTCCAGAATGTACTTTCTATTGGGAACTCTTCATAACTTATTATTCCTTGCCATTCGCGTTGATTATCTCGTGAATATATTTTTGTAAATAATTCTCTAAATTCTGGTTTTAAAGCTAAAAATCGTTCTACCCATTTATTATTGCCTGTTGTACATAAAATTATATCAATTTTTCTTTCTTTTGCTTGTTTCAGTTTTTCAACTACCTCGTCTATACCTGGTCTAAGAAACATAGTATAATTTCTTTCTGGAGAATTATTCCTTACTCCACACTCTAATGTATTATCCATATCTAAAACTATTGCTTTTTTTACTTCCATTTTAATTATCCTCTTAACTTTCTATATAAATATTAATTTTATTTTTAATCAATTCTTTAAATGTAATAATTGTAAAATAAAGTTCTTAACTTTTGTAAAAAAGTTCTCTTTGTATTCTGTTAGGGCTGTTACTTCAATATTATTTTGATTACTTTCATTAACTATTTTACTTGAATTTTTACTTTTAAATAAATCATCTGGATTAAATTTTTCTCTTTTTATTATTTCAGACTTTTTTTCATTTAGTTCAATTATTTCTTCTAACTTTTTCTTTTGTTCTTCAGAAGCAAAATAATCTTTAAATATCGTTACAATAATTGCACTTGCTTCTTTAGATACATTTTGCTTTGATAAATCAATTCTTGGATCAATAATAAATTTGTAATCTTTATCCTTATTATTTTTATAAAATTCAATTTTTTCTTTTGGTATTTTATTATATTCTTCTTCAGGAAAATATTTTATTATCTCTAATACCTCAGTATATGCTTTAGCATATTTATTATCTAACATTTATTTTCTCCTTCAAAATGTTTTAAACTAGGACTTTTTTCCTTTTGTTACATTGTATACTTAAAATATTTTTTTGTCAAACATTTTTTATAATATAATTCTCCAATTTATTGAATTTGTTTTATATTTAATATTTATATTATTATTGTTTTATTTGTTCTAGGTCTACTAGCTCATTTTTTCTAAAAGTCAATTTTAATAAGCAAGGTGATGTTATATCTAAAACAGTATTTTTATATACTAATTTAACATCTTCATTTATTTCACACCAGTTTAATAAGAAAAATTTTATTGAACCTCCATGACTTACAACAGCAATCTTCTTCCCATTATATTCTTGTAAAATTTTATCAAAAAATTTAGTCATTCTATGTCTTGTATCTTCTACACTCTCTCCATCAGAAGTTTTAAAATTTCTATCTAATAATTGTTCTTGTGAAGGATCTCTTGTTTTTTTGTCCTTCATAAATTCTCCTAATTCTTTTAAATTCCCTAGTTTTCTTTCATTTAAGTTACTGTCTATATTAATTGGTAAATTATTATTACTTGCAATATATTTTGCAGTTGCTTTTGCTCTTGTGTAACTACTTGACCAAATGCTATCAATATGGCTTAGTTCAATATTTTCACTTAATTTTTGGGATTGCTTTTCTCCATATACTGATAATATTTCTTTTTCATTAATCATTTGAGGATTTTCTGTTGAGTTTCTAATTCCATTTTCTTGGACTGTTTCAGCATGTCTAATTAAATAAATTATAGTATCTCTCATCTATAACAACTCCTTTTTGTTTTATCGTTTAAAATCTATATCAATCTTATATGTAAATTCTATCATAAATAATGTATTATTTTGTAAAATATTAAGATAACCAAAGTAGCGATATTCAAATGTTCTACTACTTTGGTTATCAAATTACAAACTTATTTGAGATACCTCTTTTTAAAAGGATCTGCTTTGCCTCTCTTGCTAATTGTATCTAATCTTCCTTTGTTTATTAATTCAATTTTAGGTTCAGTTTTCATTTTGAGCACATTCCTCAGTAAATGTCTGATTGACCGTTTGCTTTTAGTTGTATGAATTTTCATCTGTTATACCTCCTAGAATTGTCTTGGGAGTTTTAAAACTACCAAATTTCATTGTTTTTGGTTTTACCAACAATTATACTCGTTTAATTATATCATAAATATACATATATTATACTATATTTTACATAAAATTGCAAATTCAAGAGTTTTTCTTTTTTTACGAAAATTTGTTTTTTATGTTGATTTACTGTAAAATATATGTTATACTAACTGACATAGGGAATGATAATAAGCAGATGTGGTTTTGCCACCAATTATACGAATTATCGTAGGAGAGGTGGTGATGTTTATGGTTAAAGTGATACTTTTTTTTATAATATCCTTTATGTTATCTTTAACATTAAACGTTGCCTTAGCAGCAGTTCTATATAAGAACTGGATTGATAAGCAACTACATAAATAATAAAAGCTCACATCTGTAAAATTTGACGATTTAGATGTGAGTTTTTTCTATCTATATTGGCAAAACCACGTTTGTGGATTTGTCATTTCCTATATTTATTATACACAGATTATACGAAAAAGTCAAATAAAATTTATCCTATTTTCTAAAAAATAAAATTTTTGTCATTTATATTATAAAGTAGCTCCTTTTGTTGCGACAAAAAACACCATCATTTTCAGAAAGATATATGTATCTATCTGTTTGATGGCATTTGAACAGAAACGTTATTGGTGCGCCCGGAGGGATTCGAACCCCCGATCTGCAAGTTCGTAGCCTGCCATTCTATCCAACTAAACTACGAGCGCATCTACCCTAATATTATACTGTTAATTTCAAGTTTTTTCAAGTCTTTTTGTAAAATTTCATAAAGACGATGAATTTTTTTTATATTTCATCGTCTTTTTATATCTAAAATCTAGTTCATCTCCACTTTTCCAACAATCTCATTAATATCCTCAATATTATTTTTTCTCATATAATCTTCAATTTGTGAAATTGTATCAATACTAGTTGTAGGAGAAATAAAGTTACCTGCACCAATAGAAATTGCACTTGCTCCTGCTAACATAAATTCAATTGCATCTTCTCCATTTACAATTCCTCCCATACCTAATATAGGAATTTTTACTGCTTGTGCAACTTGATATACCATTCGTACTGCAACTGGTTTTATTGCTGGACCTGATAGTCCTCCTGTGTTATTTGCTAATACTGGTTTTCTTTTATTTATATCAATTTTCATTCCAAGTAATGTGTTTATTAATGATACTCCATCAGCTCCTGCATCTTCTACTGCTTTTGCTATTTCTGCTATATTTGTTACATTTGGTGTTAATTTTACTATAAGTGGTTTTTCTAGCACTTTTCTTACTTTACTTGTTACTTCTTTTACACCTTCATAAGTGTTTCCAAATGCCATACATCCTGCTTTTACATTTGGACATGATAAGTTTAATTCTACTCCATCTATGTCAAGTGTGTTTAATATTTTGCATAATTCAACATATTCGTCAATAGTGCTTCCACATGCATTTACTATAATTGCTGTATCAAATTTTCTTAAAAATGGTAAATCATTTTCTGCAAAATATTCAACTCCTGGATTTTGAAGTCCTATACTGTTTAACATTCCACTTGCTGTTTCACATATTCTTGTGGGTTTGTTTCCACTTTTTGGTTTTAATGATGTTCCTTTTGTTATTATTCCTCCTAATTTACTTAAATCAAAGAAATTACTAAATTCTCTACCATATCCAAATGTTCCAGAAGCTACTGTTACTGGATTTTTCATTTCTATTCCGGCAAAATTTATTTTTGTGTTCATTTTTTATTCACCTTTCTTTTATTTGTTCTTGATTTATTTTTTCTCGCCCAATTTGAGTTTTGACTACAATAAAAAACTCGTAATTATATTTTTTATATATCTACATCTTTTGCTTGGAATACAGGTCCTGCTTTACAAACATGCCAATATTCTGGATTTTCTGCTGTGCTTTTTGCTGTTTTTACTGCACATCCAAGACATACTCCCAGTCCACATGCCATTCTTTCTTCTAATGAAATTTGACATGGTATTTCTTTTTCTATTGCAAGGTTTTTCACTGCTTTTAACATTGGTAATGGTCCACATGCATATATACTGTCTATTTTTCCTTCTTCAATATCTTTTTTTAAGAAGTCTATTGCAAAACCTTTTTCTGCATAGCTTCCATCATCTGTTGTAATTTGTAGTTTGTCTGATACTCCTTTAAATTCATCTTCTAATACTACTAAATCCTTATTTCTAAATCCAAGATATATATTTACATTTTTGTTTTCTGATTTTGCACTTTTTGCTAATTCATATAATGGGAATACTCCTATTCCTCCACCTATCATCCCCAGTTTTTGGTAATTTGCATATTTAAATGGCCCAAATCCTAGTGGTCCTATTATGTCTATTTTATCTCCTTCTCTTTTTTGAGATAATATTTTTGTTCCTTTACCTTTTATTTGAAATATGAATTCTAATATTCCGTTTTCTTTGTCATTATTATAAATACTAATTGGCCTTCTTAAAAATGGTTCAATATCATCATTTACTCTAATTTCTATGAATTGACCAGGTCTTGCTGTATCTGTTATTTCTTTTGCTTTAACACTATATTTTAACATTTCTGGTCCAATTTCTTGTTTTTTTATTAGCTCTGCTTTAATATTTACAGGCATTTTAATTCCTCCTTGCATAATATAAAATTGTTATCTTATTTTTGTTTTGTGATAACACCTATTTTATTATAATTTTTGAACATAATTCTTCTTTCATTCTTATGGCTTCTGCTCTTGTGGCTTTTGCATAATCTTTTTCTTCAAATTTACCTTTCCACATCTCTGATTTATAAGCACACATTAAACTTCTAGAGGCATTTACAATTCCACCTAATCCGTTTTCGTCAAATCCTAGTGCAATGTCTTCTGCTTTTCCTCCTTGGGCTCCATACCCTGGTATTAAAAAATATGTATGTGGTGCAATTTGTCTTAATTTTTTTAATTGTTCTGGATATGTTGCTCCTACTACTGCTGAAATACTACTATAATTGTACTCTCCTCTTAATTCTTCGCCCCATTTTTCCACATATTTTGCAACTCTTGTGTATACTTCTTCTCCATTTTCTAGTTTTACATCTTGTAATTCTCCTGATGATGGATTTGATGTTTTTACTAATATAAATAATCCTTTATTATATTTTTTGCAGTCGTCTATAAATGGCTTTACACAATCTGTTCCCATATATGGATTAACTGTTACAAAATCTATATCATATAATGATTGCTCATTTTCTTCTATTTTAGTTTTTCCTAAATATGCATTTGAATATCCTTGTGCTGTTGAACCTATATCTCCTCTTTTTATGTCTGCAATTACAAACATTCCTTTTTGTTTTGCATATTCACAAGTTTCTTTAAATGCTTGCATTCCTGGTATTCCATACATTTCGTAAAATGCTATTTGTGGTTTTATTGCAGGTATAATATCATATATTGCATCAATTAGAGCTTTATTATATTCTATTATTGCTTGTCTAGCTCCTTCTAATGTTTTTGGATATTTATCTTTAACACATTTTGGAAGCATTTCATATCTTGGATCTAATCCTATTACTGTTGGATTTTTCATTATTTTTATTTTTTCTATTAATTGGTCTATTATATTTTTCAATTCATTCAATCCCTTCTTATTTTAAAAGATTATCTTCCCATTCTTTTTGTTTAAAGCCTAATAGTATTGTTTTGCCAGAAACAAAAATTGGTCTTTTTATTAACATTCCATTTGATGAAAGTAATTCTAGCTTTTCTTCTTCTGACATTTGTGGCAATTTTTCTCTTAAATTTAATTCCTTATATTTCATTCCACTTGTATTAAAAAATTTTTTTATTTCTATATTACTCATTTTTATCCATTCTTTTA
This sequence comes from uncultured Clostridia bacterium, assembly GCA_944393385.1. Lineage (GTDB taxonomy): Bacteria > Bacillota > Clostridia > TANB77 > CAG-508 > CAG-269. Next base: position 13,800 of record CALYAA010000025.1, read on the forward strand.
ATTCATCTTTTGTTGGTGTTTGCTCTACTATATGTCTGTCTTCATATTTTACTTTATTTTCATCTAGCCACTTTTTTGCTTTTTGACAAGTTGAACATTTTGGATATTCAATAAATAAATTTTTTTCCATGTTTTCTTTCCTTTCTATCTCGCGAATTTATGATTTATATACAATCTTTCCTGATACAATTGTGTATTTTACTTTTCCTTTTAGTTTTTTTCCTATAAAAGGACTGTTTTTTGATTTTGATACAATCATTTCTTTTGTATATATATATTGTTCATTAGGGTCGAATATTGTTATATCAGCTACTTTTCCAACTTCTATTGTTCCTCTTTCTATTTTTATTAATTTTGCAGGATTGTAGGATGTAAGTTTTACTAAATCTAAATATGATATATCTCCTGTGTCTACTAAGTTCATTATTTCTGCTGGTAAAGCTGTTTCAAATCCTATTATACCATTTGGTGCTTTTGATAAATCTTGTGCTTTTTCTTCTTCTGAATGTGGTGCATGGTCTGTTATTATGCAGTCTATTGTTCCTTCCTTTAAACCTTCTATTATTGCAAGTCTATCTTTTTCTTCTCTTAATGGTGGATTCATTTTTGCATTTGTTCCAGATTTTTTTACTTCATCTACTGTAAATGTAAAATAATGAGGGCAAGTTTCACATGTTATTTTTACTCCTCTTTTTTTGGCATCTCTAATCATATTTTTTGAAGTTTTTGTACTAATATGACATATATGTGCTCTTACATTATTTGTTTCTGATATTACAATTTCTCTTGCTGCCATTATTTCTTCCGCTTCTGGTAATACTCCTTCTACTCCAAGTTCTTCTGCAACTTTTCCTGCATTTATTGCACCTTGTGATACTGTTTTTTCTTCACAATGTGATGATACAAATGTTCCTAGTCTATCAGCTTCGATTATTGCTTGTCTCATTGTTCTACTGTTTACAACAGGCATTCCGTCATCTGAAAACGCTATTGCTCCTGCCTTTTTCAATTCTTCAAAATTTACTAATTCTTCTCCTTTTTCACCTTTAGTTACTGATGCATATGGCAATATGTTGCATAGCCCTACTCTTTTTCCTTCTTCTATGATTTTTTGCAAAATAATAGCACTGTCTGGGGTTGGTTTTGTATTTGGCATAGGGCAAATTGTTGTAAATCCTCCGCAAACAGCACTATTTGCACCCGTTTCAATAGTTTCTTTATATTCAAAGCCAGGCTCTCTTAAATGGCAATGAATATCAATCATTCCGGGCATAATATATAAATTTGTACAGTCAATTATTTTGTCTGCTTTTTCTTCAATTTTTTTCTCAATTTTTACTATTTTATCTTCTTCAATTAGTATATCAAATTTTTCAAATGTATTTGTTTTGTAATCAATTAATGTTCCGTTTTTTAATAATGTTTTCATATTTTTCATTCCTTTCCGAACTTATTCTATCATGTTATAGTATTTTTTTCAACTTTTTTATATAAATCATTTTATTTATATAGATTATAAAAATTGAATATTAATTATTGACTTTTTATTATTTTACACATAAAATGTTTGTAAATATATTTTAATGTTTGGAGGGAATTTTTATGTCTGACTTAGTTTCATATTTATTTGAAACAAAAGCAATAAGATTTTGTGCTGAAAATAAGCCATTTTGGTATACTTCTGGCAAAATAGGACCTTATTTTATTAATACTCATTTTGTATATGGAAGTGAAAAAGATGCTACTGAATTATTATCTTTCATTGATGAATGTTTATCAGATAAGCTATCTTTACCAAATAAAGTATTTAAAAAAGTATTAAAACAATATCAAACTAATATTATTTATAAAGATGTTATTGATACTATGAAAGAATTTATTGAAAAAAATATAAATATTTCAGAAATTGACTATATTTCTGGTGGCGAAAGAAGAGATTGGTTTTTTTCTAACATAATTGCACATCTTTTAAATAAGCCTCATTTAAGTATTTACAAAGATTTATCAGTTGTTAAAAGTGATAGTAATTTTACAAATTCAAAAGTAATTACTTCTTTACAAGATAAAAAAGTTTTACATATAGCTGATTTAATTACTGTTGCTTCAAGTTATATTCGTGCATGGATTCCAGCAATTAAGAATTTAGGTTCTAAAATATGCTCATCTTGTGTAGTTGTTGATAGAATGCAAGGTGGAAAAGAAAAATTAGAAGCAGAAGGTGTTAAAGCTTTTTCATTAGTTCAAGTTGATACTAACTTATTTAAAAAAGCTTTTGATTTGAATATTATTAATGATGCTCAACTTTCTATGCTTAATAACTTTTTTGCGGATCCAGATGGAACAATGAAACAGTTTTTAATTGATCATCCTGAATTTATACAAGATTCTTTGAATTCTGATGAAAAAACAAGAAAACGTGCTCAACTTTTAATAGATGGGAACTTATATGGAATAATTTGATAATTTGGTGCCGGTTCTCTTTTTCCTTTTTACTTTTTGAGCTAATATGTATAGTTTTATAAAATTAATTTATAATATTTTAATATAAGAATTGGAGGTGATTTTATGGAATATTATGAAAATGGTGATGCAATTCGTTCTGTTGATACCAATTCTGTACTTACTAATACATTTTTTAGAATGTTCTTAGGATTACTTGCTAGTGCCGGAACAGCATATTATGTTTACAGTTCAGGATTATATATTTCAGTTATAATGAATGGTTATTTCTTTCCTTTGATTATTGCTGAATTAGTAGTTGTTTTAGTTTTCTCATTATTATTTAGAAAACTTTCTCCTGCAATGGTAACTTTACTATTTTTTGCATATGCATTTTTGAATGGTTTTACATTATCAATTATTTTCCCAGTTTTTGAATTGACTTCTATTGTTTATGCTTTTGCTGGAACTGCTGCTTTATTTGGAGTTTTGTCTTTAATTGGTTATACAACAAAGAAAGATATTTCAAAATGGAGTTCTATATTGACTGTTGCTCTACTTATTGGTTTAGTTTTAACTGTTATTAACATATTTGTTGGTAGTTCATTTTTAGATATAGCTTTAGATTGGGCAATTTTATTGATTTTCTTTGGATTGACTATTTATGATATTAACAAAATTAAAGTTATGCAAGATGCTGGTTTTTGTGATGATGAAAAATTATATGTTTATGGTGCAATGCAATTGTACTTAGATTTTATTAATATTTTCCTAAGAATTTTATCATTGTTTGGTAATCGTAGAAATTAGTTTTCTTTGATTTAATTATGACTGTGCCTTTTGGCATGGTCATTTTTTATTTTTTTTAATTTTTTTAGAAAAACTCTTGATTTTATTTTGTTTTTATGCTAATATATATTAGTGTTTAGTTATATAATTTATTTCGAGGCGTAGCGCAGTTGGTAGCGCGCGTGGTTTGGGACCATGAGGTCGCAGGTTCGAACCCTGTCGCCTCGACCATACGATAGCAATTTTGAGAGAACTCAAGGAAATTGCAAAAGTCTGAAAGGGTATTAATCAATGGATTTTGGTTAATACTCTTTTTCTATGCAGTTCTCAAAAATTCTATAAAAAGTTCTAAAATAGTTCTAAAATTTATGTTTTAAAAAAATTTTAGGTGTATAAAAAATGTTTTAAAAAGTTTTAAAAAACTGTATAGAACTCAAATTATGCTCTTTCATCAAAATTAAAGACAATGGAAGTCTTGGAAAGGATGAAAGATGAACGAAATAGATTTTTATAAAATAAATGAAACATTGAATAATAAATATTATCAGATACCACAAGAATTATTTGTTAATAGATTATATAAAGAAAAATGAATTAACCTATATAAAAGAGTTTGATATAATAAAAGAAAAGTATAATTTAAAAGGTCAAATACGAAGTAATAGCATTATAATGTGTGAAATGGTATTTACTTCTAACCAAAAATTTTTTGACGAAATAGGTTATCAGGAAAGTAAAAGATATTTTCAAGAAAGTTACAATTTTATATGCAATTACAAAAATTTAGGAGAAGAAAATATTATATCAGCAGTTGTTCATATAGATGAAGATACACCACATATGCACTTGTTATTTATTCCAGTAGTTCATACAAAAGATAAGCAAGGAAATAAAATTGATAAAATTTGTTCTAGAGATTTTTGGAAAGGCAAAAATAGTTATAGAGATTTACAAAACGCATATTTTAAGCATATTTCTGAAAAAGGTTTTAATTTAGAAAGAGGAGAATTAGTAGAAATAACAAATAGAGAACATTTTTCAGTACAAGAGTATAAACAAATTACAAATTATGAAAATACTAAGCAAGTATTAAAAGATATTAAATTAGAACTGCCAGAAACACCTAATGTAAAAGATATTAAAAAGATTATGTTAAACAGAGATGAAAAAATAGAAAATGAAATTATTAAGCCCAAAGATGAATTAATACAAAAACTCCATCAAGAAAATGTTTCATTGCATAAAGAATTATCAAAACAAGCTAATATTATTGATAAAGCAGAGAAATTTGAAACAGAAAGAAAACAAGATGTAGATAAATTTGAAATAGTAAAAGAAGATGATCAAGAATATGAAATATATTAATATATGATAAAATGCACGAAAATTACGTGCATTTTATCAATTATTCATCATCTAATCCTGGAGCAGAGTCATCATGAGTAACTTCTTGTGTTACAGCAGCTAAATTATTTTCAAGGACTTCAACTGGAGCAACATCAGCTCTTAATGTGTCAGCAAATTGTCTATTTGTTGCTCTTAAATTTTTATTCATTTTTTGTTCTGGAACAATAACTGCATCTGCTACTTTTCTAGATTCTTTAATGGAAGTCTTGAATTGCTGTTGTCTTTTATCAGAAAAAGCCCACAAATATTGATTTTCACCTTGTTCATTCTTTGCAAAGTGTAATTTCCTTGAAAGTGGATTATTGTTTCTATCACTGATAAATGCTGATTTAGGATATATAGTAGTTTCCATTCCATCAATGGTAGTAACATAGGCAGAATTATACTTATCCCCTGAACATTTTAAAGTGTAATCTATATTATTAGCTTTATAAAATAGTTCTAATAGTTTACCACATTCTATTTCACGATTTCCTAAAACTACACTTCTACAATTCAATGCTTCACTTGCTGGAGCTAAATTTTTTTCCATAAAAGTTAATATTCGAATCTGTTTATCTAAATCATTTGCTTCTGAAATACCTAATTGAGTAGAAATGTCTTTGATTTGAAATCTGTCAATTAAATATTCTTGAACTGTATCTCTAGCTGATTCTATTTCTTCTTGTGTTACATCTAGCATAGACAATAAAGACCTATGTTGTTCTGGAATATCAGCAGAATTAAAAGAACCTTCAAGACTATTTATAGTCCCATTATACCATGTAGGATCAAGAAAAAAATTAGCACCATCCTTAGATGAACAAGCATATGTAACTAAATGTTGATCTTCAATCATTCCATCTTCATCAATAAAATAGACTTTTCTAGTTATAGCATCTTCACCAGAAGTAATTAGTAAATCTCTTAAAAAACTAGCTTGAGATGCACAAACGCCCTTACCTAATAACGCAACATTAATTCCTGACTGGCTTATAGCAGATACAGTTTGGGGCATTAAAAATTTACGCATATCTATGTTCTCATACATTCCACTCATTCTAATATATTCTAAGAAATTTAACATCTTCTGCTTGCTCGAAAAAGTCGAATTTCCTAAAGCTTCAGATACTCTAATTAATTCTTCTTCATATTTACTCATTAAGTCATCTACATCAGTATTATCAAAAAAGCTTTTACTAGCAGTAGAAGATTCCATATATCTTAGTAATCTTTTTGTTCCAAACATATCAGACTCCCTTTTTGCCATTTCTCTATCTGATAATATTTCTTCAATATGTTTTTCTATTTCTTTCCTTATCACTTGCTTTTGTTTATCATTCATATTAATTTACTCCCTTATTCAAATTATAATATAAAGAAAAAATTTTTTCAATTAATTGTTGTAAAAAAACTTCTAAATTGATATAATTAATTATATTCTAAAGATTAAGGAGTTAAATATGTTAGATTACAATGAAATTTATGTAATTTTAAATTCATACTCATATAATGAAAAAAGTTCAATGGTTTATGATAATAAAACTAATGTGGAAATAATAGACATAAATGATATGTTAAGAATTAAATCAGCATTTTTTATAAATGAATACTACAAAAACGAGTGTTCAAAGATTGAACAAAAAAGACCTGGTTCGAAAATAAAATTCAAAGAAGAATTTTTTAAAGAATGTATTGATAAACTATATACTAGATTATTTATAGAAAAATTTGAAAAAAATGAAAATAGTTTTACAGATTCAGCTGATGAAAATTGGGTTGAATTTTTATACAAATATAAAGATATTGGTACTGCATATTTAAGATTCTTGTTAAGAAATAGTGGAAAAGATTTAGAAAATATCCAATTTAAAAACGTCTTTGATGAATCAGAATTTAAAATTCCAACTGTTATATATAAAAAAGTAAATTTTATAATTAATGAACCAATAAATAAGAATAATACTTTTAAAGTTTTTTTTAATAGGTTAAAGGCATTTTTTTCAAATAAAGACAAGGAAAGGTTAAAATTGAATTAGAAAATAATTCATATTATGAACTTTTTTGAAAAAACTATGTACTTTTTTCAAAATTTAGTGTATAATTTTAATAGATAAATGAATAATATATATTATAAATAATATTATTTATATTGGTCTCACAAGGACCAAACCCGTGTAGACGCAGAGCGTCGCAAAAAGCCATTCACACGAATGGCTTTTTATTATAGTCTTTTATTTTTAAGTTGCCTTATAATTCCTAAAATATCTTTTACACTAAAAAAGTATTTTTTAAAATCGAAGGAAAAGAGCCAAGGGAGATAGTAGTGAACATATTCCACCAGAACCTGAAAAAGTACCAAATTTAATGATGTATTATGTATATAACTACAGTCACGATGAACAAGATATCTTTACTAAACTTGCTAAATATCATATTGATTTTGAAAGAATACATCCTTTTGAAGATGGAAATGGAAGAACATGTAGATTACTTATAAATTATGAATTATTAAAAAATGACTTGCCACCTGTTATTATTGCAAAAGAGAATAGAGTAAAATATTTTGAATTTTTAAGAAATAATGATAGTAATGGATTAGCTAAATGGCTAAAAGAATTATCTACTAGAGAAGAAGAAAGAATGAAGAAATTTGGATATAAAAGATAATTATAACTGTGTAAGAAAATATAATGGAGAATTAAAATGAAATATGGAATTTAAGCGGATTTTATAAAAATTCAAAAATTATGCTATTTTTCAATAAGAATGAAGAATAGTATAATTTTTTTGTTTTTGTTCCTTTTCTGTCATTTTTTACTCAAATCTATAATATAATTAATTTATACTATCTAAAAATTCTTTTAAAATTTTAACTATTTCTTTAAATTCTATATTTTCAGCGTATTTATTTTTCTTTTTATATGTGTTCCAATAATTAGTAATTCTATCATCTTCAGCAATCAAATCTAAAATTTGCTTATAATCGTTATAATAATCAAAAGCTTCTCTTTTTCTCAAAGTATTATTAAATGCTTGCTTAAATATTTTTATATTAATGTCCTTCTTTAGTTTCATCAACAAGAAGTAAACATCATAATAATCTTTCATTCTTGTATTGTATTTACCTCTACGAAGGATAGTTTCAATCTTTTCTGATAATATTGTTTCAATATTATATGTACCAATATATATTTTTTTATTATCAAAAATTGATATATATTCAAAATTTAATTCTTTGGGAATAATTTCATCTCCTGTCGAAATATCAATTTCTAGGGATACTTTTAAATTTTCAAGTTTTCCAACTAAATGATATTTATTTCCACCATATTCATCGTCTGCTCGAATATCTGTAATATTTATGACCTCAAATTTGACTTTATCGTCAATATCTATTGATAGAATTTCATTTAAAATTTTCAGCATTTTTTCTTGTGATACATCAATACCTTTTATAGAAATATCCATATCTCTAGTACTTCGACTATTTATTCCTAGCATTGCAGATAGTAATAAGCCACCTTTTAATATAAAATTTTCATTATATTTTGATACTGATATTCTTTCTAAAATTCTTTCAAACATAAATCTTTGATATAATTCTAGTTGCGTTAATCCTGATTCTTCTGCAAGCTTTTTTGATTTTTCAAATAATTCACTATAATCAATCACTATATTAATACCTCCATAATGTTTTCAAACTTTTCTTGTATATTAAATATTTTTGCATATTCTTCTAATGTTATTAAATCTTTTTTTGATTGTTTGAAATAATTTTTTATAATTTTGTTATATAATTCTATATCAACTTCATTTTTATTTTTTAATAAATCACATATACACCTTTCTGCATTATAGACCTTTATTGGATTTCCATATGGACTTTTTATTTCTGTAATTCCTATATTAAATTTATCTTTTGCGACATAGTGAATTTCTAAATCTTCACTTATATTATTATGATTTAAAGTAGTTACATCAATTTTGTAAGGTGCTCTATCACTTAAATTTAATAAGTAACATGCTGTATTGTATGAAAATACAATATTAGAAAATTTTTGTTGTAGTATATAAAATTCATCTTCTATTAAGTTATTATCTATATATAATCCTCTAGATACTTTTCTAATTATTTTTTTATCAATATAACTTTGAATAGAAGGCCTAGAAATACCTATTTTTTCAAAATCTCTAGTTTTTATATAACCATATTTTTCATTTAAGAATTTTTTTAACTTTTTTTCACTCATATATATCCACCTCTTTTTACAACTACTCGTTCATTTTATCATTTTTACGAGTGATTGTAAATACATTTACTAAATATTATATTATTTTTTCAAAAATTTAAAAAATTATACAAAAAAACACCATATTTTTAATATGTTAATTAAATTTACTTATTTATCTTTAATTCTCTAACAATTAAAGCAGTTGTTGTTTTTATAATAAATTCAAAAGGTCAAGTGTTGTTACAAAAAAGAAGTGCAAATAAAAAGTTGTGGCCTAATACATGGGATGTAACAGCAGGAGGACACGTTTTAGCCGGAGAATTTGGTTTTCAATCTATACTTAGAGAATGTGAAGAAGAATTAGGCATTAAATTAAATAAAAATGATATAACTTTCATAGGTGCAGGAGTATCAACTAATATAAAAGGTAATATTGTAAATAATCATTTTAATGAATATTATGTAGCAAATAAAGAAATAACTGAAACTAAATTAAAATTACAAGAAGAAGAAGTTTCTGAAGTAAGATGGATAGATAAAAATGATATTATAGCAAAAATTAAAGATAATTATAACGGAATAACTGATAAAGAGGGCTGTTGGGAATATTTAATTAAATATTATGAATGGCTAGAAAAACAGTAAAAATCATGTACTTTTTTCATGATTTAATGTATAATTTTGAATAACATATATTATTTACTGGGTCTGAAATAGTTTTAGCTTAAGTAGAATCTGACCCGTGTAGACGCAGAGCGTCACAAAAAGCCATCCCATCGAATGGCTTTTTATAATCTATTTGTAAATCTATTCTAATAATATTTTATATCTAATAAATTTAAAATAATCTTGGAGCTTTGCTAATTACTTTTTCTGTTATTTCAAAAGCTATTTCTTTTTCTATATCTTTACTTAATAGAAAACTATAAATATCATCTCTTGTACTATATTCTTTCATTTTAATAATTTGTTCTGCTAAATCTTTTCCTTGTTCATGGTCAAATGTACTTTTAGTTAAACCATAAATTGTGCCTAATTCTTCTAATGATTTTGGTTGAATTTTTTGAAATAAACTTTTTTCAAAGTATGATGGCATATAACAAAATATTTTATTATAATCTTTAAATATGTCCCATATCTTTTTATCTTTAATATTTATATTATTATAATCCATTCCAGTAATCTTTTTTAATTCATATAAAGTATCTATTCCACTATCTACAAATATATAAATATGTACTAAATATCTTATAAGGTTATTATCAATATAAGTAGTATCATAACTAATATTTTTTGTAACGGTTTCTTTAACATATTTCATAATGTTTGGATAATAAGTATTGCTAAAAAAATAATAAAATTCAAGTGCTTTTTCTCCCTTTAATCCATAAGACATTTCATATTCTAAGCCATAGTCAAGTGGATTTAATTCACTTATACCTAATAAATATGCTATATATGAATTACTTCCGTGACCTCGCAAAACATAGTATTCGTTATCTTCTTTTGCTTTTTTGGCAATTAGGTAATTTAATATAAATAAACTTTCATAATTATTTTTACATATCAGTTTTAATTCATTTTCATATCTCGTTTGTATTTGTTTTGGAATTTCTTGTCCATATATTTCTTTTAATCTATTATTACATACATTCTCCATTATTTCTCTTGCGTTTTCTAGTTTGTACTGACATTTTGTCATATATTCTTCCACATTTATAAATTCTTTTAAAAAACATTTTAAATGATATTCTTCAGAGTTTTTACGTTTTGAATTAAAATCACATACTGCAATTAAATTATCTTTATATGGCTCTATTTCTGTTTTTAGCTGATTTATTTCGTTTTCTGAAAAAGCTACTTCTCCTTTAAAATATAGTCTCATATTATTAAATTTGTTAAAATCATAATTTATATTATATATATCATCATTTTTTTCAACTATAATTTCTGATATTTGTCCGTGATAAAGTCCAATTCCACATTGATTATAATTTTCAAATACTCTACTTTTATATAACATTTTTATGACTTCTTCGTCTGTTATAATTGTGACCATATCCATTAGTTCATTTGCATACCCATTTTGTATTAAAGCTTTTTGTATTTCAGGGTTATTTAATTCTTCTCTGGTTCCATATGCTATAAACCTATCAAATACTTGCTCTTTTGTCATATTTGCTAATTTGATATTTTTTAATTCATTCTTAACTTTTTCATATGTTATAACATTTTTATTACTTTTTTCCATATTCAAAACCTCCAGAACAAAAGTATAACATATAAAAAATTTTCTGTCTTGTTCTTCTCCTACCCTAAAATATAATTACTAATTTTCTCAATTCTTGCTTCTTCAAAATGGTTAGTTTCTTATCTTCTTTTCTTTTTAAAAGTTAAATGCTTCCATATCTTCCAATATAACAGCTTTATCTGTAAAATCTTTAATTTTTTCTTTATTTTCAGTGTGCATTGGTATAACTGCATTTGGTTTTGTTATATCTATAACTTGATTAAATGCTGTGTAATCTGCGTGACCACTTACATGTAAATTATAAATATCTATATTTAATTCTTTCATTTTGTCCAAAAATTTTTTATAGATTTCTTCTTTTTGGTAACCTTCCCACATAGAGTAAACAACACAGCAATTATTTAATACTTTGTCTTTTAATCTTTCTATATCTTTTAACATTGATACACGAATATTCATTATAAACTTGCCGTGAAGTAACTTTCCTGTTTCATTTATTCTTTCTTGAAATGGTTCAATATATTTTTTATATTCATCTTTATCTCTTTTTATATATACACTACCTGGCAAATATACTCCAACATTTTTGGAATTTAATGCATTTGGTATTTTTTGTGTAACTAATTGCAAAACATTACTTAAAACTATATCATGTATTACTGTTTTTCCTGTTCTATTTGCTACTCTTTGCATTGTTGTAACTCTATCAATATTTGTTGTAGACATTAACATTAGAACTTGGTCATAATTTTTTGTTTTCTCTACAATATCATCTACTAATTCTGTTTCTGTTTTGCTTTTTACCTGTTCTCTTGAAAGTGTAGTTCCTTCTGTTAT
>CALYAA010000026.1 GCA_944393385.1 uncultured Clostridia bacterium
ATTTGTTGTACCCTTTTTTCTCAAAAATTTTTTTGAGAAATTTTTATTTTTCTATTGACATATTACCGAATTACTTTATTATTTATATATTAATATATAACAATATGAAACATAATTCATATGTCAAAAAATTACATTTTAATAATATAATTTTTATTTCTTATTGCATTTTTTTATGATTTATTATAAAATTATTTAAAACAAAAGAGTGGTGATATAATGAAAGAGAAAAAAACAAATAAGAAAAATAATATTAATGTACAAAATACAATTTCATCTTTTAAATTAAAAGCTTTTTTTATTGTAATTTTGCTTTTAATGATAGTAATGCTTGGTAGAATAGCTTTTTTACAAATTATAGATGGAGCACATTTAAAAACTTTAGCAACATCTCAACAAACATTAACAGAAACTATTTCAGCAAAACGAGGATCTATATATGATGTAAATGGTCAAACTCTTGCCATGAGCTATGAAACAGATAAGATATATATTGACCCTACAAGTATAAAAAGTGAAAATAAAGAAACTGTAGCAAGAGGTGTATCAGAAATACTTGGTTTAGATTATCAAGAAACACTAAATAAAATTAACACTAATACACGTCAATTTACTATAGCAACAGATGTTGAACAAGATAAAGTTGATAAATTAACTGAATGGAAAAATAATTTAAAAATAACAACAGGAATTAGTTTTGAAGAAACATCTTCTAGAAATTATCCATATGGATCTCTTGCATCTACTGTAATTGGATTTACTGGAGCTGATAACAAAGGTTCTTATGGCATTGAACTTTCTTGGGATTCTTTTTTAAGTGGTACTGCCGGAAAATCTGTTAGTTTAAAAGATGCTTCTCAATCAGAAATAGTAAATTCTGAAAAAAGTTATATAGCAGCAGAAAATGGTTATGATATTAATCTTACAATTGATGTTTATATTCAGCAAATTGTTGAAAAATATCTTGCAGAAGCTGTTGATGAATATCAATGTGATAGTGGTATAACAATTGCAATGAACCCTTCTAATGGAAAAATATATGCTATGGCAGATTATCCAAATTATGATTGTAATAATCATAATACTCCAAACAGCAAATTAGCTGAAAATTGGGATTTACTTACTAGTGAAGAAAAATCAAATGCTTTATTTAGAATGTGGACTCCAAAAGCTGTAAATGATACTTATGAACCAGGATCTGTTTTTAAATTAATTACTTCTTCAATTGCACTTGAAGAAAACCTTGCAGATACAGATTCTAAAATTTATAATTGTACTGGCTATTATTATATAAAAGGTGAAGATAAACCAATTAGATGTTGGAAATATTATGACCCTCATGGAGTACAATCATTAACAATGGCTTTAGAAAATTCTTGTAATCCCGTATTCATGGAAGTTGGATTAAAAATTGGTGCAGAACGTTCTTATAAATATTATGATGCTTTTGGACTTTTTGATAAAACTGGAATCTCTCTTTCTGGTGAAGCTATTGGTAGTTTTTATGATTTAGATACAATAAATCAACATGAACTTGCAACAATGTCTTTTGGTGAACGTTTTACAATAACTCCAATACAAATGATTACTGCTGTTTCTGCAATCGCAAATGATGGTGTTCTAGTTCAACCTCAATTAGTTGATAAAATAACAAATACAGATACAGGTGAAGTTACTGAATTCGAAACCAAAGTAGTTCGTCAAGTAATTTCTAAATCTACTGCAGATAAAGTTGCTTCAATGATGGAAAAAGTTGCAACTATTGGTACTGGAAAGACTGTAATGAATTATGTACAAGGTTATTCAATAGGTGGTAAAACAGGTACATCAGAACCAAGAGCAAATACAGATGAAGGATATACTGCTTCTTATGTTGCAATATCTCCTGTTGAAAATACTAAAATAGTTTTACTTGTTATTTTAGAAAATCCTCAAGGCAAACTCCATAATGGTGGGCAAATTGCCGCTCCAACAGCTGGAAAAATGCTATCTGAAATATTACCTTATCTTGGAGTAGAATATGGAAATGAAACTGTTTCAATAGATCCAAATATTTCACAAGATGATTTATATTAAATTTGTTATGAAATATAATTAATTTTAACAATTAGCACAGAATTTTATTATCAAATAGAATTCTGTGTTATTATTTTACCTATTTCATCTTCATCCCAACAAGTAAGACATAATCATCTAAATTTTCAAAACACTCTAATATTTTTTCATATTTTTCTATTTTTTTATTTTCTTTAATAAATTTATACACATTTACAAAATTTACTTCTGTTCCGTTTTCTAATATTCTAAATTTATTATTTTCTATTTTTAAAAAAACACTTTGATAAAATTTTTTCTTAGTTAATTCAGAAATAATTACTTTACTTAAAAATATATCTTCTTTTTTCTCAAAATTTTTATTAAGCAACTCCTCTTCATAAATTAAACACCAATAGCAAAAAATTGATTCTTTGATTCTAGAATTTTTTACTATCTTAAAATATACTTCTATTTCTTCTTGATTAGTTAATATAGTTTTAGTTTTTACTACATTAAATTCATATTCAGACATATTATTTAATTTTAATATTTTTTCAAAATTTATACTTTCTATTTCAGTATGCATAATTTCATTTAATAAGTCCTTCATAACTTCATTATGATTTTCTATTAAGTATTTTAATTTTTTTGTTTTATTTTCTTCTATTTATATCACTTCCTTTTTTATGAGATATTTTTTACTAATACTAGAATTTTTATTTTTAGAAAAAATATTTTTGAATTAAAATTTTTGAAAAAATGAATTTTCCTTAATAATTTTAGTATATTTTCTTTTTATCTATTTGTCAATAATTTTTCAACATCTTTTTATATTTTTCGTCGACAAAAATCTACATTTTATTTATTTTATCTAAATTTTCTATTGCTGTTTTATATCCAAACTCAAAGCATTTATCCATTTTTGTAATATCTAATAATCCAGTTCTATCTGTGGGTACTGTTAGCACATAATCACTTATAGATAGTGATTTTTCTGATAATTTATTTCCTACTATGTCTAATGTTTTCATGACAAAATCCATTAAATCATAATTTTTTTCTACAGGATCAGCCTCAAAATTAACAGACATAATTTTACCATTATATATTTTTTTTAATTCTTCTACAGGTAAATTATCTAATACACCTCCATCCATAAATAAATGGTTTTTAAATTCACATGGACAAAATACTGCTGGAAAACTACTACTAGCTCTAACAGCTTTTCCTATTTCAATTTCTGTAATATAACAATCATTTTTATTATCTCTAGATGCAAAATTTGTAAAAATATATTCTTTGGCTTCTCCAATATCAACTGCAGAAATTATTAATGGCATTTTTATATCTCCAATATACTTATATCCTTTTTTTCTAGATATATCATTATAAATTTTTTCAAACATAATACCATTATTCAAACCTGAAATTCCAATTTTTTTATTTCTTATTATTTTTGTTATTCCATTTATAATAGGTTTGCTTCTAATATTAATAATATCTTTAGCATATTTTTTAAATAATAAATATATATAATTAGGGCTATATCCCATTGCATATAATGTAGCAACAATACTTCCCGCACTTGTTCCAGCAATTGCATCTATTTTTATATTATTATCAACAAGTGCTTTTAACACTCCTACATGAGCTATTCCTCTAATTCCACCACCAGCTAATACAATCCCAATTCCCATAAAAAACCTCCTAAATTTTATAAAAAAATAGATAAATACTTTATATTAGTTATTTACCTATTTTTTTCTTTAAAACAATTTATTGAATTTTATTTCCATCAAAATCAAAATTTACTTCTTCAGACTCATTATAAACTTTAATTTTATCTTCTAAAACTTCTGTAGTAGCATGAACCATCTCAAAAACATTTTCTAAATTTTTATTAAAAATTGTTGTAATATCATTTTCATTTTTTATTCCTTGAAAAGTATTTGTTCCACTAATTTGTTGAATCAAGTCATATTCACAATTAATTAATGTTTCATTTTTATCATTAACAATTCCATATTTATTATTTTCTATTTTTATATAATACTGTGACATTTCTGTTGGTTCAATAATAGTTGTAAATGGTATATTAACCTCTTTTCCATTTTTATCATACACTTTTTGTTCAGATTCTTTTTCTCCATATAAAAATAATCCTTGTATAATTAGAGAATTATATTCTGTATTTAATATTTCTGTACCATTTTCGTTAAATGCCCCATATTTTCCAGTTCTTTCTACAATAAATATTTCTAAATCACTATCATAATTAATTGATTGATATTGTGTATCAATAACTTTAGTATTATTAATAAAAACTCCAAATTGCCCATTTAGAGATGCAATTAGATAAATATTATTTTTATTTTTTACATCCAATATTCTTGCAATTTGATTATATTCTATATCAAGAACTTTGTTGTATTCATAATCATAATATCCATATCTATATCCATCACTTGTAATTTTACAAACAATATATCCTGATTTTCTATATTCATCCTCTTCTGTATAAAATTCATCAGATTCAATTGAATCAAACACATCTTTTATTAAGTTTCTTCCTTTTGTATCATATATCATATATTTATTATTATCTTTTACAATAATTTCATTTTCTTTATATCCTAAACTATAAATATCTTCATATTTTGCCTCTAAAATAACATTTCCTGTAATTGATAATAATCCATATTGCTCATTTTTTTTATATATTAAGGCATCTTTTTCATACATATCTTCAGAAATATTGTCTAATTTTATTAAATCAACACTATCATATTCCTCAAAAATTGTTTCATTTCTATTATTAAGAATTGTTTTTTGTTCTCCATTATAGCAAAAAAATACAGCTCTATGTTGATTTGGTATAACAATTTTATCATAGTTTATTTGAATTATTGTTTCATTATTTTGGTTCTTTACTCCATATTTTCCGTTTTCTTCTATTACACTATATATAATAGATTTATCTTCAACCTCTTCATTTATTTTATCTTTATTGGGTAAATATATTGATAAACCTAAAATTAATATAATAAATAAAATAAACATTATTATTTTTAATGTTTTTTTCATTTAATGTCTCCTCTCAGTTTTTGTACAATTATCCTATTATATATAAATATTTTACTATTTCATTACCCTTTTTTCAACACTTTTTACCAAATTTTCACATAAATTTTTTCTTTAAAATAATCAGTTTTGTAACATTTTGTAAAATTAAACAATATATTGACTTTAATTTTCTTTATATATATAATTATTAGTAGGAAGGGTTGATATAGATGAGTAAAAGACGAAATAGATTACGTAATCGAAAAAAAACAATTATTAGTTTTGTTCCTGTATTTATTGCCACATTAATTATTGGCTTTCTTTTTTTACTTACTTTTTTATCATTAATAAATATGGGAAATAACAAAATAATTCATAATGTTTATATTAATGGAATCTCAGTTTCTTCTCTTTCTACAAGTGAAGCAAAAGAAAAATTAAATCAAGAATTTGAAAAAACTTTATCTCAAGAAATTTCAATTACTTTTGATGATTATTCAACAAGTTTATTACCTGCAGAAATAAATTTTTCTTATGACATTCCAAAATCTTTAGAAAATGCCTATAGTATAGGTAGAACTGGTAATATTTTTTCAAATAATTTTAAGATTTTAATTTCAACTTTTAAAAAGAATATGATATCTGCTGAAATTAATTATGATGAAGATAAATTAGAAAATATTATCGAAAATATAAGTGTTGAAATTCCAAATCTTGTAATAGAACCAAGTTACTATATTTCAAATGATGAATTAATTGTTACAAAAGGAACTAATGGAAATCGTCTAAATAAAGAAAAAACAAAAGATATGCTCATTTCGGCAATTATGAATAATGAAAAAAGTATTACTTTACCTGTAGAAACTGTTTCCGCACAAGATGTAGATATTGAAAAAATATATTCTGAAGTACATTGTGAACCACAAAATGCATCAGTAACAAAGGATCCATACAGTATTTCTGTTGAAAAGCAAGGAGTGGATTTTGCAATTTCTATAGATGAAGTAAAAAACTTACTTTCTCAACCAGATATTACAGAAGTAACAATACCTTTAAAATACACAGATGCTGAAATTACAGTTGGAGATTTAGGAGAAGATATTTTTGGATATAAAATTTCTTCATTTCCTACCAAATATGATGCAACAAATACAAATAGAGCTACAAATCTAACTCTTGCTTGTGAAAAAATTAATGGAACAATACTTCAACCAGGAGAAGTCTTTTCTTTTAATAAAGTTGTTGGAGAAAGAACAACCAAAAATGGATTTAAAGATGCAATTATTTATGTTGATGGAGAATTAGATTATGGTATTGGTGGAGGTATTTGTCAAGTTTCTTCAACATTATATAATGCTGTATTATTTGCTAATTTAGATATAGTTGAGAGAAAAAATCATAGTATGACAGTTAATTATGTTCCAATTGGACAAGATGCAACTGTTTCTTATGGAAGTGTTGATTTTAAATTTAAGAACTCTAGAAATTATCCTATAAAAATAGTTGCAACTACAAATTCTGGAATTTTAACAATTTCAATCTATGGAGTTAAAGAAGAAAAGGAATATAATGTTACATTAGAAGTAGAAACAATTGAAAAAGTTGATTTTGATGTTATATATGAGTATTCGTCAAAAATTCCAGTTGGTCAAGAATTTACTAAACAAACTGGTAAATATGGATATAAATGTTCAACTTATAAGATTGTATCTTATGGTGATCAAGAAATTTCTAGAACATTACTTTCTACAGATACATATAAACCCCAAAAGGCAATTATACAAAAACATCGTTAAATGGTAAAAGCGACATGGTTTAAAATTCTAATATTTTAGAATTTTAGCTTGTCGCTTTTTTTACCTTTCCAATTTCTCTAAAATTTACTTTTATTAGCACAACTAAAAATTTTTCTATCCATTTGTTAGACACCAATTTTTATACTCTTTAAAAAAATTTAATTTTCTAAATAAATTTTTGCTCCTAGTTTTTTTAACTTTTGTTCCATATTTTCATATCCCCTTAAAATATAGTCAACATTTTCAACTTCTGTAATTCCTTTTGCTGCTAATCCTGCTATAACTAGTGCTGCACCACCTCTTAAATCTGTTGCAACAACATTTGCTCCTTGGAATTTTCTTGTACCTTTTATTATTGCACTTCTGCCTTCAACTTTTATTTTTGCTCCCATTCTAACTAATTCTTGAACATATTTATATCTGCTTTCAAAAATGTTTTCTGTTATAATGGATGTTCCTTTTGCAGTTGCAAGTAATGCTCCGAAAACAGATTGCATATCTGTAGGAAATCCTGGATATGGCATTGTTTTAATATCTACTGCTTTTACTCTTTTTGGAGCAATTATTTCAATTTCATTTTTGTTAACCTGTATTTTACAATTTGCTTCTTCTAATTTTGTTAGAATTGGCTCAATATGTTCATGGTTTGCATTCGTTATTTTTATTTCTCCTCCTGTAATTGCTCCTGCAATTAGGTATGTTCCCGCTTCTATTCTATCTGGCATAATGTTATAACTTACTTCTGATAAATGTTTTACTCCTGTTATTTCTATTTTATCTGTTCCTGCTCCTTTTATTTTTGTTCCCATTCTGTTTAAATATTTTACTAAATCTTCAATTTCTGGCTCTTTGGCTGCATTTGTTATAATTGTTGTTCCTTCTCCTAAACATGCTGCTAAAATAATGTTTTCTGTTGCTCCTACACTTGGGAAATCTAGACTTATTTGGTTTCCTATTATTTTATCACTTTCACATACTATTTCTCCAAATTCTTCATTTATTTTTATTCCTAGTTTTTCAAATCCTTTTAGATGTAAGTCAATTGGTCTTGCTCCTATTTCACATCCTCCTGTTTGTGATAGTTTGTGGATACATGAATTTTAAATGGAATGCTAAGCCTCCATTTTCATAGAGTTCTTTGTACATTTCATCATTTAGGTTATATTCTTCCTTTTGCTCTTTTGTTATTTCTTTTGAATCAAATACTACAATTTTGTCAAATAATCTTGATAGTTCTTCTTTTGTTAGTCCGTTTTTCTTAATGTCATCTATTGCTTTGAAGATTAAATCTTCTTTATCTTCTAGTTTATTTAATATATTAAACTTGTTTTCAGTTTCTTCTAATTTTTCTTTCTCGTTTTTTAACTTCTTTTCTAATTCTTGTTTTTTGTATTTATATATAAATTCTGGAATTAATTCATTTAGTTTATCTTCATATACTTGCTTGAATTGTTTTTCTAATTTTTCTATAGTTTGCTTATGTTTATTTAAGTCTTTTTCTAAAGTAACTTTATTTGTATTAATTGCTTTTACATTGTTAATGGCGAAATTTTTAAACTCTGGATTGCTAATTAAGTTATCTATATAAGCATTTACGATTTGGTCTAAATACTCAATTCTAATTCTATGAGGTTTACAACCATAATCTGGTCTTATATCTTTTATTGCCCCTTCATTACAATATTTTTTGCACAAATAACTATCTGGTCTTTTTCTTGTGCCACTTGTTCCTTTCCTTTTATACATTGCTGTTCCACATCTTCCACAATATAAAAGTCCTGAGTATAAATTGTTTTCTACATCTACAAACTTGAAACCATTATTGTATTTATCACTTTCTTTATTTCTTTTCTTTCTAATTTTTTGTACTTTTTCAAATAGTTCTTTATCAATAATTGGCTCATGATGGTTTTCAATTATAGTCCATTCTGACTCATCTTTTACTCTTGTTTTTTTAGATTTAAAACTTACTTTTTCAGTATGTCCCCCTACATAATCTCCAATATATCTTCTGTCATCTAATATTCTTACTATATGCTGTGCTTTCCAATTTGCAGTTTGTTTTGCATTTGCAAAATTTCTACTCTGTGATGGTGTTGGTACTCCTTTTTTATTTAAATAAGTTGCAATTTTTTGATATCCCCAGTCTTTAGAATATAGTTCAAATATTTCTTGTACTACTGGAGCTGTTTCTGTATTTATTACTAATTTTTTTCCATCTTTATTATATCCATAAATTGCTTTCACAAGTAAATCTCCTTCTTCTATTTTATGTCTTAAATTTCTTCTTATATTTTTACTATCATCTCTTGCTCTTCTTTCATTAAACCACGCATATAGTCCAAACATTTCTTCATTATATTGTTCATCTTCAAATATTATTTCTACACCTTGCATCTCAAGGTATTCTACAAAGTCTAATGCCTCTTTTTGATTTCTTCCAAGTCTTGCAGAGTTTTTAAAAACGATTACATCTATTTGCTTTTCTTTGGCTCTTTCTCTTATACACCCAAATCTACTAAAGTCTGTACCGCTTTTGTCATCATCCATTATAATATCAACTATATTTGTATATCCATGACCTTTACAATATTTTATAAGTAAATCTCTTTGGGTTTCTATTCTTTCATAGTTTTCACCATAGTCATCTCTACTTTCTCTGCAATATATTACAACTCTTTTTTCTTCATTAGACTTTTTCATTTTGCACCTCCATTTATAATGTATCAATAACATATTATTTTGTGTGTTATTTTATTGTCGCTATTATATATTAAAAGTCCTAAAATTTCAAGTAATTTCTTGAAATTCTAGAACTTTTTTATCATAGATTTTATTTTTACAATTCACCACTTTTTATCATATTAAACATTAATTATATATTTAGAATCTATTCATATGTGCCACTATTTTGTTTTCATCGTCTCTATACTTATTATATAATTCTAAAAATCTAAATATTTCCTGTTTTTTGTTATATTCCTTTTTATTGTCTTTAATCCATTTTTGTATGAACTTATCTTTTTTATCAAATATAAGACTTAGTCCTGTACCAAAATTTATATCGTTATACGATATTATTCTCGTATAGAAATAATGTCCTGTATTGTTTTTATTTCCACTCATTCCAATATCTGTAAGTTTTGTTATTTCTCCATTTAAAACATTCTTTAGATACACTTGTGCTTCTTCAAAATCCGTTTTTATGATTTCGTATAGTCCTGCTTTTGAATCTAACATGCTTTTTAAAAATTCTTCTTTCTCTTTTTTCTTGTATCTATTAGTTTGTAAAAATTCTTCTGTAATACAATTCATATTTTCTATATTTTTATAAATAACAACATTTGCAAGTGCTTGTACTCCTAATTGTGTTCTTGTGTCAAAAAAAATATCAATTTGGTCTATGTTATTGTTCTTTTGCTTTATTACTTCCTTATACTGTTTTTCTATGTTTTCCTTATATTTTGAACTTTCAAAATAACGCATCATACTATCAATTATTTCACCATGTATTTTTCTAGCTTTTTTATATTTTTTTATATGTGATTTATCTTTTAACAAAAAATCTCTTAAATTATTTTGAAACTGATAAAATTCATTTATCCACTCATCTCCTTCCTCTCCATAATCATCTTCAAATTCTAAAATGTCTTCTGTATTAAAAAAATCTTTTGATTCTTTAATAATCTTTTTTGATATTTCATCGTTTCTTTGTTCTATAATCAATAGTGGTGCTAATGCTAAATATAGTTCTTCATCCTCATTATAAAAATCATCATTTTTTATTTTATCTAAAGCTATTTCAATAATCCTATTATCAAATTTACTTGCTAATATTCGAATTATATTTGATATAACTTCTTTGTCTTTACTTGTATTTATTTTTTCTAATAAAAAATCATCTATTTCTTTTGAATTTAAATATTCTGCTATATCGTAAAAATAATCTGGCAATTCTCTTTTCTCAAATTTCTTTAATATTTCCATATAATTTTCAAGGAATTCTTTGTTATAGATATTCGAAAAATAATGATTACACTCATCTGCATATTCTAGAAAATCCATATCTGTAAAATAAAACAATAATATAATACTTGCATATGAATCGTTTGCAATTCTACATAACGGATGTATTAAGTATGGTAAATGCATTCTTCGAAATTCCATTAGATGATTATCTGTTATTATATCTTTTAGAGCCTTACTGTTTAATTCTTTCACCCTCATAAGAGATAAAACATATAAAACAAATACAATTTTTCCCTGTTCTGTTTGAGTTAATGCTATTTCCATTCCTCTTCTTAATATATTAGAAGCATATGTTTCTTCATCTTCTAAATAATATTGTTCAATATTTTTTATATATAGTTCTAATAGTTCTTCGGGTTTTTTATTAATAAAATGTTTAATTTTTTTGTATAATATTAAACTATATTCATCCTGAAAAATTTCCTCAAAATTATAGTTCAAATCTTTTATTAATTCATAATGATTTACTAATACATATTCTATTTTTTCTTTAATATTTTCATCTTTTTCATTAAAATGAATTTGTATTAAACATTCTATTATATCTTTGTTTAATTTTGAATAAATTAACCCTGCATAGTTTATTTCTAAATGATAATTATCTTGTAAAAAAACTATAAATGCTTTATTTATATCTTTATCATCATATAAGTGCAAATCACATATATGTTCATATATTGCATTTCTTACTATAAATTCTTTATTTGTTAATTCATTTATTATTCTATTTTTATTTAACATCTTTTAACTCCTTGATATTATATTTATTTGTTTTTATTATACTAGTTTCTTATTTTTTATCAGTTAGCTTCTTTAGTTCGTTTGTTGCTTCTAAATAATGTAATTCTACTTCTGTTGGATTTAAACTTATTCTATCTTTGTATTTTTTATATTCTGATCTTGCTTTTTCTAAAGCCTCTTCATGAGATACGGTTCCTTTTGTCTTTAATACATCTTTTCTATTCATTTTTATAAAATAATCTAATTCATTTGCCCAATCTCTCATAGTCATAGGATTTTCGTTTAAAGCCTGTAATTCTGCATAATCCAAATACATACTGACAATTCTATTTAACACATCAAGTTCTTCTTCTGTTAAATAATTCTTAGCTATGGTTGCTTCTTGTAATGTTGGGGTATCTCCTTCAAAATTAGTTAATCCCATAAAATCTTTTTCACTATCTGCCCTTTGCATTATAATTTCTGCTGCAGTATGTCCATGTGATGCCCAATGCATTTTATTTTGCACTTCTTTAAAAAATTCAATTGAAATTTCAGCTTTAGGATTATAATCTATGCTTGTTGCATAAATATCAAGTATTTGTCTCCAAAATACTTTTTCTGATGTACGAATATCCCTAATTCTAGCAAGTAACTCTTTAAAATAAGTTCCCCCTCCAGCATTTTTTAATAATTTATCATTTAAAGCAAATCCTTTTACGACATATTCTTTTAGTGTTTCTGTTGCCCATTGTCTAAAGGTTGTTCCTATATCACTTCTTACTCTATAACCAATTGCTAAAATCATATCTAAGTTATAATATTTCACATTATATGTCTTTCCATCATTTGCTCTTATAGGAAATGTTCTAGACACTATTTCTTCTTCTAGTTCATTTTCTTCAAATATATGTTTTATGTGTTCACTTATATTAGACTTACTGGATTCAAATAATTCAACTATTTGTTTTTGATTTAGCCAAACTGTTTCACCATATAATTTTACTTCTATATTTTTCTTACCATTATTGCTTTTATACAAAATTAATTGTCCGTAATTTTCCATATTATTCCTTTCTCAATTCAGTTGTTCGGAAATTCCGAACAACTGAATTTCGTTTAAATTTATCTTGTTTTATTTGATATATTAGTTATATCACAAGTTTAAAATTATTTCAATACTTTTTACGAAATTTTGTTCTCTTTTTTTATCTATATTTTTGTTTTATTCTATCAGATATAATATCGGTGAATACCTGTTTATAATCTTGAACATCACCAATATTTGATTTTGGACATATAAAAACTGCAAATGGTAGTTTTTCTTTTTGCTTCTTCTCCTTATCATTCTTTTTTGTCATTTTCAGAGTATTCACCTACCTTTCTATCAATTGTATTCGTTTCTTGTTTGTCCTTATTACTAAAGCTCCTCTTCGTTTCGCATAATTTATCCCTACGTTGATTAGCTTCCTAGAGCAAAAATAACTACAAGTGGTAAATCAAATACCCATATGAGATTTGCCCTCATTCCTCTTTTTAGAGAATTGCCCCTTTACTATCTGAGTTAGCCAGACAAAAGTATCATTATATGTACTTGTAGTTTGCTATTCAATTTTCAATGTGCTATACTATTATAGAAAATAGTTGTTTAAATTTACTATTTTCTATTAACTATTTTTATTATAAAAGCCTTAAAATGGCTTGTAAATAGATTTTTATAAGTCTATAGCTAAAGTAAATTCCAAAATAGTTATAGTCTATTTTTAAAATGAAGGAAGTGCTGTAATGATAACTAATTTCGCAATTAATAATAATAAAATTATAATAAAAAATAATCGGAGAATATTTTGGTGCAATTCATGATTTTGAATACAACATTGGAGATAAACTATATGAATTTGCTATAATGGATAAAAAAAACTACCCGTTCAACGCAATGTCAACAACTTAAGAAGAACGCATTTGTCTCATTAATTCTTCTGGTATTTCATATTTATGGATGTCTTTTGTATTAATAATTACTTTATTATTCTTTTTGGTGACTTTTCCTCCTATTTGTCTCAAAATTTCAAACATCATTTGTGTATCATGAATATTGGGTACATTATATAATGTGGTTTCTCCACCATTTAATATGGTTGCTGCTATAATCGGTAAACTAGAGTTTTTGGATCCTGATATTCTGACAGTTCCTTCTAGCTTATTTCCCTCTTGTATTATGTAGCTAGACATGTTCTTTCCTCCTTTTATGTTTTCTTTACATAAAAGGTGTGCGTATATGTTCTATTTTTTATGCAAAAAAATAAGAACTAGGGTTCACCTCACCTAATTCTTAGTTTATATGATTACTGCTAGCTTAAACAGTACATTTACTTTAAAACTATTATTAGTATACTATATTATACAATCAAAATCAAATAATTTTTTATTTTTAATATTATGCAACCTTTTCTTTATAATTTACAATTGTTACTTCTGTTGCTAATTGCTTTAATTGATTTACAATTTTTTCAATGTTTTCTGCTGTTTCATCATCAAAGTATTGTTCTCCACATTGAGTACATACCTTTGCAGGAACACCTTTAATAATAATAATTGTATTTTCTAAATCAACTACATAATTTACTTTCTTTTCTTCTAAATTTCCTTTACACATAAAACAATTCATTATTTTTCCCTCCTTGTTTTCATATCTTCTTCCCATCTCTCTGTATTTGGATAATATGCAGTTATCATATGAACGGTATCTTCACTCATTCCACATACTATATGTAATATTTTATTGTTTATATTATATCCTAATATTAAGCAACTTGGATATGGATAATCATCATAATAATATTCAATTATTTTTCCATTATTTACTGCTGTTTTTACATCTGATATTAATATATCTCTTTGATTTAATCTATTTAAACAATGCTTTGTCCAATCTATTTTTCTTTTTGCTATATATTCTTTTATAATTTCAATATTTAATAAGTCTTCGTTCAATTTTTTCTCCTCCTAATTTATTTTAGCATAAAATAGCTAATTTATGCAATTCTTTTTACAATTTTTTCTTGTGTTTTTTATTTATATTTCTCTTGTATTCTATCTGAAATTATATCAGTGAATACCTATTTATAATCCCCAGTATCACCCATATTTGATTTTGGACATATGAAAACTGCAAATGGTAGTTTGCCTTTTTGTTTATTATCCTTATCATTCTTTTTTGTCATTTTCAGAGTATTCACCTACCTTTCTATCAATTGTATTCGTTTCTTGTTTGTCCTTATTACTAAAACTACAAGTGGTAAATCAAATACCCATATGAGATTTGCCCTCCTTCCTCTTTTTAGAGAATTTCCCCTTTACATCACGTTAGCCAAACATCGGAGAATATTTTGGTGCAATTCATGATTTTGAATACAATATTGGAAATAAACTATATGAATTTGCTATAATGGAAAATAAAGAATTTGAAAAACTAAAAAATATATACTCTCAATTAATAGAACTTGCATCAACTGCAAAAGAATCTGATATAATGGATGAGAAATTAGATTGTTTCTTTAAAATGTTTCAAATAGTTAGAGCTTGTTTAGAATTTTCTCCTTATACACACTTCTATACTAATGTTTTGATAGATATAATTGTAAAAACCTATAATACAAAAGTATTTTTTAGATACAAAATTCAAAACAAAATATATATGCAATAAAGAATTGTCTTTACAAGAAAAAAGGTTAGATGTATAAGATGTAGTTAATAAAAGAAAAGCATATTATGGCTGAAGAAGTGTATGAACTAGCTAATGCAGGAAAAACAAATTAAGTTTGAATTATTTAAAATAATCCAAAATAATTTTACAATTAATAAATGTGAAAATTGTGGCAAATTATTTATACCTGTAACTACTAGTAAGAATAAAAATCAAAAAGGCAGAAATGATCAAAATATTGCAATAATCTATATTTAGATACAGGAAAAACTTGCAGAAAAATTGGTGCTTTAAATAAAAGAAAAGAGAATCTTCAAAAAAGCCCAATTTTACAACAATTTGGTTTTGAATTAAGGAGTAGCTACAATAATATCAAAATTGAAGAATTTAAAATTGAATTACAAAAAATAAATCAATTATATTTTTAAATTTATTAAAATATCAAAAAAAAGCCATCTATAACTTAAAAATTAAGAGAGAATTTCATTTTGATTTCTGAGAGTATAGAAATGAATCCTTCCGTGATAAAATATCAAGGATGGATTTTTCTATGAGTAAAAAAGTAGAAAAAGAGAAAAATGAATTAGTAGAAGAATTTTTTAGAAGGAATGATTCAAAGAGCATTAAATCAATGTGAGAAAAGAAAATTCGAAAATGTATATCCAATAATATTTATTGATGCAACACATTTTCATGTAAGAGTTAATGGACAGATAGTCAAGAAAGCAGCCTATGTAGTATTAGGAATTGACAAGGATGGAATGAAAAAAGTATCTACAATAACAATACGAGAAAACGAAAGCGTAAAACAGTATTAAATGAGCTTAAAAATCGAGGAGTTCAAGATATATTAGATAATGATTTAAAAACTGTTTGCAAAGCAAGTACAAAGAAATTAGGTTATACAAATTTACTAGAGTTAGGCGAAAAGTGAAAAATAAATATCCAGGAGCTATTCAAAGTTGGATAGATAATTGGGATTTATTCTTATCTCAATTCAGAATTATGTATGAAGGTAGAATTTAATTTAAATGTCTAAAAAAGTAATAGGCTTAAGAAAAAATTTTCTTAAGTCCTATTAAACTTACATAACTTTTACGATAGACTCTTCTCTTTGATTTTTATTCTTATAATTTTTCTTGTTATAAAAGTAGAAATTATAAAAACTATATTTGATACAATACATACTGCTGAAAATACATATATATTGTATAAAATCCATAGAAAATAGCAAAAAAATGCTACTTTTTTTACCTTAATGGATTACTATTCCATAACACTTATCATTTTCAATAGAACTCCAGCAAATGTCAAAGTTTTAAATTTGTGCTTTTAACTTTCTTATTTTTTTCTCATTTTCTGCAATAACACTATCGTAATATTTTTCAAGTTTCTTTAATCTATCTATTGATAGCATATTTAATACTTCTTCATTTCCTTTTATTTTTTCTATAAAATTCTTCTTGTCAATTACAGAATTTACTGTTTTTGTATCAACTTTTATATTATAAGTAAAATCACTTTGCCTTTCAGTTTTCTCTTCTGCTATTTCATTTACAGGCTCTTGTTGACAATAGTTGTATTGTTCTTCTTTTTTTCCAAACAATTTTTTAAAGAATTTTTTTATTTGTATTATAAAACTTTCTTTATACTTTATCATTCCATTATTATTCATTCTAAAACTCCTTTTTGACTACTTAATTTATCTATTTCTGCCTGTTGCTATTCAATTATTTTTTGTTGTTCTACTGTTAAAGGATATCCACTAACATTATATATTTTTTCTGTTTCTTGTTCCATTTTATTATCCTCATTTTTATTGCTGTGGTGTCTCTAGAAGTTTTTTTAATCTATTTATTTCTTCTTGTTGTGCTTTAATAGTTTGCTGTTGTTCTAATAATCTTTGTATTAGTTCACTTTTTTCTTTTGTTTTAAAAGATATTCCAAATTCTTGCATTTTATCGACAATTTCTTCAAAACTTTTTTTCCCTAAATTGCCAACTCCCCTTAATTGTTCTTCTGTCATATTTGCTAAATCATCTAAATTATTTATTCCCGCTCTTATTAAACAATTATATGCTCTTTTAGTAAGTCCTAAATCTCCGACACCTATTTCTTTCTTTTCTTGTTCTTTTTTCTTGTTTTTTTCTTGAATTTCCTTTAACTTGCCCAAGTTTTCAGATAAATCACCTTTGTGCAATTGATTATTTTTTTTAATTTCCTCTGTTTTAAAAGATATTCCAAATTCTCTCATTTTAGCAACAATTTCTTCAAAACTACTATTTCCTAAATTTCTAACTTTCCTTAATTGTTCTTCTGTCATATTTGCCAAATCATCTAAATTGTTTATTCCCGCTCTTATTAAACAATTATATGCTCTTTTAGTAAGTCCTAAATCTCCAACATCTATTTCTTTCTTCTCTTCTTCTTTTTTCTTGTTCTTTTTTCTTGTTCTTGCTTTTTCTTGAATTTCCATTAACTTGCCCAAATTTTCAGATAAATCACCATTTTGTAATTGAATATTTTTTTTAATTTCCTCAATTAGCTGTCTTTCTTTATCTGTTAAGTATTCATCACCTTCTGTTTCAAAAGTAATTTTATATTTTCTATTTCTGGCTAAAATTCTTAATTTTCTAAGTGCTTTTTGCTTTATCGGAGAGCCTCCTCCTCTTGTTATCCCTAATTCTATGCCTACGTTCTTTAATGTTATAGGTGTTTTCCCTTCCTTTAATCCATATATACATTCTATTACATATTCTTCTCTTTCAGTTAGTGCTTTAAATGCTTTTTGTATTTCGTTAGATGAATAAAAAAACATGCCTCTTTCACTTGTTTTTATTTCCAATATATCTCTATATAAATTATCATATCCAATATTAGAATTATCATCAATATCAACTACATTTCTTATTATTCTCTCAGCTAATGTTCTATCCTTTTTATCTTCAATTTTTCCTGTAGTATACATTTCATAAAAATTATCTAGTGTACCAAATTTTGTTAATAAGTAATCTATGTCTTTTTCTATTATTCCATATCTTTTTGCTAATTCTTCTATTCTTGTTAAATATCCAAAAACTCCTCCAATTTTTCCTTCTTTGCCTCTTTGTATTTGTTTTTCATTTAGTTTTCCTTGATATTTTCTATATTTTACATATTCATAATATCTTCGCATTTTTTCATATTCTTCTTGAATTTTACTAAATTCTTCATCTGTTCTGGCATATTCCCTTAATTCTTCATCTGTTGCAATAGGTATTATTTTTATTTTTGGATATTTTCTTCTCCACTCAACTAAACTATCAATTTTTTCATCTATTGTTGAATCGATTTGCCTTTCTAAAATGCCCATACTTTCCAACTTTTCTAATTGTTCTTTTGTTGGATTAATTTCTACTTTGTCACCATCTCCATCATTCATTCTATTTAAACTATTTCTTATTTGTATAGCCCATTGTCCTATCGGATATCCATTAAAAGTTGTACTTCCAACTAATTCTTCTCCTGTTTTCATAAATTGTTCAAATATTTCTATTTTCTGTTCCAATTTTACTTGACTTCTTTTTGATAATTTAGTTATTTTTTCTGCTATCTCTCTAAATTCTTTTGTTGTATCAAAAATTGAAAGTCTGCTTTTTCTGTAAATTCCTGTTCTTCCTGCTCCATCATTTTCTTTATATTTCCTCATTATTTCTGCAAAATCTTCTATTATTTTGCAAGAATCAAAATTATTTACTAAATCAAGTACAACAGGACTTTTATCTCCTCCAACAGTCAATGCTCTACCTAATTGTTGTGTATAAATTGTTGGAGAAAATGTTGGTCGCATCATAACAACACCATCTAAATCTTTTATATGATATCCCTCATTGAGCATATCAACTGCATACAATAACTTTAATGTTCCTTCTTCACTATCTTGTTCAAATTCAGTTAAAATTTTATCTGATTCTTTTATTTTTGATGAAATACCTCTAATTGTTATATTAGAATTAACTTTTCCAAACATTTTTTGTGCTTGTTTCATTTTTTCGTTCATATCTTCAATGTTTCTGCAAAATATCAAATACTTTCCACTCTTATTTTGCATATGTTCAGAAAGCAATTTTGGTAAATTTTGTGTATTTGCATCTAATTTATCTCTTAAAATATTTAGTAATTTTTGTGCTTCTTTTCTTCTATCTTCTTCTTTTATTTTGTCTATATTTGTTTGCATACTTTCAAGTTCTTCATCATAACCATACAATGCACTTACATAAGATGCTTTTGGAAGTATTTCTCTTTCTATTGCTTCCTCTAATGTCATTTCAGATGCAACATTATTTTTAAATAATTCATCTGCCATATCCCTTAATCCATCAGTATATCTTACTGGTGTTGCAGATAATCCTAATACACTTGCTCCTTCATTTCTTTGAAGTAATCTTTCAATGCCTTTTCCCCATTCTGGTGCTCCACAATGGTGAAATTCATCTAAAACAATAATATCAGCATCAAGTTCTTGAATTTCCTCATTTGTCAAACTTGCTAATTTTTGATAAGTTATTCTTTTAAGTTGAGGAAAATCTTCCATTGTCATTCCCTCTGCAAAAATGTTCTTCTTTACATCATGTAATATAGGATTTGATGGTGCTACATATATTGCTTTCTTTTCTTTATTTTCTTCTAACAATTTTAAAGCAATATACATTTTTCCTGTTCCAGTTGGGTGTATTACAGCAACCTTATTTGATTTCTTTAATTTATCTGTAACTTTTTGATATGTTTCCACATTATAAGGCTTTAACCTTATAGACATTTATAATTCCCCCTTTATTAAATATAAATCCTCTTTTTAATTATAACATATTTATTACAAAATTTATTAAATATTACAAAAAAATAATATATTTGTAACATTTTGTCATGTTTTGCTCCTGTTTCTTCAACTGGCAATCCCCTTTCTAGTTCAAATCCTTTTGAAATAATATATTCAAAAAAAAGCATTTTGTAATTGCCTATAACTATCTCTCCCTTTCCAAAAATCCATATAACATATTTTATCTATTTCTTTTCCTTCTTTATCTTTTGTATGAATTACTGGATTATATATCAAGTGCATATGTAGTATTCCTTCGTCTAAATATACTACTGTTAATATTATATTTTTTTATCCAAGATTTTTGTAACTACATATAAAATTATAACTTTCTTCAAAATATATTTTTATTTTTTTAATTTTATCAAAAAAATGTGTTTTTTCTGAATCAATATCTTTATTTGTATGACCTCTTGTTCTTCTTTCATTATGGACATAACTTCCTTTTGCTTCTGTTCTAATCAAATTTTCATTTCTTATAATTGAATAACTCATATTTTCTTTGCACCTCTTTCTTGCTTAAGATATTCTTTGAACGTCTAACATACTAGACAGACAAGTTTGTCTGTATGGCAGGGCTATTGCTCCACCCCCCTTTTCATAAAAATACTGCATCGTATTTTTATACTTTATCCTAAATTTGCTACTCGCAATTTTAGAATAAAAAAATCAGTCATCTATTTAGCATTTCTGCCATAACAACTGATTTTATATATGCAAATGTATGTATCTATGAAAAAGCACTTGCATTTGCATATAATTTAGTAAAGTCAAAGCCTGTATAATCTCGCTGTTCAAAGTTAGCTTTATTATTCTTTTTGACGTGTGATTTCTTATTATAATTATTTTTATTTTTTATATTATTTATTATATCTTTGTTATTTTCGCCAATAGGATATGGTTCATTTTGACTAGCCGAATTGTTATTTACACCAATAACCTCTTGTTTATTTTGACTATACCCATTGTTCATTTGGACAATAGGTATTATTTGTCTTTGTTCTATTTCTTTACTTTCTTTTTTATATTTTAAATTCACTTGGATATATTTCTTATTTTTAATGAACTTATTATTTTTGAAACTCTATTTGTACTCACTTTTACAATACTCGCTAAATACCCATTACTAGCAAAACAACTTCCTGTTTCATCACTTAAATATATAATCATAGATAATATAAGCTTTTCTTTATCTGTTATTTTTTCATCTAATAAAATCTCTGCTAGAATCCATAGCCCTTTTAATTTTTGCATTTTCATATCCTCCTTTCGCCACACATTTAGTTTTATGGTATCTTTAATTTCATTTAATATCTACATTAGTCAAAAAAATAAAGCCTTA
This sequence comes from uncultured Clostridia bacterium, assembly GCA_944393385.1. Taxonomy (GTDB): domain Bacteria; phylum Bacillota; class Clostridia; order TANB77; family CAG-508; genus CAG-269. The sequence goes on from CALYAA010000026.1 coordinate 21,552, forward strand.
AATTTTTAAATTTAAAACTTTATAAATTTGTTACTTAAATTCCCTAATCCACTCATTTATCTTATGCTTGTCCGATGTATCAATCAAATATCGCAATCCCCTGGATATGAAAACTTTGCTTTATGATATTTTCCTATTATTGCTCCTGCAAGTATTACTGATGACCTCATTTTTCTCATTAAATTGTCTGGAATTTCATATGTATGTATTTTGTTTGTGTTAATTATGACTTTATTATTTTTTCTTGTAATTGTTGCACCTATTTCTTTTAGTATTTCAAACATTGTATTTACATCTTGAATATTTGGAACATTATATAATGTCGTTTTTCCACCATTTAATATTGTTGCAGCAAGTATTGGTAGTGCTGCATTTTTTGAACCAGAGTTTTTTACCTCTCCTTCTAACTTTTTTCCACCTTGTATTATAAATTTTGACATTTTCTCTCCTTTCTTTTTAGGATTTTTTGTAGTTATTCTGCTATATTTTATGTTATTTAACAAAATATGTGAATCTTCTAAATATACTC
>CALYAA010000027.1 GCA_944393385.1 uncultured Clostridia bacterium
AACTTAAAAACAACATCTTTATAAAAAGCACTAATATTAAATTAGTGCTATGAGTGAACGAAGTTCACTTTTGTTCTTACAAGGTAGTTCTAAGAACTGTATTATTAAAAAATTATGTTATGAGGATTGAATATTAAGAAGATATGAATTGGTAGGTCAGCCATATAGTTATTTTTTATTATATGGCTGTTATTATTTTTTACCAAAAAACAAATAATCTATTAAAATAATTCAAGCAAGAAGGATAATAAAAATGAACTATAAAATAATAAATGGATCAGTTAGTTTTGGAGCAGACACAATACTAGAAGAAATTAATTTAGAAATAAAAGATAAAGACAAAATTGCTATTGTAGGTAGAAACGGAGCAGGAAAAAGCACACTTCTTAATAGTATAATAAATAATAATATGTTAGAAGAAGGAATAGGAGAAGAAAAATTTAATATATATAAACAAGGCAATCCTAACATAGGGTATTTAAAACAAATTAATTTTGAAAATTCAAACTTAACAATGTTAGAAGAAATTTTAAAAGTATATGAAAATATAATAAAACTAGAAGAAAAAATATCAGAACTTGCAAATAAATTACAAACTAGTTCTGATGAATATTTAATAAAACAATATACGAATTCATTAGAGAAATTCGAAATGTTAGATGGTTATACATATAAAAAAGAATATGAAATAGCAATAAAAAAATTTGGATTTTCAGAAGAAGATAAAAAGAAAAAAATAAATGAGTTTTCAGGAGGGCAGAAGACGAAAATAGCCTTTCTAAAACTACTATTAAGCAAGCCAGATATACTATTATTAGATGAACCAACAAACCATTTAGACATAACAGCAATAGAATGGCTAGAAAACTATTTAAAAAACTACCCTAAAGCAGTAGTTATTGTATCACATGACAGAATGTTCTTAGATAGAATAGTAAATAAAGTATATGAAATTGAATATGGAAAACTAACAGAATATACTGGCAATTATTCAGAATTTGAAAAACAAAAAAGAAATAATTATGAAAAACAATTAAAAGATTACGAATATCAGCAAGCCGAAATAAAGAGATTAAAAGCAATAGCAGATAGGTTTAGATATAAACCAACAAAAGCAAAAATGGCACTATCAAAATTAAAAAAGATAGAACAAATGGTAATTATAGAAGAGCCAAATAAATATAATTTAAAAACATTTCACGCAAACTTTAATATAGAAGTAGAAAGTGGAAAAATGGTATTAACTGCAAAAAATTTAGAAATAGGGTATGATAAGCCAATTCAGAATGTAACATTTGAGTTATATAAAGGGCAAAAGCTTGGAATAATAGGTGAAAATGGAATAGGAAAATCAACACTTCTAAAAACTCTAAATGGCAATATACAAAAATTTGGAGGAGAATTTGAATATGGATACCATGTAGTAAAAGGTTATTTTGACCAACAAATGGAATTTTTAAATATAGAAAATACTGTATTTGATGAGATAAGCAATACTTTTCCTAACCTTACAACAACACAAATAAGAAATATATTAGGATCTTTTCTATTTTCAGGAGATGAAGTATTTAAAAAGATAAAAGTACTTTCAGGAGGAGAAAAGGGACGTCTTCAATTATGCAAAATTTTAAAACAAGGACCTAATTTACTATTATTAGATGAGCCAACAAATCATATGGATATTGTAGGAAAAGAAAGTTTAGAAAATATTTTAAAAGAATATAAAGGCACTTTAATATTTGTATCACATGATAGATATTTTGTTAATAAAATAGCAGATTCATTATTAATATTTGAGAAAAATAAAGTAACATATTTTAATGGAAATTATGAAGAATATACAAGAAAAAGAATGGAGCAAGAAGAAAAAATAAATGACCAAATAAATAAAAAGGAAACAACTAACTTTACCAAAAAAGAAAATTCATACTTTTTAAATAAAGAAAAAAGTAAAATCAAAAATAAGATTAGCAAGATTGAACGAGAAATAGAACAAAAGGAAAGCGAAAAAAATCAAATAGAAAAACAAATGCAAGATGAGGAAAATTGTACAGATTATTTGAAACTAAAAGAGTTACAAGAAAATTTACAAAAATTAAATGAAGAAATAGAAAATAAAATGGAAGAGTGGGAAAGTTTAAATTGCGAATTAGTAGAATTGGAAAATAAATGATGGTATAAAAATGAATGAAATATTAAGATTATAAAAAATGGTTTGACTAAATTTTCCTTTTATATTATAATGACAGAAATGTTTATAATAAATAATAATCAAGGAGGATAACATGCGTAATTTTTTAAAAGGAATTATAGTTGGAATAGGTGGAATTGCACCTGGGTTAAGTGGAAGTGTATTATTAGTAATTTTAGGATTATATCAGAAAACAATAAATGCGATAGGAACAATATTCAAAGATTTTAAGAAAAATGTAGCTTTTTTATTTCCACTTTTTTTAGGATTTGGAGTAGGTGTAATTATATTTAGTAAAGTAGTAGATTTCTTACTAGGAAACTTTGAAATGTATACAAGATTTGCATTTTTAGGATTAGTTTTAGGAACAATACCACTTTTTTATAAAGAAGTAAAAAAAGAAGGATTTAACAAAAAATATTACATAGTAATGTTAATTTCAGCACTTGTTGGAATTGCTTTATTTTCAGTCAATAAAGATTTATTCCCAGTAATAACAAATCCTAATTTATTACAATCTGTATTATTAGGAGTTGCAGTAGCTGGATCATCAATAGTACCAGGAGTAGACAGTGCAGTAATATTATCAACTTTAGGGTTATATGAACTATATGTAAGTTCTTTAGCTAATTTTAACCTATCAATTTTAATACCAGCAGGAGTTGGATTAGTAATAGGAGTTTTAGTAATATCATTCTTAATGAATAAATTATTAAGCAAATTTTACACAATCACATTCTCAATAATATTTGGACTATTTTTATCAATCATTCCAAATGTATTAAATAGTAGTTGTGTATTAGGATTTAATGTAGCTTCTGTTATATCTATAATTATAATGATTATAGGTTTTGCATTCTCATATTATTTAGGAGATGTAAAAAACAACACAGCAAAACTAAAATCATTTTTTGGAAAAGTAAAAAAATTAAAAAGCAATAACACAAGTAAAATAAATGAAAAAATGTAATATAGAGGAATAAAAAATGGAATTTAAAGAACAATTAAAAAAATACCAAGAAATAATAAATACAGAATTAGAAAAATACTTAAAAAAGGAAAATTGTCCAGAAAAAAGACTAAATGAAGCAGTAGAATATAGTTTAATGGCAGGCGGAAAAAGATTAAGAGCAATACTTGTACTAGTTGTGTACAAAATGTTCAAACAAGATTATACAGAAGCAATGCCATATTCTGTAGCAATTGAAATGATACATAATTTTTCATTAATACATGACGATTTACCAGAAGTAGATAATGATGATTTTAGACATGGCAAACCAACCAACCACAAAATGTTTAATCATCCAACAGCATTGTTAGCAGGAGACCTATTATTCAACCAAGCATATGTTGTAATAAGCAAAGATTTGAAGGATTCTACTAGTAATATACAAAATAAATTAAGAGTATTTAATGAATTTTCAAATGCAGTTGAAAGAATGATATGTGGCGAATATTTAGACACAGAACTTGAAGGGCAAAATATTTCAACAAAAATGCTTGAATACATTCACGAAAACAAAACAGGAGCACTATTAAAACTAAGTGTAAGAATGGGAGCAATATTAGCAGAAGCAAATGAAGAAGATATAAATAAACTATCAGCATTTGCAGATAAAATTGGATTAGCATTTCAAATAAAAGATGATATATTATCAGAAGAAGGAAATCCAGAAATCACAGGAAAGCCTGTTGGAAATGATAAAGAACATAATAAATGCACTTATGTTTCTATATTTGGATTACAAGGAGCAAAACAAGAACTAGAAAAAACAATAAATGAAGCAGTACAAATTATAGAAATATATGGAGAAAAAGCAGAATTTTTAAAACAACTAGCAATTTATATAAAAGATAGAAATAAATAGTGAAAAAATAGAGGGGGTTCACCAGTTGGTGAGCACCCTCTTGAAAATTTAGAATTTTTTTAGACTGTTTGCCGGATCAGAAAAAGGGATTATTGGGTTCTCTAACTTGGAGCCCAGAAAGGTACAAATTTCTGCTGTAAGGTTGAACTGCAAAGTACACAGTCTTACCTTGCTTAGAGTCATACATCCAACTCCAGGGGATGTTATGCTCTTTGGCATAATGTTCAACAACAGAAGATTCCTGATCAAATAACAGAACATCGGGGCTTTCCCTAATCAGGTCCAAAAAATCCGCCTCCTTATTCTTTAAAATCTTCATCAATGAGTTAATATGGACAGAAATGCCATAATTCATGACTAATACCATGAAGTTTGATTTCTCTACAGGGCCAAATTTGTTTCCGTGATCGTCTTTAAGGTGAATGTCTTCAGTCCAATCACCAATGAAAGGCGATTCTTCATAACGAAATGGTAGCGGGATGATAAAATCGAAGACCTTTTTCCGACAATAAAGTTTCAGCATTGTAAAATTCCTCCTTTTCAATGCTAAGTAGTCAATGTACGAACTAAAATATATTATAACATATTTTACAAAAAAAATCAATTTTTATGTAAATTTTACAGTAGTGAGAAGAAAAAATTAAATCATTTATTTAAAATTTTATTTTACCTGAATAAAACAAAATAATACCTCATATACATTAATAAACAAAAATATATAGGAGGTTTTTATATGGAAATAACAAAAGAAACTGTAAGAATCAATAAGGTAATATGTGAAAAAAAAGAAACAATTAATGTACAAGGAGACATGATAGTACCAGACTCAAAGCCAGACATATTAAATACTATAAACACAACAGGAAATATCTGCATATATAAAAAAGAAATAAATGAAGGAAAGATAAGAGTTGATGGAAATATTTTAACATATATAATGTATCTAGCAGATGATGAAAAAAATAGCTTAAGAGGATTAAATACAACTCTAGATTTTTCTGAAACAATAGCAATTCCAGAGTTACAAATAGGAATGAGTGTAGACATTACATCTGCAATAAAATTAATTGAATGTAAAGTATTAAATGGTAGAAAAATTGGACTAAAAGCAACTGTTGAAATGAAATTTAAAGTTCATTCAAAAGAAGAAACAGACGTTGTTACAAATGTTAATGATGTTAATATTCAAGTATTGAGTAAAAACGAAATGGTAAGTTCACTATTAGGAGATGGAACAACCAAAACATATGTAAAAGAAAACATATCAATTCCAACAAATGATAATTTAGCAGAAATACTAAACTGTAGTGTAAATTTAGTAGATAAAGATACAAAGGTAAGTTATAATAAAATTTTAGCAAAAACAGAAGTAGAAGTAAAATTAATTTATTTAACAGAAGATGGCAGAATTGCATCATGTACTGGTAAAGTACCACTTGTAGGATTTATAGATATGCCAAATATAGAAGAAGAAAATACTTGTGAAATAAATTACTTAACAAAAAATCTAATTATAAAGACAAACTCAGTTGAAGAACATTCTGTATATATAGAAATGGAAGTAGAAATAAGTTGTTTAGCATATGAAGAAAAAGAAATACAGGTTATAGAAGACATGTATTGTCCTGGAGAAAAAATAAATTTTGATTTACAACAATTAAATACAATTTCAAATAGAAGAGTCAAAAAAAGTGTATGTAACATAAGAGAAAAGGTGGATTTACCAGAAATAGGAAATGGAAACATAATAGATGTTGTAATAGAGCCAAATATAACCAAAGAAAACAAATTGAATGGAAAAGTAATGATAGAAGGAGAGCTAAGTCTAAATATCATATTTACAGATATGTCAAGTGTTGGAATAAACACTAAAAAAATAGAAATTCCATTTGAACAGACAATTGAAGAAATAGACAATACATGCAAAACAAATACAGAAATGGAAGTAGGAACACAAGAATTTATAAATCAAAGTGGAAATGTTTCTGCAAATATAGACTTAAACATTGAAACAACATCATATAAAGAAACAGAAATACCTGCAATAAATAATATTACAGAAGAACAAATGGAAGATTCAGAAGATTATAGTGTTATTATATATGTTGTCAAACCAAATGACACTTTGTGGAAAATAGCCAAAAAATATGGAAGTACAATAGATGATATTGCAAGAGTAAATGGAATTGAAAGACCAGAAAAAATTAATGTTGGCGAAAAAATATATATTCCAAAATATGTATTAAAAAGAGCCAAAGAGCCAATATCATTATAAATATGGAAAAAATTTATTCAAGAAGGAGGTTTATAATAAAGCCTTTTAGAATTAGAGGCAAAAATTCAAAAAATAAAAATTACAAATTCAAAAAAAAGATATTTAAATTTTTATCAATCATACTAATAAGTATATTTGGTTTTAAAATAAGTTTAGACTATATTGGGCCTGTATATGAAACATTATGTAATGAAAAAGCAAAATCAGTCGCAACAATCATTACAAACCAACAATCAACAATCTTTATGAATAAATACCAATATGATGAATTATACACAATTGAAAAAGACACAAATGGAAACATAACATTAATAAAAGCAAATGTAACACCAATAAATAACATGATTTCAGACTTAACAGAAAACATACAACAAGAATTCAACAAAGTTGAAACAGAAAAAATTTACATCACATTAGGCAATTTTACAGGAAACTACCTATTTGCTGGATTTGGCCCCAAAATTCCCATAAATGTAAATATAACAGGGACAGTAGACACAGAAGTAAAAAGCGAATTTATCTCACAAGGAATAAACCAAACATTACATAGAGTATATGTTGTATTTGACTGTAACATGTCAATTATAACACCAATAAAAAACTACACGCAAAATATCCAAAACCAATTTATAATAGCTGAAAATGTTATAGTAGGAAACATTCCAGAAATTTATTTTGGCCAATAAGTACCGGTTCTCTTTTTTCCCTTTTCAGGGCAAATTGGTGCCGGTTCTCTTTTTTCCCTTTTCAGGGCAAATTGGTGCCGGTTCTTTTTTTTCCTCTTTTTTCCCTTTTCAGGGCAAATTGGTGCCGGTTCTTTTTTTTCCCTTTTTTCTGCTTGATAATCTCTAAAGTTTATAGTAAAATGGAAATACTGAAAAACTGGTAGTAAATTTATCGAAAGGAATGGTTTTAAAAATGAAAGTTGTATTTGCGAGTAAAAATAAGAAAAAAGCATTAGAATTACAAAGAATGGCAAAAGAAAAAATAGAATTAATAGTTTTAAGTGATATAAAAGAATCGGAAAATATACCACAAGCAGAAGAAAATGGAAATACATTTTTAGAAAATGCAAAATTAAAAGCAAAATACTGGGCAGACAAGCTAAATATGATAGCACTTGCAGAAGATTCTGGAATAGAAATAGATGCATTAAATGGGGCACCAGGAGTTTACACAAAAAGATGTATTGAAGAGTATTGCAAGGGTGAAAATGTAAATGAGGACAAGCCAGCAGAATTATATCCAAAGATATTAGAAGCAATGAAAAAAAGTGGAAATGATAGTAAAACAGCTCATTGGATAAGTAGTATGGTTTTAGCATATCCAAATAACGAAAAAACAATTGAAGCAATAAACAGCTTAGATGGAGAAATGTGTGAATGTAAAGGAACAAGAGAATTTGGATTTGACCAATATTTTAGACCAAATAATTGTAATAAAACACTTTCAGAAATGGAGCCAGAAGAAAAAGATAAAATTGGTCCAAGACTAAAAACATTTGAAAAGATTTTAGAACAAATATAAGGTTTATGGGTAAAGCCTTAAATTAAAAAACCTAAATTCATTTAAAAAGGAGAATGTTAGCCCAAAACTAACAAAAACAAAAAGAAATGGCAAAAGCAAAAACAATATTTGTATGTAGCGAATGTGGAAATGAATCACCAAAATGGTTAGGAAAATGTCCAGCATGTAACAGTTGGAACACATTTTATGAACAAAAAGTAGAAAAATACACAGAAACAAACAAAACAGAAAAAAAGATAAATAATACTCCAAAACCTTTAAACTCATTTGTAGGAAAAGAAGAAAACAGAACTTCAACAGGATATCTTGAACTAGACAGAGTATTAGGAGGAGGTTTAGTAAAAGGATCTTTAATATTACTCGGAGGAGAACCTGGAATAGGAAAATCAACTCTAATTTTACAATTATGTGAAAAAGTACAAGGAGAAGGAAAAGTATTATATGTATCAGGAGAGGAATCTGCAGAACAAATAAAGCTAAGAGCAGACAGACTAAATGTAAATAATGAAGACCTACTATTTTTAGGAGAAACAGATATAGACGTCGTAAAAGAAGCAATACAAGAAATAAAACCAAAACTAGTAATAATAGACTCAATCCAAACAATGTACTCAGACGAAATAACAGCAGCTGCTGGAAGTGTAAGTCAAGTAAGAGAAATAACCTCACAAATAATGAGAATGTGTAAAGCAAATGAAATAACAACAATAATTATAGGTCATGTAACAAAAGAAGGAAATATAGCAGGACCAAGAGTTTTAGAACACATGGTAGATACAGTACTTTATCTTGAAGGAGAAAGATATAATACATATAGAATCTTAAGAGCAGTAAAAAATAGATTTGGATCAACAAATGAAATAGGAATGTTTGAAATGAAACAAGAAGGAATGTGTGAAGTATCAAACCCTTCAGATATATTAATAACAGAAAGAGAGGATAACCCATCAGGCTCATGCATTGTAGCAAGTATGGAAGGAACAAGACCAATTTTAGTAGAAATGCAAGCATTAACTTCACAATCTGTTTTTGGAATACCAAAAAGAACAGCAAATGGATTTGATTATAATAGATTAGCAGTTCTAATTGCAGTAATAGAAAAAAGAGCAGGACTTGCTTTAGGCGGGCAAGATGTATATCTAAACATTGCAGGAGGAATGAAATTAAACGAACCTGCTGTGGACCTAGGAATAATAGCAACAGTTGCATCAGCATATAAAAACATTCCAATACCCAAAGACACAGTAGTAATTGGAGAAGTTGGATTAACAGGAGAAGTAAGAAGAATAAATTTAATAGAAAAAAGATTAAAAGAAGCTGAAAAATTAGGTTTCAAAAAATGCATAATTCCAGAAAATAACAAAAAAGGCTTGAAAAATGAGTTCAAATTAGATATAATAGGCGTGACAAATATTGGTGAAGCATTAAGAAAATTAGGCATAAAATAAAATGCTAAAAATTAAAGCTTTGCATATGAGAGGAAAGAATACGATATGAGAGCAATAAAAGAAGATCCTATAGCAGATATATTAAAAAAAATAGCACCAGGAACGCCAATAAGAGAAGGACTAGAAAATATTTTAAAAGCAAGAACAGGAGCATTATTATTAATTACAGACAAGCAAGAAGTAATTAATGAAATAGTAGATGGTGGATTCAATATAAATGAAGACTACTCATCATCCAAACTATATGAATTAGCCAAAATGGATGGAGCAATAGTACTAAGTGGAGACATGAAAAAAATACTTTTTGCAAATGCACAACTAATACCATCATACCAAATACCAACATTAGAAACAGGAACAAGACATAGAACAGCAGAAAGAACAGCAAAACAAACAGGAGAATTAGTTATAAGCATTTCACAAAGAAGAAACATAATCACAATATTTAAAGATAATTACAGATACATATTAGAAGATACAGATGTAGTATTAAGTAAAGCCAATCAAGCGATACAAACACTTGAAAAGTACAGAAAAGTATATGACAATAAACTAAGTATTTTAAATGAATATGAATTTAATGATATAGTAACATTAGACAATGTACTATCTGTAATTCAAAGAGCAGAAATGATAATGAAAATAGTTGAAGAAATAAGGAAAAAAATCTATGAACTAGGAGAAGATGGAAGACTAGTAAACATGCAACTAGAAGAATTAATAGGAGGACTAGAAAAAGAAGAAGCACAAATAATCAAAGACTATCTAATTTCAGAAAAAACATCAGATGCAGTATTAGAAGAACTAGGAAATTTAAACCATGAAGAACTAATAAAACAAACAGCAATTGCCAAAATTCTAGGATATGAAAGCTCTGAAAATTACGAAGATTTAGCAGTATATCCAAAAGGATATAGAATATTAAATAAAGTACCAAGAATGCCAAGCTCTATTATTGAAAAGCTAGTAAAAACATTTAAATCATTTCAACACATTCTAGTTGCAGAAACAAACGATTTAGACAAAGTTGAAGGGATTGGAGAAGTAAGAGCAGAAGCAATAAAACACTATTTAAGAAAAATGCAAGAACAATTTGCATTTGATAATTTACTATAATAAGCAAAAAAATTCATCAAAGTAGTTGCATAATAAGAAAAATAAATATATAATAATTTCAAAAAAACACAAAAAGGAAGGTTATAAAAATGAAAAAAATATCAAATATCTTAACAATAATAGCATTAATAGCAATTTTAGTATTAATAGGAACAGTATCATATGGATACTATAAAAAAATCACAATGGAAGTAAAAAACCCAATTGTAACAATGGAAATACAAAACTTTGGAATAATAAAACTTGAATTATATCCAGAAGAAGCACCAGAAACAGTAAGCAACTTTATAGCATTAGCAAAGAATGGATTTTACAACGGACTAAAATTCCATAGAGTTGTAAAAGACTTTATGATACAAGGAGGAGATAAAAACGGTGATGGAACAGGCGAACCAGAACTAAGTGACTTAGGCTTAGTAGCAGAAGATGATCCAAATAACAGAGGATATTGTATAACAGGAGAATTTTTAGCAAATGGATATGAAAATAAACTAAAAAATGTTGAAGGAACAATAGCAATGGCAAGAGCAGATTACACATCATACTCTTCACAATTAACAACAGAAAGTTATAACTCAGGAGGATCACAATTCTTTATTAACACAGTAGATAATTCATCATTAGATGGAAGCTATACTGTATTTGGAAAAGTAATTGAAGGAATGGATGTAGTACATGCAATAGAAAATGTTGAAGTAAAAGCAGAAGAAACAGATGAAACAACATCTGAAACAGGAAAAGAAGAAGAAAAAGAAGTAAGTATACCAGTTAATGATGTTGTAATCTCAAATGTTTCAGTAGAAACATTTGGAATTGACTATGGAACACCAGAAACATTAGAACCATGGAATTATAATGATTGGGTTTATCAAACATATGGAATCGACTTAACACAATATCAAAACTAATAAAATATTGAAAGGAGTAATTATGAGCGAAGAAAATAAGAAGATAGAAGTCATTGATGGTGATGGATCAACATTAGACATATCTCCAGTATATAACCATATAAAAGATGTTAAACCAAAAGGTAAAGAAAACAAGAAAAAAATTATAATTCCGAGTGACAAAGAAATAAAAGAATCTAAAAAAAATAAATAATGAAACATAGAGGTTATTGGAGGTTTATAAATGAGACTATCAAAAATGGGAATGAAAAACATAAAATTAAGCAATTTAGATGAAATGTATCCAGCACAAGATATATTAATGCAAACAGGGCAAATAAAACAATATGGAAGTGGAGTATATGCCTATGATAATATTCCACTAAAAGTACAAGACAATATAGAAGAAATAATAAAAACGCACTTTAACAAAGCAGACTGTATTGAAGTTCAAATGCCAATAATACAACAAGCCGAAATATGGAAAAGATCAGGCAGATATGACCAATATCAAGAAGAAGGAGTTACAATGATATCAGAAACAGACAAAGGAACATATTGTTTAGCTCCTACAGCAGAAGAAGCAATAACTATATTTGCTGAAAACAGAATAACATCACATAAACAATTGCCAGTTGTATTTTACCAAATAGGACCAAAATTCAGAAACGAAATTAGAAATAGAGGATATTTATTAAGAGGAAAAGAATTCTTGATGTTTGACCTATATAGTTTTGACAAAGACGAAGAATCAATGATTAAAACATATAATAAAATAAAACAAGTTTATTTTGAAACATTTAAAGAAATTGGACTAGACATAGTAGCAGTTGCAGCAGACAATGGATCAATGGGTGGAAAAAACTCAGAAGAAATAATGGCATTATCAAAAATTGGAGAAGACACAATTCTATTTGATAAAGAAACAAACCAAGGTCTAAATGTAGAAATCTTAGAAAGAGAAGACGCAGAAAGCTATTTAAAAGAAAACTACCACATAGAAAACATAAAAAAACTAAAAGAAGAAAAAGCATGTGAATTAGGACATATATTTGCATTAGGAACTAAATATTCAGACTCTATGGATATTAAATTCATAGATGAACAAAACAATCGTAAACCATTTTACATGGGATGTTACGGTATAGGAGTAAGTAGAGTTTTAGGACTAATATATGAAAACAACATCATAAAAGAAAACGAAAATGTAGTAGGATATTCACTTCCAATATCTGTAACACCATATTATTTATATATTATAAGTAATGACAAGAAAAAAGAAATTGCTCAAAATATGTATAATCAATTTTTAGACAAAGATGTTGAAGTAATAATTGATGATGTAAAAGGCTCAATTGGTGAAAAAATAAGAAATGCAAAAATACTTGGAATACCATATATAGCAATAATTGGGAACAACACAGAAGAAGGATTTGCAGAAATTGAAAGAACAAAAGACGGAGCAAAAAAAGTAATGAAAATAGAAGAAATAATTGAAACAATAGAAAACATGAAAAAAACTAAAAAAGACATTGAACTATAACGAAAAGAAAGAGATAAATAATGGAAAAACAAAAAATAGAACAAATAATAGAAGCAATATTATTTGCTGCAGGAAGAGTAGTAACAATAAAAGAATTAATGGTTGCTCTAGAAATAAGTCAAGAAAGAATTGAAGATATAATAGAAGAAATGCAAGAAAGCTATGAAAACAGAGGAATTCAAATCATAAAAGTAGAAGACGGATACCAATTATGCAGTAAACAAGAATTCTATGATTACATTTATCCTATTATAGACAAAAGAACTAAACCCAATTTATCAAATGCAGCATTAGAAACCTTAGCAATAATAGCATATAACCAAAGAGCAACAAGACCAGAAATAGAAGCAATAAGAGGAGTAAGTTCTGATGCAACAATATATAAACTATTAGAATATGGATTAATAGAAGATTCAGGAAAAGCAGACTTACCAGGAAGACCCACAACATATAAAACAACACCAGAATTCTTAAAAATGTTTGGATACTCAAGTTTAAACAATTTACCAAAACTTCCACATTATAAACTAGATGCAAACAGACAAATAGTAATAGACGATATACTAGAAAAAGAGCAAGAATAATTTAATAAAAATAAAAAAAACAGTTGTAAAAAAAAGCAAAAATTGATATACTTATTAAAGCAAGATACAAAAAAGAATATCTTGAAAATAAATAAGAAAGGAATGTGAGTAATAATGGAAGAAAACAATGTACAAAATCAAGAAATTGAAGAAATAGATGAGGGAAACAATGGCATAAAAATTGCAAATGAAGTAATATCTGTAATTGCTGGTATTGCAGTATCAGAAGTACAAGGAGTTGCAAGTATGGCAGGAGGATTTGCAGGAGGAATTACACAAGTACTTAGTGGTAAAAAGAATTACAGCAAAGGAATAAAAGTAGAATCAGACGAAAAAGAAGTAAAAATAGATGTAAACATAATTGTAGAATATGGTTCAAGAATACCAGACGTAGCCTATGAAATACAAAAAAGAGTAAAAAAATCAGTTGAAAATATGACAGGATTAAAAGTAGAAGAAGTTAATGTACATGTACAAGGAGTAAAAACAGATAAAGAATTAGAAGAAAAAGAAGATTCAAACGAAGATACAGCAGAACAACAATAAAAAAATATAGGCATGAATAAATAAAAGGTATAAAAATTTAATCATGCCTATTTACTTTAACCAAAAAAAGAAAGGAATATGTAAAGATGAAGTTTATAGAAAGACTCGTATTAATAATATACTCATACATCATACTATTACTTGCAGTAGTATTATGCTTATTAGTATTCAAATGGTTATCATTTGATGTTGTAACAAACATAATCAACTTTATAGTAACAGATGTAGCTGCATCTAAAATCACATTAGCAATAAGTGTTATATTTATGTTATTATCAATAAAATGCATATTCTTTGATTCTAGCTCAAAAGAAGCCTTAAAAGAATCACAAGGAATATTATTAAAAAACGAAAATGGACAACTATTAATTACCAAAGAAACACTTGACAATATGGTAAAATCAGTAGTTTATGAGTTTAGTAACATAAAAGAATGTATACCAAAAATATCTGTAAATGAACAAAACGAAATAGCAGTAACATTGCAAATTATAGTAGATGAAGATGTAGTAATAAAAGACTTAGCAAGTAATTTACAAAATAAAGTAAAAGAAGAAATGAAAAGAACATCAGATTTAGATGTAAAAGAAGTAAATGTAAAAATAGTAAATGTGAATAAAAGTGAAAGAGACACTAAAGCTAGCTAAACAAACTTAAAAAGAGGAGAATATTATGGATGGTTTTAAAAACTTTTTATCGCAATATAAAGGAGCAATAATAGGAATAATTATAGCAATATTAATTTTATGTACTAAGCTATATGACTTAATAATAGCTTGTGTTGTAATAATATTAGGAGCAATAATTGGAAATTATGTACAACAAAACAAATACAGTGTAAAAGAAAAATTAAAAAACTTTATAGATAGACTATAAAGCAGTAAACTGAAAAAATTTAGAAGGGAGAATGTTAGAAGAAAAGCTAACATAAATAAAAATGAAAAGATCAGCAATTAGAGAACTTACATTCAGATTAATATATAGCCTAGAAATTCAAAAAGCAGAAAATATAGAAGAACAAATAGAAATATATCTAGAATGTGAAGAAATTGTAGAAAATGATGCAAAAGAATATATAATAGACGCAGTTAAAGGAATAGAAGAACACAAAGAAGAAATAAATAATTTAATAAGAAAAAATCTAAAAGCTGATTGGACATTAGAAAGAATCTCAAAAGTAGATTTTAGTATATTAAAACTTGCAATTTATGAAATAAAATTTAAAAACTTACCATATAAAGTAGCAATAAATGAAGCTTTAGAAATAGCAAAAAAATATGGAGAAACATCATCTAAAAACTTTATAAACGGAATACTAGCAAGTATAGTAAAAGAAGAACAACAATAAATTCTTGGAGGAACAAATGAAGTATAATGCAGTTACAGTAACACAATTAAATAAATATCTAAAAGATAGATTTGACGAAGATGAAAACCTAAATGCAGTATTAGTAAAAGGAGAAATCTCAAATTTCAAAAACCATTATACAGGGCATTTATACTTTACATTAAAAGACGAAAACTCACTAATAAAATGTATAATGTTTAAAAGTTATGCAGAAAAATTACAATTCAAACCAAAAGATGGAATGAAAGTAATGGTATTTGGCTCTGTCTCTGTTTTTGAAAGAGACGGAGTTTATCAAATATATTGTAAATCTATGTTAGAAGATGGAATGGGAGACCTACACGAAAAATTTGAACAACTAAAAGCAAAACTAGAAGCAGAAGGACTTTTTTCTCAATCTCACAAAAAAACAATTCCAATGTATCCAAAAATAATTGGAGTACTAACATCACAAACTGGAGCTGTAATAAGAGATATAATAAATGTTTCAAGCAGAAGAAACCCAAATGTATATATAAGACTATTACCTGTACCAGTACAAGGGCCAGGAGCAGCAGAGCAAATTGCAAGTAAAATAAAGTTAATGAATGAAAAAAAACTAGCAGATGTATTAATAGTTGGAAGAGGAGGAGGCTCATTAGAAGACCTTTGGCCATTTAATGAAGAAATTGTTGCAAGAGCAATATATGAATCAGAAATACCAATAATTTCTGCAGTTGGACATGAAACAGATTTTACCATAGCAGACTTTGTAGCAGACCTAAGAGCCCCAACACCATCTGCAGCAGCAGAATTAGCTGTTCCAGACATATATGAACTAAAACAAAAAATACAAAATTACCAAAACAGATATAAAGAAGCACTAAAAAAGAAAATAGAAGTAATGAAACTTAAGTTTGAAAAAATAATGAAATCTCGAGTATTTACAGATCCTACAAGAAAAATTATAGACAATTCTATAATACTAGATGATTATATAAAAAGATTAGAAAAAGCAATTACAGAAACACAAAAACACAAAAAAAATAAATACAATGAATTAATTGCAAAATTAGATGCATTAAGTCCACTAAAAACATTAATAAGAGGCTATAGTATAGTAGAAAAAGAAGGAAAAATAATAAAAAGTGCAAAACAAGTGAATAAATTAGATGAAATCTCAATAAAATTTATAGATGGTAAAATACAAGCAAAAGTATTATAAAAATTAGGAAGGATGAAATAAAAATGAAAACAAGAGATAAACAAAACATTCTATCAATAATAATTGTTATATCAATACTTGCCATTATAATAATCTTAATGTATGCTATGTTTCCAGAAGAAAGTACAACACAAAAAATAAGTAATCAAACAGAAAGTGTACAAAAAACAGAAAAAACAACAAATAATACCAATGAAACCCAAGAAACAGAAACAACACAAACAACACAAAACACAGAAATTCCCAAAACAGAAGAAACAAATAGCACATATGTAGGAGAAGAAGAAAAAGAAAGTCAAAATGATCAAGCACAAAACGAAACACAAACAAAAGAAGAAAAAGCAATAGAACTTGCCAAAAAAGAGTGGGGAGAAAAAGATACGAGTGTTACATACACAATCGAACAAAAAGAAGGAAATGTTTATTACATATCAGTAAAAAGAGGAACAGAAGTACAAGTATGGTACCAAGTAGACACAGACAAATGGACAATATCTCAATACTAATTAAATGGAGGATAGAATAATGAGAGTATATGATTTGGCAAATGAATTAGCGCAAGAAATAAAACAATCAGAAGAATATACAACATACAAAACAGCAAAAGAAGCAATATCTTTAAATATAGAATTAAAAAACAAAATAGACGAATTCGAAAAAGCAAGATATGAAGCACAAATTATAGCACTTCAAACAGGAAAAGACGACATTAATAAATCAAAACATTTACAAGAACTATATGGAGAATTAATTCAAAACGAAGAAGCCAGTAAATATTTTGATGCAGAAATAAGATTTAATGTATTAGTTGCAGATGTAAATAAAATAATAGGAGAAGCAATACAAGATTTACTAAAATAGAAACTTAAAATTCAATTCTTTGTTTAAGCAATAATCAATATAAAGAAAGAATGATATAAAAATGGAAATAATAATAATATCAATAATTGCAATTATTATAATAATGGTATTAATGTCTGCAAATATAAAAGAAATGAAAGAAATAGCAAGCAATGAAGAACTAAACAAAATAGCAAAAAAATACCCAAGCAATACTGAAATTTGTAAAGAAATATTAAAAAAACTAAACAACACAAAAGTAAAAATAGAAGAAAACACCAATTCAGAATCAACACTATATATAGCAATTACAGATAAAATATCAATTGGAAACACACATGAAAGCTATACAAGAATACAAACAATGGCACATGAATGTTTACACTCAGTGCAAGATAGAAAACTATTAATATTTAACTTCATATACTCAAATTTATACTTTATATATTTTATGGTAATATGCATACTAGCAATCCTAAAAAAGTTACCAAATGAGCTATTATTATCTAATATTTTGTTAATTCTAAGTTTTATAAATTATGCTATAAGAGTATTTTTAGAAAATGATGCAATGATAAAAGCAGAATACTTAGCCAAAAAATACTTAGAAGACAAAAAAATATCTAATAAAGAAGAAATACAAAAGCTAACAAAAGGATTTCAAGACTTAAACAATAGCTGTATAAAAAGTACAAATTGCAGTTTATTTGTAAAAATAATGATAAAAGTTATAATTTTTAATTTTCTAGCATTGATTTTTTAGGAAATATATGTTAAAATATTCAAGTACTAGGCATGAAAGCTGATTATAGAGTTTTCAAAAAATATAAAATATGAATAAATAAACCGTTAGGAGGAATACTAAATGCAAGTATTAAAAATAATATTAATAATAGTAGATTTGGTAATATGTGTTGCGCTAACAATATTAGCAATGGTTCAATCAAAAGATGATGCAGGACTATCATCAACAATAACAGGATCTTCTTCAAACAACTTTTTTGAAAAAAATAAAAGTAGAACAAAAGAAGGATTACAAAAAAAATGGTCTATTATTTTAGGAATAGCTTTTGTAATTGTAACTATTGCACTTTCTATAGTTTACATAGCATAATAATTGGAAGCGGTTCACAAGAGTCGCTTTTTTTTGTTGTGTAAGAAGAAATCCACTATAAAAAGGAGAAAAAGATGGAAAAAGAAAGAATAATTGGAACATACAGAAAAAATCAAAAAGGCTTTGGATTTGTAAAAATAGAAGATCAAGAAGAAGAAATATATATATCAAAAGAAAACTGTAAAAACGCACTAAATGGGGATACAGTAGAAATAAAAATAATAGCAGAAAAAGAAGAAAACAAAAAACAAGAAGGAAAAATAACCAAAATAATAAGACATGAAAAAGACACAATAGTAGGAACATTTCAAAAAAGTAGAAACTTTGGATTTGTAGTACCAGACGACAAAAACTTTGGAACAGACATATTCATATCAAAAGCAAACTGGGGAAAAGCAAGAGACAAGCATAAAGTACTAGTAAAAATACTAAAATATCCAGAAAAAGGCAAAAATGCAGAAGGACAAATTATAGAAGTACTTGGAGGAGTAAATCAAGCAGGAGTAGACATGCTATCTCTAATAAAAGAATATGAGTTGCCATACAAATTTCCAGAAGAAGTAGTAAATGAAGCAAAAGCCTTTGGAGACAAAATAGATATATCAGACTTAAAAAACAGAAAAGACTTAAGGAAAGACATAATATTTACAATAGACGGAGAAGACGCCAAAGATTTAGATGATGCCATTCATGTAGAAAAACTACCAAACGGAAACTACAAACTAGATGTTCACATAGCAGATGTAAGCCATTATGTAAGAGAAAAAACAGAACTAGATAAAGAAGCATATTTAAGAGGAACAAGTATATACATGTTAGGAAGAGTAATACCAATGTTACCACGAGAGCTTTCAAACGGAATATGTAGTTTAAATGCTGGAGAAGAAAGATTTACACTATCATGCTCAATGGAAATCACACCAAAAGCCAAAGTAGTCTCATCAGACATATATAAAGGAGTAATACGTGTAACAGAAAGAATGAGTTACACAGATGTACAAAAAATACTAGACAGGTCAGATGAAGAAGTCTTAAAAAAATATAATAAATATATATCACATTTTGACTTAATGGCAGAATTAGCAAATATATTAAAAGAAAAAAGAAAAGAAAATGGATATTTAAACTTAGAAATACCAGAAAGCAAAATAACACTTGATCAAAACGGATATGCTATAAATGTAGAAAAATACCAAACATATTTTGCAAATGAAATAATAGAACAATTTATGCTAATTGCAAACGAAACAGTAGCAGAAAAATTTTATTGGTTACAAGCACCATTTATATACAGAAACCATGAAGCACCAGACTTAGACAAAATAAAAGAACTAAATAAAACACTATTCAACTTTGGATACAAAATAAAAGTATCAAAAGAAGACATAGTATATCCAAACGAATTTGCAAAAATACTAGAAGATGTTAAAGGAAAAGACGAAGAAAAAGTAGTATCAAACATAATATTAAGAACACTAAGAGTAGCAAAATACGAAGCAGAAAACAAAGGACACTTTGGAATAGCAAGTAAATACTACTGTCACTTCACATCACCAATAAGAAGATACCCAGACTTATTTATACACAGAATAATTTCAAAATATTTAGAAAATGACTATCTAGAAAATGATTTCTGGATAAAAAAATATGAGAAAAGAGCAGAAAAAAGAGCAGAAAATTGTTCAGAAAGAGAAAGAGTTGCAACAAAAGTAGAAAGAGAAGCAGAAGACATCAAAAAAGCCGAATACATGGAAAACAAAATCGGAGAAGAATATGAAGGAATAATATCATCAGTTACGAATTTCGGAATATTTGTAGAATTAGATAATACTGTAGAAGGGCTAATAAGATATGAGCAACTTGGAGACGAATACTTTATATATAATGAAGAAAGAAAAGAAGCAATAGGAGAAAATTCTCATAAAATATACAAAATAGGAGACAAAGTAAAAATTAGAGTTGCAGAAGCAAACAAATTACTAAGAAGAATAGACTTTGAATTAGTAGAATAATCTAAAAAAATAATAAGCAACACAACTGTTGCACAAAAAATAGGGATACTAAAAAGAAATTTAGTATCCCTATTAACATATTTGAAATTATTTGAGAAAAATAATATAAGCAAAAAATAAATTGACAAAATAACATATAGATTATATTAATTATTGAAAAGAGAGGTGTAATTAAAAATGACTCAAGAACAAGAAAATAATTTACAAAAAAATTTAGAAAAACTTATTTCCAAAACTGTAACAATAAAACAAGATGGATTTTTAAAAAGTAAATATTCAATGCAAAAATTTGAATTTAATATAACTTTTGAAATTTTAAATATCACAGACGAAAACAGTACAAATTATTTAAATATAAATCTTAACCAAATATACAAAACAGAATTTAATGAAGAAAATATAACACTATATTTAGATAATGACACAATAATATATATTGTAAATAATTAACAATTATATTTTAAGAGGAATTCTAAAAATAAAATGTAGCATATGAAATTATACTATCCAAAACAGTAGCTTCATATGAACATTTTAAAAAAGAATTCCTCTTTTTATTCAAAATTATTTTTTTAAATTTTCTAATTCTTTTTTATCATCTTCATCTAAATTATCCAAACTAAACTCTAAAAGAGATGTTACCACCTTATTAAAAGACAAATTTTTAAGGTTAGCAAGATTTTGTATATCATCTACTATATTTTCTGGTAATCTAAGAGTTTTGCTAACTCCACTATGATTTTCTGGAATTTTTAGTTTATTCATCTCTTTGCCCTCCTTTGCAAGATATTCTATATTAAAAAAAAAAATAAATATGCACCTAAATATTGTTGCAAAATGATTGCAAATATGTTAATATAAATTAGAGAAACCAAAAGAAAAAAGGACTAAAAGGTCGAAAAAAATTATAAATTTTACCTATTTAGCACCTTAAGAAAGGAATAGGATAAATTATGTTTAAAATACAAAAAAACGATAAAAAAACAAATATAAACAAAATACCAAGCAAAAAGAAAAATAATTCACCAAAAAAATTCTCAACATTTATGTTGTGTGGAATGTTATTATTAATAATAATAGTAACATTAATTTACTTTTTAATAATCTATTACAAACCAGAATACATAGTAAAATACTCAGGATATGCAGTAAAAGAAAATGTAATAGAAAAGAA
>CALYAA010000028.1 GCA_944393385.1 uncultured Clostridia bacterium
GCTTCTGTATTTAGCCAAACATCTTCGTTTTCAAGCAATACTTCGATCTTTACATTTCCTTCTTCATCATTATAAAATAAAATATTTTTTTCATTTCCAATTATTTTATCATTCATTTTCGCACCTCCTTCATTAATGTTTAATAATTATTTTTCTAAATGTATTATATTATTTTTTATGTTCTAATTTAATATGTAAATTAACATTTTATTGTTGCGAACATTTGTATTGTATCATATAAGCCTTAATTATTCAATCTTTTTTATAAATTCTTCTAAATTGATAATTATATTTTTAAATATCAAATTAGATTCTGTTTTTTTCTCAGCAGAAAAAGAAGTGTCACCCATTTTATTTAGGTTACACTTCTTTAATTTTAAGCTTTTATAAATTTTTTATTTAAGTTTGGGTGACAACCTAATTTTGTCACCAAATTTTCGATTTTTGTAAAATGCTTTAAACATAGGTGCTATGCGTTCTTTCCACAACAATTCTTATACTTTTTCCCACTTCCACATGAAGACTTTATTTCTGTATTATCAATACTATAAAACATTATTTTTACTAATAATATCAAGGATTATGTCCTTTCATATTTATTATATTATTAGTACTAATTTTATATATGTTTTCATATTTTTTGCAAACAAAATGCAAACAATGTTTACATTCATTTATGAAGTTAGTATATAATAATTAATGAAAAAATACAATATGTATTTATTATTTTTATATTCTCTACATTTTTCTTCTAATAGTTTAAAATCAACTACATTCTTTATATATGAATCATCATAACCGTTATCTTTTTGATTATAAATAATACTTGCATTTTTTTATCAAATCTTCATTTTTTTCAATAATTTTAAGTTCTTTTTCAACATTTTTAGGAGATGACATATATATAGTAATTCATTTCATTTATTGTTAAAACTATACCTAAATATTTTCTCATTGCTTTTTTTTATCTTATTTATTGTCATAAACTATACTATCAAATCGTCTTAAATAATCTCTATATTCATCTGTTACTGCATATAGTTTCATGTTTTCCTTCTAAAAAATATAAAAAATTTTTACTATTGTTCAACACTACTGCCATTTTCTTTTTATGTTTTCTTCTTCTTTATCTTTTAATGCTTTGTATAAATCAATATTTAATTTATTGCATACACTATTTAATACTATAAAAACATCTGCGATTTCACTTTCTATTGTATCATAATGATTTAATTTATTTTTATCAATGTTCATATTCGTTGCATTTTTTCTAATCGATTTTGCAAGTTCACCTACTTCTTCTAGTAATAATAACATTGTTTTCTCAATTTCTTGACCTACAAAACCTCTAATTCTTATTACTTCTTTTATGTAATTTTGTATTTCTGGCAATGTATTGCTTTCATTAAGTTTATTCCATAATTCTAATTGATTATTATTTATATCTTCATTTTGTTTTTCTTTATTATCTATACCATCCATAAGTTCCATCATTTTCTCCTTAATTTTCAAACTATAATATACTCATCTTGCAATATACTATTTTCTAGATTTTATGCTAGATACCGAAAATTCATCATTTAATTCATCTTTATAATAAATTATTTTTTCTCCATATTAAATTTCATTCCTTTAAAAATGCCGTGGGAAAATCGTACCCTTGGCATCTGATTTTGAGAAGGCCCCAAAACATGTCACCAGTTATATTTGATTATAATTCCATATCGCAATCATTTTTTTCTTTTGTTTTTCTTTTTTTAGGTCTTAATCCATAATATATATCTTTAACATTATACCCTGTAATTCTTCTTTTCGATTTTTGTAAGATTTTGTCTCTTATTCTTTTTAATTGTTCATAATCAGTTAGTCTATTGTTAGCTTTTAAATATTCTTCTAATTCATCAACTCTTTTATGTAGCAACTGTCTTGGATTTATCTTCCCTGTTTCTTCTATTTCTAGTACATCAAAATCTTCATTGTTTTCTATAGCTTTTATCTTAAATTTAAAAGGTTGAAGTAAAAATTCATTTTCCTGACTTTCACCACAATATACTATTCCTAAATTTTCAAGTAAATCTACTGGTACTGCCATATCATCTTTTCTTAAAATTCTTCTATATACAACGGGCTTTTTATCTGTAACAGTTTCTTTATCTGTAAATGTACCACCAGATGTTCCAAAAGATGCAAAACTCTCATAGACATTTTCAGCACCAATTCTCTTGTCCTTATTCACACACAATCCTACTCTATATACTGCTAAATCTTGTTTTCTTTTTGGTGATTCTTCTAGTGCTTGAGTTATATTTTGTGCAAGATAAACTATAGTTCCTATTAAAACTTTTTTATCAAGTTTTCCCATGTATCTAGACATTTCATCAAAGTCACCTCTCATAAAACAATTAACTAAGTAATATATTCTAGGTTCTTTATTTTTAAAAGCACATAAGGCATCAAGTAACTTATCATTTAATGAAATATTTTCTTCATATAAACTCATATTTAAATAATTTTGAATACCTTTATCATATCCTGCTTTGTAAAAATCTAAATATGATTCTCCATTTTCACTTTGAATAGCATTGCTTAATAATTCTGTTACAACTTCTTCTATTTTTCTTAACGGCTTATTATCTATTAATAGTTCATCAAGACTTGTTAGAATAGTTACATCTTGTTTAGTTTTAGAATCCCTAGAACCAACTCTTGCAGTTATTTGTGCATATTTATATTTTGATGAACCATCGTTTTTTTCTTTTTCATTCAAGGCCAAATTTAATCTTAAAGTGGCTAGAGCATTATTAATACCTTTATAATCTCTTTTCATAAATACTAATGCATATAATTGATTTTCTCTTGTTTTGATTAAAATAGCCCTTTTATTTTTACCTATATTTGTGAATTTCATTACATAATTACTACAAGAACAATAATTTAATTCTTCATTAATTTGTGTATCATAAAAATCTTGATCATCTGTAGTAAATCTATTAAGGAATGGTAATTTTATCATAAAAACTCTCCTAACATTTCTCTTCATGCATTACTTGTTAATTATACTTATACCATAAAGGTTTCTTTTTTTCAAGTTTATGGTCAACCAAAAGCCCAAATCATAAATTTAATTGTTTTAAGGAGCTCGTTTTCTTTTGACATTTACTTTTCCTGTCTCAAACCTGTATCGATATACATTATCTCGTTTTATAATATTAATTATATTATTTTTTCTCCTTTTTACATAATTATTTTAACAAAAAAATTTGCTTATTTTTTCTTATTTTCTAAAATTGGTTCATTAATAAATATTCTCTTATTATCATAGTTAATTGTTGCTTGTGAATCATAAGGTATTATACATATTGAAGTTGAATAATCAAAATTAATATTGAATAATACTGGTGTATCTATATCTGCAAAAACTTTTCTATAAACATTTTTATATTCTTTCCATTCTATGATTTTTTTACTTAAATTTTCAAATGTATTCATCTTTTGAAAATCACATACAAATTTTTATTTAAATTTTTGAGTTCTTAACTATTTCTTCTAAAAAAGTTTAATATTTTATTTATGATTTTTTTGTACCAACTGATTTGTTTTACTTCAACTAATTGAACATTTGGTTTAATATCACATTCTTCTGTTGTTTGATTGCTGACATTTTTTTCATCTTTTCTTTTATTAAAAATATTGTCTATATTATATTTTTCTTCTAGTTCTTTTTCTTTTCTTATTCTATCATTTTCTTCTATTTCCAGAAGTTTATTTCTTTCATCTTTCGAAACTATGTAGTCTCTATATATTAATGCTAGAATAGCTTTTGCATCCTCTTGTAATGAATCTTCCCAATTTTGACTATAGAAATCAATATTTGGTATATAATTATTATCAGAATTTTCATATAAAAACTTTATAAAATTTTGTGGTATCTTTATTAAAATTTTATTGTCTGTATGATGTAAAACCTCAATAACTTCTGAAATTGCTCTTTTGTTTAAATCATTCATTTAAAATCCTTTCTATCTATATTGTTCAGCTGAATTATTTTGTCTTTCCTGCTTATTTTGTCTTCTTATTATAGCTTCTTTTATTTTTTTTAGTGTTTCTTGTACTTTACTTCTTGATTCATTGTATATTTGTTCAAATTTTGTTTCATTAACACTATGTATTGGCTCGTCAAAATACGTAGTAACTAAACCATTTTGATCAATAGTTGTTTGAAATCCTAAACTGTCTAACATTTGTTTATATTCTTGGTTATAGTCTCCATCAAAATCTCCTGATGCTCGTGTAACAACATAATTTAATCCCATTCCTCCCATCTCAATTCCATTTTGGAAATAGTGTCTCGAGATTAATGACTCCAAATCAACAGTATGTTTACCTGCTGGATTCACAATTAATGCTGTATTCATTCTTGCTTCATATTCTTTTCTCTTAGATATATCCATTTGAGCTACTTTATCATCTTTTAATCTTGCGGGATATATAACTTTATATCCTAATCCTTCTATCTTTTTTACTTCTGGTGAATTTTGCGGAATTCTTAAGCCATTTCCTATTACTTCACTTGAATTTTGTGCAAAAAATATTCCAATATTACTTGATTCTTCTTGTTGTACATAACTTTGTAAAATTTCATCTAACATTCTTCTTTTATCTTGGTCTGACATTTGCACAGTTTGATTTTCTTGACTTTTATTTTCTGATACTTTAGTTTCTTTTTCTTGTTCTATTTTTTTAGGTTCCGATACTACACCAACATCTTCTGCCTCTTTTACCTTCTCTATTGATATTGCCCTAATATATTCTTCTAAAGCATGCGTCATTTTTTTATAGCCTTCTTCATTCATATTGTATACAAAATTTTCATGTGTATATTTATCTTTGGCCATATAGTTTTCTCCAAAATCCCATATTGCATATTTATCTTGAAATTCACTTAAACTTGAACATGTTCTTGACACTTCTAAAAAGCCTCTAGCTGCTTTTTCAAAAGATCCTCCATTTTGTAAAATCCAGTTTTCTATTCCTACTGCACCTAATCCTCCTCTTATATCTTTTTTTCCCGCTTCTGGTTCTGGCGCATTCTTTTTTTTATATGCACCTTCCATTTTCAATACTTTTTTTGCTAGTAATATATTTGCTACAACATATTTGTAATCTTCTGGATTATTTTTTTCTATTGTTGCAAGCCTATCTTTTATACATTCTTCTGTTGAATATTCTATTTCATCAGCTCTACTTGCAAAAGTTAAATCTATATCAACTTTACTTTCTAATCCTTCTATTGTGACACCCTTAAATCTAAGGTCTCCATTACCTGTAGTGGTTGCCTCTGTTGGCTCTGCTATACTAGACAATACTTTTCTTAATTTATCATTAAGTCCGTCCTGGGTTTTGTTTTACTCTATTGTCCAATCTAATCATAAAGTCAAAGTCTCCATCTCCTGGTTCATTAGTTCCTCTTCCTGTTGAGCCAGTATCCACAACTTCTGCAATATTTGGCATTAAGGTATGAACTCTTTCTGAGGACATTGTAATCCCTTCACTTTCAATTGCAGTTTTTAAAGTTTGTAGTATTTTTTCTCTTTTAAAACTTGCATCTTTTTTACTTTGCTCTATTACTTCAATTATTTGCTCTACTCCCTCATTTTTAGCAGATTCATCTAAACTAAATTCGGTTAATCCATAATAACTTAAACCTTGCATTCTGCTTCTAATATCATCATACATTTCTAGTGTAAATAATATTTTTCCTTTTTCATCAACTATTGGTATATAAAAACCATTCATTGCAATTTCTAAACCCAATTTGTCTACATATCTATCTGCTATTATATAACTTATATTAGTTGAGCCAATTCCTGTTCTAATTCCATATGCATTTGTTCCTCCTATATCATTATTATCAAAAAATTCCTTTTTAGTTCTATCGTTTTTAACAATCTCTATATTTTCTTTATTCTCAATCTTGCCTTCTCTAGTCTGTACATAACTCCCGTCATTTTTTATAACTAAAATAATTTTTCCTAAATTTCTTTCTTCGACTTCTGTATTTGTATATTTATTAGCTGTTAACATCACTCCATCTTCTTTAATTAACTCAGTATCTGTATCAAAAGGAGTCAAATCGCTATCTGCTGATTCTCCTAAATAATCTTTTGCTACTATACCACTTCTTAACATAGATGGAAAATATTGTGTTTCCATAACTCCTTTTGCAAAATCACCTTTTCTTACAGTAAAATCACCTTTTCTTGCTAATTTTCTATTTCTAGAATCTGCCTGTCTTATTTTTTCTTCCATTAATTGCTTTGCTTGCTGAAAATCTCTTATTCCTGCCCAATATCCAAATGTTCTTACTATTCTGTCAGGCATATTCATATGTATATTTTCATCACTTTGAAATAATTCTTCTAATTCTTCTAGGTCTTTTTCTAAATCTCCAGAATTTTCCCTTCTCTTTTCTGCTCTTCTTCCTTTACTTGTAAAATTATATAAAATATTTAATATATCACTATATTTTTTTAATGTCTCTCTTTTATCTTCTGATAATGAATCATCAATTTGCAAGCTACCTTCTTTTACCATTTCAAACATTGCATTTCCTTGTTCTATGGTATTTAAATAATCCTTTAGGTCTTTATCGTTTGATTCTACTGCAATTCTTAGCAAATCCGAAAATATAATGTGTTTTCTTTCTACAGGTGTTGAATTATTTAATGATGGAATTAATCCTGTTGTTCTATCTGCATATAATACATTTTCTTCCCCAAAGAAATTAGGATGAAGTTGTTGAAATACTAGATATTTTTGCGCAAATTCTGGTAAATCTGCCGATAAATATACTCCTTTTATGTTTTTTATTTTTTCAGTTCTTTCTTCTTCTGGTAATAAACATATTTGTAATGCTATTTCTGTAGAAATTCTTGCTAATTTTCTTGAATTTGTATTTTCTAAATCAGTTATTATATCTCGCGTTATTGGTGATTTCATAGCAATTCTTTGTCTAGCTTCTAGCAAAAAATTCATTTTTTCATCTGTAAGCCATTTTCTTACATATTCTGCAGTTATATCAGGTAAACTACATATCACATTTGCCTTATCTGTTGGCATTAATCCTATAGTACCATCTTTTATATATTTATCTACTTGTTCTTCTGTTATATTCGGTAGTCTACATATAATTTGTGCCTTATCTGTTGAACTTAATCCTATTGCATCATCTGTTATCCATTTGTCTACAAATTCTTTTGTTAGATTTGGTAGTCTACATATAATTTGTGCCTTATCTGTTGGCATTAATCCTATAGTACCATCTTTTATATATTTATCTACTTGTTCTTCTGTTATATTCGGTAGTCTACATATAATTTGTGCCTTATCTGTTGAACTTAATCCTATTGCATCATCTGTTATCCATTTGTCTACAAATTCTTTTGTTAGATTTGGTAGTCTACCTATAATTATTGACTTAAAGGCTGGACTTAATCCTATTGCATCATCTGTTATCCATTTGTCTACAAATCCTTCTGTTAGATTTGGTAGTCTAGCTATAATCATTGACTTAAAGGCTGGACTTAATCCTATTGCATCATCTGTTATATATTTATCTACTAATTCTTCTGTTAAATTAGGCAATCTATAAATAATTTTAAACTTATCTTCTGGACTTAATCCTATTGCATCATCTGTTACACATTTATATAGAAATTCTTGAGTTGGATTTTGTACACTATTTATAATGTCTATTGGTGTTACATGTGTTTCTTTTTGCTTCTTACTTATATCAACTATCAACTGATACGCTAAATTTTCATCTTTTGCAATATTTTTTATTAATATTTTTGATAAATTAAAATTAACATGCTCAGTTCCATTTGTTAATAATGCATATGCATCATTTGCTGATAATCCTAGTTTATTTTTTTCATCAACAAATGAATCTATGAAATAATTAACAAATACAGAAATATTTTCTTCTTTTAATCCTATTTTTCTTAAATATTCTATATTTTTTTCATTGCTTGTGATTCTATTAATAAATTCAGCCATTGCCCCTTGCAGTACATCTTGTTCTAACTCATTTATATTTCTATCTAAGCCTATTAATTTAATAATATCTGCAATTGCTTTTTCATCGTTTTCCTCGTTTGCCTTTTTTATTAATTCAAAAAATTTATCTATTATTTCTTTATCCATACACTCTTCTTCCTCTGTTCTTATATAATATTTATACTATATCCTTATAAAATTCTGGATCTGTAACTCTATTATTTCGTATTTTTTCTGATAGTTCCAATTTAATTTCTTCACTACCAGTCTTTTTATATTCTTCATATAATTTTTTTATTTTTTCTTTTTCTGTTCTAAGACATTCATCTACATCAATAACTACAATTGGTAAATTTTCAAAATCATATGAAGCTTTTTTTGCTTTTCTCATATTTTTTATTTTTCCATTTTTTTTAAATACAACTATATAATCTGGTTGTTTTTTATTTTCACTTTGAATTCTTTTAAAATCCATTTCATTGTATCTTTGTGTTTGTTGTATTTGTGAGTCAGGGGCTAAGTATTTTTCTTCTCTTTTAGATGTAGTCTCAAAAGAAAAACCACTTGAAAATATATCATTAGTTCCTGATAATACTAAAGAATCTAAAGACATTTGTTCAAACCCATAACATACATGTGGTATAATAGCATGTCCTAACATATCATTTCTAATATAAGAAGCACAAAAATGTTGAGAGCCTATTGATGGTCTATTCCAATCTTTTTTATAATTTTCAATTTCATTATAAACAAATGGAGCAACAGATGTTATAATCATTTTAAAGTTTGTTCCTGCACTATATAGATTTTCTTCATCTTGTATTTTATCTATATCTTCTCCAAATTTTCTCACAAATTTTTCTGCTTCTTGAATATTTTGTCCATATATTTTTAATAAAATGCTTTCTTGTTTTTCTTTAATGTTTTGACTATTAATTAATTCTTCACATTTTTTTCTTTTTATTTTTTGAAAATTTTCAATATCTTCAATACTTCTTATGTTAAATGTATTTTTATGTATTAATATTGGTATTAGTCTTCCAATATTAATATATTCCATTTTATTTAAATTTTCAATCAATTCCTCATAACTTTCTAAATTATCTATCAGAATATTAGCCAAATTGGTCCACTCATAGTTTTTTGTTTTACTAATATATAAATTTAATAACTTTGATAATAATTTTAGTTCATTATCATTTAGCGAAACAAAATTATTTATTATATCTTGATAGCATGCAATTTGATTGACTATATCTATACCAAGTAAATCTATGTATTTTTTAGCAAGAATCTTAAAATCAGTTTTCAAAACATCTTCATTTTTTTCTGACATTTTTAATAAAATATCTTTGTCTATATTATTTTCTTCTAATTTTATAAATTCATCTATGTACTTTTTTATAAATTTTGAAGATGCATATTGCTGTCTATATAATCGAATTGATTCTTTATCTGATATTTTTAAAAATTCTATTCTTTTTTCTTCTGGTTTTCTATATAAAAGATAAGCTATATTGGAATTGTTTAATTCATATTTTTTGTATTCTACTATTATCTTCTTTATATAATCATAATCATATAAACTTGATATAAGCTTTACAACATCACTACTATCAATTTTATATTTTTTATAGTTTTGTATTACTTTTTTTGTAAAATAATTATCTCTTAACTCTTCTATTACGTATATAATATCGCAACTTTCTATTCCATATTTTTCTTTGTTTTCTATTATTTTTTTTATATAATTTTTATCATTTAGTGCTCCTGCTATGTATGATAATTCTTTACTTTCTAATCCATATTTTTCTCTATTCTCTATTACACTTTTTGAATATGTTTCATCATTCATATTTATAATTAAAAATGCAATAGCTATTTTTTCATCTTCATCATTTATATATTTTTTTCTATTTTCTATTAGTTCCTTAATATATACGGTATCATTTATCTCCATTGCTATTTGTATTATATCTAATCTATCTAAATTGTACTTTTTCCTATTTTCTAATACTGTCTTCAAAAATTTGATGTCATTATTTGAATCCTTTAAAAAGTCTTTTTTATTTAAACCTAATTTTTCTTTATTTTCAATTATCAGTTTTAACTCTTTTAAATTTTCTTTTTCCATTTTGTTTACCCATTCCCATAAGATATGAGACTTTCTTTCATTTTTCTAACTGTATTTTTAGAATATCGGTATCTATGGTCTTATCCTCTAAAACTCCATCAATAAATTCTATATTAAAGCTACAAATGCGAATACATCCATTTACTATTATTTTTTTAATTATAACATAATAAATAATTAATTTACAATTTATTTATTATATTTTATTTAAATGTATTGGATTTTTATTTTAGTATTATATAATAATATAATTAAAAAATTTTAATGGTTGGAGTTTAATGAGTAATGAAAATTGAAAAATGGCATGAAGAATATGAATTCGACTTAAATGGTATAAATAAAGTGCAGGTACCAAATATAATAACCATAGGACGAAAATAATTTGATAAAAATGGTTTAAGTTATACTACAGGTACAAAATATGATATTTTTTTCTTTTACCTTCAATTTTAGCAACATCAAAATTGTACTCATAAACATTTCCTCTCTTTCTTACATTCACCATTTTATTTTACATCCAATCCACAAATAACGATTGGACGAAAAAAGACTGGCATCTTTACAATGTCAGTCAATATTAAACTTTTTTAATATTTTAGATTTGTCGACAAGTCTATATTCATTGATAAATAAGTACTTTCGAGAATTTTGGCGACAATTTTATTTGGCGACAAATTGGCGACAAAAGCATATTTTTTGCATTCATGTTAATTTATGTAATTTCTTGTAACCCTTGATATTATGCGTTCTTCCCACAGCAATTCTTATATTTTTTTCCCGAACCACATGAAGTAGCTATTCTCATATTATCAATATTATCGATATTTATAATATTATTGATATTTCAGGCTTTTCAAGGACTATGTAATATTAAAATTATCAGTACTATTAGTATTATTTTTATTATAAATATCATTTTTCTGTGGACAAATCGTGGACAGTGTCAACATCCGTTTACCACTCTCATTATACATTATTATAAAATATAATCAAATGTATAAATCTTTTTTTATAAATTGTTTGCCCTTATTATATTATTTTTTCATATAATAGTCAATGAATAACGGAAAACTACAAGAAAATCATGAATCGATTT
Organism: uncultured Clostridia bacterium; assembly: GCA_944393385.1. Classification (GTDB taxonomy): domain Bacteria; phylum Bacillota; class Clostridia; order TANB77; family CAG-508; genus CAG-269. Next base: position 11,289 of record CALYAA010000028.1, read on the forward strand.
TATATTTAATTATTTCATTTATAGTTTTTGATTGTATTATGCTATCATATATATCAGTTGCATATTTGAGTGATTCTTCTGTGCTTGATATATAAAAATTTTCTGTTGTTTCAATATTCTTGTGTCCTAAAATATCTGCGACATCTCTAATTTCAACTCCATTTTTTAATATTTTAGTTGCATAACTTCCTCTTAAATCATAAAACCTACTCTTAATTCCTAATTCTCTACGAATAATCTTAAATGGAGAACGAGTTATATCTGTCCCTGTATAAGTTCCATCCTCTTTAGTAAAAATTAAATCTATATCGCTCTCATATTTTTCGTTATAATTATTTTTTACTATTCGCATTTCTTTTATTTTACCAGAACTATTTTTAGCATACTCAGTATGGTAATAAACATATCTATCTCCATATAGTTTTTTTAAGTAATCTTGTTTTTTTTTGTAATTTTGTAAAGCACACATTAAAGTATTACTTATATGAATTTTTCTTGTTCCTGTTTTAGTTTTTGTACTACCTAAAAACCATCTTCCCTTATCATCTTTTGGTTTATCATATACATTGTGCTTGATATTTATAGTTCCATTAATTAAATCTATATCATTCCAAGTTAATGCACATACTTCTCCTGTTCTCATTCCTGTATAACAAGCTGTTAAGAACACACAAGTAAATGTATCGTTATCTTTAAATCTGTTTAATATTTTATCTATTTCTTCTTGAGTATATAAATGTTTTATATTTTCTTGTATTTTATCAAATCGTGGTAATCGTAAATCTCTAGCAGGATTATACTTTATAAATCCATAAATATTACAAGCATCTCTAAAAGATCCTTTTAGTACCTTTACAATGTTTTTAAAATATGCTGGTGCAAAATCATTTTCTTCACAAATTTCAGTTATAAACGAATTGAGTTTTACACTTGTTAAAGTTGATAATCTATATTTTCCTAATTTAGGAATTATGTGATTTTTTATTATATTTTTATATGCTTGTATTGTGTTATATTTTAAATTTAATTTACAATAATTTTCTAGCCAATAATCTAAATAATCCGTATAAGATATATTACATTCTTTAAATGGAATACCTGCATTCAAATATTCTGTATATGCTTTATTGCCTTCTTCCTGTGCTTCTGCTTTTGTTTTGAATCCAGACTTAGTTATCCATTTTCTTTTCCCTTTTACAGGTGCTATTTCAAATTGATATTGATATACTTTTCCTCTTTTCTTTATATTTACATTAGCCACTATATATTATCATCTCCCACATTAACAGTTAATTTTTTAATGTTTGTTAAATCTGAGAGATCATTTCCTTCGTTTTCAATTAAAAATTTTTCTAAAGTAGATTTTAATATTTTTGTACTACCAAGTTTTAAAGCAGGTAGATAACCTTTTTCTATTAAAGTGTATATATAGTTGGGACTAGAATGTAAAATTTTAGCCACTTCTTGAACTGTATAAATTAATCTTTCACTCATTATTATCATTTCCTTTCCAAAACAAAAAAAGTTAGCATTCACCAACTTTTTTTATTTTCCTTTATTTAATAAAATTTTCGCATATTTTTCTGCCTCTTTTTTAGTATGTAGTTCTTGTAAAGGCTCATAAAACATTTGCATATTTTTTAGATTTACTTCATTTGCAGAATTTAATAAATTATGTAATGCAATTAAACCGTATGAAACAACTTGTTTCCAATTATATGTTTTTCTTTCCATCGTAACCTCCAAAATTATTTTTTATTTATTTTCTTTTCTTGATATTCTTTTAAAAACTCAATTTGTTCTTCATCTTCTAATTCTTGCTCCTCTGGTGTTTTTTTACTACCACCTATAATAATTAGAATTATAGGTAGTCCTATTAATATAAACATTAATGTAGCCATTGAAATAATATCTAACATTTCTTTTGCCTCCAATTTTCTAATTAGGGCTATTGGGGGAATAGCCCTAATTTAGATATTTTTCTTTTTTCACTTTTTCTCCATTTGTTAGACTGCTATTGTTTCTAGCAACATTGGAATTTCACCAACCAGAACTCTGGCTTGTACTCATTGCGTGTGACGCACCATTATTAAAAGTATTATGGACTACCTTTATAACTTTACGCTCGTGCTGTGACTATACAAAAGTTTCCTAAACTGTATTCACAATAAGATAACATTCCTATTGTTAATTTAAATGGTTGCTAACCCACCTAAAACACAGCTTTTGTATGATCTAACAAATACATTATTCAATTTTCAATGTGCAATCCATACCAGAAGTTTTTAGCTTCTACTATGAACAGCACAAAAAAATCATAAAACTGGGACAAGTATTTTAAAAAATTTTATAAATTTTATTTTTTCTTATAATTTCAATAGAATAAGTTATAAGAATGCTTTTTAAATCTTCATCAATTTCTCCATTCTGCATCTTTGACAATTTATTAATCATAGGCATTATTTTATCTATTACTTCTAATAATGCAGAATCTTCTATTATTGCTTTTTCAAGCAATTTATGAAATTCAGTTTTCATTATTGTATTTCCTCCATTCTATTATCTTTTTAATTGCTCTATATTGTATTTTTCTGACACTTTCAGGCTTCAAATTCAAGATTTTTGAAATCTCTTTGTATGTATATTTTTCAAGAATATGTAGTTTAAGAACTGTAATCTCTTTATTATTTAAAGTATTTATAATTTCTAATCTAAAATCTTCATTATATTGATAATAATCATTCAATTCATTAATTGAACATTCTTGCTGTGTAATTCTATTCTTATCTCTTATATAATTTAGTTTTTTATGTAATAATGCTTTTTTCATATAATTTATAAATTTTGCTAAAACAACATCGTTTTCTATTTCATTATTTCTATCCAAAAAAAGGACCTCCTATCAACTCAAATTTGCACATTTGAGCTACAGGAGGTCCTCTGTAAGTATTAACAGAAACTAAAAAAAGGACAAACTGATCCATTAGGATTAGCATGTCCTCTTTTTTATTATATATAATTATACTTTTATCATGTTTAAAAGCAATTCTCACATCTACACTTCCCTAATAAGCGAAGATTTGAGAATATTGAATTTAACATACTAAATCTTCGTTGTAATCTTTCAAAGTTATTTTTCTTTTAGTATGTTAAATGCTTATATGTATATGAATGGTTTTACATATAGATAGAGAAAAAAGCACACAAATCCCTTATAAAAGGTTATTGTATGCTATTTAAACTTCTATTATATACAATAAAAAATCCATTTTATTCCTCCGAAATGATATTCCTTCTTTTGTCTATTAATGAATTTTTCTTTATTTCTCAACATAATACTATCACATTTTTTGTAAAAAATTCGTAATATTATACAAAAAGCAGAAATTCTTACATAAAAATAGATTTATCAATTTTTATATAAGATTTTGACCACTTTATGTAATAACTTATATTTATAATAAGTATAAATATCATGTTTATGCAAAAATTCAACTAGAATATTTTATTTGTACTAATTTTAAAAACAATTATATTACTTATACTTGTTGTAATAAATTTGTTATTTTTCTAATCAAATACTACGTTTTTCTACTTTTTTCCACTTTTGTTGGAATTTATATAAAATATATTTTATAATAATTTATGTAACTTTTGTTACATTGCTGAGAGTTGTTTACAGGAGGTATTTATGAAATTACGGAAACATCTATTTACACTGATTCTAACCATTTCTGTTATTTTTAATATTTCTGTACCAGCATTTGCTTCAAATGTTGTTGAGCAAAATATTGAAAAAAACACTGTAGAATTTTCTTCAATACAACCAAGAGGTGTCCTTTCCGGCTATGGACAAGGTTCAACCAATCATTCTGGTAATTATTTTCCTCATGAAGGAGAATTTTGGTTTGATGTAACTGGATCTTGGAGTGTATTTGCTGGTTGTACTATAAAAACTGATGGATTTTCCAATGATGATATAGTTACAGTTACAGTATATGACCAAGATGGAAATGAAAAATGTAGTAAAAATTTAGAAGGTGCAACTGATGAAAAAAAGAATATTCCAATTTTTAATGTAAGCCCTGGAAGATATCATGTAACGATTTGGGTATTGTCAGGAACTCCTGGCACTGTTCAATGTTGGATTTATTAACAACTGTTTATAATTGAAAAAATTTTTTTTCTCAGCAGAAAGGAATACCTATAATTAGGTATTCCTTTTGTAGTTATATATATATTATAGTTGTATTTTTATATATTTTTTGAAACTTATCTATTAATTCATCTTTATTCTTTCCATTATATAAATTTATGTTTTGATAAATTCTTGAGCCTTGTAACTTTGCGTTTGTTGCTATGCTCATATTCATATTTTTTATCTTATTGTATTCTTCTTCGGCAAATTCACTCGAATATTCTTGTGATATTTCTCTTATATTTATACATATATTTTCTTCATTAATTGTAGCAATCCATGTAATATCTGCCTCTAACTCTTCGTCAATATAACCCTTTAGTATTATATGTGTATAATTTAAACTCTTATAATTTTGAGTATCTTTTATTATTTCTAATTTTCCATTTTCATTTTTTATAATACTATAATTTCTTAAAAAATATAAAGCTAAAATAAAAGAAAAAGTAATAATTAAAAACATTATTAATATAATAAATCTATTTCTTCTTTTTACTTTTTTTAATGCATTTATTTCTCTATTATTTTTTATTTTTTGTAATGGTATATCTCCTTCCATATCTTTTAATACTTGCTCACAATCCATGCAATTTTCAATATGACTTTCTATAAATTTATTAGTTATTGGATCTGTTAATTTTTCTATGTAATTGGGTAATAAATCCTTAACAATTTTACATTCTTCATTTTTTCTCATTTTTTGACTCCTCCCTCATTAATTTTTTTAAATGTTCTTTTCCCCTATAAAATGTAACTCTTGCCCAAGTTTCTGTTTTTTCTAATATTTCTCCAATATCTTTAAAAGAAAGTTCTCCAGAAATTCTAAGACAAATTACTTTTTTTTCATTTTCATTAAGTTCTGCTAAATACTTATAAATTTTATTTTTTTCATCTTTATCAATTACTACTTCTTCTATATTAAAATTATCCATTATATCTACTTCATCTATATTAATAAATGTTTTTTTATATTTCTGTCGTAAATGTCGATACCAAACATTTTTAGCTATTTTACATAACCAAAATTTAACTGAACTTTCTTCTCTAAATTTATCTATGTCTTTAATAGCTATATAAAAAGTTTCTTGTGTTAAATCTTTTGCTATTTCTTCGTCTTTAGATAAACAAAATAAATATCTATATATACTATCAACATATTTTTCACAAATTTTTTCTATATTTTGCACTTAATTCACCTCTTTATATATATAACTGTATATTTTATACTAAATTCATTACACAAAAACAAGTATTTTTACAATAAATATTGATATTTTTTATACTTTTTCTATATTTTTCCACATTTATATATTCAATTGTAAAAATATAATATAATTTTTTTAGGATATGTTTATCATGTCTTATATGAGAGATTATGGTACTAAAAGAGAAAAGCAAAGTATTTCAAAAGCATTTTAACACAAAACGACATGAAAGGAGATTCGTATAATAAATTATGGTTTATTATGCGAAAAAACAATTATGAAAAAATATTGGAATCGCTTTTGCTCTTTGGCATTAGCTCTGTTGTTGATTTCTGGAGTGTCTATGCAAGTTTTTGCTACGAATTCTCCAATTGAAAATCAGTACGCAGAAAATAATTCTGTCTCACCTCGTGGTATATGGGGTGCTGATAAAATTATTGAAGCTTGGTCCTCTGGATCAATGACCATTTATGTTCCTAAGGACATTCCATATGCTGGATTAACTTTAAGAACCGAAGCGTTAGAAGAAGGAGCAACTGGAGGAGTTGATTTTAAAGTTACCGGTCCTAATGGAGAAGAATATGTAAATTATGCTCCTTTAGGAGTTAATGACGAAGATCATACCCTTGTTCTTAGTAATGCTACGCCAGGTTATTATAAAATCTCTTATCATGCTATAGGTGATACTGGAAAAGTTCACATTTATGCGTGGATTTATGGATAACTAATAGGCTTTTCTCTTTTTTCTAAAATCTCTTATAGGCATAGGAGTATAAATATACTCCTATGTCAGAGTGTTGACAAAGTATATAAAAATATTTTGTTAATACTCTTTTCTTTTTTGAGAAAATGTTATAAAATATATATATCCTTAAACAACCAACCAAGGGTGAAAAAATGTAGTTTTTTCTTAGAAATAACTGCATTTTTTCTATTTTAATGATATAATAAAAATGGTTGTTAAGGAGTGATGAAAATGTTAAATATAAAAGAATATGAACAAAGTGAAATGATATTGTATACAATGGACGAATTAGTTCCGGAAGATAGTATATTTAGAAAAATAGATGCATGTATTGATTTCACTTTTATTTATGATGAAGTAAAAGACTTATACTGTTGTACAAATGGAAGACCAAGTATAGATCCTGTAGTATTATTTAAATTAGTATTTATAGAAGCATTGGAAGGTTTGAAATCAATGAGAAAAACTTGTGAAAAAATAAAAGTAGATGCAGAATATAGATGGTTTTTAGGAATACCATTTGGAAAAAGTACACCCCACTATTCAACATTCAGTCAAAATTATATAAGAAGATATGCTGGAACAGAAGTATTTGAAAATATATTTGTAAAAATAGTAGAACAAGCTATGAAGTATGGATTAGTAAAAGGAGAAACATTTTTTACTGACTCAACACATAAAAAAGCTAACGCAAACAAAAATAAATATCATGGAGAAATAGTACAAGAGGTAAAAAAAAGAAGAGAATGGTTAGAAAAAGAAATAAATGAAGAACGAGTAAAACAAGGAAAAAAAGAATTTGAATATAAAGAAGAAATTGAAGAAAAAGAAATAAAAGTAAGTGAAACAGATGAAGAAAGTGGCTATTATCACAGAGATAACAAAGAAAAAGGATTTATGTATTTAGACCATAGAACAGTAGATTCAAAATGTAATATAATAGTAGATTGTTATATAACCAAGGGAAATGTGCATGATTCAGTACCATATATAAGTAGACTAGAATATATAAAAAGGAAATATGGATTTGATATAAAAGAAGTAGGAATAGACTCAGGATATGACACAATAGATATAAAAAAGTATTTACACGACAATAATATATATGGAGTAATAGCCTATAGGAGATACGGTAAAGCAGAAACAACAGTAAGGAAAAGTAGATTTAAGTATATAAAAGAAAGTGATTGTTATGTATGCCCGGAAACAGGAGCGATACTAGAGTACACAGGAAGAATAGATAGAAATGGATATAAATATTATGCAAGTAAAGAAAATTGTGAAAATTGTCCAGAGAAAGAAGGATGCTGTAATAAAAAAGAATATAGAAGTATAACAAGACATATATGTGAAGAATTAAATGAAGAAATGAGAGAAAGAAGATTATCAGAAAGAGGAAAAGAGTTATACAAACAGAGAAAAGAAAAAATAGAAAGAAGCTTTGCAGATAGTAAGCAAAATCATGGTTACAGATATGCTATGTATAAAGGAATTGAAAAAAATCAAAATTATACATGGTTGATTTGTGCTGCACAAAATATGAAAAATATAGCTCAAAAGCTAACAAAGGTGTGGAGTTAAACTTCACTTTTATGCTCTGTTTTTTTGAATTACGAAAAAATAGTAAAATATTCATAAAATTATAAATATTATATAAAAGAATAAGAGTGTTAACAAAATAATTTTATATACTTTGTCAACACTCTGGCATAGGAGTATAAATAGGTTGTATAATAAATGTTGGGGTGGTTAATAAAAAACTACTTCAACATTTTTATTTTTTGATAAAAAAATATAGCAC
>CALYAA010000029.1 GCA_944393385.1 uncultured Clostridia bacterium
AATTACTAGTTATCTTTCAGCTTTTCTTTAAATCTTTTGAATAATATATTAAATCAGTACAAACTAAATCTCCATCTTTTATTTTTTCGTCATAGTTATCTACAAAGAAATTCTTTACTGTTTTTTCATACTTATCAAAACCTTGTTTTACATAGAATGGAATATTATTTTCTGTTGTTCCAACAATCATTTTTTTATATCTTGTCTTATAATTATCAGATAAATACTTAATTATCTTTTTAGCATAGCCTTTTCCTCTGTAGTTTTCTTTTGTCGCTATATTTTTTAATTCCACAGTATTATTGTCTATTTTTGTTACTACAGAAACACAAACAGGCTCATCATTATATGTTAATACAAATAGTTCTCCACTAGATAAATATTTATTAATCATCTCTTTGCTTGGATCTGCTTCAAGAAGTAGCTCTAAATATTGTTCTTTATTATCTCTTTCTTTTTTTATATTAATTGAATGATTAACTGGCAAAAACTCGAAGTCATCTGGTAATCTAGGTATTTCTTGATTGTGGCTTAAATATCTACTTTCCTCTGAGAATATGCAACCACAATATTTTTGCATATAAAGGCCTATTTCTCTAGCTTCTGCTTGTCCCTGTCTAAAACCTGGTCTAAAATCTCTGTAAAGAAATTCTAATCCATATTTTTCTGCCATTTCTTCCCCTATTTTCTTTAATGCTTCGTGATTTTGATATGGACTTATTAAAAGTGTTGTTGAAAATGTGTCATATCCATTTTCTTTTGCATATTTTGCTGTTTGCTCTAATCTAATTCTATAACAATATTTTACACATCTTTTATTTAAGTCATCTACAACATTTTTACAAAATTCTCTTAATCCATAATTTTCTTCAAAAATTGCTTGAACACCTATACTTGCAGTATATTCTTTTAATGTGTCTCTTCTTGCTTTGTATTCAGTGTAAGGATGTATATTAGGATTAAACCAATATACAGTTGGCTCAATTCCTTCTTGTCTTAGACTTTTTATGCAATATACACTACATGGTGCACAACATGTATGTAATAATAATTTCATTTAGTTTGTCCTCTTTTCTTAATTTTTTTGTGAAATATATTAATGAACTTTAAGAATAATTCTTAAAGTTCATTTACCTTTTTTACTAAAGTTCTGGCTCTTGATTTTGGTTTAGTCCTTGTTTTGGACTTGATTCTTGTTTTTGGTTTGGCTCACTTATTCTCTTATTTCTATTTACTAATTTTACTATATCAAAGTATTCTAAAATATCGAAATTTTCTAAGCTATGTATTCCTCCTAATTTTGCTCCACTTCTTATAGTTTCTTCCCAATCATAATAATCAGATATTGAGAAACCATTGTTTAAAAATGTTTTTGTATATTCATCATCTTTATGTTCTGTATAATATGGTATTAATGTTTTTCCTGCTGCTAATGCTGCTATAGTTCTATGGTGTCCTTCTTTTAAATATGTGTTGCCTTCATATTCTAATGTTGTAACTTCTCCTGCATCAAAATCATATCCATTTTTTTTGATAGATTCTGTTAAACCTTCTATATTATTACCGAAAGCAGAAGTACCTATAGTATCTCTAATATTTTGTGCAGGAAGGAATAGTGCAGGGCTTTTCCATGTTTTTGGATAATATTTCCCTGTTCTATAATTTTGTTCACCTTCAACTATTATTTGTGCTAATTCTCTTGGATTTGAGAAAGATGTGTCAACTATTAAATCATAATTATCTGGATTTGTTAAATCTACACCATATCTTTCTTTATATCTTTGTATTTCTGATAGTTTTCTTTTTCTTGTTTGTTCAGTGGCTTCATCTAATGAGATAAATTTGTCTTCAACACCTCTTGTTTGATCATCAAAAACTCTTTTTCCAGCAATATTCTCATTAACTGTTAATCTAACAGCATAAGAATCAGGTATATTGTTCCAAGCTAATCTAGAATCTATAATGTATACATTATTAGGTTGTTCTGTTTGATTAATTAATTGTCCTCTTCTTGCTATTTCTCCATCAACCATTTGGTCTATTTGGTTTCTTTTTTCTTTAAAGTCTTCATCTGTTTGTATTTCTGTCAAACTGACATTTTTTCTGTCTGGATATGTTCTATAATATTCTTCTTGAATTAATTGTCTAAAAATATTTCCAACAGATATTATTTGTACTTTATTTCCCATTTTTTCATATTTATCTCTTATTAATTTTACTACAGTTGATTTTCCACTTACTGGTTCTCCAGAAATTGTAATAATTTTATTTCTTATTTCTTTCATATTTAATTACATTCCTTTCTACAAATAAATAATGTTTTAATTGTCTCTTTATATACGTAATATATTTTACCATACTAGTTAGTTTTTGTAAATTATTTTTTATTATTATCTTTCTGTTAAATCATTTTGTTTGCTATTGTTAAATATTAACATTTCTCTTAATTTAATAACTTTTTCTCTATCTACTTTAGATATTTCTTTCAATGTTCTTTCTAATTCTGAAAGATTTTCTATTTTTTCCAAAAGTTTTATAAATGTATTATTATCACATTTCATCCTACAATTAATAATATATTCTTTTAAAAGATTTCTTTTAGCGTATTTTTGTTGAAGTGGCTTATTATATTCTAATCCAAATCCAGAAGAAATTATTTTTCCACACATTTTTAGTACATTATCTAGATTCAAATATAAATCATTTTCTTTAATCATTTCACTATAATTATTTAATGTTCTTTCCATACATCTAGTAGAATCAATGAAATAAATTGGGATATTAAAGTGTTTTGCATATTGTAAATCAATTTTTTTAATTGAATCAAAAGCAACAATATAATCAGGCTAAACTCTTTTTCCGTTTTCATCATATTTACGTTTTATTGTAACTTCATTATATCTATGTACCATATTTTCTAACAAATCGTCTGACATAAACCATTCATCTGATATTTCATAAGCTAAATTATCGATATCTTTTCCTTGTGTTTGAATATCAGTGTTTCCCATATTAATAACTAAAGATGGATTTACTGACTTATTAAATCCATAAATAATATCTGTATTTTCTGTAGACTTTACATGACCTAACATTTCATTTGAAATATAACTTGTTGATATGAAAGGATATCCTTCTCTATTATTCCAATTATCTAAATCGCTTAATCTTTTGTTTATATTCTCTTCGCTTTCATGATGTCCCCATCCTGTATTATGTATTAATAATTTAAAATCCTTTTCGGAAATATTATAAATTGAAACATTATCTTTAATTAAATCTGGTTCGCCACCAAAACTACTTAAATTGTTTATTAAATCTTGTGAACAAATTTGCTTCATAGCTTCTTTTATTATTAATATGTCATTATATGAAAATCCACTTTCTTTAATTCTATTATAAATTTCTTTTGCTTGGTATATATCTTTTGTATAGAAAATAGGATCTATCAATTCTTTTAAATTCTTAAGTTTCATAAATTTTTCTATATCATTTTGACTTGGTTTTCTTTTTAAAAATATATTTTGAATTTTGTCCATAAATTGCTGTAATTCTTTTTTATTACAATTTGCAAACATATTTGCAATAGCTTCTCCTATTTCATCTACACTATTAGATTTTTCAACAATTTCATTATAATATTTATCTTTAAAAGCTTCAAACCTATTTATATCATCTATTTTTAAATTATATTTTTGTTTTATTAAATGAGCATTTTTATAATTATAAATCTTAACAATAGTTTTGAATGTATTGTCCAAATTTAATTTTTCTATTTTTTGTTTTAAATATTCAATAAATCTAAAATTATGGTCTCCTTTTAAAGAATTAAGCCAAATTTCGGCGACTAGTTTGGGCTTATCTATATATAATTTTTCTGGTATATCTGTTTGTAAATTTTCTTCTTCTTCAAACAGTTTACAATATAAATCTGTATGTTGATTAATAAATTCATCTGGAATTATACTTAGAACTTTTTTTCTGTCCCAGCATTCCCTTAAGGCTTCTATAAGAATTTCATAATATTGGTTTGCATTTGTTTTTCTATACATTTCATTTATTTGTTTAGTATATACATTATCTGTTTCTTCAATTAACTCTTTCCAAATGTTCTCCATGTTTATACTCCGTTTCATAATAGGTATTTTTATTTTAATTATACCATTAATATATTTGGGGAACAATATTTTTTATATTAAATAAAAGGCATATCTAAAAAGATATACCTTTATTCTTATATTTTTCTAATAAGTCTATATAAGATGTTGCTTATAACTTATTTCATTCTTAATCAATTTATTAAATTGTTTCATACAAAAACCAAAAAGGCTACTTAGCAGTACATTATTTTTGACATACTTTTTGCGTATGCAAAAATAACACATTGCTAAATAGCCATATGTTCATCTTTTGTAGATGTTTATTTATTTTTATAATATACCCTGTGTGTGTGTGTGTGTGTGTGTACAGCCTCAAGGCTTTCAAGCTTTTGCATTTTTTGTTTTTTCCTTTCTTTAGTTTAAAAATTTTTTCATACGTTTATTCAAATATATTATATCATAATGAGTTTTGGTGTCAATAGAAATTTTTAACTTATTTAGGCAAAAAAAGGCCAAAAAGAGAACCGGCACTAAATTGACCAAAAGAGGGTCAAAAAAGAACCGGCACCAAATTGACCCAAAAGGGACAAAAGAGAACCGACCCCAAATGATTTTGGAACCGACCCCAAATAAATAATTTAATTTACACTCCCATTATATTATATCCGTTGTCTGCATAAATTACTTGTCCTGTTATTGCTGCTGACATTTTACTTAAAAGAAATGTTGCTACATCTCCAACTTCTGTTGTTGTAACATTTCTGTGTAATGGTGCTTTTTCTTCTACTATGTCTAAGATAGAGTTGAAGTCTTTTATTCCTTTTGCTGATAGTGTTTTTATTGGTCCTGCAGATATTGCATTTACTCTTATATTTTCTTTTCCTAAGTTGTCTGCTAAATATCTTACACTTGCTTCTAGAGCTGCTTTTGCTACTCCCATTACATTATATCCTTCTAATACTTTTGTTGAACCATGATATGTTAGTGTTACTAAACTTGCATTTTCATTTAACATATCTAGTTCTTTTGCCATTCTTGATACTAAAACAAATGAATATGCACTTACATCACAAGCATGTGAATATCCTTCTTTACTTGTTAAAATAAAGTCATTGTGTAAGTCTTCTGTGTTTGCATGTGCTATTGCATGAACTATTCCGTCAATTTTTCCATTTTCTTCTTTTATTTTTGTGAATACTTCTCTTACTTTTTCATCTTCTGAAGCTCCATTTAATACATATGCTTTACATCCTTTGAATTCTGAAATTAGACTTTCTATTTTTTCTTTGTTTTCTTCTCCCATATATGTAAATAGTAATTGTGCTCCATTTTCATATGCTGATTTTGCAATTCCAAATGCGATACTCCATTTATTTCTTATTCCCATTATTAATATTTTTTTTCCTTCTAATAACATAATTTTTTCTTGCAATCATTTTATAGTAATTGCAATACCTCCTCTTTTATATATTTATTTTTTCCTTTTTCTTTGATTTGTTCTCATACAATTTTTTATATTATTTTTTTATTTTCTACTGTTTATTGTATTATTTTATATTCTCCAATATTTCTGAATTTTTGATATCTATCTTCTTTTATTTCTTCTGGACTTTTTTTACTATATTCTTTTATTGTTTTTAGTATTTCTTTTTTTAGATTTTCACTAATTGTATTAAAACTTTCTTGTTCGTCTCCTTCTGGCTCTTTTATTATTTTGTCAATTACTTTTAGTTCTTTTAAATCTTTTGCAGTTAATTTCATTACTTCAGCAGCTTCTTTGGCTCTTGATGAGTCTTTCCATAATATACTTGCATATCCTTCTGGAGAAAGTATTGAATATATTGCATTTTCAAGCATTATTACTTTATTTCCTAATCCTAATGCTAAAGCTCCTCCACTTGAACCTTCTCCAACAACTATACTAATTGTTGGTACTGTTAAACTTGCCATTTGAAGCATAGAACTTGCTATTGCTTCTCCTTGTCCTCTTTCTTCTGCTCCTATTCCTGGATATGCTCCTTTAGTGTCTATAAATGTAATTACTGGTCTACGAAACTTTTCTGCTTGTTTCATAAATCTAATGCCTTTTCTATAACTTTCAGGGTTTGGCATTCCAAAATTTCTTTCAATATTTTCTTTTGTTGTTCTTCCTTTTTGTTCTGCTATAATTGTAAAATTTTGATTTCCAATTCTTGCTAATCCGCAAACTATTGCTTTATCATCTTTAAATTGCCTATCTCCATGAAGTTCTATAAATTCATCAAATATATTTTCTACATAATCTAATGATGTTTTCCTTTTTGGGTTTCTTGCTATTTCAACTCTATCCCATGCATCCATTTTTTTCACCTCTTTTTTATTAGATTTTTAATTTTTGTTTAATTGTATTAATTTTGATAGTGTGTTTTTTAAATCTTTTCTTTCTACTATTTTATCTATAAATCCATGGTCTAATAAAAATTCTGCTGTTTGAAATCCTTCTAGAAGCTCTTCTCCTATTGTTTGCTCAATTACTCTTTGTCCGGCAAAACCTATCATTGCTCCTGGCTCTGCTAAAATTATATCTGCTAAACTTGCAAATGATGCTGTAACTCCTCCATATGTTGGATCTGTTAAAACAGATATATATAGTAATCCTGCTTCATTTAGTTTTTCAATTGCTGATGTGGTTTTTGCCATTTGCATTAATGATATTATTCCTTCTTGCATTCTTGCACCACCAGATACGCAGAAAATTATTATAGGTAATTTTAGTTCAATTGCTTTTTCTATTGAATATGTAATTTTTTCTCCTACAACAATTCCCATACTTCCCATTAAAAATCCACTATCCATTACACATATTACAACTTCTTCTCCATTTATTTTTCCTGTTCCACTACTTACTGCTTCTTGTATTCCTGTTTTTTCTCTTAATGTTTTTAATTTTTTTGGATAGTCTTCTAAGTTTAATGGGTTTGTTGTATCTATATTAAAATCAAATTTTTTATATGTTCCTTCATCAATAATACTTTCTAGCCTTTTATTTATGTGCATTCTAAAATATCCACCACAATTAGGGCAAATACTTAAATTTTCTCTTAATGAACCTTTATATATTATTTCTTTACATTTATCACATTTTACCCATTTTCCTACAGGTATATCTACTTTGTTTTGTATACGTTTTGCAGTTGGCTCTCTTTTTTTAATTTTGTCTACTATCATGTTTTAACTCCTTAAAACTATTTTTTTAATATTTCTTTTTCTATAAATGATGTATCAAAATTTCCTCTAATAAAGTTTTGATTTTTTATAATTTGAAATAAAAAGTCTATATTTGTATCTACACCTTCTATAACTGTTTCTTCTAGTGCTCTTTTCATTTTGCTTATTGCTTCATTTCTTGTGTCTCCATGTGTAATTATTTTTGCTATCATTGAGTCATATGTAGGTGGTATTGTATATCCTTCATAAATGGCAGTATCTATTCTTATTCCATTTCCTCCAGGTAGGTTTAATCCTGTAATTGTTCCTGGACATGGCATAAAGTTTTTACTTGGATTTTCTGCATTAATTCTGCATTCAATACTATGTCCTCTGAATTCTATGTCTTTTTGTTTGAATCTTAGAGTTTCTCCTGCAGCAATTCTGATTTGCTCTTTTACTATATCAATTCCTGTTCTTTCTTCTGTTATTCCATGTTCAACTTGTATTCTAGTATTCATTTCCATGAAATAAAAGTTTTTATCACTGTCTACTAAAAATTCTATAGTTCCACAATTTGAATATCCAGCAGTTTTTGCAGCTTTAACAGCTACTTCTCCCATTTTGTTTCTTAGCTTGTCATCAATTGCTGTTGATGGAGTTTCTTCAATTATTTTTTGATTTCTTCTTTGTATTGAACAGTCTCTTTCTCCTAAATGTATTACATTTCCATGTTCATCTGCTAATATTTGGATTTCTACATGTCTTGGATTTTTTATAAACTTTTCTATATAAATTTCATCATCATTAAATGATACTTTGGCTTCTTGTTTTACAATATTGTAATTGCTTTCTAATTCATCTGGACTGTTTACAATACGTATTCCTTTTCCTCCACCACCTGCTGCAGCTTTAAGCATTACTGGATATCCTATTTTTTCTGCTATTTTTTTTGCATCTGTAAGTCCAGTAACACTTCCTTCTGAACCTGGAATTACTGGAACTCCTGCTGATTTCATTAATTCTTTTGCTTTTGATTTATTTCCTAATAAATCAATTACTTCTGGTTTTGGACCTATGAATTTTATATTTGATTCTTCACAAATTTTAGCAAAGTGACTATTTTCAGATAAAAATCCAAATCCTGGATGAATACCATCTGCTCCAGTTATATGAGCTGCTTCTATTATATTTTTGATATTTAAATAACTTTTACTAGAAACTGCAGGACCTATACAAATAGCTTCATCAGCAAGTCTTGTATGCATTGCATCTTTGTCAACTTCTGAATATACTGCAACTGTTTTTATATTCATTTCTTTGCATGCTCTTATAATTCTAACTGCAATTTCTCCTCTATTTGCAATTAATATCTTATTCATCTTATTATTGTTTTATAGTAGAAAACTATAAATTTCTCCTCTCTTTTTATTTTATTTGTTATTACACATTTCAAAATGTGTGCAGTAAATTATCTAATAAATTTAAAACTGTAAAATTTATATCTTTTTAGAATTTTGATTTTACAGTGATTTTATGGTATAATAAAATTAGTAATGGTTGTTGCTAGAATGGAAAACTCAAATCCAAATTACTGCAATGGAGGTGGACATTATGATGGATAATAATATTGAGTTATTCCAAATGGCGGATACTTGCCCAACCTTAGAGCAACAATTGGAAACAATTGTTAGTTCAAACGGTGGAAGTCTTCCCGAAGACTTCACTCTGCAAATAGTTGAGGTTTTCCAATCTAAGGTCATCAACCAACTTTTAATTGACTCCGGATATCTTCGTAAAGGAGATGCTATCCGGAAAACTCTCGAAATGAAGTGTTCGAGAGACAATATGACTATCACAGTTAACATTCATGTTAAGTTGTGATGAATTTCTCTATTTTTATCCGCTGGGAGAGGGTTGCAGTGCAACCCTCTTCTTTTTATATAATATGAAAAATTGCTTTTCTCTATTATATAAAATAGATTTGTTCTAACAAATGCACACAATTTTATTATCCTACAACTGCAAATGTTAGCTCTCCTCTTGCTACAATTTTATCATCTACTGTTGCAATTGCTTCTCCAACTCCAATTGGACCTTTTCTTTTTATAATTTTTACTTCTAATTTTAGTCTATCTCCAGGAACTACCATTTTTTTGAATTTCATTTTATCTATTCCACCAAATAATGCATTTTTCCCCTTATTTTCAGGCATACTTAATATTGCTATTGCACCTGCTTGTGCTAGACTTTCTGTAATTAATACTCCTGGCATTATTGGATTACCTGGAAAATGACCTTTAAAGTACCATTCATTTGCATCTACATTTTTATATGCTATTGCACTTTCTCCTGGTACATATTCTTCTACTTCATCTATCATTAAAAATGGTTCTCTTTGTGGTATTATTTCTTTTATTTGTTCTTTATTTAACATTTTATATTCTCCCTTTATAATAGTTATTTTTAAATAAATCTATACTTTTTTGCAATATCTCTTTATTTTATTCTAAATAAAGATTTGCCATATTCTACCATTTCTCCATCTTTAACAAGAACTTCTGCAATTGTTCCATCAAATTCAGATTCTATTTCATTCATAAGTTTCATTGCTTCTATAATACATAATACATCACCTTTTTTGACAGTTTTACCAACTTCTACATATGGTGCTGAATTTGGGTCTGGTCTTAAATAAAATGTTCCAACCATTGGAGATTTTACTATATTCCCTTCTTCTGTTTTTGGGTTTTCTTGAGGTGTTTGTGCTTGTTCAATTGGTTGTGATTGTATAATTTTATCTGATGTTTTTTCAACTAATTGTACTTCTTTGTCTTTTTTCATTTTAATTTTAGTACCATCTGGAAAATCTATATTAATTTCTGTTAATTTTGAATTTCCCATATCTTCAATTAATTTCTTTATATCTTCATAATTCATTTTTACATATTCCTTTCTTTAAATTATATGTATTATTTAGCAAATTTTTTTAAAATTATACTTGCATTATGTCCACCAAATCCTAATGAATTTGACATTACTAGTTTTAAATCTGCATTTCTTACTTCATTTGGAACAACATCTAAATCACATTCTTCATCTTTTTCTTTGTAATTAATTGTTGGAGGAACTTTGCCTGTTTCTAATGCTTTTGTACAGAATATTGCTTCAACTCCTCCTGCTGCTCCAAGTAAATGACCTATATTTCCTTTTGTTGAACTTACCATAACTTTTTTTGCTGATTCTTCAAATGCTTTTTTTATAGCTAATGTTTCACATAAATCGTTTAAATGTGTTGATGTACCATGTGCATTTATGTAATCTACATCTTCTGGATTTATATTAGCAGATTCCATTGCTCTAGTCATTGCTCTTGCTGCACCTTCTCCATCTGGTGATGGTGATGTTATATGATATGCATCTGATGTTGCACCATATCCTACTACCTCAGCATATATTTTAGCTCCTCTTTTTAAAGCATGTTCTAATTCTTCTAAAACTAGTATTCCTGCACCTTCTCCCATTACAAATCCGCTTCTTTCTTTGTCAAATGGAATACTCGCTCTTGTTTTATCTTCTGTTTCATTTGATAATGCTTTCATATTTTCAAAACCAGAAATTCCAATTTCACAAATAGATGCTTCTGTTCCACCAGCAATTATGACATCTTCATAACCATCTTTTATATTTCTATATGCTTCTCCAATTGCATGTGTTGATGATGCACAAGCAGATACTATTGAAATTGATTCTCCTTTTGCGCCTAATTCAATTGCGATATTTCCAGCAGGCATATTTGCAATTGTCATTGGTATAAACATTGGTGAAATTCTGTTATGACCTTTTTCAAAACATATTGAACATTGTTCTTGAATTGTTCTTAATCCTGCAATTCCTGAACTTACAAATACTCCCATTCTTTCAGAATCTGTATTTTCTTTATCTATTCCACTATCTTTAAGTGCTTCTTTTGCAGCTATAATTGCAAATTGTGAACTTCTATCTAATCTTTTTGCTTGTTTTACTTCAAAATATTCTTGTGGTTCATATCCTTTTACTTCTCCTGCAAATTTTGTTTTAAATGTACTTGTATCAAATAATGTAATATTATCAATTCCACATTTTTTATCTAAAATTCCTTGCCATGTTTCATCTACATTTTTTCCTATTGGTGTTATAGCTCCAATACCTGTAATTACTACTCTCTTTTCCATTTTTTCCATTCCTTTTCCTTATTTTATTTTAATTTTTTAGTTACATAACCATTCCGCCATCAACATTTATAACTTGGCCTGTTATATAAGAGCTGTCTTCTGATGCTAAAAATTTAACTACTTTTGCTACTTCTTGTGCAGATCCCATTCTTTTTACTGGGATGTTTTTTGCTATTTCATTTCTTATTTCTTCTTTTAAAACTCCTGTCATATCTGTTTCTATAAATCCTGGTGCAATAGCATTTACTAAAATGTTTCTTGATGCTACTTCTTTTGCTAAACTTTTTGTAAATCCTATTATTCCTGCTTTTGATGCAGAATAGTTTGTTTGTCCTGCATTTCCAGCCACTCCAACAACTGATGAAATATTGATTATTCTACCACTATGTGCTTTCATCATGTAACTTATTACATTTTTTGTTACATTAAATGTTCCACCTAAGTTTGTATCTACTACTTGTTTAAAATCTTCTTCTTTCATTCTAATTAGTAATGAGTCTCTTGTAATTCCTGCATTATTTACTAGTACATCAATATGTCCAAATTTTTCTATAACTTGTTTTACAAATCTTTCACAATCTTCATAATTTGAAACATCGCCTTGAACAGCTAATACTTCTACTCCAATTTCTGCTAATTCTTTTTTTGTATTTTCTAAATCTTCATTTTCTTTTCTATAATTTATAGCAATATCATATCCTTCTTTTGCAAGTGTTAATGCAATTTGTTTTCCTATTCCTCTTGTAGCTCCTGTTATTAATGCTACTTTTCCCATAATAATTTCCTTCCTTTCTAATATCATTACTTGGTTGTAAAAGAATTGTGATTTTGGCTAGGCGTTCAATAAAGAAATACCAGAAGCGTACTTGTTGTACACTGAAGATTTTCTTTTGTAGAACAAAAACACCAAAACGCAATTATTTTACAACAATTTCTAATGTTTCTACATTATTAATATTTAAAATACTTATTTCTTTATCTGTTTCAATTTTTTTAATAAATCCTGATAATGTTTTACCTGGTCCTATTTCAATAAATGTGTCTACTCCTAAGTCAAGCATTTTTTGTAAACTGTCTGAAAATCTAACTGGATGAGTAATATGATTTTCTAATATTTGTTTTACATTATCTTCTTTAGAATAAACTTCTGCATCTATATTTTTTACAACTAATGATTTTCCTTCGTTTATTTTAACATTTTCTAAGTAATTTTTCAATGCTCTTGATGCTTCTAGTAATTTACTTGTATGGAATGGTCCAGATGTTTTTAATTCTCTAACCCTTCTTGCTCCCATTTCTTTTGCTATACTTTCAGCTTCGATAACTCCTTCTTTATCTCCAGAAATTACAATTTGACCTGGGCAATTAAAGTTTACTGGTTTTACAAATCCTTTAGTAACTTTTGAACAAACCTCATTAACTTGGTTTTCATTCATTCCTAATATTGCACACATTAACCATTCTCCATTAGGAACTAAATTTTGCATAAATTCTCCACGTTTTTGTACTAATTTTACTCCTTCGTCAAAACTTAATATTCCACTATATATTAATGCTGAATATTCTCCTAAACTTAGTCCAGCAGAAACCTCTGCTTTAATACCATTTTTTTCTAAAATTTTTAGTATTGCTAAACTCATTGTTAAAATACAAATTTGAGTATTTGCTGTTTTATTTAATTCTTCTTCTGGTCCTTCAAATGTGAGTTTTGCTACATCTATTCCAGTTAATTCTTGAACTTTTTTATATACTTCCCTTACTTCTTCATATTTTTCATATAAATCTTTTCCCATTCCAACACTTTGTGAGCCTTGACCTGGAAATAAAAAACCTATTTTCATTAATAACTCCTTATATAATATATTTAGGTTTTTTATAAAGGATTCACCTATAAACCTTTTACTTTACAACTATATTAAATACTTATTTTTATTATAGAAGTTGTCAAAATCTCCGTCCCCATTGACAATTTTTAATAACAATTCTTCAAATTCCTTACAGAATTCTTCTATAATTAGAATATTATCAACATTTATGTTGAATTCTTTTTTTATTGATGTTGCTATTTCTTTAATATCTTCTGAAAATTCTTGTTTATTTGTATTAATACCTATTCCAATTACAAGATATTTTACTTTATCTTTTAAAACTTTTGCTTCTGTTAATATTCCACCAATTTTTTTCCTATTATAAACAATATCATTTGGTTCTTTTATTTGTAAATCTATATGATATACTTTCTTGAATACATTTAAAATTGTTTTTGCAATTTCAATTGTTATTCCATCTAATTTTTGATATACACAATTTGTTTCTACGTATAATGAAAATGCAATGTTATTTCCCTCATCTGTATGCCAAATTCTACCATGTGTTCCTTTTCCTTTTGTTTGTCTTTCTGACATAATAATTAATCCATTTTCAATATTTTTTTGTTTTATTCTTCTATGTATTTCTAGTTGTGTAGAATCTATTATTTTGTATTGTTCTATACTTTTTCCAATAAATTTGGTATTAATTTTTATAGAGTTAATTTCCTTTTTAGTAACTTCTTTTTCAATTTTATTACTATTAAGATTTTGCTTTGTACTTATTTCTTCCAAATTACTTTTTAATTCCTTATTATTTATTTAGATTTTTAATTTAGGTATTTATCTATAAACCTATTTTATGAATTGTTAAATCCTCTAAATTGGGATTATTGTAAATTTTGAAAAGAATCTTCTTTTCCTAAAATAACTTCTAGATTTTTTTCTCTTTTTATTTTATTTGTTGTTGTTTTTATTAAAGGTTCATCAGAAATAATTGTTCCTCTAATAGCTTTATAACGTGGCATAACTTTATTTATTGCACTTATTTTTTTATTTATTTCTTTTGTAATTTCTTCTTTTGACATTCCTGCGAAAAATTCCTTATTATATACTACTTTTACATATATTTTTATATTTGTTGGATCATCTGAAATTGGTTTTCCAAATATAAAAGATTCATCTATTCCATCTTCTTTATTTATCAAACTTTCCATTTCTTCTGGATAAATATTTTTACCATTTTTTAATACTATAACATTTTTCTTTCTACCACATATAAAAATATATCCTTCTTCATCAATTCTTGCTAAATCTCCTGTACTAAACCATCCATTTTTCAAAACTTTATTTGTTGCTTCTTTATTATTGTAATATTCAATCATTACATTTGGTCCTTTTACAGCCAATTCACCAATTCCATGTTCATTAACATTTAATAATTTAGCTTCAACACTAGGAACGGCCTTTCCAATAGAGCCTATTTTGTGATATTTATTATTTCCTACTGCAACAATTGGTGATGTTTCTGTTAAACCATATCCTTGGACAATATTAAATCCTAAATTTCTAAATTTTTCTTCAATTTTTGCATCTAAACTAGCTGCACCACTTATAAATAATTTGATATTTCCTCCAAACATATTATGAATATCTTTAAATATTTCTTTTTTCTTTTCTATTGTGTCATTTTTATTTTTTTCCTCTTTTGCTAGTATTTGTTCAAGTTCACCACTTTTTTCTATTTGTTTTCTAACTATTTTAAATAATCTTTCATATATAGCAGGAACTGATGCCATTACAGAAACTTTATATTCTTTTAAATTATCTGGAATATGCCTTATTCCATCACAAAAAACTGTTTGTGCTCCAATATATAATGAAAATAAAAAACCAACTGTACATTCAAAAACATGATGTAATGGTAAAAAAGATAAAAAGATGTCATTTGAATTTACATCTAGAGTTGATGATATATCCATCAAATTTGAACATATATTTTTATGTGATAAAGCTACAGCTTTTGATAAAGATGTAGTTCCTGATGTAAATAACATTATACTCATTTTTTCATTATCAATTTTAGCTTCAGTAAATCTTTTATCTCCTCTTTCAACTAATTTCATGCCTTTTTCTATTAGCTCTTTTTGTGAAATAATTTCTTCATCTGTTTTTTCTAAATCCATTGAAATAATGTATTTTAATTTTTGGTTTCTAATTTTTTTTAATGTATCAACATATTTTTCTGAGCAAATTATTGCTTCAACTTCAGAACGTTTTAATAGACTTTCTAATTCATTTTCTGGTAATGATTTATCTAGAGGAACTACTATTCCTGTTCCACATACAATTGACAAATAAGCAATTTCCCATTCATAACGGTTTTCTCCAATTACAGCTATTCTTTTATCTTTTAGTCCCATATCTATTAACGCTGTTCCAAGTCCATCTACCATATTTCTTACTTGCTCATGAGTATATATTTTATAATTTCCTTCTTCTACGCGAATTTTGTATGCAATGTTTTTTCCATATTTCTGTCCAGATTTTTTTAACATATCTTTTAAATCTGTTATTTCTGTATATTTATATAATCTTTCCATTACATTATCCTTCATTTTAAATTTAGGTTTTTGGAAAAGCCTATAAACCACATATATTTATACCACTTTTTTGACATTTTGTGATTATACTGGTAGGTCAGTATAAAAATTTACAGAAATTATGTTTTCTGTTGAGAGTTAAGATGATTAGTATATCAAGCTTAAACATTATGTTTATTATGTTAAAAAAATACAAAAGTAGATATAAAAATATAGGTTGTATAATTTTTAATATCTACTTTTGTTTTATTTGATATAATACACATTACATGCATTTAAACCTTTTATCCATTCCCAACTTGTTAAACCTGTTGCTTGTGTAATTTTTTCCATTATTGTATCATTTTCTTGCCCACCATTAATAAATATAACTAAACCTCTTGATAAATCTTTTCCTTTTATAATATTTTGTATATTCTCATCTGTACATTCAACATCTTTTGCAATATAAGATTCATCTAGTACAGAAAATAATAAAATATCATCTAAAAATCTATTTTCATTTGAATTAAACATAAAAATTGTTGGTACATTTAATTCATTTGTAAGTTTATTTACAATTTCCCTTTTGTCTAAAAACATTTCTTCTGGTTCCATTCTAAATATAATTGGTGTTATCATTATAATTAAACATATAACAAGCATTATTATATCTAGTTTTTTTCCTTGTACAATATTACTAATTAGATTATATAGTAAATATAAAATTAGTATAAATAGTAATCCACATACAGGCATTATATATCTAAGTTCTATCCATGGTGATGCTATTGCAACTATAATTGAATAAAATAATGTTGGTATAGCAATATATTTTACATATTGATTTTTTTCAATATTTATTTTCTGTTTTCTAACTTTTAAATATATAACAATTCCTAACATTGCAATTAAAATAATAAATAATAATCCATTAAATGCATGTCTATTTATTTTAGAAATATATAAACCAATATTAGTTAAAAATTGTGATATATTTGTTAAATTGCTTATTGCACCTTGTCCTCTATATCCAAAAAACATATGTTGTATTGAATATGGAAATATTATTAAAGAAATTATTCCAGCAATACACATTGTTACAAAATATGTAATAAGTTCTTTGTACCTTTTATCTTTTATATATTTTATTGCAAACATTATAAACAGAACTACTAAATAAAATAAATAATAATAATGTGTTAAAGAACCAGCTAATGCTGATAGTCCTATAAAAAATAATAACTTGTAATCTATTTTATCTTTTTCTAGCAACTTCATATGTAAATATGTTGTAATTACAATGTTTAATGTTGATAATGCATACATTCTAATATATACAGCATTTGTTATTGAGGATAATATAACAGATGACAAAAATGCTAAAATTGCTGATTTTTCTTTGTATTTTGATTTTCCTTTTAATAGTTTTTGGATAATTAAATACATAAATATTGTTACAAATATGTATATAATAATATTAACTATTACTCCTGGCCATTGTGAATAACTATTTTTATGGAAGCCCATGGCTATTCTTAATAATAAGTAATATAAAGGTGGGTGTACATCGTTTTTTTGATTTTCATATACTTGACTGAATTTTCCTTTTTCATCATCATTTACACATAAATAATCTTCATAATATTCTCCATTATGCCAAGTATTATAAAAATCCTCATTATTTTGAATTTCAACTTTATCATAACTTGCTAAACCTAATGAATATGCTTCATCCATGTGGATATAGGATTTATTTGCTCCCATTATTATAAATATTATTGTTTGGATTACTATTATTAGTAGTAGTGCAATTTTTTCATTTCTTTTCTTTTCCATATGTTATTTCTCCATCTGATCTAATTGTATATATGTTTTTGCTTCCTAAAAATGTAATATAAAAATAATTTGGATCTGTTTCATCTACTTCTAATGTATAATCTTTGTTTTCTATACCTATATTTTGATCTAAATATCTTTTTAAAATATTATATTCTACTTTTGCTCCTGTACTTTTTCCCATTGCTATTGCAACAGAAGTATTTATTATTTCTCTTTCTTCTACTATACTATATTTATTTTCTGCTTCATTTGAGTTTCTTATAAGTCCATGTTCTCCTGTTAATGCACTTATTGATATTGATGATATTATTAATAATACTATTACTGTTGTTGCTAGTGCTATAAGTGTTATTCCTTTGTTATTCTTTAGTTTATTCATTTCTTATTATTCCTTATTATATATAATTTAGGCTTTTTGGCTATGCCTATAAACCTTTATTAATTAAAACTAATTAATATGCTTTTATTATATCAGTATTTATTTTGGAATTCAACATCATTTTTGAATTATTTTTCATTAAAATTTGCAATATACAAATAATTTTGATATTTTTTAATAATTTAAAATGCATAATAATGATTTTTATTAATATATTTATTTATAAGAACATATATAAAATTTATATTCAAATATGATTTTAATGTAAAATGAGAAAGGGATTTAATTTGTTATGAAATCAAAATTTTTTCTATTATTTGTAATTATTATATTAATGTCTTCTTCAATGTGTTTCGCTTTTTCTGATAATTATGTTTGGTCTGTTTTAGATAATAGTATTGCAACTTCTGGTCAACTTGTCAATGGGGACGGAGATTTTGACAACTCTTTTCGGTGAAAATTTGACTAATTTTTTGAATTTGGAAGCTGGTAGTGCCATTTTGATTGAGCAAAATTCAGGTCAGATTTTATATGGTTATAATATTCATGAACGTTTATATCCTGCTAGTGTAACTAAAGTTATGAGCTTACTTCTAATTATGGAAGCTTTAGATTCTGGGAAAATTACTTTAGATACTCAAATTCCTTGTAGTGAAAATGCTGCTAACATGGGTGGTTCTCAAATTTGGCTTGATACTACTGAGACTTTATCTGTAAATGATATGCTTAAGGCTATTGCTGTGGTGAGTGCTAATGATTATGATGTTCAAAAAATGCAAGAAAATTAAAAAAGAATTTTTTTAGTTTTCTTGTATTTTTTATAT
>CALYAA010000030.1 GCA_944393385.1 uncultured Clostridia bacterium
GCATTACCAGTTCCAATTTTAAAAGGCTCACTCAAAAATTTTATACCATTATTCAACATTTCTTTATAGAAGATTGCGACATCTTCTACTTCAAACCATATTGTAGGCTTTAAATTCTCAAATTTATTTTTGTCTTTTAGAATTATTGCAGGTTCTTCATTTCCAATATTATAAGCAACCATTCCCTTATTAGAGAAATCAAATTTCTTTTTTAACCCCAATATTTCCTCATAATATCTTTTTGCTTCTTCCATATTATCTACTGGAAGAAAATAGTTGTCATAATTTTTCATATACTCCACATCTCCTTTTTTGCTATAAACTACACTACTATATTTTATAGTAGTTATCGTTAAAAGTCAATATATAATAAAAAAATAGATTAGTTGCACTGAACTAATTTATTTGTATAACTGCCTGTCGTACAAAAAAGACTGTCATTACTGACAATCTTTTTGGTAAATTACTATTAATCGTGATGATTATATCATACATTTTATAAAAAACATAGGAAGATATCAAATTTCTTTAATATCTTCCAAAATTTTATTTATTTAATAGATCTTGTTCTTCAAAAAATATATAAGCCTCTTTAAAACCTAGTTTAAAAAATTCTTTCGCTTCAATTTCTACAATTTTTTCATTTATATCTAAAATTCTCAAAACTGCATCTTTTTCGTCATCATTTAATTCTGTAATTAGTCTATCTTCTATAAAAGTTCTTACTTTTGGAAATTCATCAAATATTAATTGCATTTTACTATGCAGACTTTTATAATCTTCTCTATTAACTAGATTTTTAAATCTATGTTTTTCAAAGTATTGAATAAAACTATCTCCACAACTATTCATAAAGCTATCCATTAATGTTTCCATAAATATTTTTCTCCAACTTTTTTTGTAGTTCTTTTTTTAAATTCATTCCATCAATTACTCCAAGTTTATAAAAGCCACTATTCCAATATTCGATACATACTTGCATATCAGATAGTATTCCATCAATTTCTGATTCGGCATAATTGTAATGTTCATTATTTATATATCCTAATAATGATTTTAATCTATTCTCAAGGTTGTCATACATTTTTTTAGTATCTGTAAGAGTAGTAAATTTATGTGAAAATTCTTCGTGTCTGTTTTCAAATAATTTTTGCAAGATCGATTCACTAAATATTTTTTCAATTTGCATATAAATCACCTCCTTGTGAGGTAGTTTATAAATAAATAAGTTTAAAGTAAAATGTATAATTTATAAAATTGGCTCTTTATCATAGTCTTGACATTTATCTTCGTCATCATTTGATTTTTCATCTTCATTTTCTTCTATAATAATATTGTCTTTTTCGTTTAGGTTTAATAAAGCATTTACTCTATCTAACCTCATAGATTTTTCTTTCAATTCGTCTTCTTTATCAAATGGAGCTTTAACATCAATTTTTGCATTTTCTAATTGTTTTTTGGTATTTTCAAGATCTTGTTTGTTATCTTCCAAATCTTTACTTACATTAGATAATGCATTGTCAATTCTTGTTATATTACCATATATGTCATTTCCCAATGAGATTTTATATTCTGCATTTCCTTTTATGAATAGTTCAAATTCTTGTCTGACTATATTAATTTGTAATAGTAATTTCATTCCTCTATATTCTCCTATTTCCTCTAAATCAGATTTTTCTTTTGTTTTACATATTTCTAGTATCATTTTTCCTGCATCTTCTTTTTTATTATACAGTTTTTCTTTTAAAATCATAGGAGAAAACTTTTCTTCATTTTCTATTTTAGTATTTTCATTAATTTGTTTTATATCTTTTTCAATGTTTGCAATATTGTTTTCTAATTGTTTGATTCTGTTTGGATAATACTTTGCTATCATATCTTCAAGTCTATAAATTTCACTTAAATAGCTTTGTTTCAATAATTTTAGTTTTGAAACATCTACATCTAATTGTGTTTTTTCAATTATAAGAGGATTTCCGTGCAGCAAGTGCTTTGATTTCTGCATAAGAAAGAGCTTTTTCATCTACATCTTCTGCTGAACGAACAGGAGTCTTTGAAGTCATTATTTGAGAAATGAATTTTTGCTTTGTTTCTACTAACTGAAACAAATAAGCATCAAATGTTTTTTCTGTTACATAAGTGTAAATATTAACTTCTTCATTTTCATTTCCCTGTCGAATTCCTCTACCATTTCTTTGTGTCAAATCTGCAGGTCGCCACGGACAGTCTAAATGGTGTAATGCTATGATTTTGTTTTGACAATTTGTTCCTGCTCCCATTTTAGAGGTTGATCCCATTAAAACTCTAACTTTACCAGTTCTTACTTTTGAAAATAGTTCTTGCTTTCTTACTTCTGTATTAGCATCGTGGATAAAAGCTACTTCATTTTCTGGTATTCCTCTTTCAATTAATTTTCTTTTTAAATCTGTATATACATCTGTAAATTGTCTATCTTTTAGTTTAATTTTACCATCTATTATCTCAGTTTCATAAGGGTTATCATCAGCACCTAATGACTTTGGTGTAGATAAATCACAAAATACTAATTGAGTAGATTTATTATCTTTTGTTTCATTCCATATTTTATAGATATTATCTGCACAAACATTTACTTTACTGTTTTCAAAATCTGGTAACATATTATTTAAGAGTCTTTGGTCTAGTGCAAGTTTTCTTCCCTCGTTAGTAATCTTCAACATATTGTCAACACGAGGATCTACACTACCTTTTTTTATATCTTCTGCTCTTTCTCCTAATTTCTCAACCATTTCTTCTTGTATTTCACTTGGTTTTACTACTATTGTTTCAAAATTAGCTTTAGGAACAGGCAAATTTAAAGTGTCTGATGTTTGAATATCAGCCACTTCTTTGAATAATGCCATAAGTTCTGGCAAGTTATAAAATTTAGCAAATCTTGTTTTACTTCTATAACCACTTCCACTTGGAGATAATTCTAGTGCTGTAACTGTTTCTCCAAATGTACTAGCCCAAGAATCAAATTGTAATAATCCATTTTTAGCCAAAGTATTATATTGCAAATATCGTTGCATAGTATATAGTTCTACCATACTGTTTGACACAGGAGTACCAGTTGCAAATGTAATTGCTTTTCCTCCAGTTAGTTCATCTAAATATCTGCATTTCATAAATAAATCTGAACTTTTTTGTGCCTCCGTTTGAGCAATTCCACCCACATTCCTCATTTTAGTATATAGATATAAATTCTTAAAGTTATGAGCTTCATCAACAAATAATCTATCTACACCTAGTTGCTCAAAAGTAATTACAGTATCTTTTTTAGAACTATCATTTAATCTTTTTAATTTTTCTTCTATCTTTTTCTTGCTTTTTTCAAGTTGTTTTATTGAATAATATTCTCCGTCATTGTTTTTTAAATCACTTATACCTAGTGCTAATTCATTTATTTGTTGTTCTAAAAAATAAGCCTGTCTTTCTTTAGATAATTGTATCTTTTCAAATTGAGAATGTCCCATAATTATCGCATCGTATTCGCCTGTTGCTATTTTACTACAAAACTTTTTTCTATTATTCATAGCAAAATCTTTTTTATTTGTAACTAAAATATTTGCACTTGGATACAACTGCATAAATTCTGAACTAAATTGTTCTATGATGTGGTTTGGAACTACAAAAAGAGATTTACTACATAAGCCTAATCTTTTTCCTTCCATTGAACCTGCAATCATTTCAAAGGTTTTTCCTGCACCGTACCTCGTGGGCAAGCAAAGTATTTCCACCATATAATTGTCTGGCTACTGCATTTAATTGATGTTTTCTTAAAGTAATTTCTGGATTCATACCTACAAAATTTATATATTTTCCATCATATTCTCTAGGTCGAATACAGTTAAATTTATCATTATAAAGTCTTGTTAGTTCTTCTCTTCTTTCTCTATCTTTCCATATCCATTCTTCAAATTTTGTTTTGATTATCTCCTGTTTTCCTTGAGCTATTGCAGTTTCTTGAGCATTTAGTTTTCTTTCTTGTTTTCCATCTATATTAATTATATTATCAAAAATTTGAACATCTTTTAGATTAAGAGTTTTTTCTATAATGTGATATGCATTAATTCTTTTAGTTCCATAAGTTGTGTTTACTCTACTATTATTCCAATCAACATTTTTGCCACTAATACTCCAGTCTGATGTATAATTTGAATAATTTACTCTTATATCATCTCTATTATATGAAGGGGTTTCTAATAGTTCAAATATAAATTCTTCAATATATCTAGGTGGTATCCAAGTTGCTCCTAGTCTAACACTAATCTCGCTTGCAGATAAATCCTTTGGTATAACACTTTCTAATGATTTGATATTAATTTCATATTCTGGATTGTTTTCAGCAAATTCTTTAGCAATTTTTAGCTTTTCTCTGATATTTCCACTCAAATATTCATCTGCTGTAACATATTTTTCTAACATAGGATCTTTGAATATACTGCCCTCTAAATCTTTAATAAGTTGTTCTTCTGTTTTGCCTGTAAGTTTAGACATATATTCTAAATCAACTGTTGCCCTTTCAGAAATTGATGATATTAAAGCATCTATGCTATTATCTGTTTTAGAAATTGGTGTACGAGGCTTGATAGTTCTTTTATTAAACATATCTGCTTTTCTAACAAAATTTTTATTTTCATCTACAATTTCTAATGAACATAGTAGATAATAACTATCATCTTCAGAAAATGCTTTTTCATTTGCTCTACTATTTATTAAACCATAGCTTTTTGTAAATTTGTCATATAAACTATTTAATTTTGCTTGTTCTCTTTTTATATCTTCGTTTGGGTAATCTTCAAGCTGAAGTTCAATTAAATTTCTAACACAATCACGAATTTCTATCATACCTTTAATTCTACTAATAGCTGTCAGAGGTAGTTCTTGATAATACATCAAACTATTCTCTCTATAATATACTTGATTATCTACTATTGTATATGAGAAATTTCTAACTGATGGATCTGCTGGAATTGTTTTTTCCTCATCTTCCAATAATTCGTCTATCTGGAAGTCGTCTATTTCTGCATTTAGATTTTCTATTGCCTCATTAAGCTGAATTTCTAAAGTTCTATCACTATATGGAATACAAGCACTTTCTTGTCCAAATCTACCAGAAATCATTTCCATATTACCTAGTATCATCTCTGGATGTGTTATAAAATAGTTATTCATCTCTATTCCATTTTCATTTGTTCCTAAATGTATCCATTCCTCATCTATATCTGTAACTTTATCTCTTTTCTTTAGAAAAATAATATCGGTTGTAACTGTTGTTCCTGCATTTTTCTGAAATGTATCATTTGGTAATCTAATTGCTCCTATTAGTTCAGCTCTTTGTGATATATACTTTCTAGTGCTTTCATCTTTTTTGTCCATAGTACCTTTAGAAGTTATAAATGCTATTATTCCATTAGGTCTAACCTTATCTAAAGTTTTTGCAAAGAAATAATCGTGAAGTACAAATTTATATTTATCATACTTTTTATCATAAGGTTTTAAATCGTCAAAAGGTACATTTCCAACAGCTACATCAAAAAAAGACTCTGGTAACTCAACATCTTGATATGCTTTTACTGCTATTGTGTTTTTCTGATATAGTTGTCTAGCAATTTCTCCAGAAATAGTATCTAATTCTATTCCATACATCTTACATTCATTTAACTGTTCTGGTAACATTCCCATAAAATTACCAACTCCGACAACTAGGCTCTAGTATATTGCCTCGTTCAAGTCCTATATTTTCTAATGCTTTATAAATTGAATTGATAACAATAGGAGGTGTATAAAATGCAGTTACAGATGATGCTCTAGCCTCTGTATATTCTTTTTCAGAAAGTAAATCTTTTAGTTCTTTATATTCATTTGACCAACTATCTTTATTAGGATCAAAAACATCAGCTAAACCTCCCCAGCCAACATATTCTGCCAATATTTCTTGTTCTTCTGGTGTTGCATATCTGTTTTCTTCAGTACATTTTTTTAGAGTTTTTATAGCCTCTATATTTCTTCTAAATTTTTCTTTTGGTGTTCCTTCTCCTAAATTATTATTAGTTATAGTATAATTATTTCTATCATTTAATGCTATTTCTGGGTGTAAATCAAAGTATTCTATTTTATTTCTTCTTTTCTTTTTGATGTTTATTTTTATTTTATCTTCTTTTGTTTCTTCTATATTTGATTTATCTTTTTCTTCATATAAATTTGTTAATTCATTGATAAGCTCTTTCATTTTTTCTGTAAATTCATTGGTTGTATCTTCAGCATTCAATATTTCATAAAAATAATTTACAGTATCTGAAATTTTTTGTTTATCATTCAATATATCTTTAATTTCATCTAATGAAACTTCATCTATATCATAAATATCATATTGATTTACAAATTCATATAATCTTCCTTCTAAAGTGTTCTCTATATGAGGCATTTCATTAGTTTCTTCTACAATAGTAGTTTGTTCTTTTTCTTCTTGTGAAAGATTATCATTTGAACTTTTAGTATCTTTCCTAAATTTATCATTTAGAGGACTTTCTTTAACTCTCTTTTTAAATTCTTCTATTGAAAGTTCTTTGGTTAGTAAAGGGAAACTTGTATCTATTAAGGTTACTTTTTTATCATCTATTATTCTTATTTCATATTGGTCAATTCCAAGATAAATAATATCTCCATTACTAAATTCATATTCTGGCAATTTATTCTCTAATTTAACAATAAAATCTCTTACTTGTACTGCAAGTTCATCATCATAATCTAAATCTTCAAGTGTAGATTTTAAAAATGTTATATATTCTCGTACATTATTTTCATCGTTAATATCTGCAATAATAAGTTCAATATTTTGTTCTTCAGTATTATCTAAAGGTGCATTATTAATATAACTAAAAAAATCATAATCTTTTATAAAAGATAATAAGTTTTTAGCTAGTTCATAATCTGGATTTTCCAGTATCTCTTTTGTATTATTTGTTTCTATTTCATTTAAGTCTAACCAGTCTATATACTCATCTTTTTCATTTTCATTTAAATACTTATCTTGAGCAATAAGCTCTCCTATTCTTTTAGCAACTTTATTCCAAGCCAGTGTATATTTTTTATTAGATTTAGAATCTTCAAATGTTATTCCTTTACTATCGTGATTTTGAAAAATATTATCAACAGAGGTATGTCTTCCTCCAATTCCATATTCTTCTTTTAAAAAATCAGCATTTTCTTTATCTGATAAACCTTTCATAAATTGCTGATAAATTCTAAACTTACCATTTTCGAAACCACTACCTAGCTGTAAATCTTCATCAATCATTTCTTGTGTAACTAAAAAAACAGAAGTATTTTCTACTTCTGCAATGGTTTGTATTTGTTCATTTTCAGTTTGTATATCATCAATATTATTTATTTGGTTAATTTGTTCTTCTAACTGTAAATCAAGTCGTTCATTATTTGCTCCTCTGCTATCAATTTGTAATTGTTCATTAGAGCTGTCCATTTCATCTGGTCTTGAGATTTCAATTCCTCTGTTGTCCCTTCTTGTTTTGCTAATTTCTCTATTATCTGTTGTAACATCTGTGTTGCTGTTTCTTGTATATGTGTCAAATGTTCGTTCAATTTTTTGTCCATCAATAGAATTATATATTCTTCTTTCTTGTTTTCCTTTAGGTAATGAAGTCTCATTCTTGCGTATTTGCCAGTTGGTATTTTCTCCATTTCCATTACTAGATTTGGCATATTGTAATCTCCCACTTTCGTGTATTCTATTTTCTCCATTTTCCATTCCTCCCTTACTAATTTCTTTATTATTAGAATACTCTTGTTTCTGATTTTTAACAAATGTGTGATTTATATTTCTTTCTTCTTTTTGCAAATTTATTACTGTTTTTGCAATTTCTCTTAACCCCATTTCTGCAATATCACTTGTTGCTGTTCCTATAATATTTATAATTTTATCACTATTGAAATTTTTTATATAACTAAATTCTTGTATATCAATTTCATTTCTTGCATCAATGCCACACCTTGTCATCATCATATAGCTTACACTTGCCCAAACCGTTGGAACTAATATACTATATATTTCACTATCTGATAGATTTTCTAAAGAACTACCAGTTTTATATTTTTGTATAGATGTCATATAATCTTCAATATTATCAACTACCATATTGTAACTATTTACAGTTATTGCTTGTTTTAATGTTTTTTCTTTTGTTTCTGCTCCAAAATTACTTTCAAGCATTTCAACTACTTCTTTTTCATATTCTGGTTTTATATTCCATAGTTTATATTCTGTTCCTCTACTATTATGAGTATCAGAAACATCAAATACTAAATCAAAAGGAAATTGGCTATTTTCATCTTTGGAGAATACAAAAATAAAATTTGCGTCTTTGTTAACCCATCTTTTTACTTTTTTATTCCAAACTTCCATACTTGCAACAGCTTTTGCATCTGGTCTTTGAGTATAAATTAACACTTGATCTGCAAAATCATATTTAAAATTCCAACTACTTGTGTCTAAAAAGGAAAGCCAATTTTCTTCACTTTTAGTTATTTCCTCCAATGTTTCTTTGTATCTTTTCCTAGTTTCAACAATTTTCCCCATTTATAACCTCCCTCCTTTTTAATTTGTATCAGTAAAAAAATTTAGTAATTCTTTTTTCTCTATTGCATCTTGAACTTGCCATATTATTTCAATATCTTTCATAGTTAGTTTGCCTATATCTTCATCTTCTAACTGGTTTATTTTCTTTAAGTCTGATAATTTAACATTTAAAATATCTTTTTCAGAAGTTATATTTATAGCTTTCAGTTTTTTTAATAATTTATTTTTTTGTTTTATAGTAAATTCTGCCATATTACACCTACCTTTAAAAGAAAAGGGCAGTAATACTACTACCCTTTATTGATTATATATTTCTTAATTTTTTTATTAATTTATATAAGCCATATCCTACTAAAGATAATGCAGATATTCCTGCAATTCCACCTAGTAATAATGTATTTCTGCTATCTCCTGTGTTTGGTGTTTCTATTTTTGTATTTTCAAATTCAAAAGTATAATTACCATTTTCATCTGTTCCCATAGCTTCTCTATCTATGAAAACACCTTTGTCATTTATTTCTATTTCTACAATTCTATCTGATATTTGGTATCCATTTGGTGCTGAAACTTCTTTTATGAAGAATTTTCCATATCTTATTTCATTAAATACTATTGTTGCATCTTCACTATTAGAATTGTATTCTTCAATTAAATTAGTACAATTTTCATCACTATAAATTCCAAATACAAAATCTTCGTATATTCTTTCTTTAGTATCTGAATCTACTTTAATTAAAGTTATATCTGTAAGAATTGGCATATCTTTCATTTCAATTTTTTGTGTTTCTTTATCATCTGTTACTGTAAATTCAATTTCTTCTGCAATTTCATATCCGTATGGACAAGTTGTTTCAATTAATTTATAAGTTTTGTTTTCTTCTAAGTTTCTAACTTTATGAGGCTCTTTTGTAGAAGTCCATTTATCAATAGTTTCTCCTGTTTCTACATCAATTACTTCAAGTTCTGCTCCTTCTAATTCTTCTCCTGTTACTAGGTCTGTTTTTGTTATTTCAACAATTTTATCTACCATTTCAATTTTCTGTGTTTCCTTATCATAAGAAACTGTAAACTCTATATCTGATGCTTTTACATATCCTTCAATACAAATTTCTTCGTGAAGAATATATGTTTCTCCCTCTACTAGATTTTTTATTTTATGAGGCTCTTTGCTAGAAACCCACTCATCAACAATATTATTATCTTTGTCTAATACTTGTATAGTAGCTCCTTCAAGTTCATTTCCTGCAATATCTACTTTTGTCATTTCAACAATTTTATCAATCATTGTTACTTTTTGAATTTCATTTGTGTTTTTTACTGTAAATTCAATGTCCGTTGCTTTTACATATCCATCTACTTGTATTTCTTCAATTAAAGTATATGTTTCATCTACTAATAATCCCTCTATTTTATGAGGTTTATCTCCAGAAACCCAAGTATCTACAACATTTCCGTCTTTATCTTTTACAGTTAAAGTTGCACCTTCAAGTTCTTTTTCTCCTGTAATGTCTGTCTTGCTAATTTCTACACAAGTAGTATAATTTTCAATATCTAATTTAACAGTATATACTTTTGTCTTTGTATCTTCTTGTGTAAATATAACATCATATATTGTTTCATCTAATGTTGCTCCATCTACTGTTGTCACTTCTTTTAAAGAATAAGCACCCATTGGTATATTTTCAACTTTCAATGTTGCATCTGATTTTAGATTATAAGTTCCTATAACTGTACCTTTTTCATATATTATACTTCCATCTGAATAATCAATAATATCTTCAGTAGCTTTTAATTCAAATGATATTTCTGTATAGTCAATATCTTTTTCTATTAATGAAGTATCTACATCATCTCTAAAGTTCATTTCTTTATATACTTCTAAAGTTCCAGTAGGTTGTTCATTTTTAACTGTAACAGTAATATATGCGTCATTATCTTCATCATATTCTAATGTTTCATTACTTCTATTAATTTCAAAAATACATTCCTCATCTAATTCTAGGAATCCTGTTGCAACGACTATCTCATCTACTTTATATTTTCCAGCCTCAAGCTTTGTTTCAGTATAAGCTGTTGCATTTTCATCAGTTGTCCAAGTATCAAATGTTTCTTTTCCTATTTTGCAAGAAACTCTTTCCCATTCATTTGTTTCTTCATTTAATTTATATAAAGAAAAAGTTGTGTTATTTAAAGTTACTTTTTTACCTGTTTTTTCATCAACTTTTACTAATTTTAAATAACTTTCAAAAGGTGTATCATTTTCAATTAATTCTTTTATAACACCATCACTATTTTTATCTATTGTAACATAAAATTCTTCAACAGGATTAATTCTATCAGAAGGACAATATGTCTCATTCACAGTATAATGTCCATAAGCTAAAAGTCCTGATATTCCGTGTCCATCTGCTCCTGTTTTAAATACTGAATACTCATCTTCAGCAAATTCGTCTAAATGTTTTAGTGCCTCGTCAAAACTTCCGTAAAAATCTACATACTTAGTTAAAATTGCAGTAAATTCTGCTCCCTCAACAGTAGGTGCAGTGGTATTAGTTACAGAAGAAATTTTTATAACTTCAAATTTTGCCTTTTGAACTCTATTTGTTAATGTTTTTTCAATAGTAATTACTTCTGTATCTTTATATTCTAATGATATATTATGTGTTTCAGTATCTTGCAAATATCCTTCTCCTATTGATGTTTCTTTTACATAGAAATTTCCTAAAGGAATATTTTTTAATACATTTCCTTCTACAATTAAATTAGCAGATGTACTATCTGTTATAATATCAATAGTTGCAACTCCATTATTATTAAATGTGTATGTTGCAATTTCTTCATCTTTAGAAAAATATTTTACTGTTTTAGCTACATTGTATATATCTTCTTTAGCATATAGAGTATATTCTGTTCCCTCTAATTTTGCATCTCCGTGATGTGCTGTTCCATCAACTCTATTTTCATTTCCTGTTTCAACATCTGTTTTAATAAGTTTTATCTCTCCTGTTGGCTCATTATTTTTAAATGTAATTTCAGCTGTTTCATTAAGTTTTACTTCAACTGATTTAACTGTTGTATCTAATAGATAACCTTTTGGAACTCCGTACCTCTTTTACATAGTATGTCATAGGTGCAAGCCTTTCAAAAAAGATATTTCCATTAGAATCGGTAGTTCCTGTTCCAACTTTTTGAGTACAATTTGCATCTCTATATAATTCAAAAGTACAACCTGCTAATGTATCTCCATTTGCATTTGTTTTAATTAATAGAGCATTTCCATATTCTACTTGTACTGTTATAGAAAATGCTGATGGATCTACATAGTTAGAGAACATTAAATTCTGTACTGTTCCACTTGTAAATTCAAAGTACACATAGTTTGACATTGTTGAACTATTATAAGCACTTCCATTTGGCATTAATTGATATAGTCCATAATCTCTTGAGTTAAAAGTTACAGTATCTGCTGTGCAATTACTATCAACGATTATATTTAGTTCATTACTTCCTTGTGTATGATTAAATGTTATTCCATTTATAGTTTGGTTAAAAGACTGGTATGATGATAATCTTCCAGTTGTATCAGTTAATGTAGTAGTTTGTCCTAATGTTACATTATTTGTAGTTCCATTAAAAGATGTATTTCCGTGATATAAGTTATAATATTGTTCTGTTCTTGCTGTCCAATCTGCCAAAAGTCCTGATGACATATAATTTCCATTCCAACTATCTCTTGATGGTACTCTTGAATTGCCATCAATATTATTATGAATGTACTCCCAAACCCATTGTTGCGTACAACAAGCTGCACGAATTGCATCTGCACTGGTTGGAATATCATATCCATAATTCATTGTGTATCCAAAGTAAATCATTTCTGCTATTTTTTCATATTGTGGCAAATTACTCTTATAATGAACTATAAAATCTCCATTATAAGTATAATCACTACCATTTGGACTGGTTTCTCCGTATTCAGTACAAAATACTAAATATCTTCCTCCATCATAATTTGCATAATGAAGTTCGTGTCCATAATTTGCAAGACTTCCAGATATAACTCCAAATTGTGCATTTGAATTTATATCAGTTATAAAAGTTGCAAAAGCATTCATTGGTAAAAAATTAATTATGACCAAAATTAAACTTATAATAGCCATAATTTTTTTAGATTTCATTTTCATATTTTCTCCATTCCTTTCCTTTTTTACACAAAAAAAGCCTTAACAGAGTTTACTCTTGTTAAAGCTATTGTAAAAAAAATTATATTATTTTATTGCCCAGAAATAGAATAGACCACACGAACATTGACTTATTTTGAATTGAACTGAAGCCCAACCTTTTGTATAATTTTCAAAAGCTTTATATGCCTCATCCCAAGTTGAATAATATCCGTGTTCATTTTGTCCATCTCCTGCAACGTGATGTTCTCCACCTGCTACACACCAGTATTCTAAATCACTTTCTGTTGGTGTTTTTGTAACTTGTGTTTCTTCTTTTGGTGTTTCTTCAACACTTGTAGTTTCTTGTCTTACAGTTGTTTCATCTTGTGTATTTTTTGATGTTTCTTTTTTTGTAGTAGATGTACTTTGTGATGAATTTGTTTTTGGAATTTCTTTTTGAACTTCTGTTTTTTCTTTTACGGTATTTGTATTTTCTTGTTCTTCTGTATTTTCAGTAACATTTTCATTTTGTTCTTGTTTTAGTTCTTCTTCTATTTGTTCCTCTTGAGTAATAGCAATTTCATTTGCTATTAAGTTTTCATCTGCCGTAACAATTTTATTATCTTGCACATTATTTGCTGTATTAAAATCATTTATTTTGACTCCACAAATCATTGTAATAATAATACCTAAGGTTAATATTAATATTTTAATTTTCATTAAAACCACTCTCCTTTGTTTTTATTTTACAAGAATTTTTCAATCACAACAAATGTGCAATTTTTATTAGCTAATAATCAATAAACATCACTCCTTTCGCAGTATTTTATATATAATTTAATTAAAATATATATCTTTTTCAGTTAGTATATAGCTAGTATAAGGGGGTGGATTGTAAGGAGGGGGAATAAAAAATGTATATACAGAATATTTGTATATACAATAATTTTCGTATTACTATCTATCATATTTTTTTAATTGTTTTTCCTTTTGCCATTGCATTTGATATTTCTGCAATAATTTTTCTATAACACTTTGCATTTGTTGTACTGTATAACCTTTAGGAAAATAATCTTTTACCTTATCATATCTAAATTTTACTTGTTCTATTTGATTAGGCTTTTCTGTTGACATTATTCTGTCTATTTCATCTTCTGACAAATTACCCTCCAAACTTAATTTTTTCATTTCTCTTGCCTGTGGATGTGATGGAAATATTTCTGTATATTCTATTGACTCAAGTAAATATTCCTGTTCCTCGCTTTTTAAGTATGAGATTTCAACTGCTGGTCTTAATTTCATTTTTTCTTCATCAACTAATTTTAATATCTCTGGTATTAGTTCAGTTAATCTTATATAGCGATATACATTATCTTTTCCATCTCCAAATTCTTCTCCTATCATTTCAGCTGTTCCTTTTTCATTTAACTTTGTCGCCACTGGCGAAGAAGTTATTAAATCATTTCTTTTTCCTTGTTTTTTTAATGCTTCTAATTTCATTTTGTATGCAAATGCTTTTTCACTTGGCAAGATTTTCTCTCTTTGTTTATTACTATCAACCATTTGTATAATAGCCTCTTCATCTGTCATATCTCTTACAATAGCTTTGATTTCTGTTATTCCTGCTAACTCACAAGCTCTTTTTCTTCTATGTCCAGAAATCATTTCATAAGTTCCATCCTCTTTTGGTCTAACTATAACAGGCAATATAACTCCGTTATCTTTAATATTTTTAACAAATTCGTCCATTTCTTCATCTTCTCTAACTTGATATGGGTGTTTAGGAAAGTTAGAGATTTTATTAACAGGAATCATTAGTACTTTTTCTAAATTTTCAGCATCTCTTTCTTCTTGAGTTGTGAAAAAATTATCTAATGTAACCTTTGGAAAGTGCATTTTTTCGTTCTCTTTCGTCATCTCTTAACACCTCCTTTGCAAATTGAGAATAAGCTTCTGCAACTTTACTATTTTTGTCATAAGCAAAAATGCTTTTCCCTTTAGATGAAGACTCTGCCGTTTTTACTGCAAATGGTATTTGAGTATCATATAACTTTACAATGTTGCCAAAATTAATTTCTAATTCTTTTCTAATTGTAAATGGCAGTTTAGTTCTATTATCTACTAATGTCATTAATATTCCACCAACTTTTAGCTCTTTATTTAATTGTCTTCTAACTCTTGAAACAATATTGAGTAAATTTCCCATTCCTCTTGCCGATAGATATTGACTTTGCACAGGAATTATAACTTGGTCACTACAAGCTAGTGCATTAGTTGTAATCATTGATAGAGATGGCATACAATCAATAATTATATAGTCGTATTTATCTTTTAGATTACTTAAGCAATTTTTCATTGCATATTCTCTACTCATTGCATTTTGCAAGTTAGACTCTGTCATTGCTAAACTTAAATCTGATGGAATTAAATCTACTTTTTCTTGATGATGTAAAATAGCTTCTTCTGAATTTATTTCTTTATCTTCTATATATCTTTCGAGTAAAGTTGATAGAGTTACAGGAAGTTCATTTTCATCATAATAACCCATATATGTTGTTAAATTAGCTTGTGGATCTGCATCTACAATTAAAACTTTTTTATTATTGTTTGCCAATGATACCCCTAAACTAAATGCAGTTGTTGTTTTACCAACACCACCCTTTTGGTTTGCTATTGCTATTGTCTTACACCTTGACATATATTCTTTCCTCCTTTCTTTTAATTTTAGCTTTTATTTTATAACTTTATAAAATAAAAGCTATGTACTGCCTTAACGCAAAAAAAGCGAGTAACCATAAAAGGTCAAACTCGCTTACAATATGTTTATTTAATTATGCTTTTTCTAATAGTTTCTCCATTACTTCATTTATAAAATTAACTTCTTTTCCTTTTTCTATTTCATCTTTTCTTAATTCATTTAAAGCATTTATAATTAATCTATATTCATATTCATCAACTTTTAATTTAATATTTCTCATAATAACCATCTCCTATTTATCTTTATATTATAATGGTAATACAAAAATATAAATAAAGCTAATGTGTGATTTGTTCCTATTAGATAATTTCTTACATTTAATACTAATCTGTCAAATTTGTTTCATAATATATTTTAAATTGTTCATTTAATAGAGAAAAACAATCCTCATTTTTAGTTATTATTATTGAACATTCATCTAACCATTTTTCAATAAATTTAATAACATCATTTAAAATTGTTTCATTATTGTTATGCTCATCTATATAATCCAATATAGATTTTAAACAAGGAATATCATCATCAATCAATTTGTAAAATTTATCATTATTACATAGTTCTTCAATTAAATTTAGTAATTTGATTTTTGTATTATTCTGATTTCTTTTTATTTGATGTTCTATTATTTTTGATTCTGATAAATTTGATAATAAATCATTAAACATATTCTTTATTGGATGATAATATGTTTTTGATGATATTTTAAATTTTTTATTACCTGTTATTTTTTGAATTTTATTTTCTAATTCTTTCATATTTATTTTCCTTTCCAAATAAAAAAAGCTAGTAACTATTTACTAACATTTTAACATTTATATTAATTAAAATTTTCGTGTACTTCTAAAAATGGTAGCCATTATCAAAGTTTTGTGCAAAAAGATATAGGAGCATAATATAAAACAGCCATAAACCTCTACTTTTACTAATTCAAGGCTTTTAGGTGTTCTATAAATACTCATATTCATTTATATATCTTTATTTATATTATATTATATTCATTATTATTATAATCTTTTGTATTATTATTTTAATATTCTTATGACTTATTAAAATCAATTTTAAGGCATTATTTTATTTTACTTATATAATTTCATTACTATAATTATTTTACTTATTATATATTTTTTATTTTTATATATTAAATTGCATGAAAATTTTTCAAAAATCTCCAAAGATCTTATTTCTCTATATTTGCCTTATTTTACAGACAACAAACTATATGCCTTAAAAATAAAAACGGCTTAAAATCGATTTTCGTGCGTCATTTTTTTGGTACTTTTTAGGCCATTTTTGTATTACTGTAATTTAGCTGATTTTAGGTAAAAATCTTCAGTAATTTTTATATTCATTTAATAAAACTACTTAAATCAATAATTAGCAATATTTTTAATAAGCAAGTTAGTTATATTAATTAAATT
The DNA here is from genome assembly GCA_944393385.1 of uncultured Clostridia bacterium. Taxonomy (GTDB): domain Bacteria; phylum Bacillota; class Clostridia; order TANB77; family CAG-508; genus CAG-269. The sequence continues at coordinate 16,957 of CALYAA010000030.1, forward strand.
TAAAAACAACTTAAAACTCATTTTAACGCATCAATATTTTAAAGTAATTTATAATTATTGTATTTAGTTGTAATTTAAATCAATATAAATGGATTTTAATTACAAACATGATTAATTTTATTATTGTAAAATTACATTAGCTTAAAATTGATTTTAAATACTAATTAAATTATAACTTGTAAAAAATATTATTAAAATTTAGTTATAAAATTTTCTAAAATAATTTAATTATTTATATTTTTTTTGCAAACAACATTTGTTCGTTTTAAAAATATTTATGTTTGGATTTATAAATTTAATTTTTAAAACTTAATTTTAAAATCTTAAATAAATTTTTAATTTAAATAAATTTTAAGATTTTAAATTAATTAAATATTTTTAAAATATTTTATTTTACTTTTATATATTCTTATTTCTAAATTTATTTTTTTATATTATTTTTATAATGCCTAATGTATAATTTTTTTACAAATTCGAATTTAATAAATTTTTACTAATATTAAAAAAATTGCTATCCCCCCTACTCTCCCGTTTTTTTACTCAAAATAAAAATTAGCCAACATTAAACTTTTTTTCTTTTGGAATAATATCAATTATATTATCATTTTTTCTAATTTGATTAGCCAATGTTGAATTATTATTTGAATTATTTGATTTTCCATATACCTGTTCTGCTTGGATTGCTAATACTTGTTCATAAGTATATTTAGCCATTGCTAATTTATTTTGTCTTTCATCATTTGATGTATCATTACTATTTAGCATAAATTCTAGATTATAGCTATATAATTCAAGAGATCTTAAAATTATTTCAACTTGACCACTTAATAAGGTTAATTCTACAGGTATAATATTTTCAGAATTGAATTCGTTATTTGGTTTATCCATTGAAAAATCCTCCTTTTTAAGCAACACAATAATTTAGTGCATCTTTCATCATAAAAGATGACAAAGAATGAGTTTGTAAAGCATTCATTACATCTTCGTCGTGTAGATGGGTATATATTTCAGTTGTATCGATTCGCACATGTCCCAGTAATCCTTTTATAGTAATATCAATAGAAGAAAATTTTGGTTGTATAATAAATGTTGGGGTGGTTAATAAAAAACTACTTCAACATTTTTATTTTTTGATAAAAAAATATA
>CALYAA010000031.1 GCA_944393385.1 uncultured Clostridia bacterium
ATTTTTCATCATAGCATTGAAATCTTTTTTATTTTCATTAGCCATATTGCTACATCTCCTATCTCAACAAAAAATTAATATTTGTTGGTATCATATCATAAAACATTGAATTATTCAATTTATTATTTTATAAAAATAAAAAATGAAGGTATGTAAAACCATTTCTAATTTTACATACCTTTTATTATTAATTGTTTTTGCTATTATAAATGATTTTATCAATTTCTTTTTCCTGTATATCTCTTTTATCAAGAGTTATTCCATAAGCATTAACTACTTCAGCAAAGTAAATATTTTTATCTTTTGCCTCAATAATAGTTGCTCTGTTACCATCTTTCAATTCTACTACATCAAATTTATTTATCTTCATAACTTATTTTTCCTTTCTGTTTTAATTATATATGATTTTTTAAAATTAGTACATAGGTGTTCCATAACCTAAAATTACACTACTATTTATATCATAATTATTTTGTTTGCACTCGTCTCCAGAGGTATTTCCCTCTATTGTGTAAACAATTCCATTTTCTACTTTTTCTACAATTCCGAACGTGATCTGCTTGTCCATCATTGCTATCTTCCCAATCGAAAAATATTATATCTCCGTGCTTTTGGAGAATAACCTCCATCTTGCCAAAGACCACAAGTTTTAAACCAAGCGACACCTTCTGTTTCACAACTCGCAAACTTAGGTATTATTCCTGCTGAAATATAGCCACATTGTTCTGCACACCAACTAACAAAACAAGCACACCATTCTACCCTAGATTCAAAGCCATACCAACTCCAATATGGTTGTCCGACCGACATTACCTATTTGACTTTTTGCAACTTCAACTATATCATTGCTACCTACTGAACTTCCATATATAACTGCTGACCACATACTTGCATATTTTTCATCTGACATTTCTGTTAGCTGATTTCTTTGCTCTTGAGTAAAATTATAATTATCTGCCATTTCATCAATAGATTTTGTATTTATAGTTATATGCAATTTTGTATATGTTACTGTTTTATACTCTGTCCAAGTTAAATGAAAAATTACTTCTTCGCGTGATTCTTCTTCTTTTGTAAAAGATATTTCATTCATAGCCCAAAATATCTCTTTTAGAGTATTTACCTTATTGTCATCTAGTGTTGCCATTTCTACTTGATTATCTCCACCACTAACTTTGGCAACATAAACAGCCAAAATATCTTTCCACTCTGCCCTACTACCTGTTATATCATATTCATTGTAGGGATTTTCTTGTTGTATCTGTGTAATTTTATTCATAAACTCTGTATTCAAATCAGCTATAACTTTATTCATAGTTACTGGTTGTTGAGTTTCATTTACAGTTATCGTGCTTCCTACATCTTCACTAGAGAAAAATATTCCAAATACTGAACCTACTAGCATTGCGATTAAAGAAACTACTATTATAATGATAATGGCTATCCAGAAACATCCAAATAAAAAGAAAATTAATGATTTTGCAGCAAGAATTATAGCTTTAATTGCTCTAATAGTTGCTATCATTGCTTGTTTTGCACTTTTAGCCATTGCCTTCGCTCTTGATTTTGCAATTTGATATGCCTTTTTTGCTCCTTTTATACTTTTTTGAGAAAATTTTTTAGTAACTCTATAATCTCTTTTCATTATTTTAGGTGTGTTTTTTAATGTTTTCTTTATATTCTTTCCTTTCAGATTTGTAGACGTTTTCTTTATTTTTATATCTTGTAATTTTGTTTTTATTTTTTCTGCTGTTTCTTTAATATTGTCTTTTGTTTCTATTGCTGATTTTTTTCCATATTGGTTAAATTTTTCTATGCCTGTTCTTGATATTCTTTCTGTTGTTTGACTTATTTGATTTGCACCATATTCGGTTGGAGAATTATTTTCTGTATTGTCAGTATAATCATCTTTAGATTTTAAATTTACAATGTTATCTTTTACTCTTTCAGAATATATTTTTGCTTTATCAAGTTTCTTTATTTTTATATTGCTTTTCTCCTTTGTCTTTATATCTGCCAAAATACCACCTCCCAAGCTCTTTTAAATTATTCTTTTTGCAATAATTACTAATCTTGCATTTTTACTTGAATAATCACAAGTTGATAGTGTTAAAAGTGTATCTCCATAAACGGCTGTATTTTCTATATCAAAAAAAGAGAGTTCTTTACATTGATTTACAAATGTATTGAACTCATTTTCATTACTTGTACTTATAAAATTATAATATTTAAAACCTGTATAGGCATTTGTTGTAAATATAGACATAATTTCGTATTCTCTTTTTTCTTCTAATGTATATAGTTTTATAATTTTATGACTATTATAATATTCTTCTTTTCGGTAATTTTCTAATTCTCCAAACATTTTAGAATTATTTATATGATGACCATAAATTATTAAATTATCACTTGTGTTTGTATCACAATTTTCTGCTAAATATGGTGTTCCTAAATAAGAATATTGCTTATAGAAATTTTTTCTTAAATAGTAATTTGGACTGTTTTTTGTTTGCATTACAGGATAATCAATATTAGAATTATCTATTCTAATCCACCCTATAATATCACTATTTATTTCATATAATTTTTGCATATTAATATCATTTTTTTCTATTTCTAAATTATTATTATCATCATTATTTTCTTCTGCAATATCTTTTATATTTTCAAAAATTTCTTCTTGTTTATTATCTTCCTGTAAATTTTTACACAAAAAATAACTACTAATAAGCATTATAGCTATTAGTAGCAATATAATTATATATTTAATTAGCTTTTTTATTTTTAATTCCTCCAATTCATAATTTTTTCTAAATTTATTGACTTTATTATGAATTTTGATGTATAATAAGTATAGAAAGTAAGCAATTACAGGAATGTAGTTGCCCAATAAATATTGTGAAACTACACATTGCTCTGTAATCCATTTTAAGCAATGTGTAGTATTTTATTTTATTTGACTATTAACCCATTGTATGTATATTATACATAGCAAGGCTAAATTTATTGTTATTGATATTATTAATCCTATAAATAAGAATGCTAATATTTCAAACATAGCCTCACCCCCTAACTCTTGATAAGAAATCAAGGTCGAGGGCAACTACACATCTGCTTAACTTACTTTCTATACCAAAGTATTTTACAATATTTTCATAAAAAAGTCTATAATTTCTTCACAAATTAATCATATTTTTGTTCTTCTATTTTTGTCGTCATTAGTTTATACAATTCTGTGTTTTTTGGAAATTGGTTTTTAAATGGAACAAGCGAGTTTCTAACTCTAATTAGTCCCTCGCCAATATCAACATTTGTTATATATACTTTTTCCATTTCTGATATACTAAGAAATTTTGCTAACTTTTCTCTATCTGTTGCTGATTGATTAAGCATTATAATCAATTCACTATTTGATAGCATAGTGCTAGGTTTTTCTTTGCTTAAAATTTCTTGAATGTTTTGAGTAATTCCGTGTTGCACATCCTCCGATATTTCCTTATTCTTTTCCATAGTGAATATACAAAGTTTGTTGTATAATCATATTTAAAAAGTAGATATATTTCATCTATAAAAATATATGTCCTTTTACCACTTTTTCTATTTTTAGATATTCTATTTAAAATACTATCAAGGATAACTAACATTCCAATAGGCATTAATTGTTCTCCTAAATCAATTATATCGTAGCATATTAATCTATTTGTAGTTTCTACATTTGTTTGCTTTGAAAATGTATTTAAACTACCTTTAGTAAATAATTCTAGTGCTAGTGCTATATCTTTTGCCTCTTGTTCTTCTTGTTTTAATAAAACATCTCTAAAATCATTTAATGTTGGTGGCGTACCTTGATAATTTCCTTGTTCAAAATATTTATATACTTCCGTAGTACATCTATCAATTATAGCTTCTTGATTTGGTGTAATATTTTTCATTATTTGCTCACATAAAGATAATATAAATTCTGATTTAGCAACTACTGGTTTGTTTTCATCATAATCTTTATTCAAATCTAAAGCATTTATATGATTATCTGAAGTTGCTGATATTTTAATAGCCTCTCCACCAAGTGCTTGAATAAGAGGTTTGTATTCTGCCTCTGGATCTATAACTATAATATCTGCTTCTGGATCTCTTAAAGCTATTGAGGTTATTTCTTGTTTTGCAGTAAAGGATTTTCCACTACCACTTACACCTAATATAAAGGAATTTCCATTTTGTAATTGTTTTCTGTCTATTAAAATCATATTTTTAGATATTATATTCTTGCCATAATAAACTCCTTGTGTATCTTGTATTTCTTGAACTTTAAAAGGCATAAATACTGCTAAACTCTCTGTTGTTAAAGTTCTTTTTGTGTTTATTCTTTTTACACCAGAAGGCATAACTGTATTTAATCCATCTAATTGCTGAAATTTCAATGTAGCTAATTGACACATATGTTTACCTGCTGTTGTAATTAAACTTTCCGTATCACTATCTAATTCTTCTTTTGAATCAGCCGTATGCACTAATGTTATAGTTGATAAGAACATTCTTTGGTCTCGTGTAATTAAATCGTCCAAAAATTCTTTACTTTCTTCCCTCTGTCTTTCCATATCGTATGGAATAACTGCTGAAAAATTATTATTTTCATTTTGTCGCCTTTGCCAGTTTGCAATATTTGTTTCTACTCCTAATCTAACCCTTTCTGCTTTCTTTATTGCTTCCTCCATTGGTACTGGCTTTATATCAATAGATAACATCATATTTTTATTCAAGTCAGTTAATTCAGATATAATATTATCTCTTATAAAAGTTGCATATTCTTTTAGATATAGCACTCGTCCATATCTATCTCCCATCTTGAAATAATCTGATTTAAACTCAAATGTATTTGGGCAAATATAATCTTTAAAACTATGTCCTTTTCTCATACATTGTTTTATATCAAATTTATATAAATCTTCTTCTCCTACCCTAAAGAAATCATAAAAAATTCTTAATCTTTCATTTATATCTAATCCACTAAATTTTGAATTTAATTTCGCAAAATTGTTTGTAAGTTCTGTGCCTGTTCTTGAAAAATAGTTTCTTGCCTCACTAATATTTTTCTTATCTATTGATATTGTTAATATTTTTTCTTGAATTATTCCATTTGAATCGACTGAGTTTTTTGCAAGTATTTCATTATATTCTTTTCGATATTTTGATAGATTATCATTTCCAAGTTCCAGTCTCATTTTTGTATCATAGTCTATTTTATTAAGTTTTCTATTTATAATTGTTAATTTCGGATATGAACCTGCATCTAATAAATTCAAAATTGAACTGTAATCTAAAAACATAGCCTCTTTATCATCTTGTCCTGCTACTGCATAATTTACATCAGTAAATTTAAACGATTTTGAGTATTTATTTCTTCCTATTTCAAAAATTCCATCCTCATATATTGCTTTTATTGGAATTGCTTGTTGCACACTTCTAGGCACTTTTACTCTTTCTTTGTTTCTTTTTAGAATTATCAATTTTCATTCCCTCCATTTCTAATTTCTTAAATTCATCTTTTAATAACTCATCATAAAAGTTTTCTGGTTTGAAAAATAGAACATTTGGCATTAATATCTCTGACTTTATCCAAGCAACTACAAATTCTTCTGCATACATTCCGTTGTATTTGACAAATCCTAATATTCCAAAAGGTAATGCTCCGAAGAATACAAATCCAAGATAATGTTTCTAGTCCTAAATGTTCTTTTAATAGAAAATATAGTAAAACAGCTACTGCACAAGCGATGGCAGAAAAAAAGAACTGTCTCATTGACAGTCCAAAAAATATTGTTTCACTATAATCTCGTATTTCCTTATTAACTTTAATTTCCATTATTTGTTCCTACCTTTCTCTATGTTTTGGTTTATAAAATTCCATAATATCTTCTGTAAAATGTTTTAAATTAAAATTTTTCATTATTGTTTCTTTGGTAATTTTATTTTTCTTACAATATTTCATATATTTTTCAACGCCTTTTGAGTATCTAGTATCTTTCGGTTCTAATAATCTATCATAGACTTCTTGCCATATAGAATAATGAGAGTCCATTCCTATATTTATTATTTCAAAATTTGAATCTAAAAAATTCATCATTCCACCATAATAATTAAACTGCCATTCTGGAACAATTTCAAATTTATTATCAATACCTTTTTCATACGGAGATATTAAAAAAACTGTATCTGCATTTTCATTACAATATGCTATAATTGAATTTTGAGGATTTTTCTTGTCTAATAAAGAATACATAAATATATAATCTTCTGTATTTGTTTCTTCATTGCAATCTTCTAAAAAATTTTTTACTTCTTTGCTTTGTAAAAGCCTATCTGTATATTTTTTTATGTCTTTCTTTACTTCGTCTTGAGTTTTTCCTCTATCTTCATATTCAACTTTTCTTGTATGATAATCTAAAAACTCTTTAACACCATTTTTATCATATTTATACATATTTCCTAAATTAACTTTAGCGAAAATTCCTGTACGGTCTAATAGCAGTTTGCAATTCGTCAATTCTTCTATTAACCTTTCTTCTACTTTACTATTCAATAATATATAGTCTGGTGTTGCACCCTGTGGTATTATTCCACTTATATTTATTGCTTTTTCTTGTTTTGTTTTTATATCTATCATTGTTAATTTTAATAACTTGCTTTCTTCATCAAAACCAACCATAAAATTATATTTATTTCCTTGAAATTCAAATATTTCATTGCCATTCTTATCTTTCATAAATCATCACTTCCTTTTTATAATCCCATCATCTCTCTAACAATTCTATCACTCGCTTTTATTGTTCCTACTAACACTAGCATATTGAATGCTAATTCTCCAACATAGCTCCATACTTGATTTATTGCCTCTGCTGAAGTATCAATAGCAGGTGGAGAACTTGCAAATAGTGAAAATATAATGCAAGCTAAAATTATAATTGCACCTTCTAAACAAACTGCTGAATAACTTTTTACGAAACTTTTTCCAACATTTTGTGATGGTTCGCCTGCAAATGTTGATAATGGAATAGGTGCTATTGCAGTATATAAATATAATTTGAAAAATCTACCATAAACGGTTAATATCATAATAAATGATAGAATTGTTACTACAAGTCCTCCGTATTAAAGTAACTGCCCAAAGAGGTATGCTTTCAAAAAAGCCACAAGACTCAATAGCAGTTATCATTTCCTGTGGTAAAGTTGTTTGTGTTGCCTCTCCTAGTCCTGCCGTATCCATTATAGTTTGTGCAACTCCTTGTATAATTTGGAAAATTGACAGCATTAGTTCTAGTCCGTGTGTTATGAGTAGTTTAGCGAGGGCAAATCGCACAAACAACTTCAAAACCGATTCTGGTTTTTTTACTTCTGCAAAACTTCCGACAGGTTTTTACAACTCCTACCAGGAAGAATATTACTAATAAAGCTAAACCAATGGCTTGAATTGCTCCGATTTATATTTACAATTACTTCCCAAATTGTTCCGATCTTTGAATGTTTCTGGACTTTGTGTAATAAGACTCCATATTTCATTTAGCTTTTCATTCCAAGTGCCTAGTGCATTTTCCAAATTTCCTACTACCCAATTTGCCATCTTTTCGCCTCCTTTAATTAAAATAAGGCAAATTTACTCTAAAACTTGCCTTTTACCAATATTTATTATCCTCCTGTAATTAAATCTAGTATTTGTTTTGAAAATGTTATTATTATTCCTCCTGCGACAGTTAGGAATCCATTTGCTCTTTGACTGGCATCGTGACTTTTTAATGCTAAACCTACTTGCACAATTCCCCAACCAAGTAAAATCATTCCTATCGCTTTGATTACTCCAAAAATAAAAGTTGATAAATTATTAATTACTGTTAAAGGATCTTCTGTTGCAAAAACATTGCTTGCTTGTCCAATAAATAAAGCTATTACTGTAAATAATATTAAACTTGTTCTTTTTAAAACTTTAATTAAAATCTTTTTATTCATTATCTTTTTTATTTTTTTCATTCTCTAATTCCTCCATATAAATATAATTTTCAATATCTTCTTCAGATAAAATTTCAAAATCAATATTCTCATCTATTTCTTCTGTATATTTAATATCTTTAATCTTTTGTATTTCTTCAAATGTCAATTCTGTTATTATTCCAGAATTTTTATCTACTTTTCCGTATTCATATACTTTTCCTTTTCCATCAACTGTATATTGAACATTAGGGTGTTTTAAAATATCATATTTATAATCAATAACAGGTTTTTCTCCCCTAATTAATAAAATTGCCTTATCATTATCAAGCATTCTTATTTCATCTGCCATTAGTAACTCTCTTCCTGTCTGTTGATAATTAGTAGAGTAACTTCCACTATGACATGTACTTTTTCCATAGGTGTTTAAATCAATACTTTCCTTTCCGTAGGAGTTCAGAAACCATTTTATGAGTAGATTGCTCATTTCCTCCGTAAATAAAGAAATTCATCGCAGTTTCCGACTATACTTTCCCATTGTTTCTCAAATAAACTTTTTAGTTGTGAAATATTTTGTATAATAATCGAAACAAATACATTTCTTGAACGCATTACACTTAAAATTTTCTCAAAATCATCTGGTAAAGCTACATTTGCAAATTCGTCCATTAGAAAGTGAACTGGTATTGGTAATGCACCTTTATATTTGTTATCTGCCCTATAAAAAGCATTTTGAAAAATTTGTGTATATAAAATACTTACAAGAAAATTATAAGATGTGTGTGTATCTGGAATTACTGCAAATATTGCTATCTTTTCTTCTCCTAATTTGTCTAATTCCATTTCATCTGTCATTGTTAGGCTTGCAATTTCATCTATATTAAACTTTTCAAGTTTAGATGATAATGTTACTTGTATTGATTTTAGCGTTCTTCCTGCTCCAGAGTGATAATCTTTATAATATTTAACAGCTATATGGTTTGGATTTTTATATTCAAGCCTTTTAAATAAAATATCTAATGGACTTTCATAATCTTCATCATCTTCTTTTACTTTTCCAGCCCTCAGCATTTCTCCAACCATTGCAAAATTTTGTTCTTCTTCTGGAGCTTCGTATTTTAAATAGAAGATTAATGCAGATAGTAGCATTTGAGCTGCAATATCCCAGAATGGATCAGAACTTGCTCCACTACCTTTTGGCGTTGCACTTTTAAATAAATTTGCAACTAATTTTTGAACATCATTATCATCTTGAATGTATTTAAAAGGGTTATAACAATGGCTCAATTTCGGAGTTACTAAATCTAAAATTTTAACCTTATATCCTTCTTTTTCTAATAGATGACCTGTATCTCGAACAATCTCTCCTTTGGGATCTAAAATTACATAGCAACAATTACATTGCATAATATTCGGCTTACCATAAAACCTTGTTTTACCTGCACCACTTCCGACCACAAACTAAAGTGTTTAAGTTTCTTCTATGATATTTAGCTTTTAAATCTATATTTACATTTTGAGTTAAAATTTTGTTTTGGCTTTTGGGTTTTTGCATATACTTTTTATTAATTTTCTTTGCTACACCCCAAATAGCAGAGCCATATTCTTTACCTTTTCTATAATTTCTTCTAGTAGATTTATAAATTCCTATTCCTAAAATATAAGCAACTAAAAAAATAAAGACAGTTTTTAAACTATCTTTACAAATTTCTATATTAAATGGTTTATTTAATTTTTTTGGTAATTCTTCTATTATTTCAACTAACCCACTACTTATATATGGAGCAATTAATAATGCAAACCAAATGACTATTATTCCACCAAAACAATATAATACCATATTTGATTTATCTTTCATCTTTATTTTTGTCCTTTTTGAATAAAGTTTTCTTTTTAGTTGGGGCATCTAAAACTTTTTCTAAAATTTCATCTATAAAGTCTTTATCTTTATTTTCTTCTATTAAGGTAGTTCTTTTCTCAAATAAAATATTGGCTATTGCTTTATGCTCATATTTATCTAATTCTAATACTCTTTTTTCTTCACTCATTTTATCACTACCTTTCTGGATTAGATTTATTTTTTTCTTTATTACTTCTACTAAAATAATCACTCATTCTCCCATTTATTTCTTCAAAATTCTTTCTTATTTTTTCTATTTCTGCTCTAACACCTTTTGGCTCTTTTTGATTTGTTATTTGAGATGGTAATTTTGAAAAGTCATAATTAGAAACATCAATTCCATACCTTTTACATATCATATAAGATATACAATAACTTCTAAAACTTTTTATATCACTATTTTCAATATTGCTCATTTCTATATTTGCCATTTCTTGAGATAAAGTTTGAAATAGTAGTTCTCTGTCCATACCTTTACATACATATAATATATTCTCATCTTTATTGTATTCAGATCCTATTGTTCCATTAGGTAAAGTTTCAACTGCTTTTCTAGGAACTGTGCAACCGTCTAAAAGTGCCTCTAATAACTTTCTATCTCCATAATTAATTGTTTCATCTGGTATTGAGGCATTTGTTTGCCTTATATCATAAACCATTTTGGGATTGAAATATCTTTTATTATTATTTTCATAAGGCTCTAATATTTTAATTCCTTTTGCATTTTCCTTTAATTCAATACCTTTTTCTTCCCAAGATTTTTTATCTTTAATCTGTGTACTCTCTGGTGCTTTTTCTAAAATAACTAGGCAATTTCCAACAGAATGTTTTGAAAATCTACTTTGTATATCTAAATATTCTTGAAATTTTGTACCATCATTACTTACTATTGTTGCCATTCTGTCCATAGTATCATAAATTTCTTGTCTATCTTTATTTTGTTGTTCCTTCCAATTATTCTGATTTCTTGTATTATAGTTACTATAATTTCTATTTGTAGAATAATTGTTTGTACCTAAAATATCGTCTATTTCACTCACTTTACTTGCTCCTTCCTTTTGATTTCTTTTTTGATTTTTTAGATGTATTATCTAAATGCTTTGGCTCTTTGTATCTTTTACCTTTTGATTTAGTTTCCTTTTCTTTGTATCTTTTTCCGTTTTTTTCTTTAGTTTTTGCTCTTATAATATCTGCTTGAATTTCTGGAGAAGTTGTTTCTTGTTCTTTAGCTTTAAGTTCTTGTTCAATCTCTTTTAATTCTTTTCTAACTGATTGTTTTTCATCTTTAAAATTCTCCACTTTGTCTTCTGATTTGGTATCTGAGGAAATCTCTGACAGATTCTTTTTCTCCGTTTCTTTTGTATTATTACTGGGAATATCTTTTTGTTTTTCCTTATCTTTAGGCATAATATCATCTATAAATTGTTCTTCTTCACTTTTTGGCTTTTCTTCAATATTTATATTAACTTTATCTTGTTTTGACTTTTCATATTCTTCTTTAATAGTTGCAACATCTTTAAAGTTAAATCTTTCAGATATTCTATTCAATTTTGCTCCATCTTCTTCTCTAACCATAATATCTACCATACCATCTATTTTGTTATTTCTTTTATTAGCTAATGCACAATATAAAATTCCATATTTTTTTGCCTCTTGTGAAAATTTCTTTAAATCTTCTGCTTTTATAGTAAAAATATCTAATGGCTTTCCAGATTTAAGCATATTAGTCAATCTTGTCTTTCCTTTAGTTTGTGTTCTTTCTTTAGACATTGCAATTAATGCCATAGCAATATTTTTTGCTCCAGTTCCTGATATTCTTAAAACAGTTTCTACACCTTCTAAATAGATTTTAACAAGTTCATCTGCTGATTCTGATGTATTCATTTTTCTATTTCTCCTTTCCTTCTGATTTTTTCTTCCTTTTCTTCTCTTTGTAACTCTTTCATATCATCTTTTATCTTTTGACTTTGATTTTCAATTTTTTCTGAATATACCACCTCACTTTTTAAATATTTAATCTTGTCTGATAAATCTAAAATTTCATCACATAGTTTTTGTCTTGCCTCAACATTTTCTTCTTTCTGCCTTTTTCTTCGTAAAGTATTTCTTGCTTTCATCTGTTTTTTTAATTCATCTTGGACAAGATTTTTATATAAAAAAAGATCCTTTGTAGTTTTAATTTTATTTCTACAAAGGAATCTAATTTCATTTGATATTTCTTTCATCTTTTTTGCATCTTCTTTCATTTTAGGTGTCATTTTATATCGTGTATTCTTATTTTTAGGAAATACTTTTAAAAGATAACAATAATGCAAATATAATCTATATAGACTACCTCTATCAATTTTTAATTGATTTCGTATTTTTCCAACATATCTTTTTTTAGGTCTATATTTTTCAATTAAATATGCGTTTTTTGTTTCTGAACTCATTATTCTTTCAGTAATATTTTCTATGCTATATTCAATTCCAAAACTTCTTTCAATTCGTATGTTTCTTTTATATGGAGGTCTTACTAAACTAATTTTATTTGCCCTTATTGTAATTGTATAACCCATTTTTTCCAATATTGATTTAAAATTATTATATGAATAGGCTTGTTTAATTGCAAAATCCACATCATCTTTTGTTGTTGTATAGTAGTCGGATTTTTGAATATATGAATTTCTATATTTTGTATAATCAATTTTTCCACATTTCTTTTCTTCTAAAACACTCAAGCCATATTCTTTGCATAAAGTATCTGATATTTCTCTCATAAGTGCATAATTTTCTATTGTATTTCTATATTTTTCTCCATCTACAAATGAAACAGAATTTACTACAAAATGATTATGATAATGTTTTGTATTTAGATGTGTTGAAACTAACACCTCATATTTATCTCCCCACAATTCCTCTGCAAGTTTAATACCTATTTCGTGTGCCTGTTTTGCTGTAACTTCTCCTTCTGCAAAAGACTGAAAACCGTGAAATGCTAAAATACCTTTTTCTTTACCAAAATGTTTTTTAGTTAATATCATTTCTTTTAATGCTGTATCTGAATTGCAATTTACACCAGTAACATAGAATTGTTTTTCTGTTTTAAAATCTGCTTTTGTATATTCTATTGTATTATGCAAACTTTTATATAAATCTGTTTCATAATTTTTGTTTTTAGTTTTCTCAATATCACTTGTATACTTTATAACTTTATCTAACCTATTTTCTACTTTCCATAGACTCGTAGTTGCCATTACAGATATTTTTCCTTAATTGCCATTCTGAATTTTCGCCATTCCAATATTTCTTGATTTAAAATTCTCTCATCAATAAAGTCCTTATGATAAAGTAATCTTTCTAATTCACTTAAAGTTCTTAAAAACTTTCCCATTTGAGTTGTAGTTAACTCATAAAATTCTTGGTCTGGCTTTTCTTTTATTTCTGCTCCGTAAAGCACAATCTCTAATAAAAGTAGAAAATTGTTTTCCAGTTTTTTTAGCACGTTTTTTTATCTTGCTTCTTTCCTCAAAATTCATTCTTATTGGAATAATAATATCTCTTGGATCTTCTTTCATTTCTTGCTCCTTTCATTTAATTTCTTTGGGGATTGGGGTTTCCCCATAGTTTAACATTTGTGTATATACAAATGTGTTGCTTGTTAGGACATAAAATTTGTAGCAAAAATACCCTAATTTGCTCAAATATTTACTTTTTTTATGACTTTTATACTTCATTTTTTACTATTCTGAAAACAAATCTTCATCATCTATTCTTATGCAATTTCCACATTTATCACAAACAACTTCTAAATATTCTTTTGGTAAATCATCTTCGATTACATCTTCATTTTCTATTAAATCTGATTCATTTTCTTTAGTAAGAAAAAATCTATTTTGTTCATAAAAATCATCATAATCTTTTAGATTTTCATTACCATTTTCATCTGTAATTTTTAAGATTCCAATACACATTTCATTGTTTTTTGTATCTTTTCTAATAAAGAAATTTTTATCTTTTAGAAAAGCTTTTTCAAGTAATTTTATCATCGCCTCTGAATGATTTTTTGCATTAATTTTAACTTCCATTTCATTTGTTTTTCTTATTATAAAATTATATTTTTTCATTCTTATCTAGTCCTTTCTTTAATTAAATTTTGATTTTTTATTATAGGTTTTATTCCTAATAAATCACATAAATATTCATTATAATCTTTGCCGTTTTTTAGGTGGTCTATCTATAATTTGATATTTATCTGACATAACTGTTTTTAAAGCATTTGTTGCATTTCTTCCTGCTTGGTCATTATCTAAACATAGATAAATTTTAGTTACTTCTGGGTGTTTTTCTAAATAATTTGAAATAGCAACTGGTACTTTACTTTGTTCAATTATTTTGGCAGGTTGATATACACCTGCTAGAGAAATTAATGTTTTATCTTCCCAATTTTGTCCATATAATTTAAAAAGGGTTGCATAAGATAAAGCATCTATTGCACCCTCAAATATAAAAATTTTATCTGTTTTTTTATTGCTTTCTAATTTAAAAGAATATTGTTTACTACTTCCTGTCGCGTCACTTTTAAATTTACTTTCATTAGTTGCTCTACAACCTGCATACTTTGCATTTCCCATTTCATCATAGCCAACAAATACTACATTATGATAATGTTTTTCTTCATAAATTAAATGTTTTTCTATACATTTTTGTATGATTTCATTATCAATTCCTCTTGAATTTAGATATTGTTTTACTCTATTTGTATTGTCATTTTTTTCTGGTAAAATTAGAGTTACATTATTTCTTTTTTCAGCTTGTGGGATATAAACAGGTATTCTTCCATTCATCTTTTTTATAATGTATTCTATCGATTCTGGAAATTTATAACCTAACATTTTTTCTACATAGTCAACTGCATTTTTTCCACCAAAACCTCCATTAAAATAGTTCCAATATCCGTTTGATATTTTTAAACTGCTATGAGTTTTGGTCGAATATTGTGTTCTACTATCTCTAACTAATTCATTAGGCTCATAATTTTTAAAATAGGTTAATAAGTCTATTTTTTTAATTTCTTTAACCATTTCTGGTGGAATATATTTTCCCATATTTTATTACCTACTTTCTCTATTTTTTGATTTCTTTTGTTTTATTACTTCATCTTTATATTCTCTAAATTCAGTATCTTTATAATCTTGATAGTCTAAAACATATTCTTCATTTGAATATTTTTCTCTAGCAATATCTATTGCTTCTTCTAGTGAATTTGCCTCAACTTTTACAACTTTTTGTAAAATTTCTTCTATTTCAATTTCATATACTTTATTCATATTATCATCTCACTTTCTCTCTTTTTTTCATAAATTCTTTATCCAAATCATCGACAATATCTCTTACAATATCGGTCATTTTATCAAGCATACTTGTTTCTATATTCATGTATTTGTTATACATTTTATCTAATGGTTTTTCTGTATTTAATAGTGCTTTTATTTCATTTCTGCCTAAAATAAGACCTTCTAAAATTGACACTGTTTCTTCTTTAAAAGTTGTTTCATAAGATTTATCTATAATTTCTTCTTTTGTAAAATTTTTTACTAAATTTTGTTTATATTCGCTAAATTCTTGTTCAATTTTTGCCATCAAAACATCTTTTATTTGGTCATAATTCATAATATAAAATACCTCCTATTCTATTTATTTTTGTGTTCATAATAAATATTTCTTGTTTCAAATTCTTTTGCATATTTAGGTTTTAATTTAATATTTATGATGTGATTTTCTGCATAATTTCCTAAACAATTTTTGTGTATTTTTATATCATTTTCAAATTCATAATAAGTATCTCCATTGGTTATATATTGATTACATTGAAAACATTTACCACAACTTAATTCTTTTAAATTTTTAGTAATTAGTAATATCTGATTAGCAAATTTTTCTGCATCATTTATAGATAAAAAGCTATGGCTAAATTTACTATCAGTAAAACCTTTTAACTTTAAATATATATCTCTACCCATTATTTCTGAGCCAATTTCCCATTCACTCATTCTTGACATTATATTTCCTCCTTATTTTTTTGCATAAAAAATAGAGATATTAGTTTTTATTTAATATCTCTTGATTTTTCTTATTATTTTTAATTAAATCGATAAATTGTAATTTGTTGCCCTCTTTATAATTTTGATATCCAATTATTTTATCATCAAATGTTAGAAATGTTTTATCTTTGATATTTTTCTTTTTGTCTTATAACATAATTACTAATATTTTTATCATAATCTGGATATAAATAATTTAAACATTGTGCCACTTCTTTTGATACCATTCTAAAAATTCCCATACATAATTCTAAAGATTTCCACATTTCTGTATATGACCCCATATTATATGTAGCAAGAATTTTCTTCCATAATTCAGGTGAAATATATCGTTCTAAAAATTTATAGTTTTTTCCTAGACTAAAACTATAACCTTGCTCTATTCCAACCTTCCATGAAATCATTCGCAGTAATTCCATACGCACAATATTATTTAAATGGTCGATTGCAAATAAAATTTCCTTTCGACATAATCCTTTCACTACATATGTTACAGTATTCCAAAATTCATTACAGCAATCATCAAAAGAACGTGCTGTCGGATGTTCTATATAATAATCTTCATCTGTAGGTACTGGTATATTAGTAACACGATTATCCTTATCTAATAATAATTTTACTAATTTATCCCAAGTAAAATATTCATCTAAAACTTCTAATGGCAATAATGTCAAATCTATTTTAACTCCGTCCCAAAATAACATAAGATATGAATACCCTTTTTCTTCTTTTGGAAACAATTCCATATCCTCGGGTTTTTGCATAATAAGTCTCTCTCCAAAAACATTAAGCCACTCATCACTATTAATAAAACTCTGCATGTCTGTGACAAAAAAAGTAATATCATAATCTTGAAAATCATCTGGTATAATATTAATATTTGTTCTTGAACCTTCTAAAGTAACCACCCTAATTCTATCATCTGCTTTAGCAAAATTAAGTATAGTATCATATATTTGTTTCTCTGTTCTCATTTTCATATCAACTCACTTTTAAAATTATTATTACTTATATTATAACAGAAAAAAGTAAATTTTCTATTGCCTTAGATTTACCTTAAACATAAAATTATTCTTTAAATTTAACCTTGTATCTATTTTATATTTTTTCCTTTTTGGATTTCCATCAATCCTATAAATGCTATTATTTTTAATATCATAGCTTACAGACCAAATTGTATTAGCATCCTTTCTCTATCATAATCACATCTAAACAGTACAAAAATCTTTTTGATTTCTAAATACTTATCCATATCATCAACTACTTAACAAATTGTAATTT
>CALYAA010000032.1 GCA_944393385.1 uncultured Clostridia bacterium
TAATGCAAATATCTTTATAGCTTGGTGCTTCATAAAGTTCTTCAAAAATCAATGTCAGAGTTTCTGCTATTTCTTCCTCTAAATCTACCATATAATATAAATTTCTACACATTTCTGGAATTTCTTGTTTAAAACAATGTTTTATTTCATCTGATGATAGCATTTGATATAATAATGTATATAGACTATCTTCAGAAATTTGAGCAAAATGCAAAGAGTTTCTTAATCTATCTTGTGCCAATTTTATTTTTCTCATATCTTCTTCTGATTTATTCTCTTTAATTAGAAGATTCCTTATTGTATCCATATCTGGATCCATATAGTTTTCATATTTAATACAATCTTTTATTGTATTTATTAACATTGCTTTTATTGTTTCATGCAATGTCCTTTCGTCTAATCCTTCTAAAGCTCCCTCATTTAAAAGTTCATCTTGAACTTCATATTTTCTTTCAAAATCATAAATTGTTTTTTTCATCTAGTTTTACCTCCTTAAAATTATTTTTGAGGCAAATAAAAAGAAGTTAACTTATTTCTAAATTAACTTCTATATGTTAGATATTATTTCAATAACTACATTTTCTATTTTTATTTTGTATTTGTTACAGTTATTAACTTATAAAAACTCTTTAAAAGCCTTTAAATCTCTTTAAATTTTTACAGCTATTTTACAGCTACTAGAATAAATTTATTAAAATTCATTAGTTTTTATTAAATTTCCGTATTCTTTTTGTATTTTCTGTAATTCGCTATTTGCAATGCATTAAGAGTTTTTAGTATTTATTAAGATTTATTTTTAATTTGCTAATGTTCTAGTTCAAAGGTTTCATTGTTGGGAATAGCAATACATCTCTAATTGAAGCATTATCTGTAAGTAGCATTATAAATCTATCTATTCCAATACCAAGACCACCTGTTGGAGGCATACCATATTCTAATGCATTAACATAGTCTTCATCCATCATTCCGGCTTCTTCGTCTCCATTTTCTCTTGCTGCAATTTCTTCTTTAAATCTTTCATATTGGTCAATTGGGTCATTTAATTCTGAAAATGCATTTCCATATTCTCTACCTGCTATAAATGCTTCAAATCTTTCTACCATTCTTGGGTCTTTTGTTGATTTTTTAGCAAGTGGTGAAATTTCTATTGGATATTCGTATATAAATGTTGGTTGAATTAGTGTTGCTTCAACATATTCATCAAAGAATAAACTTATTACATTTCCTCTTGTTTCTTTTCCTGCTGGAATTTCTATTTTTCTTTCTTTTGCTAGGGCTACAGCTTCTTCGTCTGTGTTAATTGTATTAAAGTCAATTCCTGTAACTTCTTTTATGCTGTCTATCATAGTTATTCTTTTCCATTTTCCACCTAATTCAATTTCTGTTCCTTGATAATTTATTTTTGTTGTTCCACATACTTTCATAGCACATTTTTGGAATAGTTCTTCTGTGATATCCATCATATCATTAAAATCTTCATATGCTGCATATAATTCTAGTTCTGTAAATTCTGGATTGTGTCTAATGTCCATTCCTTCGTTTCTAAATACTCTTCCGATTTCATATACTTTGTCATATCCACCTACTATTAGTCTTTTTAGGTTTAATTCTAATGCTATTCTTAAATACATATCAATATCTAATGTGTTGTGGTGTGTAATAAATGGTCTTGCTGTTGCTCCACCAGATATTGTGTTTAATACTGGTGTTTCTACTTCTAGATATCCTTTTTCATCTAGTATTCTTCTTATTTCTTTTATTATTTCACTTCTTTTTATAAATGTTTCTTTTACTTCTGGATTCATTATTAAGTCTACATATCTTTGTCTATATCTTAAATCTACATCTTTTAATCCATGGAATTTTTCTGGTAATGGTCTTAATGATTTTGATAAAAGTTTTACTTCTTTTGCATGTACAGATATTTCTTCTGTTCTTGTTTTAAACACAAATCCTGTAATTCCTATTATATCTCCTATGTCCCATGTTTTGAATTCTTTATATGCTTCTTCTCCTAAATCATTAATACTTACATAACTTTGGATTTTTTCATCACTATCTAAAATTGTACAAAATGATGCTTTTCCCATTATTCTTTTTGCTATTATTCTTCCTGCTACAGATACATCTTTTTGTTCAAATTTCTCATAGTTTAATTTTATTTCTCCTGCTGAATTTGTTCTATTATATTTAGTTATTTCATAAGGATTTTTTCCTTGTTCTTGTAATTCTCTTAATTTGTCTTTTCTTATTTGTATTAAGTGATTCTCATCTAATTCTGTATTTTGGTTATTCTCATTTTCTTGCATATTAAAATTCATTCCTTTCTATTTATTATTTTTAAAATGTTAATTATCTTATTTTTAAAAAAAATTTTTATTTTTTTGTTGTATACCTAATTATATTATAAAAATAATTTTTCAAATCATTTTTATATATGTACGTATTATATTACACTTTACTTATAAAATCAAGTGTTCATTAAAGTTTTCATAAATTTGGGGTAAAAATCTCATTATTTTTAGCTTAAAATAGTGCAGCTTGAAGGTGTTTTACATAATTTTTTTACCATATTTATTGACTATTAGCAAAATTTGTAATATAATGAAAGTAGTATGGGTAATAATACGTTTATTTGAATATATAAAGGAGATGGTAAATATGCTAAAAAAAATGATAATGTTTTTAGTAATTACAATATTCATTTTCACTATTTTAGCACCTATATCTTGTGCAAGTTTTACTCCAACTGTAGTAGAACTTTATGACGGAAAAGTTATAGCTTATTCAGAAATTAGTGCATTCAAACTAACTCTTGCAAATGGTGCTGTAATAGCTTCTGCAACAGTTAGTGGTGATTCACAACAAATTGTAACTACTACAAGTGCAAACATCCAAGTCGTACTTATTATAGACGTTTCTGGTAGTATGACTGGAACAAGAATTGAAAAAGCAAAAAGTTCTGCAAAAACATTAGTAGAAAATTTATATGGATTAAGTGAAGGAACACAAGTTGGTTTAATAAGTTTCTCTTCTGGTGCACAACAGTTAACTGATTTGACAACATCTAAAGATACAGTTATAAGTGCAATTGATGGATTGAATGCTTATGGTGGTACAAATATGTCTCCTTCTTTAGACTTAGCTAGTCAAATGTTAGCTCAAGGAAAATCAGATTATGAGGCACAAGAACCTCCTACAAATGAAGATGGAGAAACTATAGATAAACCAGAATTACATCAATATTGTGTAATTCTAACAGATGGTGCTACAGAAAGTCCTGAATCTTGTTATCAAAAGCTACAAGACATGGATGGAAATGGAATATCAATTTATGGAATATTATTAGAGTCAAACTATATTGATGCTTTTGGGTCAAATGGAAATACAATAGGTAAGGTTTATGTAAATATAAGTAATCAAGAACTTCTTGATATATATAATGAAATTTTTGATGAAATCTACAACGAATTGGTTGAAAATGTTGTAACAGAGTTTGAATTCTCAAATGAGCCACAAAATTGTATCATACTTAGTAACGGTATTTTTATAACTCTGGATAATGAATTAATGCAAGGTGCTAGGTTAGATATTGAATATGTCGTTAATATAAAATCAACTATGGATATTAACTCTGTTGAAGTTGAAGATTTAACAAATGGAAATGTTGTATATGATGGAAATACAAGCTTGTTATCTGAAGAAGATAAAATTAACTCTGATTATGGCTGGAATCAAGTTGGTGAACCAAGGTTATATACAGAAGATGATAAATTAGTAATAGGTGTATATGAAAATGCTCCTACAACAGAAGAAACTCCTGATACTCCAGATGAAACTCCAGACAATCCTGAATATATCCCTACTCCTCCAACAGATGAAAATGATGGTATAGTATTAATTAGTACAGATGGACAATCTAGTAATGAGCAAGATACCTCAACTACAGCCGTAATAAAAGGTGGAGAAACTTATAAAAAGAAAATAATATATTCAAAAATGTTATCATCAGCCGAAGAATCAAAATTTGAACATTCTACAGTCTTTAGATTGAATAATGATTCTGAAAACGGAATGGCAACTATGGAATCTTTGCCTGTAATTATAACTCCACCATATGGAGAAAATGATAGTAATGTAACTTTAATAATATTTATAGCTCTTGCTATTATTTTAGCTATAATTTTAATAAAAATAATACAGAGTATATCTTTAAAAACAAAAAATATTTCTCTATATAAGAAAAAATAAATGATAATATCTAAATTTTGTAAATTAATTTTTAATATAGATGCCTAGTAGTTCCCTACTTGGCATCTATTATTGTATTGGTTGTCGGAACTTGTAAATATCTAACTTTTTAATACAAGTTGTCAAAATCTCCGTCCCCATTGACAACATTGACGTTGGAGCTTCCAGCGGGAATTGAACCCGCGACCTCAGCCTTACCAAGGCTGCACTCTACCTACTGAGCTATGAAAGCATTGACTTTAAATATTATATTATATTTTTTATTTAAAATCAATGTTTTTAAAATATATTTTGAAAATTAAATTTATATTTATCTTCAATATGTTTTAATACAAATTTTCCAGTTTCTAGTTCTGCTATGGCAGATGGTATGTCTCCATTTTCTAAAAAATATCTTACTTTTACAATTGAAGAGTCTACCTTTTCTAATTCATCGTGTTCAATATAATAGGCAAGTTTATTATGTTTCTCTTCCCAAGTTTTATCTAATTCGTTTAATTTGTCTTTTTGAGAATCTGTATCTTTGTTTTCTATACTTTCTTTTATTTCTGATAATAATTCTTCTATTTCCATTGTTGATGTTTTTGTATAATTTTGTAGAAAAATATCTAATGTAACTATTATAATAATTATTACAGTACAAATAATTAATTCTTTATACACTTTTTAAAAGCTTCCTTTCAATATATTTTTATTTAATAGGTAAAAAATACTAAATAAAGGGCTAGTGATTATAGATTTTTTGATTTTAATAATGGTTGGCAAAAAAATTGATTATCTCCATCAATAGTTACGATTAGAGCTTGTTCTGGATTTATTCCAAATTTTTCTGTTTGTTTTTTTAGCCAAATATAATTTTTTCCTATTTTTTCTAAATTTTTATACATTACTCTTCCATCTACAACTAAATCATAAGAAATTCCTTCATATTTTGGTTTTATATTAAAATCTGCTGGAATAGTGTTTCTTTTATCTGGCTTTGGTATTACAGTAACTTGTCCACTTGTTTCTAATATTGCATATTCTACATCACCTATATTAAATATGTTATTATCTCTTAATCTTTCTTCTAATTCATTAATTGTAAATCTTTCTTTACGTAATACATTTTCATCAATTTTTCCTTTATTTATTAAAATTGATGGCTTTCCACATAAAATTTCTCTTGCTTTTGTGCTTTTAATATTTACAGTAGATATAATTAAATGCATTACTAATAATCCTAAAATTGGAATTATTCCATTTGAAATTGGAATTCCTGTTTCTGCCATTGGAGTTGCTGCTAAATCAGCAATCATAATTGATATTGCAAGTTCAAATGGTTGCATCTGCCCTATTTCTCTTTTTCCCATAATTCTCATTACTATTAAAACAATTATGTATAAAATTATTGCTCTAAAAAAAATTATTAACATAAAAAACTTTCATTCCTTTCAAAGGTACAAATAGTTCTAAAATAAAATTTTTTAAAACTAATTTTTTCCTTTCTCATATAATTATTAATAGTTTCTTCAAATATTTTTAGTTTATACGATTTTTGTATAATAATTTTTTTGTTGTAAATAATAATCATGTAACCTTGAAAAAATTTTATACAAGGCAGTTTTTTGGTTGAAAAATTTTCACCTATCCAAATTTATATAAGCTTATAATTTTTAAGGAAAGGAGGATGATGTTAGTTTTTTACTAACATTTATAATTGAAAATGTCAAATAATTCACAAAGTAATTCTAATACTTCTAATGGAACCTCTACAGTGTGGCAAATTGTTGGTAGATTAGCAACAGCAGCCATAGTTTTAGCTATAACTGCTTTCTTTACTCCTGGTTTTTCTATAAATAACATTTGGGCTTTAGCAATTGCAGCAGTTGTTTTAACAGTTATGGATTATTTAATTATAAAATTTACTGGATTACATGCTAGTCCTTTTGGAAAAGGATTTGTAGGTTTTGCATTAGCTGCTATTATTTTATATTTAACACAATTTTTTGTAGCAGGTTATTCAATTTCTTGGATGGCTGCAATAATTGGTGCTTTAATTTATGGAGTTGTTGATTACTTTATACCTGGTAATCAACAAATGTAACATTTTGTATTGATTTTAAATCAAATGAACAATAGTGGGCTTCCATAATATTTTCTCTGTTTATAACTTTTTGAAGCCCACATCATTGTTCATGTGCATTTGTAATTTTTATATTTTATTTAACATTTGAATATATTTTCATAATACATTTTTTTACATTTTCTAATTTATATTTTTCTAAATTATAATAAATTTGTGTTTCTTTGCATTTTTCTATGTTTTTTATCATTTTATGTTTTAATGTTTTTATATCATTTTCTTCAAAAAGATTTTTATATTTTAATAAATCTCTAAATTCTTTTATATTAGTAGCCAAAATAGGCTTTTTCTCTATCATTGCATTTAAAAGATTATCAACATTTCCTTTGTTTTTGCTTGTTGTTAAATAACAATCACAAATTTGTAGTAAATCTATAGTGTCAATCGTATTTTCTAAAATTCTAACATTTTTACTTAATCCATATTTTTCTATAATATTTTCTAAGTATTCTTTTTGCTCTCCTATTCCACTAATTATTAATTTGGCTTGTGGATAGTATTTTATTATTTCAATCATTATTTCTAATTGAATAATATGATTTTCTGTTTTTGTTAAGTCTCCAATGTTTAAAAATATGTAATCATTATCTACTAAACCTAATTTTTCTTTAATATTATCTTTATTTTCGGCTTTATATTCTATATTTTGTTTTATATTTAATATTTTTATTGTTTTTACATGTTTAGCATAAAATTTACTTTTTGCTATAACATAATCTTCTTTATTTCCTACAACAATAGTATTTGTATATTTAGATAAATATTTTTCAGTTAAATAATAAAAAATCTTTTTTATTAAAAATTGCTTTTTGTAAAATTTAAAACTATCAATTGAATAAATTATTTTTTTATTTTGTTTTCTACATGCTAATCTTGTTAAAACACCAGATACGAAACTATTGCATTGTATTATTTTATAGTCATTTTGTTTTATTATTTTTTTTAATATTTTATATGTTTTTAAATTTTTTAATGTAAAAAGTTTTCTTGTAAATTCTAGTTTTGTATAATTATTATAATTATTTATTATCTCATTACAAATAACATGAACTTTATAATCTAATTTCTCTAAAATTTCTAAATATATTTGTCCAAGTTTAATGTCTTCATCTAAATTATCTTTTATAAATAAAATTTCTTTCACTTTTTATTCCTTTCAATATTTAACTTAATAAATTTCTATTATGTTATAATTGTATTTTGCTTATGAAATTTTATTCATTTTTTTTAATAATATATTTCTTTTTTATTTTTTTTATGATAAAATAAAACAAAAAATTACATTTTTTTAGAGTAGATTCTATCTTTAAAAAATTTATTAGAGTTCTACTCAGATGGAGGTTTATATGGAATTAAATAAATGTAGTCGTTGTGGTGCCTTTCACACAGGTTCAGGAGACGTATGTCCAAAATGTATGAATAAAGATAATTTAGAATTATCTACTTTCAAGTCTTACATATCAGTAAATGGTTTTTCTTCTGTTGATATGGTTGCTACAGAAACAGGAATAGCTCAAAAAAATGTTAATCGTTTTTTAGGTTATCAAACAATTGATAGTTTAGAAATCTCTCAAAAAGAAAATTTTGATGAAACAGGTGTTATTTTCCATTAAATTATTATATGTTAGAACTAAATTTTTTATGATAGAATATAGTGGGCTTTTTAACTTTTTCTATATTTATAATATTTTCGAAGCCTACTTTATTTCTCTTGTTTAACTTATCTATTGTTTACTTTGGTTTACACTGCTAAGTAATATTCATGCACACAATTTTAATTTGTAAAATTGTGTGCATCTTTAATAAAATTTTTTTATATTCTTACTTTTCTACTCACATCTATTTTATAGATAACATTCCCAAATCAGTTAAAATATTTGAAACATTATATAAAAATAAAATTTCTGTAATATCATTTTGAACAACATAATCAGTTAATGAAGCCTTATAATATCTCGGATCAATAAAATGTATTTCCTCATAATTTTGGCATAAAAATTGTGCCATTATATGTGCATATGAATCTTTAATTACAAGTAATTTTTTACTGTTCTCAATTTTTGTTTTTACTACAACTTTTGCATTATTTCCATTTAAGAAAAATGAATATTTGTCTTTTTTTGTTAGAAAATCTTCATTAAAAATACTTTTTGTTGTCTCATTATCATATTCTGCACTTTTTATTTCTAAATTATTTTGATTTGTAAATATTTCTATTTGATCTTTTTCTTGATTTGCAATTTGTGCCTTTGAATCAAATGTTCCTAAAAAGTCTGTTGAAACAATTTTGGATTCAAAATTATTTAAATCTTCTGCCTGTATATTTGCTATTTCACAAAATTTAGTATATGCTAAATATGTTCCTAAACTTGTCATATGATGATCTGTTTTAAAATATAAATATTTATCTTTATTTTCAATTAAAATATCAGTTACATCTATAGTCTTTATTTTTCTATCTAATTTACTATAAAAATTTTCTATTATTTCTTTTTGATTATATGTTGTTGCAAAATTTGGTAATTTATCTTGATTTATATATATTGAATTTGGTACTAGCATAAAATAAACTGGTAAATCTGTTTTACTTACAAATTGATTTGTAACATTTGCTATTTTTTCTATATGTTCTTTTTCATTTTCTGTATAATCATATTTTTCAAATAAATATCCATCTTTTCCTATATATACTCCATTATTTTCTGTTTTTCCGAAGTAATATTTCTACTCCTGATTTTATTTTTATCCAAATATTTCTAAATATAAAATGGTCATTTATATAATTGTCCAAATCTTCTTGATAAGTTCCATCAAATAATTTTTCAAGAGTAAATTTAGGAAAACTTGCTAAATATCTATTTTCTTGTTCTGAAAATGCTTCACTTTTTACTATAAAATTTAATACTATTAATGTTAACCATACAACCATAAATACAATAAAAAATATTTTATTTTTCATATTTAATATCATTCCTTATCTTAAAATCTAAAATATAAAAATGGATTATATGAATCACTAACTAGACTTGCCGTACTCAATATAAGTATTCCAATATAAATTGCTGTGATAAATATACTTCTTACATTTGATTTCTTTTTTTCAAATTTATTTAATAATTTTGTTATAATTGGTGTTGAAAAAATTATTCCTATTAAAATTATTATAAAATAATTTTTTAGATAATATAATCCCTCAGAACTTATTATATTTGTTCCATTTAAGTGGAACATTGTTAATAAATAATCTTTAACTTTTGATAAATCTTCAAATGCAAATATTACCCAACTTATTAATACTAGAAAAATTGCATAAATATGGTTTGTCCATTTTGGTAATTTCTCTAATATTTTTAATAAAATAAATTTTTCTATTATTAAAATAGTTCCAAAATATAATCCCCATAGAATAAAGTTCCAAGAAGCTCCATGCCATGCTCCTGTTAAAAACCATACAATTAATATATTCCTTATTTGCTTTGGAAAACCTTTTCTATTTCCTCCTAATGGAATATATATATAGTCTCTAAACCAACTTCCTAATGTTATATGCCATCTTCTCCAAAATTCTGTAATGCTTTTTGATATATATGGATAATTAAAATTCTCGTCAAAGTCCATACCAAATATGTTAGCAAGACCTATTGCCATATCTGAATATCCACTAAAATCAAAATAAATCTGAAGTGAAAATGCTATTATTCCTACCCATGATAATAACATTGACATTTCAGTATATCCGCCCTGTTTCTATAATATGCCATAATGCTCCTACATTATTTGCTATAAGTACTTTTTTGCCTAAACCTATAATAAATCTTCTCATTCCTTTTGAGAAGTTATCCATACTTATTTTCTTGGTCTCTAATTCCTCATCAACAGTCTCATACCTAACTATTGGTCCTGCAATTATTTGTGGAAATAATGTTGTATATGTTAAGTAATTATAAAAGCTTTTTTCACATTTTACAGTTCCTCTATATACATCTATTATATATGATAAAGATTGGAATGTATTAAATGATACTCCAATTGGTAGTGGTATATTTAAAAGTGGAATTTGTATTTTAAATAATGAATTTATATTACTTATTATAAAATCTGCATATTTAAAAAAGAATAATATTAATAGATTTATACTTACATCTATTAGTAAATACATTCTTTGTTTTTTTCTGTTTCCTTCATTTTTGTTTATTCCATTTCCGCACCAAAAGTCCATTACTGCTAATATTAACATTATAAATATGTATTTAATTTCTCCCCATGCAAAAAATATTAAACTTGCTAATATCATTACTGCATTTTTTAACTTTTTTGGAACTATAAAATATATTAGTAGCATTATCGGTAAGAAAATATATAAAAATACAATACTGCTAAATACCATTTCAATTTCCTTTCATTTTGGAATCTGTGTTTTCATATTTCTAGTATATGAAAAACTTCATTTTTTCATAAAAAACGGATGCAAGATTTTCTAAGTGACTAAGTCACGTAAAAAAATCTAACATTCGCATATTAATTCTGTACATCAAAATCTCCTTACATTCGTTTTTCCTACACAATAAAAAAAAGAAATTAAGATTCTCTATGTAAGTCTATTACAAGAAAAGAAAATCTTAATTTCGCAAATTCATGTTTTTATTTTGTAATTTCTTGTTCTAATGTTTCTGCATTTTCTGCAATAATTAAATAAACAGTATTTCCTACTACACCAGATTTTCTATTTTTAACTAATTCATATTGTTCTGGCAAATAAGTGCTCCATTGTTCTTCATATTTTGTAGCATATTGATCTATTTCTGATTTTACTGTTTCTACTGTTCCTTCTTTTGCTTGAATTAATAAGTACATAGATGCTTGTACATTCATCATTGGCATTTTTCCAATTACGTTTTCTACATTTTGTGTGTTAATTCCATATACTGAACTTAATAAATCTATTGTTATATCCATAGTTGATAATTCATTAAAAGGTGCTGAATTTGATAATGTTTGTGAAGTAGCATTTAAATCTAATGATTTTTCTTCTTGATTACCATTCAATAAAAAATATGCTACTATACCAACCACTAAAATAATCACAATTGCTAAAATTACACTTAAAACATTTTTCTTCATTTTTTTCCTCCTTTTATTTTTTTACACAATTACTTTAACATATAATTTATAAAATTTCAATAAATTTTTATAAATTTTTTATTAATCTTTTCATTTATTTTACCAAATTTTCATATATATTATACTTTAAAAATGATTGACTCATTGTAAATTTATTTGCTACACTTTTATTCATATCACTTATATAATTTTCTTCAACTTCTACATTATTTTTTGGAACAAATTGTTTATCTGCTGAAAAATAAGTTCCATAATCACTTACCCAACTTCTATTTGAAAAGATTGCAACACCTGGATTATCACTTAAAATATCTTGTCCTATTAAAAGTCTAGAATCATATTCTATTCCAAATAAATTAAGTAAAGTAGGTAAAACATCAATTTGACTTCCAACTTTATCAACTATAACAGGTTCTTGCATTTCGCTATTCCATAGAATAAAATTACTTCTATTTACTTCAACTATAGAATCTCTTGAATATGTACTAACTTCATTAACTTGGTCTATTGATAAAGTATATGGATAATGGTCTCCTACTAGTGCAATTACTGTATCTTCTAAAATTCCTTTTTCTTCTAGTTTTTGAATAAGTAATTCTAATGCTCTATCTAGCTCCATTTGTGTAGCTAAATATGCCTTAACTGGTTTGCTATATGGCAAGTCTTGTACATATTCTTGGTATCTTGTAGCTGTAGAATTTCCTGATCCAAAATTATATGGAGCATGTCCACTTACTGTAATATAATATGTGACAAATTTATCTTCTGATATATACATATCTGTAGTAACATTTATCATATCAACATCTCTAGGAATCCATTTACTATCCATTAATTTTTCTAGTCCATTTCCAATTCCCATATATGAGCTAAATCCTAATGTTTTCATTGTGTCTTGTCTTGAATAATATGTGTATGTCCAGTTATGATATGCATTTACTGTATAACCATACTTGCTAAAACTATTTCCTAATGCATATGATATTTTAGGTTTGTTTTTCTTCCATAAGCTTAAAATACTTTGTGTTGGAATTAGTCCTGTTGATGCTTGGAATTCTCCTCCTGTTGTGCTTAAAAATACTGGTGAATAGAAATTATTAAAAACAAAGCCAGAGTTTGTAAGTTTATATAATGTTGGTGTTAGTGTTTCATTAACAGCAATACTATTAAATCCTTCTGCTAAAATAAATATTAAGTTTTTATCTTTAAAATATCCTGTATAGTCATTTTGGTTTGTTGGCTCAGTTGATGATATATATTCATATACATTTTTTAATCCTTTATCTGTTGTTTGTTTTACTAATTCATCAAGTCCTAAATCTAGTTCATTATATGTTGGTTCAGTTATTTCTGGCTCAGTTGGCTTGGTCTGCTCTGTTTCATTAGTTCCATCTGTCTCTAGATTTTCTTCTGTATTATTATCATTATTATTTTCTTCCAAAACTGCTTTTTCTTCAAATCCAAAAATTGTTCTATATATGTCTATTACTGTTGAATTAATTAGTCCAAATTTTGCAATGTTTTTTTCTTGTGCATTTATATTGAAAAATAAATTGTATGATGAATATACACCATTTCTATCTAAGAAAATTACACCTGTAAGTGCTAATAATATTATAATTATACTTACTATTCTTATTCCAATTTGTTTTCCATTAAATCTTTTAAATTTTATTTTTTTATGTATGCAAATTATTAATATTAATGGTATGATTAGTAAAATTAAAATTCCTATATTTTGTATGATGGCATCTTTTATAATATTTGTAAAGTCTAATGCATTACTTGCTAATCCAAGTGTCATAAATGAAAATGGTACACTAAACAAATTATAAAAAATTGTTTGTATAATAAAATATATTGTTAAAATTACAGTACTTATATAAAAAATAGCTTTTGAGACTTTTTCTTTAAATATATTGCATAATAAATTTAATGTCATAATAATTTGTGCAGTGAAAAGTAAAGTTGTAGCTATATCAATAATTTTTACTGATTTTAGAACTGTAAATTTGAATATCATTTCTAAATATATAATTAAAAAGGCTATTACGTTTATAACATTCATTTTTTAACATCACCCTAATATATGTTATATCATAAAATGTCATAAAAGTATAGTCTTTATATTTTTTTGTCGAAAATAGGAGCAGGCATTGCCCACTCCTATTTAATATTCCCACTTTGGTACATACTGTTCTTCATTTTCTTCTGAAAAGTCTTGCATATACCCATTTTCTATTCCTAAGTCATATATATAATTTTCAATTTCAACATATTCTTCTTTATTTATTTTTCTATTAATTTCTTGATATTCTTGAGCTTTATATGTTGGAAAATATTGTGTCATTATACTTACATAAACTTTTTCATCAATATTTTCTTTTATCCATTTTAAAACTTTTTTTGAATTTTCTAAATTGTTTGGAAGTACTAAATGTCTTATTATTAGTCCTTTTTTTATCATTCCATTTTCGTCAAATTTAGGACTTCCAACTTGTTTATACATTTCTTTTATTGCTTCTGTTGCTATTTTAAAATAATTTTGTACTTTAGAATATTTTATAGCAAGTTCTTCATAATAATATTTTAAGTCTGGTAAATATACATCTATATATCCATCTAATTTTTTTAGTGTTTCTATATTTTCATATCCGTTTGTATTATATATTATAGGTATTTTTAGTCCTTTTTCTTTTGCTATTTTTATTGCTTCTACTATTTTGTCTGCATAAATTGTTGGACTTACTAAATTTATATTTTCTGCATTTTTTTCTTGTTGTTTTAAAAAGATGTTGCTAAGTTCTTCTACTTCTATTTTTTTGCCATTTCCAAGATTACTTATTTCATAATTTTGGCAAAATACACAATTTAAATTGCATTTTGAGAAAAATACTGTTCCGGAACCATTCGCTCCACTTATGCATGGTTCTTCAAATTTGTGCAAACTTGTTCCTCCTATTTCTATTTTGTCTCCTGCTTTGCATCTTCCTATATTAATATTTCTATCTACTTTACATTTGTGTGGACATAATGTACATTGTTTATTCATTGTATGTTTTATTCCTTCCTATAATTCAAGTTCTTCATCATCATATTACCTCTTATGCTTAAAGTTCTTTTATTACCTTACAAGGATTTCCTACTGCAACTACATTTGCTGGAATATCTTTTACAACTATACTACCTGCACCTATTACAGTGTTATCTCCTATTGTAACTCCTGGCAATACAACAACATTTCCTCCTATCCAGACATTATTACCAATTTTAATTGGTTTTGCATATTCTTTTTCTAATTCTATGTTATAGTTAGCATCATATAATTCTCCTGTTAGCATCTTCTCTTTTTCTGTCATACCCTTCTTCTCCTCTCATTTTATGTAATTTTATTTATCCTAACTTGTCTCCATTTTCTGCTAATTTATCTGGGGTAATCAATATTACACCATCTTTACTATAAGTTCCAAGTACTAATACTTCAGACATAAAATCTGCTATTTGTCTTGGAGGAAAATTTACTACTGCTAAAATCTGTTTTCCTTTTAATTCATCTATAGTATATAAATTTGTAATTTGTGCTGATGATTTTTTTATGCCTATTTCTTTTCCAAAATCTATTTCTAATTTGTATGCTGGTTTCTTTGCCTTTTTAAAAGTTACTGCATCTATTATTGTTCCTACCCTAATATCTAATTTTTCAAAATCTTCTATTGTTGTCATAATACTTTTCCTTTCTGTATTTTACATTTTTCTTAGATTTTCATTTCATTCACTATTTTTTTTACTCTATTAATAAATCTTTGCTTATCTGACAAAGCTTGTCTTAATTTTTGTAATGCTTTTTCAAATTCTTCATCTTTATAATAATAAGTAATATGTGCATTAGAACATTTCAAATATTAATTTAATTTTCTTTATTA
Organism: uncultured Clostridia bacterium; assembly: GCA_944393385.1. Classification (GTDB taxonomy): domain Bacteria; phylum Bacillota; class Clostridia; order TANB77; family CAG-508; genus CAG-269. The sequence goes on from CALYAA010000032.1 coordinate 15,421, forward strand.
TTTGTAATTTGTTATTAATCAAATTATTCTAATCATCTTTGGAAATATACCATCCATGTTCTCTTTTAGGTAATTTATTAGCACATTTACTACCAATTGCATTAACATAATCATTGTATTTATTACCTAGCCTCATATGTTTTGTTCCTTCTTTTTCATAGAAACCAATTTTTTTTAATTTGTTATACATCTTGTCTGTTTTTTTTCTTAATTTTTTTTCACTAGATAGCTTAAAATAAATTTCTCTAAAAATTCCCATTTATATTACTCCTCCCAACA
>CALYAA010000033.1 GCA_944393385.1 uncultured Clostridia bacterium
CTATCTTTTCTATATCTATTCTTGCATTATCATATCTAATATCTTCAATAGATACTCCATTTAGCTTTAAAACATCTCCTGCTTGTAATTTTAATATTACAGTACTTGTTAGTGTCATTCTGTTACTTGTGCTATTTCTTATTACTGGTGATTGGTTAAATGTATCTTCTAATGTTTGATTATTTACTGATAAAATTGCATTAAAGTTAAATGTTCCTGTTACATCTTGAACTCCAAACAATTGGTATGATACTTGGTATACTCCATTTTCATTTATATTTATTTCATCACTGTTTTCTTGATGACTTATGGCTGTTCCTTCAATTATTTGGTTTTGACTAAATTTTATTTGTGTTGTTCCTAGTGTTATATTGTCTCCATTTCTTGCTATTGCTACTAGAATGTTAGGCATTTTTTCATTATTTTTATTAATTATAAATACTGTAGAAATTAAAATAACTATTATTATTAGAGTAACGTTTATTGTTTTGATTATATTTTTGCATCCACAATTCATAATTTATTTACCTCCTTGTTATAATACTCTTTATACTTATTTATTATTATTTTCTGTTATTGCGTAACGTAATTTATTTTGAACTATTTTGAAAAGTGTATAAAACTCCTGTGCGTTACAGGTGCTTTACTATTTATTATTCATATTATTTATACATATTGGTGTTCATATTGTCACAATTCATATAAAATTTCTTTTCTGCTAGTTTATCTTGTACTCCTCGAAGTGCTTCTCCAAATCTTTGGAAGTGTACTATTTCTCTTTCTCTTAAGAATTTTAATGGATCTACTACATCTGGATTATCTCTACATAAGTCTATTAATTTTTCATATGTTGCTCTTGCTTTTTGCTCTGCTGCTAAATCTTCTTGTAAGTTTGCTATTGCATCTCCTTTACATGCTAATACAGATGCTGAAAATGGCATTCCTGCAGCTGATTGAGGATATACATCTACCCCATGGTCTGTATAATATGCACCTAACCCTGCAGCTTCAATTTCTTCTATTGAGGCATTTTTTGTTAATTGGTGTACAATTGTTCCTACCATTTCTAAATGTGCTAATTCTTCAGTTCCGAATATCATTTAAAATTGCTTTTGCATTTTGATCTGGCATACCAAATCTTTGTGATAAATATCTTAGAGATGCTGCGAGTTCTCCGTCAGGACCTCCGATATTGACTAATTATTACTTTTGCAAGACGTGGGTCTGCGCACTTTATATTTATTGGATATTCTAACACTTTGTTATAAGTCCACATAGTTTAAAAATTCCCCCTTTCCCATGGCCATGGTTCTTCAATCCATCTCCATTTGTTACATGGGAAGTGAATTGTTAAAGGTCCATATATTTTTTGATATTTGTCTGTTAATTCTCTATATTCTTTGCAATATTTTCTGTGTAAACATATTGCTCTTTCATCATCAACATGTGTATCAAGATATAATCCTAATTCTATAATTGCAAAATTCAAACATTTTATTCTTTCCATCATTTCTTCTCTTGTTTGGTTGAATTTATCACATTCACAATCTGACATATCATTATTTGAATTTGATGTATAATTTGTATTCATCATATTGTACATACAACCACAGTTTCTGTTATCTTCTTCTTGCATTGTTACATCCCTCCCCTATCGTATTTGTTGCCTCTAAAAATTCATTTGTCCTCATTGATTGACAAGGTGTATAAGGACTTACTAGTTCTGGAAATATTGTTCCCATCTTTAATCCTACACATGGTTTGAAAGTTTTATCCATATATTGCCATGGTACATAACTTTGTGCTAACATTGGGTTTTCTGGAAATACTCCCATTTCATATTCTTCGTCAAATCCACATTCACAATCATTTGTCATTTCATCACAACAATTGTTTGAGCATATATTATTGCATTTGTCTTCAATCATATTCTCTGATGAATTACATGTATTATAACTTGAATTGTTCATGCAGTAACATTTTTTGTATCTACGCGTAAACATTTTTTTCCTCCTTTTTAATTTTTATATTACATTTTATGACAATTTTTCTGTTTTGTTACAAAATTTAATTTTTTATAACTCTTGTAAATTGGTTTTGAACTTGCTATATTTAAAGCAAGAATTTTATTATTAAACAGGGCTTAAATATAACTCAATATACATATTTTACCAATTCTATCAATTGGTTTATTTAACGTAATTAAAATTACATATTTTCAGTTATTTTCTGTGTTATTTTTTTATACACCAAAAAAGCTGAAGCAGAAAACTTTTTAAAGTTTTCCACCCCAACTATTGACATTCAACCAAACTTTTTAAAGTTTTCCACCCCAACTATTGACATTCAACCTCATTTGTTGTCCTCCAAATTTTTTGTGTTCTTATAATTTCTATTTTTACTCTGCTTGTAATTTATCTATGTTTTTTAATAGTAATTGTTCTTTTTCTCCATATTTTAATACATCTGTTGTTGTATCTATTGTGTAGTTATCTGTTGTTACATAGATACTATCTTTGGATTCTATTATTTTGTATTCGTCTTTTTGATAGTTATATATTTCTACACCATTTTTATAACTAGCAATTATATATGAGAATGGGCTTAATTCATAAGTTTCATTATTTACACTTAATGTTGCATATCCTAAGAAAAAGTACATATCGCTTCCGTCCCATAAAAATGAGTTTTCTAATAGCTTTCTTTCTTTTTTTCTAACTAAGTATATACTTTCTTCTTCTTTTTCTAGAGTAGAAAATCTTTCTATCTTGGTCATTTTACCATTATTTGAACCTTCTACTTTTGCCATTGTTTCTGGGAATAATACTTTACTTGAGTTTTTATAATATACTGGTGTTGAGTCTAAGTTTATTGCTCCTTCTTTTGTTCTTAATTCTGTTATTTCTCCCTTTTTAGTGATTGACATTACTCCATCATATTCTGTTTTTACTCCTCCAAAGTATTGGTAAAATTGTTCCTCTACTGTATCTTGTGTATTTAATTTTGTTAAATATACATTTATTCCTAATATTACTGCTATTAGTAATAATATTAGACATATTCCTTTTAAGAATTCACTTATTTTATTTGATTTTTTTTTGCTCATTTATTATCATCCTTCTTGTTTATAATGTTTTCCCGGTTTTTTGGCTTTTTTTGATGTTTTTGCTTTAGGTGGTTCTTTTTGTTTTTTGACAATTTGCTTTTTTTCTACTTGTACTTTTTCACTTTGTGTTTTTTCTGTATCTATTTTTTTAGCAGACTTAGATGATGTTTTTAATACCTTGGTATTTTTTTTCTCTGATAGTAGATTATCAAAGTTTTTTAGTGCAAAATATATTGAGTATAGTGTTATAAATATCATTAGGACAATTATTACTTGTGTTAAATACATTTGGTCTATTATTTCTATGCTATATTCTTTTAATGTGTTAATTAAGTATAATATTATTATTTGAGCTATTATATTTATTAATTCAAATAATATATTTTTATGCAATAATACTATATATACTAAGTCTACGAAAAATATCATTGCTAAATATATATATACATTTTCTTCATATCTAAAGACTAAATATAGTTCTAGAAATGTTCTTATCATTATTGCAGATAATATAATAATTTGCTTGTTATTAAATCCACTTAATAGTCCACAATATCTTATTGATTTTTTGTGTATATCAAATTTTGCAGTTATTATATATATAATTATTCCAATAAATAGTACTATTCCTAAAAATATTATTATTGGTGTTAATATGTTTCCTAAATTGTATAGAATTGCTTCCATTATTTAATAAATGTTAGCATATATACTAACATTATCTCCTTTCAGTTTATTTTATAAATAGCTTAAATTCATTGTGTGAACTCATATAATATGCTATTATATTATCTAATTTTATAGATTCTCTTTCAGAATTTTGTAATTCTATGCTTCCTTTAATTTCTCCAATAACTGGTAAGTAATCTTTCATTATTAATAGGTTATAGTCTTCACTTGTTATTCTTATAAAATCTATATCATCATATTGTCTTAAGCCATTTTCTAAACTTAAAATTTTTACTATCATTTTATCATTGTTATTTTCTTCTATATTTTCTTCAAATGTTCTTTTTTTAGCCATTTAGCTTACCTCTATATAATAATTTTTCTTCATCTATATCATCATATTTACCATTTAATATGTCTTCAACATCTTGTAATGTGTCTGCAATATCTACCATTTCACCTTTTATTCCTGTAAAGTTTTCTGATACAAACATTGGTTGTGTGAAATAGTTTCTTAGTTTTCTTGAACGATAGAATATATTTTTGTCTTCATCTGATAGTTCATCTATTCCTAGTACTGCTATTATTTCTTCTAGTTCTTGATATCTTGATAGATATCTTAGTGTTTCTTGTACTAGGTTATAGTGTTTTTCTCCAACTTTTTCTGGGTCTATTGCTTTACTTGTTGATTTGAATACATTTATTGCTGGGTATAATCCTTTTTCTGCAACTTTTCTGTCTAGTACTATTTGTCCGTCTAAGTGTGTTGTTACAGATTGTACGGCTTCATCTGTTATATCATCTGCAGGTATATATATTGCTTGGAATGATGTTATTGATCCTTTATTTGTTGAGTTTATTCTTTCTTCTACTTCACTTATGTCTGTTGCCATTGTTGTTGGATATCCGTTTTCTATTGGTATTCTTTTCATTTCTGTAGAGATTTCTGATTCTGCTTGTATGAAACGATATATGTTGTCCACAAATAATAATACATCTTGGTTTTGTTCGTCTCTTAAATATTCTGCAAGTGTTAGTCCAGAGTATATTGCTTTTGATCTTTGGCATGGGCTTTCACCCATTTGTCCAAATACCATGGACATTTTTTCTAGTAAGTTATCTGCTTGCATTTCATCATAAAGTTCTTTTCCTTCACGTGAACGTTCTCCTATACCACAAAAGATTGCATTTGATCTGAATTTTTTGTATACATTGTTTATTATTTCTTTTATTAGTACTGTTTTTCCTACACCAGCTCCTCCTAGTAATCCCATTTTGTATCCTTTTTGCAATGGAGAGAAAAAGTCTAGTGCTTTTATACCTGTCCATAATGGCTGGTTATCAATTGATATTTCTTCAACTGATAGATTTCTATCATATATATTTCTTTTTCTTAGACTATCATTTGGCTGGTCATCAATTGTTTCTCCAAATGGATTGTATATTTTTCCAAGAATTTTAGAGGAATATTCTATTTGAATTCCTCCTTCTTGTAAATCTACATCTATTCCTTTTTTTAGTCCAGCAACTCTTGAATATGGTATAGCTTGTGCAATATTTGAATCTATTTCTATTATCTCAAATTTGTATATTTGACCTTCTAGTTCACATTGTAAAACATCTTTAATTCTTATGTTTTGGTCATATAATAATACCTTAACACTTAATTCTGATACCTCTATTATTTTTCCTACGTTTTTTTTCATTGTTTTAACAATCCTTTCTTAATTGCTACAAGTTTTATTCTTCAATATTTTTTAGTTTTATGAAGTTGTCTATAACTTTTTTAAAACTCTTTTGTTTAATTGCTTTCTTTTCTTTTCTTTGTTCTTCTATTTCTATTTCATCTAACTTTTTTAAAGACTCTTGTGTTAACATCTGCCTTGTTATATTTTCTGAGGCATAAGTATTTTCTATTGCTACTTTAATTTCATATGATAGATATAAAACTATAACATTTGTTAAAATTTCGTTTATGTCTCCTTCTATTGTAAAATCTTCTTTATGTGTTTTTGTTGTTTTTAGATTATCTAATGGTAATATTTTTTTCTTTATTAGTTCTATTTGTCCTACATTATAGTAATGATTGTAAATTAAGTTTATTTCACTGTTATTCTTGTTTACTATTGTGTCATATAAAATTTCTTCAATTTGTCCAGTATAATTTGCATATTCGTCTTTGTTTATTTGTAAAATTATACTTGGATCATTACTTTTTACTTTTTTTCCTATTATTATTTTTTGACATTTATTGTCTCTTTCTGCTTTTTTTACACTACTGTTTAAGTTTCCACAAAATCCCATGTCATTTCCTATATAAATGTTTAGTGGTTTTTTCATTCTGTTTAAGCTTAATACTTTTTTGTCTAATAATAAATTTCTATTGTTTAATATGTTATCAGCAAATTCTGTTAGTTCTCTTTCGTAACTAAAGTATTTTTCTGCTGTTCTTCTGGCTTTATCAACTTTTAATAAAGAATGGAAATTCATAACTTTTACAACATTTTTTATTTTCATCTTATGCTCTCATCCTTCCCCTAGTCTTTAAAAGGTTCAAATCTTTCTTGTATTTCACTTGGTGATAATGGACTGAATTTTTGTTGTTTTAGTGCTTCTTGTATTTTTCTTCCTTGTTTCATTTTGTTTCTTAATTCTTCACTCATTTCGTCCATGTTTGCTAATTCATATACTTCTTTTGTTTCTAAGTAACTTAGAAATTTTCTTCTTATTACTGCTCCAAGTTTTTTCATTTCTTCATCTTGTACTGCTCCTCCTAATCTTGAAACAGAAACACCATAGTTTATTGCTGGTTTGTTTCCTCTACTATATTCTTTTTCAGATAAAACAATTTGTCCATCTGTTATAGATATTATATTTGTAGATATATAATCTGTAATGTCTCCTCCTTTTGTTTCAACTATAGGAAGAATTGTTATTGAACCTCCATTTTTGTATTGACATCCTTTTTCTAATAGTCTTGCATGTAAGTAAAAGATGTCTGCTGGATATGCTTCTCTTCCTGGTGTTCTTCCAGAAATTAGGCTTATTTCTCTATATATATCTGCATGTTTTTTTAGGTCATCTATTACTACTAATACATCTTTTCCTTGGTGCATGTATTCTTCTGCAATAGATAATCCTACATATGGTGTTAAACTTGCAACTGGTGGTGTTTCGTCATTTGTTGAAACACACATTGTTGTATATGATAATGCATTTCTTTTTAATAATTCATTATATATATTTTTTATTTCTTTTTTGGTTTTTCCTACTGCTATATAAACACATACAATGTCATCACCAGTTTTTCTCATTTCTTTGCCTTGGTTTACAATAGCATCTAGTGCTATTTGTGTTTTTCCAGTTCTTTTGTCTCCTATTATAAGTTGTCTTTGACCTTTTCCTATTGGATATATTAAATCTATTCCTGCTATTCCTGTAAGCATTGGTCTTTTTACTGCTCTTCTGTCCATAATTGGAATAGTTGGGTTTTCTATGTTTATATATTTAAATTTTTCAAAAGCTCTACCTGTTAATAAATCTATTCCAAATAAATCTACTATTCTTCCTAGTCCTTCTTCAGCAAATATTGCTTTAAATTGCTCTCCTGTTGCATTTACTATATCTCCAACTTGGATTGGTGCATTTTGCTTAACTATTGCAACTATAACAGAATGTTCTTTTATTTGGTTTATATATCCCATTCCTTTTTCCCATATTATTACTTTTTCGAAAAATCCTACATTTTCTAATCCTGTTACTTCTATTATATAGTCTTTAACATTTATTACTTTTCCAGAGTCAAAAACATTTTCTTTATTTTTTATTTGCTCTATTTTTTTATTTACTAAATTTTCAATATGTGTACTCATTTTTTATTTCCTTCCTAGTTTATTATTTGGAAAACATTGCTTTTGTAATTTTTATATACTATAATCATATATTTTTCCTTTGTAATATATAATTACTCCTTCAGACATGTTTTTATAAAATTTGGTTTTTATTCTTCTGTCTAATTTGTTATAACTTATATCTGTTTGTCCAACATATATATATATGTTTGGATTATATTTTTTTAATAGCTCATCTAATTCGTCTATTAATTTGGTTGTTGTAAATTTGTCTTTATTAAATTTGCTTTCAAATTTTAATAATTTGTTTGCTTCACTTGATATTACTTCTTTTATAATTTGATATTGTTCTTTATTACTTAATGTTAGCATTTCATATAATGCTTTTGGTGTAAATTGTTCTCTAAATGTTTTTAACTCGTTATATATTTGATCATCTTTTGTTTCTGGATGTTTTTGTAAAAATTCTGTTATAACTTTTGTACTATCTACATTAAAGTTTTGTTTCATTTCTTTATAGGTTCTAAAGAATGTTTCTTCTCTGAATTTTGGTGTAGGGATATTATATACGAGTTCTTCTTGTTTATTCTTCTCCATTTTAGCTTTAAAAATACGCATTTCTTCTAATTTTTCTTCAATGCTACTATTAAATACTTCATTTACTTCACTAGTTTGTTGCATTCTTGTCATTAAGTTTTCTTTTTCTCTTAGCTGATTATTTAATGTTTGAATATGTTCTTCTTTTTCATCTATTAAATAATTGTATGCTTGTAATTTTTCTATAAAGTATCTTTTTGCACTGTCATTTATTCTTTTTATTACATTTTTAAAAATAAATACTGTAAATATGAATGTTATAATTAAAGCTAAAATGGCTATTATTATACTTCCTATCATTTTTTTCTCCTATACAACTAATGGATTATAGAATAATAATAAAAATACAAAAGCAAATAATATAAGTAAAAATATTGCAATAACTATTAATATAGTCATAACTGAATGTACAATATCACTTTTTGTTTCTGGATTTCTTCCTACTGCTTCTGCAACTTTTGAACCTAGAATTCCTATTCCAATTCCAAATCCTAAAAACATAAAACCTATCATTGTTCCTATACAATCTAATGTTGCTACTAAAATTGATTCCATTTTTTTATCTTTCCTTCCTTATTTTAATTTTTAAATTTTGTACTTACATCTATGTTCTGGATTTCTCCATCATAAACTATATTTTCAAGTTTTATTACACTCAAGTCTCCATATACATAGTCAAAACTTGCTGTGTAACCATTTTCAGATGTTGCTGCATCAATGTCTACTTTTATTGTTTGTTTTAAATCTCCATCTACATATAAACTTACATCACTACTGTCAAATACATAGTTTTTGTCTATTTTAATATTAAAGTAAACTTTACTTGTTGTTATTCTTGTTACTTTTAAATTAATGTCTAATGGTTCTGTTTTTATTGTAATTATGTCTTCTATTGTTTCTACAGATTGTCCATTTACAATTTGTGTTGTTACTAGTGTTACTCTGTAGTCTGAATCTGGTGTAAGTCCTGTAACTGTATATGATGTTTCATTTTTGTTAAGTGCTATTGTTTTACTTATATCTCCATCTATCTCTAATGATACTGTTTGATATTTACTTTCTGGATCTTGTATGTTGTAACTTGCAATTAATCCTACTGATGTAGGGGTTATTCCTCTTATGCTAGCACTTTTTGCAAGTTCTACTTTTTCTTTTTCTTCATCATCTGGAACGTCTATATTTGCATTATTGTTATTATTGTTATTATTGTTATTATTATTGTCAATATCTATATCAATATTATTATTTGTATTATTATTGTTTTGTATGTTTTGATTATTGTTATTATTATTTATTTGTGTATTATTATTGTTGATATTATTATTTTCTATTGGGTTTTGATTATTTTCTTGTTCTTCATCTTCTGCTGCAATTTCTATATTTTCTACTTCTTGATATTGGTTTGTACTTCCTATTATTTTCTTTAAGTCTATTTCACTTTCATTGTAAATTAGTTTTTCATTTGCTACATCAAATTCAAATGTAGGTGTTTGTATTATCATTGGGTTTATTGTTTTTGCATTTAGTTCATTGTTTAATAAATATGTATTTCCTGCTTTGTCTATATTTATTATTAAATATTTTTGTGTGTTTAATTTTCCTGTTTCATTTATTATTGAGTTTGATGTTATTGCATATAATCTGTCTGCTAGTTTAAATAAATTATCTTGGTTAAAGTCTGTTACTTTTGTGTTTCCAGATAGTTTTAAAACACTTCCATCTGTTTTTACTTGATAAACTGTTCCATATAAATCTACTTGTTTTAAGTTTGAGTTATTTAAAACAACTTGTTTGCCTAAATTGTAAGTTGATTTATCTTCTGTTTCAAGATAATAATTACCATCCCATTTTAACATTATTTTTGCAGTGCCTTCTACTTCTATTGGATTATATTCATTATCATATAGGAAGGCACTTTGAGATTCAATGTTATAAGATGTTTTGGTTATTTTTAATGCTTGAAATAATATTACTACTAAAATAGATATTATTGCAATTATTATGATTGTTAAGGAAACAAAATTTAATTTGTTTCCCGCCATTAACTTTCTCAAAGCCATTTACCTCCCTTCTAATCTTCCTCATATACATATTCTACTGTTTCTTCAACAACAACTATTCCATCTTTAATGAATTGCATTTCTATAACATATATTCCTGCTTTGTCAAATTCAGTATTTAATACATATGTATAGTATTCATTTACTGAATCACCGCCATCTATTACAAATTGCTTTGGTAGGAATGGTTCTTCTCCATTTATTGCATATCCATTTGTATTATATATAGAATATTTTATTGTGTTTATATCTGTTAATTTATAACTATTGTTAAATATTAATTCTACCTTGTTTCCATTTTTGGCTGGTGTAATTGTTCCTACTGAAATTCCAAATTCGTTTATTTCATATACTGTATAGTCTTTTAGATATGTTTGGAATTTTTCCGGATTATTTGTATTTTCTAAGTCTAATGATGTTGTAACTTGTAATGTATAGCTCTTTGAATCTGATGCATTTTCTAATTCTATTTGTTGATTTAATGTATTTACATCAAATTCTTTGTCTTTATATTGTTCTGGTGTTACATCATTATATTCTTCATCTACAATTTTTATTTTGTATTTATTACCACTTATTACTTTGTCATAATCATATACTGTTACTCTAAATAGTATTTTTTTGTCGTCTTGTCTTGAACCATTAAGTGCTATAATTGGACTTGTTAATTTATCAAATGTAAATTCTTGTTCTTTTGTTCCTAGTTCTAATAATTGCATTTCATCTGGACTATCTAATGGTACATATTCTACTAGTGGTTTTATAACAATTTTGTATTTATCTCCAAATATAAAGTTACTTCCTGGATTTATTGCAACTTTCTTTTGCATATTTTTTTCAAATATTTGGTCTGGATTAATTGTTCCATATGGCTCATATTCTTGTGTTAATTTATTATAATGATATAATTCATATTCAATTCTTGTATATCCAGTTATTCTTTCTAATGAGTACTCAATATTGATGTATTTTTCTTCATAAGATTTTGGTTCATATGTTACTTTTATGTCTGATATTCCTACATCTGCTAATGTTGTGAAATAATATGCTCTTCCTGATACTTGGAAATCTATATCATACAAGTCTTTATCAGTTGTTTCTCCTGTGTCTAATTTGATTTGTGTTTTAAATTTCATAAAGTAATATGTTTTTGGTGTTAAATCTGAAATTGTAATTTTTTGGCTAAAGTCACTTACTTTTAATGTTAGTGTTTTCACAAAGTCTTCTTTAATTCCGTTTTGATCTGTTTCATATATGTCTACATATATTGTGTCATCTACAATAGTTGTATCTTTATCAATTAATAAGTCTGCTGTAAATGATGCATTATCTAATTCTGTTTGTATTGTCCAATTTCCACTTGTGTCTTGTAGACTTATTCCTGGTATTATTAAATCAAAACTTATTGTGTTACTTCCTTCACACTCTAATTCTTCTGTATTTACTTGTTGAGGAATTATAACATTTCCTTGATATTTTATACCATTTTCTGTGTAAACAACTTCTGTTGTTATATTTTTATTGTTTGAAGGATTTACAAGTTGTAATTGATTATCTGTTAATGTTAAGTCAAACATATTATCTCTTAAGCTCGTTCCTTCAACAAGTCTATTAGATGAATTAATTGTGTAATATTCTATATTATCTGTTATATTAGCTTTTTTTAGTACTACATAATGTCCATCTTCAAAATCAAATCCACTTGTTCCTGTATTATAATATGCTATTACTTGCACTTGAGTTTGTTTTTTTAGTAATTCACCTAAATCATTAAGGTTAATTGCTACTATATTACTACTTGGTATTGATGCAAAATCTTTTTCGACTTTTGTATCTCCACCTACTTCTGATAATATTACTTTTACTGAAGCAATATTGTTTAATTGTGAATTTGAGTCTATTAATTCAATTAATACCTTTGTAGAGTCTAATGATACTTTATATTTTACTTGATCTATATAATTTTTAGCATCAAATTTATGATTAATTAATATTTTTTCTTGTGTTAAATCTGTTTTCATTATGTTGTAATTTATATATATTTCAAGTGTTCCTTTTGATAGGCCTGTAAATGTTACTTCTTTATATGTTGCTGATTTTTCTATTGGCATTCTACTTACTATTGTACTTCCTATTTTTGCATAGAATAGGTTATCTCCTGTAATTGCATTGTCAACATCTTTACATGTATATTTAAATGTCATAGTACTTGTTGCTGATGTAGAATGATACATTATTATTTGAGGTTCTTGTTTTTCTGGTGCTTGTGTTTTTGATTTTAGTTCTACTTCTTCTTCCTCAAATGGATATTTTGTTTCTGCTTCTCCATCTTTATTTAGGTCTAACATTGCTTCATATGTGAAGTAATATTTATTTCCTCTTCTTAGTTCATCAGTATCTTTTGTATTTATGTCTGTTCCATCTAGTACATCAAATGTTGCTTCTGGTATAACTCCGTCTACACCTACTGGTACTTCAATTGTTTTTATTAATTCATTTGTTTCTGCGTTAAATGCTTTATATATTATTGTTTTTGCATATAAATCTGTGTTGTCATATAATGCTCTTACATTATATCCTACTATTGTGCTTGAATTTAAGTCATCTCTTACATTTTCTGCATCTCTATTTCTAATAACTGTTACATTTAATGCATTGTTTACATCTGATGGTAAATCTGGAATTGTTCCATTTGTTGTTATTTGAATTGCATTATTTAGTATTGGTAATGCATTTTTGTAATCTGTATAATCTACAGCATTTCTTACAACTATTGTATAGAATTTTTCGGTAAAGTCATTATTTTGTGCATTGAAAAATTCTGGTGTTATTTCTACTTTTTTCTTGTAGTATTTATCTTTTATTTCACTTTCATATTCATCTAAGTTGTTATCTACAACTTTTATTGTTCTTAATAATGTTCCTGTTGGTAAGTTATTTTCATCAACTTGTCCTGAGTATATACTTATTTCCATTTCTGTAAGTGTGTCTAATTCTAGGTCTGATTGTGTTTCTGTTTCTTTTCCTAATTCTAAACTTACACTAAATGTTTTCTTAACATCTTGTCCATTTTTTGTAAAATTTGCTACTAGATTGTTTGGCTCTGCTGTTTTTATTAGTATTCCTCCTATATAGCATTGTTCTATTGGACCATTACCGTCATTTAAATCTACTGTAGTATATACAGAGAATTGATATGTTTCATTTGCTCTTAAGTTGTTTACATCTACAGGTATTGTGTAACTTCCTTGTGATGTAAATGTTCTTATTGTTCCAACTGAGTCTTGATATGTTACTGTAAATAGTGTATCATCTGTAAGTTGTATTGTCTGTCCTTTATCTTCTACTATAATATTTCCTATTATTCTTTCAAATGTTACTTCTGTTTGTTCAAATCTTACTGTTGGGAATTCTTCTCCATCCATTTTAAATACATTACTGTATTCACTAGCACATTCTACTTCTTTTTCGTTGTCATTTCCAATTGCTACTACTCTAAATGCATATCCTATTTTTCTGAATATTGTTACATCATCTATTTTTAATGTTAGTTCTCTATCTGTTGTTTCTATTGTTGTTACTGGGCTAGCTTCTTGGAAAATTAGATTTCCTTCTTCATCAACTTCTATTGTTCTTGTATCAAATATTTCAAATCTATATTTTTGTATTGATGAATCTGGGTCTACTACATTTTTTAATCTTAGTTTAAAGTTTCCGTCTCTTTTATTTATCTCAAATTCTGTACCATTTATTTCTGGTTTTTCTTTTAATGTTTTATATGTTTGGATAATATCTGCTCCGCTTGTTATTATTTGTGATTCATATTGAATATCTGTTACTTTTACTTTGTATGTGGTATTTGATGTTAATCCCATGAAGTTTACTACTTGACTTTGGTCTTCTGTTACTGTACTTAAGAATTCTATATCTTGAGATTGTAACTCACTGTCATTTTGGTCTAATAATTGTACTGTTAGTTTTTTTACATTACCACTTTTTGATTTGTTTACTAGAACTTGTAAACTATCATTTGTTATTATGTCTTTTTCTAGGCTTATTCCTAATGATGTTGTTCTAAATATTTTTGAAATGAAATTTTTTGTGTAATTCATTTCATCAATTTGGTATGGTGCTTCTACTATTAATGAATATTCTGTGTTTGGTTCTAATACTGATGTTGATATGTCTATGCTATAGTTTCCTAAAGGTTCTGCTATTTCATATACTATTTTTCCAGTACTATTTTTTTGTATTCTTACTATTGTGTCTCCTGTTAGTAAGCTGTTTTCATCAGAAATTGTTATTGTTGCATCTACTCTAATTGAGTTTACTTCAAGTTTTTCTACTTTCATTGTTGGTGGCTCAACAATTGTTTCTTCTTCAAAATCATCATCTGTAATATTTGAATCATCATCTGTAATATTTGAATCATCAT
>CALYAA010000034.1 GCA_944393385.1 uncultured Clostridia bacterium
AATCATCATCTGTAATATTTGAATCATCATCTGTAATATTTGAATCATCATTAGGATTATCTGTTGATTCTGTAGTATTATCGTCTATAACTACATTATCATTGTCTTGGTTTGTTGTTGATTCTGTACTATTTGTATTGTTGTTTGTTTGTTCTGTATTGTTAGTTGTTTGGTTGTTGTTTGTGCTTGATGTATTTCCTGCATTATTATCTGTACTTTCTGTTGAATCTGTGCTTTGTGTATTTTCTTCTTTTTCTTCTTCTTGTGTTAAATCAACTATTGTTACATTATCATCTGAGTCTATTACCATGTTTTCTAATGACATTTTGTTTTCATTTGCTTTGCTTATTATTTTGCTTGATAAATTGATTTTTATGTCTCCTATCTCTATTGAAGAGTTTGATGATATTGTTTGATATGTTGCTTCTTGGTTATATATTTTTATTATTTCATTGTCTAAATATTCTATTTCTACATAGCCATTTATTTCTTTTGTTGTTCCATCATTGAATACTAATGTTAATGGGTTTGCTAGAATTATATATTTTTGAGGTGAGATTTTCCAAATTATTTTATCAAATGATAATTCTTTTTCTAGATTTTTTATTGTGTATTTATCTTGTTTTTTTACTAATACACTACCTTTTTTTATGTTATAATATGTTATTGGATCATCTTCTATTTCGTCTAAATTTAAAATTACTCCGTTTTTTAAAGAACTAATTGAACCATTTGTGTAATGAACAAAATTGTCTAAATTTACTTTTACACTTTCTCCTTCTGTATCTTTAAATATAGCTTTTTCATTATATTTTTCTTTATATGTAGTGTTTTCTGAAAAATAATATCTACTTACACCTTGTGTATTTTGTGTTGCTTCTGTTCCTTCTTCTGGTTTTACTTCTACTTCTGATGCTGAATTTGATTCTAAAATATATCCTGAACTGTAGAAATCTATTTTTTCTTCGTCGTTTATTTTTATAGTGTTATAGATTAGTATTCCTCCTAAAATCACTCCAATTGCTAACATTGTAAAAATATATTTTTTCATAATTTTATGTTCCTTTCGTTTCTTTATATTTCTTTTGCTTAAACATCTTTATTATACAAATATTTTTTTTTCATGTCAATTATTTTTTGACACTTTTTTTCTTTTTTCGCAAGAAAATTTTTTCCATTTTGCCACATTATAGAAAGTACAAATTTCACACGTTAAAGAAACTAAGCTAGCTTAGTTTCTTTAACAGGTTTTATATTATTTTTGTGTATTATCTTTATAGTTTTCATTAATTCTTGCTAATTCGTCTTTTGCAATTAGGAATATATTTATTATTTTTGGATCAAAGTCTATTCCTGATCTTGAGATGATAAAGTCTTCTACTTCATTTTTTGGCATTGCTTTTTTATATACTCTGTCATTTGCTAGAGCATCGTAAACATCTATTACTGCCATAATCCTTGAAATAACTGTGATTTCATCTCCTTTTAGCCCTTCTGGGTATCCTTTTCCATTATATTTTTCATGATGATGTAATGTAATGTCTTTTGCATATTCTAAAACTTCACTTGAAAGTTTGTCACTATATGTAGACTCTAGTGTTTCTCTACCAATAATTGTGTGTTTTTTCATTATTTCATATTCTTCATCTGTTAATTTTCCTGGTTTATTTAATATATTATCTGGTATTCCTATTTTTCCTATATCGTGTAATGTTGCTGCTGTTGCAATATTTTCTATTTCTGTGTCACTAGCAAAAAGGCCTTCTTTATAGAATTCTTCATATTTTCTTAACATAACTTTCATATATTCTTTTGTTCTTAAAATGTGTTGTCCTGTTTCTTTACTTTTTAAAGATGTTAAGTTTACTAAACTATCATATAAAAATCCGTATACATTTTCTACTTCATTATTATATTTCTTTAAGTCTGCTTTCATTTTTATTTCTTCTTCTTTTTTGCTAATCATTTTTTTGATGTTCCAAACTAAGTTTTCTTCATCAAATTCTGATTCGTTATATGAGTCTACATTTATGTTAAGAATTTCTTCTTTTAATTCTGTATTTTTGTTTTGGTTTAATACTAGTATTGGTATTTCTTTATATTTATTTTTTAGGAATTGAATAAGTACTATTATGTTTTGTACTATGTCAAATTCATCTACAATAACTGCATCTACTTTTTTGGCTTGTAAAATAATTTCTAATTCTTTTAGATTTTTTACTATTATTATATTAAAGAATTTAGAAAAGTTTGTTTTAAATTTTGAACTTTTATTTTCATCTGTTGTTACTAACATTATTGTTTTGTCAATTTTTAGTATGTTACTATTTTTTATTTCTTCAAATATTTTATCTAATTTGTTTAATAAATTGTTTAACATGTTATCAAGATTTGGGCTTTCAATATTTTCTTCAATGTATTTTACTTCATTCGAAATTTCTTTTATTCCTAAGCTAGCTAGCGCTCCTTTTAGTGTATGTAAATATTCTTTTTGTTCTTCTTTTGTTAAATTAGTTATTTTATATCTTATGTCTGAAAATTCTTGATACAACATTGTTATTAGTTTGTTTTTCATTTGTTCATCATAATTTATTCTTTGCATAAATTCATCATAAGAATCTATAAATGAAAATTTATGGCTTGTATCTTGTCCTTTGTTTAGGAATTCTTGTATGCTTTTTTTGAATTGTACAGGCATTATTGGTTTTTGAATATAGCTTGAAATATAATTTTGGTTTTCTTTTATTATTTCATCTGTAATATTTGTAGCTGTAAGCGCAATAATTGGCACTTCTACTCCTAAGTCAGATTTCATTATTTTTGATATTTCATAACCATTGTACCTTGGCATATGTATATCCATTAAAATTAATGAAAAATAATCTTTTCCTTTTTCTTCTATTATTTTTATTGCGTCTACACCATTTTTGGCTACTGTACATTCAACATCCAGTTCTTTTAGTAATCTTACTGTTATTTCTATATTTATTTCATTGTCTTCAACTAATAATATTCTATTATTAGTTGTAACTACAGTTTTTGGGACATTTATTGTTTCTGTTTTTGGTTCTTCTTTTGGTGTTTCTTGTACTTCTTCTCTTCCTTTTTCAATATTTATGTAAAAATAAAATTTACTTCCTAATCCATAATTACTTTCTACCCATATTTTACCATTCATTTCTTCTACTATTTGTTTTGCTATTGCTAGTCCCATTCCTGAACCATCTTGAGTTTTTGTTGTTGGGTCATCAACTTGAGTAAATTCTTTGAATATTTTTACAGTGTCTTCTTTTTTTATTCCTCTTCCTGTATCTTTTACACAAAATTGAATTTTATATGATGTTTTTGTTTCTTCTGCTTGTTTTACATCAAGCTCTATATATCCTCTGTCTGTATATTTTATAGCATTGTTGATTAGATTGATAAGTAATTGTGATAATCTACTTCTATCTCCATATACATAGATATCGTCATTTAAATTTCTCTCCATATACCATTTTAGGTCTTTGCTTTTTATTTTGTCTTCAAATATTTCATTTATATTATCTAATAATTCTTTTAAATTAAAGTTGCTCTTTGGATTTAATGTGTCATATTTATTGTTGTTTGATAATGCTAGAATATTATTTACAATTTCTAATAACATGTTTGATGAGTCTTCTAGTTTTTTTATGTATTCAAGTTGGTTATTATCTAAACTTGTGAATTTTAAGAAGTATATCATTGCAATTATAATATTCATTGGTGTTCTTATTTCATGTGAAAGATTTGCTATAAATAAATCTTTTGACCTTAGTGTTTCATTCTTTTTCTTTAATTCTTCTTGTAGTTTGTGGTTGGTATCTGTGTATTTTTGTAAGTCTTTGATAAAGAAAAATAGTTGATTATTATTTTTATACATAAATATACTTTTTTCATTTGGTTTTGCTTGTATTATTAGTTTTATATCTCCAGCATAATAATCTTCTTTTAAACATTGTTTTAAAATATCTTTATATATCATTTCATTTTCTTCATAATGAAATAATTCTTTTAAGTTTTTTTCTTTTCCATGATTAATGTATTCAATATTCTGTTCTAAATCTGCTATTCCTATAGTTTCTTCCACTTTAGAAAAAATATTTCGTAATTCTTTACTATTTTTTTCATTTAGTAATTTTGTTTCTTTTTTTCCTTTGTTATTTAAAAAATTTAATATTTTCATTTTTTCCCCCGTAAAACTTTATCAAGTATATTATATCTTATTAATTTTTTAATGTAAATATATTTTTTAAATTTCGACATTTTTTGTTACTAGTAAATTTTTCTAATAATAAAAATTTGTTGGAAATTTTTTATATTATATTTTATTAAAAAAAGTAAAAACTATTTTGTAAATAAGGTGAAAAAGTAAAAAAATATTTTTACAATATTTTGCCTTAGGAAAGGAATGTAATAAAGATGAAAAAAATATTAAATTTTATTTTATTTTTTGTAGCATTATTTTTTGCCTTTTTTTTAATGCCTAGTTTTAGTAATGCTGCAACACCAGTAAATGATGAAGAATCTTTAAATAGTGAAATACAAAGTGCAGATCCAGGGGCAACAATTACATTACAAAATGATATAACTGTAACAAAACCTATAGTAATTGCTAAAGAATTAGTTATAGATGGTAATGGTCATAATGTTGTTGGTTCAAATGATTGGACATCAACTTCAGGAAATCAAACTATGTTTACAGCACAATTTTCTGATGCTAAGCTTACTTTAAAAGATATAAATTTAAAAAACGGTCCTAAATATGGTGTACAGTCTTATGATGGTGCTAAAATAATTTTAGATAATGTTTCTATTTCAGGATTTAAATATGGTGGTGTCCTTGTTAATGGTGGTAATCTTGAAGTAAAAAAGGTACATTTAGGAATTAATGGTACTAATGAAAATAATGGTATAGAAATTGATAAAGGTGCTTCAGCAACTAATAATCCTACATTAGTGATGAATGGTACACTTACTACTGAATCAAATGAAAATGTTGTACGTGCTGCTGAAAATGGACATCTAACAGAATTTACTATTACTAATTCACCAGATACAACAAACAAAGTTGTTTTAGCTGGAAATAAAGTTGTTTTAACAGATTCAGCTAATAACATTATTTCTGAAACTAAAGTTCCAGATAAAGCAACAGCAAATGCAGATGTAACACAACTTATTGTTACTATTTTTGCTAATGATGTAACTTACAAAATAACTGTAAATTCTGGAGAAAAAATTACTGCAGATTTATTAAAATCTCATATTAAATTAGAAGAAAATCAAGTAATTGATGGTTTCTATACTGATTCAAATTTCGCTAATACTTTTGATTTTAATACTGCTATAACTACAGACACAAATATATATGCAAAAATATCAGTAGTTGAAGCTGAAGAAAATGTTCCAGAAACTACTCCAGAACCTGTACCAGAAGTTGATAAAAATGAAAAAGATGAAACACCAAAAACTGGTGCTGAAAATTATCTAGGTTTAGCAGAATTAACAATATTTTTATCTACAATTGCACTAATAACAATTTACAAAAAAAAACAAAAATTCTAAAAATATAGCATAATTTTAAGGTATAGGGATTTTCCTATACCTTAAGAATTTCAATTGGAGCTATCATGAAAAAAATAATTATAAGTATTTTTTTTGCTTTATTAATTGTTTTATCTTTTATATATATCATAAATTCCATTTTATTAAAAAAAGAAGCTATTGAAGAAAGTAAATTGTTAGATAATATTAATTATGATGAAATTATTACTAATTTTTCAAAAAAAGAAATTAATTCAAATGTGGAAAAGTCTTCTGTTGAAACACAGCCACAAGAAACAGAAAGAATGCTTAAAGTAAAGGAACTCAAAACACAAAATTCAGATATTGTAGGTTGGTTAGAAATACCTGATACTAGTATTAATTATCCTGTTTTACAGGGCTTAGATAATGAATATTATATGACTCATAATTACAAAAAGCAAAAATCAAAAAATGGATCTATATTTTTGAGCAAAGATTATGATTGGGAACTTCCAAGTAGTAATTTGTTAATATATGGTCATAATTTAAATAATGGTACAATGTTTCAGGAATTACTAAAATATTCTAACAAATCTTTTTTTGAAGAACATCCTAAAATTCGTTTTACTACAGAATTGGATGATTCAGAATATGAAATTATTTCAGTTTTTAAATCAAGGGTATATTATAAATCTGAAAAAAATGTTTTTAGATATTACTTTTTTGTAAATGCTGAAACTGAGCAAGAGTATAACGATTTTATTTATAATGCAAAAAAGGAGTCTTTATATGATATTGATGCTACAGCAAAATTTGGTGATCAATTAATGACTTTATCTACTTGTTCATATCATGTTAAAGATGGAAGGTTTGCAGTTGTGGCTAGAAAAATAGAATAATAGAACAAAAATTGGCAGCCTGATTTTTAGGCTGCTCTTTTTTTATTTAAGTTTTATTATTTCCTTTATTTTTTCAAAAATTCTTTGAAATATGTTTTTCTTATATTCTATCATTGAAGTACTGTTATTTTCTTTAGTATTTTCTTTTTTAAATACATTGTCTAAATTATATTTTCTTCTTAATTTTTCTTGATATCTTGCTTCATTTTCATTCCATTTTTGTATTATTTCTTTTTTTTCTTCTGGCAAAGCTATATAATTATAATATAACAATGCAATCATATCTTTAGTTTCTGGTAAAATATTTTGATCTTTTAAGCTCTTGGTTTTGTCAATTTTTACTTCTTTTTTTGAAGTTTTTGCCAACTCTTCTAAATCTTTTAAAATTCGCTTTGAAATCTTAGATGTAAAAGTTGGGTTAAAATTTTTTAACACATATATAGTTTCTTTTGCTATATCATTAATCTCTTGACTATCTGTCATTTCTTCCATTTTCTCCTTTTTCTTTTGTTTTATTTCTTAAAAAATTTATACCATTTTTAATCTTTTCTTGTAATTTTCCTAATCTTCCCATTCTTGCTCCGCATAGCAATTTCTTTTGCATCTTCTCTGTAAAAAATAAATTGATCTTCTTTTTGTTGATTTGGTTGTGCATCATAATTAAATTTAGAAAAGTCTATCTCTGGAATATCTGCATCTGTTGGTACTTTATCTATAAAACCAAATAAATCTTTAAACAATTCTTCTTTTTTACAAGCAAACATACCGCTTGCGCCATTTGGGCTTATTTTACCAACTCCTGGTAGTTTTTTTATCATTTCTTCATTACATAATTTTGGTACAAAATATTTTACTAAAATATTGCCTTTTGCATCTGTATTATCTATATCTATTGTTAATGCATGTCCTCTATCTCTAATCATCATCAATATTCTGTCTTGCATTGAAATTATGTCTGTAATTCCACAATCTAAATCTTCTGGTATTTCATTAAACAATTTTTGAGACAATTCTGTTGGCTCACCATATAATGTCATTTTATCTCCGCTTACACCATTACTCTTAGAATCTATAATTGGCATTGCTTCCATTATATTTTCATTATTAACTATATATGAATGTATTACATGTAATAATTCATTTACAGTTTTAGATTTTGATATAAGTGCTGATAAATTTATTTGTCTAGATGGTACATATCCTATAAGACTATATTTAACTTCTTCAATTAATTTTTCGTCCATATTTGAAACTTGATTTCTATATAAATCTTGTATATTGGGATTACTATATGCAGTTTTTAAAAATTTTTCCTGATTTTTATCAAAAAACTCTCTAACAGCTTGACTGACATTTTGTCCTAATCTGAAATCTTGAATAATACTAAAAAGTTGTTTTTCTGTTACTTGAAAAAATTTATACATTTTATCAGTATATTCTATTCCATTTTCTTTATTATCTAATTCACTAGGTGCTAGTTTTGACATAGCTTCTTTTATTTGCATATCAGTCTTAAAAAATTTCTTTAATGCTTCATACATTCTCTTTCTTTGGGTTTCTTCTTGACTTACGTTTTTTATATTTTCATTATTTTCTTCCAATGTAGTTTCCTCCACCTTTTGTTTTTCTTTTTTTATTATAATTTAATTTTTAGAATTTTTCAATATTTTTTTAATATACTAAAAATTCCAAGGAGGAAAAGAGAGTTCTATCTCTTTTCCTCCTTGCTATTAGATTTAGTTATTGAATTTTGTAACTATCTCTTTGCCAGTCTTTATGAGTTTTACTTTTATTAAGTGTTATTGTTCAGCTTTTTTTCCTAATAAAATCATCTTTCTCCTTAAGCTCATATTCATATAATTGTATTTCGGATTTGCATATTCTTTTACTTGTTCAAAAGTTAGACCTTGTTCAAATCCTTTTACAAATTCTAACATCTGCAAATAGTTATAATCTGTTTTTGCAAATGTTCTAACTTGCTCTGTTGTTAAAGTTTTCAGCAGAGTTCTGATTAAGTTCATTTGCATATAACTAAACTTAGTATTTGCATACAATGCTACTTGTTCCCAACTTAAGTTTTCTTCAAATCCTTTGCGAATTTCCTGAATTTGTAGAAAATCTGTCTTAATTGAAGCACATAATCTTATTTGATCCCAATCAAGTCCTGCTTTAAAACCCTCACGAAGCTCTTTCATTTTTTCACCATGATACTCTGGATTTGCATAGAACTTTATTTTTTCCAGATTTAATTTTGATTTAAATCCTTCATAAATTTCAAGCATCTGCTCTCCATTAAACACTTCTGGTTGAGCATAAAACTCTATCTGTTCTTTGCTTAGTCCTGATTTGATTCCAAGCCGAATAGCTTCCATTTGCAAAAAATCGTATTCAGGCTTTGCATAAAGCATTACCTGCTCTGTGCTTAACATTTCATCAAATCCTTTAAAAATTTCATACATCTGATTTCCGTCAAATACATCAGGTCTTGCATAAATTTTTATGTTGTTATAGGTCAGACCTGATTCAAAACTCAAACGAATTACCTCCATTTGTTTCGAATCAAATTTTGAATCTGCATAAACAAGTATCTGTTCACGACTTAATCCTTGTTCAAGCCCTTGGCGAATTTTTTCCATCTGTTGCCAGTTAAATTCAGGTTTTGCATACAAATTAATTTGCTCTCGTGTTAATCCAAATTTTTTTCCTTTGGTAATTTCCGCCCGTTGATTAAGCGAAAATCCTAACACTTTCAATTCATTTCTCATAACAAACCTCCTTAATTAAGAATGGTTGCGACTAGACTGACATAAAAAAATATCAGCTTGTTTTTTATTATATATTGCTTTTTATTTTATGTCAATACAAATTCAATATTATAATTAAAATAAATAAATTTATGTGATATAACAAATATAGTAATATTCAAAAGAAGAATAAGGCTAATAAGATTTTTTCATTCTTATTAGCCTTGTGTTTTTATAATTTTATACTAAGCTGTTATAATTCTTAAATCTCCTATTTCTAAAGAGCCATTTAAATTATTATTATTTTTAAATATTGTATAACAAATCTCTTTTACTTCTTCTAAGTTATCTGGAATATCATTTAATTCTATTTTTACTATTTTAGATTCATTATTAATTTCTATGTATTTTGTTACTACATTACCATTTTGTAATTTTATCTCAAAATTTAATTTTATTTCTTGTTCTGATTTTAATTTAATCTCTAAATATGTTTTTTCTCTATTATATTTTTCTAAATTCAAATTTGGCTCATGTAAATTATAATAAGCCATTACAAAACTATCATTATCTGCTTTTTTATTAAAAGAATAGTTTAAAATAATTTTATTTTCAATATTTTCTAATTGTAAATTTCCATTATTTTCTATTGGCATTAATTTTTGACAAGATAATATTGTTGGTTTAATAAATTCTTGATATTCTAAAAGTTTATTTGTTACTTTTATGTTTTCTTTTGTTATTTGTTCAACTTTTATACTACTTTGTCCTGTTCTAGTATCTACAAATGAATATACACAATATAATTTTTTATCAGTAGAACATAATAAATCATATACTGTTTTATACCAAAATGTTTCATTTAAGTCTAACCTCAATGTCCATTTAGCTTTTTTTAATAATATTGGCATATAATATTCTTTTGGTTCTTCTATGTTTTCAGATGTAAAATCATCATAAAGTACAAATGTTGCTTTCATGTCACATATTGCATTTCCCTGATTTTCAAATTGCATTTTCAAAAAATTTTTATCATATATTACTTCTTTATTTAATTTTACATCATCAAGTCGCCAAAATAAATTTATTGTAAGATATGTAGTCATTAATGCAATAGATATAATTCCTATCATTGCTAATATATTTTGAATTGCAGAATCTCCTTCTAAAGCTCCATATCCTATTGTATATAAAAAATATAATCCTGTTTCACTAACAATATCTTTTATAGTTGCAGGTATTTCATTAATAAATACTTTATATAAACTAAATAAAAGACATATTACAACCATTGCTATTATAAATATTAGTATTGTATTTACTATTTTTTTTAATTTTAACATTTTATGCTCCATTTCTTGTTATGTTTAATTTTTATATTGTAAGCCACCCTCTTTTGTTTTATTTTTATCTTGCAAGCCAACCTCCATCAACAGCTAGAGTATATCCATTTACATAGTCTGATGCTTTTGAAGCTAAGAATACTACTGCTCCTGCTAAATCTTCTGGTGTTCCCCATCTTCCAACAGGTATTCTTTCTAATATTTCTTGATTTCTTTTATCATCTTCTCTTATTGCTTTTGTATTATCTGTAGACATATATCCTGGTGCAATTGCATTAACATTTATGTTATATTTTGCCCATTCATTTGCTAATGCTTTTGTGATACCTGCAACTCCACTTTTACTTGCTGTATATGCTGGTACTCTTATTCCTCCTTGGAATGATAGCATTGATGCAATACTAATTATTTTTCCACCTGATTTTTGTTTTATAAATTCTTTTGCAACTCTTTGAGATAAGAAAAATACTGTTTTTAAGTTTAAATTTAGTATATCATCCCAATCTTTTTCTGTATATTGGATTGCATCTTGTCTTCTTATTGTTCCTGCATTATTTACTAAAATATCAACTCTACCAAATTTTTCTATTGTTTTTTCCACTATTTCATCTACTTTTTCTGTAGTTGTTAAATCTGCTTTTATTTCAAAAAATTCTTTTCCAGCTTTGTTTATTTCTTCTTTGGTTAATGTCATATCACTTTGACCAACTCCAACTACATTTGCTCCTGCTTGTGCTAAAGCAATTGCCATGCCTTGTCCAAGTCCTCTACTTGCTCCTATAACTATTGCAACTTTTCCATCTAAATCAAATAAATCTTTTACCATATATAGCCCTTCTTTCTTATATTTTTTCTACTCTATATTTTAATTGATTTATTTCAATTTTTCAAATATTTTAGAATAATTTTTTGATATTTTCACCCTATCTTTACAGATATTTGAAATAAAGCAACATAAATAACAATTATAGCAATCTCTGTAGAAATTGCTAAACCAGTGGTGCGAGGAAACTTGCACCACTGGTATTTTATTTGCTTAACTTACACTAACAGTTTTTAACTTTATATCCCATTTATTGTTTTTATATGTTGCTTCATATTGGTTAGTTACTGAACCTAGATTTGATTTATATTTTGTAATTTCCAAATTTGTTGTTTGTTTTTCTTTTACAACATTAGACACTGATATTAATATGCCTTCTAAATATGGATTTTCTTCACTTAAATAGTTATTCTTCTCTAAATCACTAAAAGAAGATTTAAATACATTTGAATTATATTTTTTCATATAATCTATTAATAAATCTTTATTTTAAACATGTGTCAAACTTTCCAAATGACTTATAGTTTTTATTTTACTTTTACACCAAGCAAAGAAATTAAATCTACTGCCTGAAATTCATTTATTATTGCTCCTTTTATATCATCAACAGATAAAACAATACCATCTATTATGCTTTCTGAAAGATCTATTTTACTTAAACTTGTTTTAAAAAATTGTGCTTGTGTTAAATCTGCATTTTTAAGAATAATATTTTTTAACTTGTTTTCTTGGAAACAACTATTTCTTAAAACTGTATTTTCAATATATACATTTTCTATACTTGCTGTTGTAAAATTAATATAATTTAAGTTCGATTCAACAAAACTTACATTATATAACATGGCTTCTATAAAATTGCCTCCTGCCATTTTACAATTATTAAATTCACATCTTATAAAAGCACAATTTTCAAATGAAGTGTTTGAGAAATTACAATTTTCAAATATAATATCAATAAATGTATTTTTGTCTAAATTGCTATTTATAATTTCTGTATTAGTTATTATAGACTTTTCTATTGTTATGTCATTTAATTCTATATTATCTTTTTTACAACTTTCTAAATTTATATTACTTATTTTTTCTGCTTCTTCTATGCTTTCTAATAAATTGTTTGTTTTTATTAATTTATCAAATATTATTTTTTGAGGTTTTAATATATTCATTTTATAACTCCAACATATAAAATTTTTTATTTTCTTCTTTTTGAACTGTCAAGAATTCCTTGACAGTTGAATCAAGTTTTACGTCTATCTTTGTTTTACCGTCTTCTAATTGATATATAACTATATTATTTTTTTCTTTCATTAAACACTCCTTTTTAAATTTAAAAAGTGTCAACAAATTATTTCCTGTTCACACATTTATTTTACTAAATTTATGTGTTCTTTCCACAACAATTCTTATACTTTTTACCACTTCCACAAGAAGTTAAATTTCTTATATTATCAACACTATCAATATTTACAATATTATTGATATTTCTAGTTTTTTAGGACTAGGTAATTCCTATATTATATGTATTATTAGTATCATTTTTATTATAAATATTTCTCTACTGTGGACAAATTGAGGACATTGTCCACATCCGATCACTAATATGATTATAATATATTATAATAAAATATAAAATGTATAATTTATTTGTTTTCTATTTCTTTAGTCTCATTTAACAGTTTATCAAAATCGGAAATGTAATTTTTATCTTGAATAACTTTATATTTTTCATATTCACTTTCAGCTTTGTTTACTGCTTGTTTATGGGAAATCTTCCCTTTTCCTTCTAATACTTCATAATGAAATACTTTTAGGGCATTTTCAACCTCGTTTTTCCAATCATTCATATACATAGGAATATTTCTTTCTGCATTATTTTCTGCTATATCTAGAAATAGGTTTACTAAATTATTTAAGTCCTTGATTTCTTTTTCATTTAAATAATTTTTAGCAATAACTACATCCGATTTTAATATTTTACCATCTGGAGAATTTTCCCAATTAGTAAGCCCCATATTATCTTTTCTGGCATCAGCTCTATTATATACAATTTCAGCTGCTGTTTGACCTGTGATTGCAAAGTGAAATTTGTTTTGAATTGTTTTATAGAATGTTTGCGCTATATCACTATTTTTGTCGTAGTCTATTGAACACTCAGCAAAAATATCTGTAATCTTTTGATAAAACATTCTTTCACTTGTACGAATTAATTTTATTCTTTCAAGTAATCTCTTGAAATATTCTTGATCAGTCCTTCTTGCTTTCATAAATCTTTCATCATTTAAAGCAAAACCTTGAACCATATAATCTTTAATTATTTTATTTGCCCAAGTTCTAAATTTAATTGCTTTTTTAGAGTTAACCCTAAAGCCAATAGAAATAATCATATCAAGATTATAATATTTTGTGTTATAGGTTTGTTTGCCATCATTACCCACATGTGCAATTTTTGCACATGTGCTATCTTCACTTAATTCATCATCTTTATAAATATTATTAATATGCCTAACAATACCACTTCTATCAATATTAAAAAGTGTTGCTAATGCTTCTGTATTTAGCCAAACATCTTCGTTTTCAAGCAATACTTCGATCTTTACATTTCCTTCTTCATCATTATAAAA
>CALYAA010000035.1 GCA_944393385.1 uncultured Clostridia bacterium
ACTTAAAAACAACATCTTTATAAAAAGCACTAATATTAAATTAGTGCTATGAGTGAACGAAGTTCACTTTTGTTCTATTACCTACTATAGGTTCTTTGGTTGATGGGGACTTACTTATAGTTAGTAAAAGACATATAAATTCTATGGCTGAGTTAATGAAAAATGAAAGAATAGAATATGAATTTTTAATAAAAAAATATAGAAATTTATTTAGAAATAATTATAATAAATTTCCGATTATTTTTGAACATGGTTGTCCTGTTGTAGATAGTGACATGAAAGCGAACAGTATAGTACATGCTCATACTCATATTGTTAATCACAAATTAATTGATGAAAATGCAATTATTAAAAGATTAAATTTTAATAGAATTGATAATCTAAGTTATATGTCGAAAGAAAAAAATTATATAATGTATATAAATCCTGAGAATATTTGCTATCTAACAAATCAGTTTGAACCAGTAAGTCAAATGATGAGAAAAATAATAGCAAAAGACTTAGGTTATGAAACTAAATTTGATTGGAAAAAAGAAATGTTTATAGAAAATATTAATTCTACTATAAAGAAATTTAAGAAAGGAAGTGATTAATAATGGCAGATCAACAAAATTCAATAAACATAAACTGGTTTCCTGGTCATATGGCAAAAACAAGGAAACAAATAGCAGAAGACTTAAAATTAGTAGACATAGTAGTAGAAATATTAGACGCAAGAATACCAATTTCAAGTCAAAATCCAGACATAAAGCAAATAACACAAAACAAAAAGAAAATTATTGTATTAAACAAATACGACCTAGCAGACGAAAAAGAAAATCAAAAGTGGGTAGAATATTTTAACAAAAAAGATCAAAAAGCAATATTAGTAGATGCATTATCTGGAAAAGGAATAAATGAAACAATCAGACTAATACAAAAAGAAATGGAAGAAGACCTAAAAAAAATAGCAGACAAAGGACGTATAGGCAGAAAAATAAGAGTAATGATTGTTGGAATTCCAAATGTAGGAAAATCTTCATTTATAAACAGAATAGCAAAAAAGACATCTGCTGAAGTAGGAAATAAGCCAGGAGTTACAAAACAAAAACAATGGATAAGAATAAACGACAAAATTGAGCTATTAGACACTCCAGGCGTATTATGGCCAAAATTTGAAAGTGAAGAGGTAGGAATGCATTTAGCAATAACAGGAACAATTAAAGATGACATATTAGAATTAACTGAAATAGCTTATTCTCTAACCAAATTTTTATTAGAAAATTATAGAGAAAATTTAATTCAAAGATATTCACTTAACGAAAAACAAATAGAAGAAATATTAAATCAAGACCAACCAGAAAATGAAAACATTTATGAAATTATGCAACTAATAGGTAAAAAGAGAGGAGCTGTAGCTTCAGGAGGAAGAATAGATGATGATAAAACCTCTAAAATAATTTTAGATGATTTTAGAAGCGGAAAATTAGGAAAAATTACCATAGAAAAAATATCATAAAATGTTTTATATTGAGATATGTTTGTAGCATATCTCTTTTTCTAAAAAGAAAGGCAATAGGTTTATAGGTAAATCCTTTATAAAAAAACCTAAATATTGTTATACAAGGAAATAAAAATGGATAACAAAACTTTAATTATAGATAACAGAATAAGAAGCATTGAAAAACAAAAACTAAAAGAAATGGGATATGAACTAATAGAACTAAAAACAATACAAGATGTATATGAAGAAATATCTTCACATGTTGATATATTTGCTTGTAAAGTAGGAGAACAAATAATTATAGAGCCAACTCAATATGAAAATATTTCAAAATATAATACAAAACTAATATGTGGAGCAGAAAAACTAAAAGCAAATTATCCAGAAGACATTAAATACAATGTATGTATAATAGGAAAAAAGGCAATCCATAGCTTAGATTATACAGATAGTATTTTAAAACAACAATTAATTAATCAAGGATATGAACTAATAAATACCTCACAAGGATATACAAATTGTTCAATAGCAGTAATAGATGACAATTCAGCAATAGTAACAGATAAAGGATTATATAAAATTTTAACATTCCATGGAATAGACACATTATATATAAATAAAAAATTAGACATAAAATTATTAAAAGGAAATAATTATAGCAACAAAAGAGGATTTATAGGAGGATGTATCTCAAAAGTCAGCAATAAAATAATTGTTTTTGGAGATTTAAATAAAATAGATGAAAATGGAGAAATAAGAAAATTTATTAAAGAAAAACAAAAAGAAATTATAGAATTTAAAGGCCTAGATGTAATAGACTATGGAGGATCAATTGAAATATAACAAGAGAGGAAAATTACAATGACAAAACAATACATAAAAATAAAAGATGAAGAAATACCAGTTAATATAAAAAATTACAAAACATCAAAATCAGTAAAAATATATTTTAAAGGAAATACTCTAAATATTACAAAACCAAAAAGACTATCAATGGCTTCATTAAAACAAATTTTAAAAGGTGAAGAAAATAGTATTTATGAAAAATACAAAAACATTTTATCTTCAGAAATTAGTTCAATAAAACAATGGAAAAATGGAGAAAAAATATATTATAAAGGTGATGAATTTTCAATTATAAGAAAATATATAGAAATACCTAAAATAAATATAGAAATAGAAGAAACTAAAAAAGAAATAATTATATCAGTTCCAAAAAACATTGAACAAAACATAATAAAAACATATGTAGATAAAATGATTAAAAATATATTTAAAAACAATACAGAAGAATTAATAACAAAAAGACTACCATATTGGAGCAAAATTACAGGATTAAAATATAATAAATTTGAAATTAGAGATGCCACAACTAGATTTGGAAGTTGTATGCCAAGCACAAAAAATGTATATTTTTCATCAAGATTAATTATGCTTCCAGTAGATAAAGTAGATGCCATAATAGTTCATGAATTATGTCATATGAAATATAAATATCATAATAATGATTTTTACGGATTAGTATCAAAATATATAAGCAATTACAAAGAAATAGACACATGGCTTAAAAAGAACAGTGAAGTAATAATGTTTTAAAACAGTAACAAAATTGAGATAAAAATAATATTATTTATAAGAAAGCTTTAATTACATGCTATAGAAATATTTTAGGAAGGAATGTGATTAAATTTGGAAGATAATATTATTGAAGAAGTTATTGAATACAGTGAAGAATTATATCAAAAAGCAATAGAAGAAAATGACTTCTCAGGTTCAGAACAAGACAGGATTGGAGATGATGCAAATGCAGATAACTAAACTGTTAGTTCCAAAAGAGAAATATAATATAAAATGCCCATATGAAATGACCCCAGAATTTATTGTAATTCATAATACAGAAAATGATGCATTAGCAATAGCAGAAATAAGTTATATGATAGGAAATAATAATAAAGTATCATTTCACTGTGCTGTTGATGATGAAAGAGTTGTCCAAGGAGTAGAATTTAACAGAAACACTTGGAACGCGGGAGATGGAAGCAATGGAAGTGGAAACAGAAAAGGAATAGCTATAGAAATATGTTATTCTAAGTCAGGTGGAGAACGATTCCAAGAAGCGGAAAGAATAGCAGCAGAATATACAGCAATTTTACTAAAAAAATATGGATGGGGAATAGATAAAGTAAAAAAACATCAAGATTTTTCTGGAAAATATTGCCCACGTAGAACCTTAGATAATGGTTGGGATAAATTTATAAATATGGTAAAAAATTATATGGAAGATAAACCAATTGATAATAATATAGAAAGTGGGAGTGATGAACCTGTGAGGACATATCAAAATGGAAGTACAAGTGAAAATGTATATGCTGATACAGATTGTACTAAAAAGATTGGAAGTTTAAATCCAAGAGAAAAATGTGATTGTTTTGGTATTTTTAATGATAGAGCAATGGTAAGATATCAAGTAGATGGAACTAATAACTACAAAATTGGATTTTGCAAATGGACAGATGGAGTAAAGTAAAAAATTAGAGGCAGGAATTTATTTTCCTGCCTTAATTAGATTTAAATAAAAAACAATCTTTATCATGAGAATAAATAATTCCTACAGCTTGTAAATATGAATATATTGTTGTTGAACCAACAAATTTCATTCCCTTTTTTTGCATATCTTTTGATATATTATCAGATAAATTTGAAGTATTTTTTCCTATTTCATAAAATATTTTATTATTTGTAAAAGTTTTTAAATAATTATAAAAAGAACCATAATCTTTTTGGATATTTTTAAAAATTTTAGCATTATTAATACTAGCTAATATTTTTAATTTATTTCTAATTATATTTTTATTAGCCAGAAGTTCTGCTATTTTTTTATCATCATAATTACAAATTTTATCTATATCAAAATTATCATAAGCTTTTTCAAAAGCTTCTCTCTTATTTAATATACATTCCCAAGAAAGTCCGGCCTGAAAAGACTCTAAAATTAACATTTTAAATAAATATTTATCATCAAAATTAGGTTGACACCATTCTTCATCATGATATTTTACATATAAATCATTTTTTAAATTACACCATTTACATCTAACTTTATTTGCCATAAAAAATCTATTCCTTTTTATATTTGATTACAGTCCAAAAAGTAAATTTCATTCAAACTAACATATTATGACTTTGCTTTTTAAATAAATTGTTGATATTAACATTTTCATGTTCTAATAATTTAATTTTCTTATCAATTCCGCCTGCATAACCAGTTAAACTGCCATTAGTTCCTACTACTCTATGGCATGGGATGATAATAGAAATTGGATTATGACCAACCGCACCACCAACAGCTTGTGCAGACATTTTTTCCTTATGCATTATTTCTGCCATTTCCTTTGCGATTTCTCCATAAGTTGTAACTTGACCATATGGTATTTTGCATAATATTTTCCAAACATTTTTTGCAAAATCACTACCAATTGGTGCTAAATCTAATTCATAAATATTTGGCCTTTCTCCATTAAAATATTTATTTAGCCAATTTTTAGCTTTTATTAATATCATTTCATCATCATTTTTTTGCATTTCTTCTTTTATATTATGCAAAAAATATTTTTGACCTTCTATCCATAAACCTATTAATTGATGGCCTTTACTAGCAAGTAAAAGTTTTCCAATAGGAGAATTATAATTGCTTGTATATATCATAAAAAAACCTCAATAAAAATTTTTATATTCTTCCATCATCTTTAGTATTTTGCTTATATTTATTTATTTCCTTTTGCATCTTAGCAATTTTTTCTGGATCTGATATACTTTGAACAGGAGGTAAATTTCTAAACTCACCATTATTAGAAAGCCAATTAACAAAACTTTCTCTTACTGAGTTATTATTTGTTTCTGTTTTAATATCTTGTGTAGCTGGAGGTAAAAAATTTAATTGCTTATTTACAAACTTTTCAATAAAAGGAAGTTTCATAAGCATAGTATTTTTTCTAAAAAATTGAGCTATTTTTTGTCTTAAAGTTAATGGAGAACTGTTTGTATTTAAATTTTTATCTTCTTTTTGAAATTCACTTTCTCCTTTTGATGGTCTAATTATTTCACCAAATTCGTTAATAGTAAAATCATTAGGCAATTCAAACTCTGGAATTTTTGGTATTTCAGGTACTATATTTTTTTCATCTAAAAAATCTGATAATTGCATAACATTATCGTTAGTAGTTAAGTTATTTCCATGTGACAATTCTTCTAGTTCATGAACAGCTGATAAAAACTGTGTTTTCAAATTAGGTGTAGTTAAATATTTTTCAAATTCAGAATAATTTTGTAAAATATACTCTGTATCATGATTGTTTAGGAAAGAAGATGCTAAATCCATTTCAACTTTATCCATTAATTTATGATATGTATCTAAATTTGCT
This sequence comes from uncultured Clostridia bacterium, assembly GCA_944393385.1. Classification (GTDB taxonomy): domain Bacteria; phylum Bacillota; class Clostridia; order TANB77; family CAG-508; genus CAG-269. The sequence goes on from CALYAA010000035.1 coordinate 5,905, forward strand.
CTAAATAAAGTACCATCAGGCATTTTAAACAATTGTGGTGTTTGACTTTGTAAGTAATTACCGTAATCCTCCAATAATTAATTTGTCTATAGAATATATTTGTTCCAAATCTTGCATTAATTCGTCAAATTTTCCTTTATTACCATCCAAACTCTCATATATACTTTTTAATGTTTCTCTACCATTTTGTTTATATCCTAATGCTAAAACCTGTGGCAAAGGCAAATCCATTGTTTTACAAAGCAACATTAATATATTTCCATTATATTGGTATTCACTCAAAGGACTATATGGAGTTCTAGTAGAATCTCCTCGTACAGTTGAAGGTTGCTCTCTATAATTTATATTTGTACCATTAGAAACATGGTATAATATTTCTGCTGTATATTGTGTTGCTCCTTCGGTAAGAAACATTCCATCATGACCATTGTAAAAGCCACAATGTTCTTGATCATTTATATGTTTTGTTTGCACAGCATGTGTTAATTCATGGAAAAAATATAGTTTTTTGCTTTCATAATCTAGAGCTTTATTAATTCGAATTCCATTTTCATCAGTAATTCCATAAATTCCATTTAAATTTGTTTCTTGTATATTAGAAACTAAATTTGGTAAATTATTTAAAATCTCTACTGGATTAAGTAGCATACTATCTTTTACTTCATCTAGTGAATCTATGTAATCTGCCATTAATACATAATAATCTTCATCAATATTAACATTTTTGCCAGCAAACAGACCTTTTATAGTATTTACTAAACCTTTACTATATAATTCATTTAATCTTTGTTCTTTTGTTTTCATTATTTCCTCTTTTCATGAAAGTTTATATTTCTAGTATACAATTAGTTATCATAAAAGTCAATATTAATGAAAGAGGATGCCTCATAAAGGCACCCTCTAAACATGTTCAGATTTTAGTAGCTCTAGTATCAATCATTCCATAAGCTAACATATCAACGGAAAACTGCAGTTTATAGGAAAACTTTCTTTTTTCAGTATCCTCCAAATTCACAATACAGTATTCGTCACAAACATTTATACTTTTGATAATGCATGTGTCGGTGTTAATATCTTTAACCCAAGCATAATGGTTACAATCACTAGTAACCAAAATTTTTTTATCAGTAAAGAAAACTAACAAGCCTTCTTCTGAGATAACGAGATAGGGCTTTTTCAAAAGAAATTTAAAAATGTCATTCTGAGTAATAGCAAAGTTTGTACCTGAGTTGTCTGTGTAATAAGCTACAGTATCATGTCCAGTATTTATACATTTCATCTCTCTTTTTTCGAGTTCAAAACATTTTCCATAGTCTGCAGTAGATACAGTGATACTTTTAATGAAAGTATTAAGTCTACTAACAGGTTTTACCATTGCATTTCCATTACAACGATATATTACAATTGGAAATTCTTCTGCATACTGGGAAATAGTGTTACCTTTAGTAATAACCAGTGCATTTTTTTCAAAATTTGCCCAGTCTTTACTCCTAATCAAGCTTTCATCAAAATGAGTGACACTATGATTTTCTTTGTAATCATCTTCTGAAAACTCAATTAACCGCTCTGCCTTGGGAATAGGTTCAAAAGCATTTCTACTCATGTGAAACCTCCTTAAATAATTATTATAGGTTTTACCACAAATAGTTAAATATCTGAACAATAATTTAACTTTTTTGTGATGCATACAAAATATTCCGAAGAATATATGGTTATTATACTATAAACCTATGTAAATATCAATTGTATTACTACATACGCTACAGAAATCTCATGTTTTAAGTCAAATAAAAGTAGACTTTTTATTAAATGTGTGATAAGATACTTATGTTAATTTTTTTATCTCCTTTAGGAGTTAACATATATGAAAAACTACAACACAATGATTATTGGAGGAGGAATTTCTAATGAAAATATTTCACACAGAAAACGGCAAAGAAGTAGTATATGTTCAGATGCAAGATATTATGTACTTGTTAAATGAAACAGATATACCTATTCCTGCAACAATCTTTACAAAGGTTTTTACAGGAGTAATTATCGTTGACGATTCGAATCGGTTTGAGTTTGTAAGGTTTGATGAGGAACACGAGGTGGAGCTCTTCAAAGATTTAAAATTTATTATCGACTTTGATCAGTACAAAAGTTTAACAGATGAACATCTTGAGGAAGAGGGAAAAAAACTCGCTACACAGGCAAATGAAATTGCAAAAAAATGGAATGGCATGACAGAGGAAGAAAGAAAACAAAATTCTTTTCTCTATGACGACCATCGTAATCTTGGCTATATGATTAAATTTTTGGCTGAGATTTATGATGTTAAACATGGAAAAAGAACTATGCCTTTTCCTGATTTCATAAAGTTGCCTGAAAAGCCGAAAAAGAAACTATTCCAATTCTTTAGAAGAAAAAAGATGTGAAATAACACAAACAAAGCTCTACTATATGCAGGGCTTTGTTTGTGTTTTATGCTATATCTTGTAATAAAGTAATTAAAAGAATAGATGTGAGCAAAATAAGAATTACAAATCCATATAGAAAAAAAGAAAAATTAGTTACCATTATATAAAATGATTGGGACAAGATTAATTCACAACTTGAAAGTTTATATAGGTTAAGACCACTAAAAAATGAATAAATTTCTGAATTTTGCTTGACTTTCTGCCATAGAATAGTTTACAATTAAATTAATAAAACATTAGTGTCCATAGCGTTTTTCTATGTAAGTCATTAATAAAGGAGAAAATCTGAAATATTGATTTTCTCCATTTATTGTATATAACAAAAAAATCAACCAGATTTTATTTTCTGATTGATTTTCGTATCAATTCTGTTCTATAAAAGTTCGAAGAGAAACGTCATTGGTGCAGATGGCTGGAATCGAACCGGCACGGGAGGTTAAGTCCCGCAGGATTTTAAGTTATTCCATCATTTTAATGGTTAGTGATGAATAATACTTTTTAATACTGTTATTTTTGTATTCAAAACTCTCTTATTTCAAAGTATTTCTTTGTTTTTATTGTAACATAAACAATTTATAACTTATATAAATCTGACATAACTTTTTCAAGTTTTGTTAGAAATTTGTTAGAAAATTTTTAAACAGTATTTATTCTAAAAAATTTCAAATTTATTTAAAATCAAATTTTGCATATTTAAAACTCAAACCGAACAGGCATTAGTTTTATTACCTGTTCTAATTTTTCGCCACAAAAACGATTGTCATGCGAAGGAAAGGAAAAATATATGCAAGATTTTAATTTTTATAAAGTTAATGAAACATTAAACCATAAATATTATCAAATACCACAGGAATTATTTATAAATCCTTTATACAAAAATACATTAAATTCTGATAGTAAACTATTATATGGTTTCTTATTGGATAGATTATCATTATTAATAAAGAATAATTGGCATGATGAAAATGGAAATGTGTATTTGATATTTACTAGAAAAGAAGTTCAAGATAAATTAAATCTATCTGATAAAACTGTTACAAAAGCTTTTAAACAATTATCAGATGCTAATTTAATATATGAAAAGAAACAAGGTTTTAGCAAACCCAAACTTATATATGTTGCAAAAATACAACATATAAATTTAGAAAATACTCATAATCGTAAAAATTACGATTATATAAACGGATTTTCTACGATTACCAAATCGGAAAATTTACGAACAATCAATACTAATAATAATTATACTTATATAAAGAATAAGACAAATAAAAATTCAATGAAATATTCTGGTAGAAATTATTCTCCTGAATTTTTAAACAGCTTATACGCTAATATATAACAACTTATATAAAACACAAAAGTAGTTATGCTTTTGTGAAAATAGCAATACAAAAATTGATTATCAGTTTTTGTGTTGCTATTTTTTAACTAAATTTGCTTTAGCATATTTAGTTAAAACCTAAAAAATACCAAGTGTATTTTTTAGGCAAACGGGTGCAGGGTGTCCCTGCCACACTAACACTTTTTGCCATAAGGCTAAAAAAGTGTTGTAGTGTGTTACAACACAATCTAAAAAAGCACAAATTTAAGAACATAAAGTGTTTGTTCAGCAGACTAAAAAGGAGGTACTTATAAATGAGTTATGCTATTATTAGAAACACAAAATATAAAAGAGAAAATCTAAAAGGAATATATCGCCATAATAAAAGAAGAAATAAAAATTATTCTAATAAAAATATAAATCCAGAATTATCTCATCTCAATTATTCACTAAAAGATTGTAAATATTCTTATGAAAAAGAGTTTGATTTAATAAAAGAAAAATATAATTTAAAAGGACAAATAAAAACAGTAAGTAATATTGCTTGTGAATATATTATTACTTCTGATAAAGAATATTTTAATAGTATTGGAATAGATGAAACTAAAAGATATTTTGAAACTGCTTATAAATTTGTATGCGAATATAAAAATTTAGGAGAACAATATATTTTATCAGCAGAAGTACATATGGATGAAGAAACTCCACATATGCATTTAGTTTTTATTCCGGTAATTCATACAAAAGATAAAAAGGGAAATTCCATTGATAAAATTGCTTGTAGTGAATTTTGGAAAGCAAAAGATAGTTACAGACAATTACAAGATGATTTTTACAATTATATGGTTGCAAATAATTTTGAATTAGAACGAGGAAATCCAAGTGAAAGAGTTCATTTATCAGTTGAAGATTATAAAAATATTACAAATTTTAAAGAAAGTAAAACACTATTGCAAAATGTAAAACTGGAATTGCCTGATACTCCTGATATTTCAAATTTTAAAAAACTAATGAGAAATAGAGATGAGAAAATTCAAGAACAAATTATAAAACCTAAAGATAAGGCAATAAAAGAATTACAAGAACAAAATGCTTTACTTACTCTAACTTTAAATAAACAAATGCAAACTGTAGATAAAGCAGTAAAACATGAAAAAGAAATAAGACCTATTTTAGAAAAAAATATTGAACTTAAAGAAAAATGCGAAACTTTAGAAAATACCTATAATCTTAAGTTGCAAGAAGAAAAAACTAAAATTCAAGATAAATATGAAAACAGAATTTATAATTTAGAAAAAGAAAATAATTTTTTAAGAAAAGTTATAAATACTTTGCAGAAAACAGTTGAAAAATTTATTCATTGGATTTGTGTGAAATTTTCTTTTTCTGAAGAAGATGAGTTAATTAGGAATTTTGAACTTGAAAATGATACTTATATTGATCCTATAAAACAGATTGAATATGAAGAAGAATTAGAAGAGTTTTTAGAAATATAAATTTAGCACAAAGATGTCCCTCGCATTACCAAGGGACATCTTCTTGTAATATTATGCTTTTTTCAAATTATAATGCTGTACATCATCGGAACACCATACTTCGAAACCAGAACCTGCATCTTCTCGTAACCCTTTACTGATAACAAGGTTATTAAATTCAAGCAGTTCTTTTTCAAGTTGAGGATTGCTTTTTACTACTACTCCAAAATTCCAACCTATATAATGGTCCAGAAAGTCATTTATAAAATATTTTTTTGCTTCAGTAACCTGTTCCGGCGTCACTTTGTTATTTCGGATAGCATCGTCAGTTAATACCAAACTTGCTCTCCCAACATAATCCGGACTTACTTCATCATCAAGTTTGATAGCAAATCCAGCTGATGCAATAAACACATTATCATCAATATACTTGGCATATAATCTAACCATTTGTAATATAATATCACCTAAGTTAGTAATGCCTTTAAACGATGACTGATTGTCCATTATCATCTTGCTTTTTCCATCGAACTTACCATACCACTCAATAGGACAAGTAGGCATTCCATCATTTGCAGGATGTAACAAGATATAAGTGCCTTTTACAGCATAAACTTGATTTACAAACTTCCTGTCTGTATGGAATCTTTTACCTGTAGCTTCTGAAATGTATTCAATACCATTTTCTCTGGCAACTTCCTTTGCTGTAAGCTTTTGAAAATCAGCCCTTTGTGTTTCGGGTGTAGATTCCGTTACTTTCCGCTCTCGCGTTCCTTTTGCCTCTCCAGATTTTACTCCGAAAAGCATCGAAAAAATTTTGTTAAGCATAAAATTTCCTCCTTACAATTGTTATATGAGAATTATTTACTACTTGCTATTTATATCGCATAGCTACGAATTATGTTGATATTATACTATAAAAAGCTCCAAAATGCAAATGTAACAAGTTTTTTTGCTATTTTAAAACATATTTTTGATTTCTACTTTTTGGCTTATCTGGAATTGTCATTTGTAATTTGCCTTTCTCTAGCAATGGATTTAAATAATCATACATAAATGTTGGTCTATGTTTTAATCCAATATATTCCATAATTTCTTTTACACTTTTTGGCTCTTTACAAAATTCTAAGATCAAATTAATTTTATCTTCTTTCTTGTTCGGTTTTTCTTGTTCGGTTATCTTGTTCGGTTTAACTTGTTCGGTATCATATTTAAAAGGATTTGCTCTATATTTAAAAGATACTCTTAAAAAATGATCCATAAATTTAAAGCAACTTTTATCATAAGCATCTAAAATTCTTAATACACCAGATCCAATGTTTTCAATTAGATCAACATCTTTAAATACTCTAATAAGTTCTTTGTTTCTTGGAGCAGTGACTCCTTCCAAAAACTCTTCTTGTGATAGTTCTTGTGGTAAACCACCTGCAGATGTAATTTCAATTCTATCAGAATATAATTCTATTATTGGAGAATTTCCATAAGAATAATCATTATGTACCACAGCATTTATAACTGCTTCTTTTAAAGCTGCTTTATCTATCATTTCTACTTCTTTTCTACCTTTATATTCTATTTTAGCATAAACAGTATTTTCTGCATCAAGTCTATCCAATATCCTTTGAGTTGCGGTAATTATACAACGATACCCATATTCTTGATTTTCTACTAAATCCATTTTATTAGTGCCTAAATATTTTACAAGTTTTATTGAAACATTATTTTCATCTGCTAATAAAAATGCATTATAATTGTATTTACCTTCACTTGTTAATAAATCAAGATTTTGTAAAAAGTTATCATTTAATTTTAATCCGTGTTCTTCATAGTAAATTTTTAATTGATTAAATGTTAATTCTTGTCTAGGAGAGTCAATTTCTTTTAATGTATTTTTAATCCTTTTGGAATACATATCATCAATCATTCTTTCTGTCATTCGTTCTTTACTACTACCAACTCTAATATAACAACCTTCTGGTGTTCTTCCTTTTTTTCTTAAATAATATGGTTTTTCAGTTCCACTTGATATTACTACTTTTATTACTTCTTTATTGTCTATTGTTTCCACAACTACATCAAATAATCCTAAAGTAGAAGGTTGTATATTATTTTTTATTCTATCTTTTACTTGTAATTGTGTTAAATCTACATCTTGAACTCCAACAACTTGTCCGTTTTTTCTAATTCCTACATAAATAATTCCACCTTCTTTGTAGTTAAGAAAAGCTATTACTTCTTG
>CALYAA010000036.1 GCA_944393385.1 uncultured Clostridia bacterium
TTTTTTTAATTCTAATCCTTCTATTTTGTAGCCTAGAGCTGATTCTTTTAATCGCTTTTTATTTCTTGTGTTAGATTCTTCTGGTAAAACTTTTACTGTTAAATCGATATCTTCTGAAAAACGATTCATTGTATCTAAAATTTTATATACTGCTGTTCCACCCTTAAAATAAGCTTTCAAATATTCTTGTTTTTGTGCTAGTTCTTTAAGTACTAAACAAACATAGTAGTCTTTTTCTATGATATCAATAGCTACTGCTGTTCTTGTATTTAAGGCATCTATTGTATCTCTAAATAATTCTTTGTTTAAATGTAAATTCATATATTCTCCTATCTCGCAAGTATAACCATTTTCTCAATTACTGCTTTGCTATTAGTTTGTCTTGCATATTTAATAATCTTTTCAAAATCCAAACTATTTTCTTGAATAAAATTATATAGTATTTCATCCATACTATCTACTTCTATATAAATATTATCTTTATTTTCAATTAAATCAATTAGTTGCAAATATTTATAATTTTCATTATTTATTTCTATTTTTGGTTTTCTTATTATTACATTCAAGTACTTGTTTTCATATTTATTATTATTTTTACATTCATTTGTAACAATATCAATAACATTTGGAACTTGTGTTGTCAATCCAACATTATTAAATAGCTTTGCACCTGTGATATATCCTTTTACATTTCCAAATTTATCTACTAAATATTTATATTGAATTATTTTGCTATTTGCAAGTGGTACTTCTCCAAATATATTAGTTTTTGGAATATAATATATACCTTTATATGCTGTTTTTATAATATTAGCTTTATTTAATCTATTTAATATTTCTTTCACATTGTTAAAAATTTTCTCTTTTTCCTCTTTTTTATAGAACTGCATAACATATTCTTTTATATCATCTATAAAGATAGGCTCATTTTTTTCACAATTTTGTATATAGTTTAAAATTATATTATGACAATTCATATTGTTCCACCTCCATTAGTTACTTTGTTATGTATTTTTTATTAATTTATTCATATTCTAGTAACATTTTAGCATTTTTTATTAATTTTGTCAAATTTCAGAACCATTATTTTCATAAAATCTGTGTGCCTTTTTTCAACCAAGTTAACAATATTTCAAATTCCTCATAATCATTTTTAAAAAATTTATCCTCTTTCATTAATGCTTCAATTTCATCTATAGAAAGCCAACAAACAGAATCTACCTCTTCTTTTTGCGATACTAAGTTTTCAATATTAGGCACATCCATTTTTATATAATAGTCATCCCAAAAAACTTTATCTTTATCAGATCTACCTGAATAGTATAATTGCAAAGCCTTAGGATTTAAATCTAAGCCAATTTCTTCCTTTACTTCTGTTAAAATTCCTTGTATACTATCCTCTCCAGCTTTTGGATGTCCTCCTGTTGTTGCAAATTTACCATTTTTTATTTTACTTCTTTTTTGAATTAAAAATTTTCCTTCTGAATTTTGAATAAAAACAAGAACTACAGTAATATATTTTCCATCTGGTATAGCTTCTCCTTTGAATATTGTTTTTCCTGTTAATTTTCTATTAATATCATATAAGTCTCTTTTTTCTATATTCTCCATTTAATATCTCCTTATTTTTTTTAATTACTATTCAAAAATGAATTATATTTCGTCTTTTAATTTTTATCATATTACTACATATTTATCAATCTTTTTGTATATAAAAACTTATATATTATTATAATTTTATCATAACAAAAACGGGGTGGTGCTATTTTGCACCACCCCTGAAAAGATTTAGGTTTTAGTTAATTGCCGATTGTCTCATTCTGAATAACAGAATAGAGAGGATTATTTTCGTCAATGACGATTGTTCCACCCTCTGCCAGAGAATTCTTAAGGGCATTCAAGCCGATAATAAATTCATAGAAAGAACGAGCATCTTCACTGCTGTTATATGCCTCTTCAAGAATTTGATAGTATTCAGCATCTCCTTCTGCTTCAAGTTCAGCAGCACGAGTATTAGCATCAGACAACATAACTCGCACGGTACTCTCAACATCATTTGTGATTTCCTTTGCTTGTTGTTGACCTTCTGCAGTATATCGTGCAGAAATAACATTCCTTTCGGAAATCATTCTGTCATAAACAGACTGCTTGTTATCCTCAGGAAGGTCGAGTAATTTTACTTCAACATCATTGACATTAATTCCATAAGAATCAATACCATTGACATTTTCCAAAATAGTAGCATTTAAACTACCATCTTTGCCATTAATTACCTCCGTTTGAGGAGTCGAGCTTATTACATTCTTCATTGAGTTATAAACAGCAACGTCAATTCGACTTTCTGCTGTTTTAGCCGAAGATGCCAAACTCTGATAGAACTTGAGCGGATCAGTAACTCTCCAAATCGCATAACAATCTGCAATCATTGTTTTCTTATCCGATGTAATCACATCAGATGCTTCCAAATCATACAGATGTTCTGCCATATTTGTATAGGTTACAGTCTGAATGAACGGAGCTTTAAAGTAAACACCCGGACTGGACTGTTCACTCACAACTCTGCCGAACTGCTTCACAAGAGCACTTTCGTTAGGCTCCAAAACATAAAACATGTTACTTACAAGAAAAATAGCCAAAATGGCTACAAGCCGAATAGCAATTTTATATGATGTTTTCATTTTTTGTCCTCCCTTAATTGGTTATTGATTGCTATTGTTGTTATTTCCATCATTATTGTTAATGTAAATAACTTTGGAATCCTTGCCAATCACGATTTCCATATTTGGAAGGATTTCTTCAATAGCATCATAGTAAAGTTGTTTCTTTACTATTTCGGGATTACTTAAATATTCATTATACAGAGCATTAAATTCGGCAACCTCCTGTTTTGCCTGATTTATTCTTTCAGCTTTAGTTGCTTCTGCTGTCCGAATAATTGCATCCACTTCAGCCTCTGCTGCGGGAAGTTGTTCATTCTCAATCTTTAAAGCATTATTTACCTCTTCATCTGCTTTCTGTTTTGCAGTTTCTACAGCATTAAATGCTGCCGAAACTTCAGATGTTGGAGGTTCGGTATCCTGGATACTGACGTTAACAATGCTTAATCCAATCGAATGTTGTTCCAACTCTGCAATTATATCAGCTTTTACTTTGGCTTCAATTTCACTTTTTCCTGTTGTTAGTACACTATCCACATCACATAAGCCGATAGTGTTTCTAATTGACGCCTGAGAAATATTTCTCAATATTCCCTCAGGATCAGTACTACCGAATTCATAGGCAACAGGATCTGAAATCCTATATTCAATGTAGAAATCTACATTGACGAAATTGAAATCAGAGGTAATCATAAGACTATCCTCAACTTCACTTTCATTATTTTCAGGATTGTATCCAATTGCCATTCCTTGAGTAGTTGCCGGATACTTATGCACTTTCGTTATATACGGAAGTTTAAAATGAATACCCGGTTGCTCAACAGTACTTGTTGCTCCAAATGTTATTGTAAAAGCTGTTTGTTGCTCATTGGTTGTATAAATACAACCAAGCAAAGTAAAAACTCCAAAAACTGTTGCTTCTAGAAAGTAAACCACCTTTTTGGCTTTCCGACACATTTCAATGTCTTTTTCTTCGCTCCAACCTCTTTGCAGAATTTCAAAGACTGTTGAAGCTAACAAAAAAATGATTAAGAATACAAAGATGACAAACATGATATACTCCTTTTCTTTTATTTTGTTGTTTCTCTCGGACAATTACTAATAAAAAAACCTCCTCTTTTTCTATTTATAGCTTTAAGCTATTAAATTTAATTATATCATAAAACTATTATTTTAGCAAATTAAATTTTTTATTGCGAAAAATTTTTATTCCTCATTACTGTTTTCATAGATTAATTTGTGATTGTTTATAAGTCTTTTAGATTACACAATGAAGATTTTTAAGTATTATTATTTTTACAATTAATAATACTTCTTTGTCACATTTTTTATAAAATATAAAAAAAATAAAGTTAGAATAATCTAAATTACTCTAACTTTCAAATTTATCCAATATCTTAAATATGTATATTTATCTTCCTCATTATAATAACTATTTTCATATATCCCACCATTTTTTTCTATAACTCTTTTTGAGGGAATATTAAAATCTTTACATGTAATTAAAACTTTTTCTTTATTTATTTTTTCAAACTCTTTTAGAGCTAATTGCAACATTTTAGTTGCATAACCTTTACCTCGTTCGCTTGGTCGTATACTATAGCCAATAAGTCCTCCATATTTCATCAATTTTGGAACTTCTTTCCATCTTAATCCTATGGCTCCAACTATTTTTTTATTTTCATTTATGGCTAAATATAGTGTATGTGTTGAATATTCTTTTGGTAGTTGTTTTTCATCTTTGTTTTTTTATAAATCTTCTATCCATTCGTTAAAACTCATCTTATTCAATTTTTCAAAATCTCTTATTCCTTCAAATCTATCTATTCTTGGTATTGGCTTACTATTCATGTATTCGTCATACATTATTTTTACTTGTTCTTCATCTTCTTTCTTTACTTCTCTTATCTCTATTTCCATAATATTTACTCCTATTATGTTTATTATTGCTTATAATATTTATATTATTTCTTTATTCAAATAATTTCATTTCAAATTAGTTATATGGCTTAAAGTCAAAATCAAACCCAATATACTTATGTAATTTCATGTTTAAAAAGTTATTAAGATCCATATTTGCTTGAGAAGAAATTTCATCTATTCTAAGAACTTTGTCATTGAATTTTGCTAAAGGATTAATATATCTTTTTTTGCCTTTTACACTTGTACAATAAATTTTATTATTAGGCAAATCACTTTTATATACAGATTTTCTCGTAGCTGATTGAAAATTTTCAAATGCTTTTCTTATATAGCTATCATCACAATTTTTAATAATATTTATTACTTCTTTTTCTGATAGATTATATAAATCATCTATTGTAATATATCCCTTTATACTCATTGATTTCATTATATCTGCAATAAATTGCATACATAATCTATCTTCATCTTCAACCCAACGAGGCCATAATTTTGAAATTTTGTGTATGAATTCTTCACATATTTTTGAATCTTTAAAGCCTAGTTCTGGAATGTTTTCTTCATTTTTTAAAACTGTTAGATTTGAATAATATTTTTTTATATCTTCTATTTCAAATACTCTTACTTGATATAATCCTCCTGATAATGTATATTCAAGTCTATCACTGCTTAATTTAGGAGTGTCATTATCTGCAATTGGATATATGTGATAATCTGAAATTTCTTCAATTTTTATGCCCTCTCTATTTAATAACTTCATAATTTCAGTTGAATTTTTTATTATTTGTTCAGTTCTTTCTTCAGTAGATTCTTGATGTTCTGAATCTCCATTCATAAAATCTATACAATGCTTAAATGTTGGAGTTGCAATATCATGGAATAACCCTGATATTGTTTGTTTTTTATCATGTGTAAAGTTCCATATTATTAGTGCAACTGCAATACTATGAGTTAATGTTGAATAAAAGTATTTGTCATTATATACTTTTGGGTAAAATGTACCACAAGACATTCCTATCTCATCAAGTCTAAGCATTTCTGGAGTATTAATATATTCTAATAACCATTCTGGAAATTCTGGTGATAATATTTTCAAATATTGTTTGATTTCTTCATTTAGTGTGTTTAAATAATTTTTCATAATTTTTAATACCTGCCTTTGTTTTTCTTATGAAAATGTTATCATAATTTCTTTTATTAGTCTATATTTTATTTGCTATTTGATTATATAAATTTTTCATATTAATTTATATTTACTATTGTATATTTTTATTTTTTATATAACTTTCTTTAAATTCTTCTGCAAGTATATCCATTTCAATTGTATCATAGTATTTTCCATTAATAAATTTAGATTGTCTTCTTCTTCCATATTCCTTGAATCCGCATTTTTTGTAACATTTTAATGCTCTTTCATTAAATCCCATTAATTCTAGTTTTATGTTGTTTATATTTAAGTAATTAAATCCAAAGTCTAATATAAGTTTTATTGCTTCTGTACCATATCCTTTGCTTCTATATTCTTTGTCTCCTATAAATATTCCTAAAGTTGCTGTTCTGTTAATAGGATTATACCTTTCTAATCCAATTGTGCCTATTAATTTATCTTTATCTAGAGTTACAATGAAAAAATTATAGTTTTTGTTATTTTCTTTTTCAAAATATTCCCTTTCTGCTTCAAGTGTTGTTATACAAGCACTTCTACCAATGTAGTCTGTTGTTTCAAAGTCATTAAGCCATTCTGTGAATTTTTCTACTTCTTCACTTTCACTGTTTCTTGGAGATAAATAAATTCTTTCTCCTATTAGTTTTTTAAAGTATTTCATACAAAATCCCTCCTATTTAATATTTAGTAAAGCTTTTTTGGTATATAATTATACAAAAAAAAGCCTTACTAAGAAATCTTTTAAGACTCCTCAGCAAGACTTTAAAATCTTACGTCTGTGTAAACAATTGCTTTTCAATTGTTCTATATCGCTCGAAATTTGTTAATTTCTAGATATACTCCTAAAATATGTATTTATTTTATAGTGATTTTGATGTTTTGTCAATGCTTTTTCTAAATTTTTGTTGATTTTGATAGACTTTTTTAGAGTTCACAAACTAATTCATTCATTAAATCATGTACTGATACTATTTCTTTTACTTTTTTTACATTGCTTCCGCAAAATACTAAGCCTTCTTTTAAATTACCTTTTACTGCATTTATTAATGCTTTTGTTATGCAATATGGTGTTGTTGCTACATTACATGTTTTGATACAGTTGTAACATTTATCTATATGGCATTTTTCGTTTTCTGTTTTTTGTATAAATTCATTGTAAATTGCTCTTCCTGGCATACCAACTGGGCTTTTTATTATTTTTATGTCTTCTTCTTTTGCATTTATATATGCTTTTTTGAATTCTTCTGATGCATCACATTCATCTGTTGCAACAAATCTAGTTGCCATTTGTACTCCTGATGCTCCTAAACTTAAGTATTTTTTGATGTCTTTGCTATTCCAAATTCCTCCTGCACTTATTACAGGTATTTCTTTTCCTGTTTCTTTTTCTACTTCTTTTATATATTCTACTATTTCAGATGTTATGTTTTCTAGTTTTGGTTTGTTTTCTTCATCTAGTTCTTCTTTTTTAAATCCTAAATGTCCTCCTGCTTCTGGTCCTTCTATAACAATCATGTCTGGAACATAGTCATATTTTGTCATCCAGTGTTTTACTATTAGTTTGCAACATCTTAGTGATGAAACTATTGGTGCTATTTTTGTGATTGTTCCTTTTACATATTCTGGTAAGTCTTTTGGTATTCCTGCTCCTGAAATTATTAAGTCTATTTTTTCTTTTACACATGCTTTAACATATGTTGCATATTCTTTCATGGCTACCATTATATTTACTCCTAATATTTTGTCTTCTCCTGCTATTTCTCTTGCCATTTTTATTTCTTTTTTTATTGCTCTTAAATTTGCTTCTAATGGGTTTTTATTGAAATCTTCTTCTTGATATCCAATATCTGCACAAGATATAATACCAATTCCACCTTCTTTACTTACTGTTCCGGCTAGTTTATGCAATGATACTCCTACTCCCATTCCTCCTTGGATAATAGGATATTTTGATTCTTTGTTTCCTATTTTTATGCCTTTCATATTTTTCCTCCTAAGTTTCCTTTTTTTTGCATTTTGAAGAATGTTTTTTCTTCTATTTACATATATTATATCAGTTTTATATTTTTAGCAATAGTTTTATATAATTTAGACTAACCGTTCAACTAGTATAAAAATCTAGATTATATTGATATTGATACTATGTCAGAAATATTTATATTTTGAAAATTTTCTATTTGGATTTTCTTTTTTATATAATCAATATTTGTTATGGTACCACTAATTTCTACATATTTATTATTTTTATAAAATTTTATTTTGACTTTACTTCCAATTTCAATTTTGTTAAAGCTATTATTTAGTTCTAATAGTGATTCTTCTGATAATTCTATTTTCTCTTCTTGTTCTTGTTCTTTTTCTCTTAGTGCTTCTTGTAATCCTTTTAGTGCATCAAATGGAAGAAATTGTTTTGCTCTACTAACCACCATTATGACCTCCTATCAATTTGTTTCTTAGTATTGTTGTTGCTCCTTCTTCTAAGTCCATTCCTCTAATAATACTGTTTTTTCCTAATTTGTTTTTTATGCTACATATTGTAAGTTCTAATTTTTTTTCTTTGTCTATTTTTTCTTGGTCTGTAAATAAACTTAGTTGTACATTTTCTGTTTCAATTACGTTTTCAAAACTTATTCCTATTCTTCTTATTGGAATGTTTTGATTTGTTGTTTTGTCATATATATTTAAAAATGCTTTTAAAAGCTCTGAATATGTGTTTGTGCTATTTATTAGTTTTTTCATTCCTCCTGTTGCATTTATTGCATCTTTTGAATATCCTATATAAAGGTGTATTGTGTCTGTTATTAAATTATTTTCTATAAGCCTTAGGCTTCCTAGTTCTACCATTTCTTTTAATGCTAGTCTTGCTTTTATAAATGAATAGTCTTCAAGCAATACTTGGCTATTTGAAATAGAATTTGTTTTTGGTTTATATGCTTTAATATCTGCAATTGTACAGCTTTCTCTTCCCCAAGAATGGTCTATTAAGTATTCTGCATTTACTCCAAATTCTTTATATAGTTTTCTTGGCTCTGTATGTGCAACATCATACATATTAAATATTCCCATTTTATTCAGCCTTTTTTCTATTCCTTTTCCTATTTGCCAAAAGTCTGTTAATGGTTTGTGCCTCCATAATTCTTTTTTGTATTTTTCTTCGTCTAAATATCCTATGTTGCTTGAGGTGTGCTTTGCTGTAATATCAAGTGCTATTTTGGCTAAATACATATTTGTTCCTATTCCTGCTGTAGCTGTTATTCCATAAGTATTGTATATGTCTTTTATTATTTTCTTTGCAAGTTCTATTGGTGTGGCTTTATACATGTTTAGATATTTGGTGGCATCCATAAATGCTTCGTCTATTGAGTATACATGGATGTCTTCTTTTGCGAAATATTTAAGATATATTCCATATATGTTTGCTGAATATTCTATATATTTTTTCATTCTTGGCATTGCTATTGTGTATTTTATGGTTGGTGGAATTTCAAAAATTCTGCATCTATTTTTTATTCCTAACATTTTCATTTTTGGACTGATTGCTAAACATATTGCTCCTTTTCCTCTTGTTGGATCTGCTACTACTAAATTTGTGCTAAATGGGTCTAGTCCTCTTTCAACACATTCTACAGAGGCATAAAATGTTTTTAAGTCAATACATAAATAAACTCTTTGCATTTTTCTCACGCTCCAGTTTATAAATTTCATAATTATTATAACACTTTTTTTATTGTTTGTAAACATATGTTTGTATATTTATAAAGGTAATTTTTTCCTTATTTTTTATAACCTAATATATTTTCCATCTTTTAATAAGAAATTTTTAATAATTTTTTCATATTTTCTTAAAACTCTTTTTTTTGATTTTATGTATAATAATTTTAAAGTTAACAATTAAGGTTTTATCTGCAAAATCCCCCAAAAATATTTTTTGCAGATAAAGCCATAACTGTTACATACATGTTTTTGAAAGGAATGAGTGAAAATGAAAAAAGCCACAAGAAAAAATAATCGTTTCAAAAAATTTATTATATTTGTTTTTATTGCTATTTTGGTATTATATTTATATAAAAACTATAACACAATAATTTTGAATGGTGCTAATTTTATTTCTGATTTAAGTAATAAGTTAAATATACATAGTGATGATTATAAAATTATAAAACAAGATAAAAATGATAAATACACTGGAATTGGACAAGAAAAAGTCTCTGGTGAAGATGGTTATTTTACAACTTTTACTACAGTAAATGAACATAAAAAAACATATAAAGAATATAAACAAAATGGTGAGTCTTCTTGGAGTAATAAAGAATATTGGGGCGATACTATGGCTGAAAATGGCTGTGGCATAACTGTTATGTCAATTATATTAAGTGGTTATGGTAAAGATTGTACTCCTGAGGATTTAAGAGAAAAATATTACCCTGTAATGAATTATGAACAACTTTCTGATGAATTGTCTTCAACATTTGGAATTAAAAATTCAGATTTTTATTATGATTCTGTTCATCTATCAGATGAAAAAATAATTGAGCATTTGGAAACAAATAGACCTATTGTTGTATGTGTTTGGAACAAGCCAAAAAATAATCGTTGGACTACCGCTTCTCATTATATGGCATTACTTGCTACTGATGGTGATAATATGGTATATGTTTCTAATCCTAATGGATTAGAAAATGATATTAAGAGTTCTGGTTGGTATGATATAGATGAAGTAACTCCTTATCTTGCAAAAGCTTTATATGTGGAAGATTATTAGTATTAAAACAATAGTTGGCTTTTAGATGTTAATAACATTTAAAAGCCAACGTCATTCCTCTGTATAACTTTTCTGTAGCTCACTTCACAAAGTTAATAAATGTTTGTGTACAATAGCTATCCTTATTCTACTGAATCTATATCTACTATTTCAATATTATCAATTTTTGCAGTTTGATTATCTTGTTCAGGAATTTGTATTATAAATTCTTCTGCAATAATTTTACTTCTACTTCCATATAATAATGCAAATTCTATATTTTCTAAATTTTTATCTAAATCTTGTAAACTAATAGTATTTAATCCAGCTACACCATCAAGGCTTCGTGAAAATATAGCTTTATTTTCTGTACTATTAATACCTTTTTCTTCTATTTCTGTTGGATAAATATAATTCATTTGTCCATTATTTTTTCTAAGAATTATTAATGAATCATTTCCAATTAGACCTTTTTTATTATAATAGAATGTAATATAATTTTCATCTATTTTTATATTTTCTATTTCTAGTGTTCCACCTAAACTACTTGTTGCAGAATATTTATTTTCTCCTTCTACTAAAGGATACCATTTTACCTTTTTATATTCTTCTGCTTCTTCATTATTTCTATCATTAAACATTGTTGTTTCTATTGGAACAATATTTATTTTATTCAAATTTTCTTGCTCACCTATTAATAATATAAAATTTTCTACATAATAAATTTCATCATTATCTTTAATATCTTTCCTATTTTCATTATCTATTAATTTTAGTTCTCCATTATCATTTTTTACATATAAATATTTTCCTGCCCAGTCTCCACTTCGAATTGTGAATGATATTTCTTCTCCATTTTCATCAGTAATAATAAAACTATTATATTTCCAAGGATTTAAGTCTTCAAATTCTTTATAAGTCATATTTTCTGTGATTTTTTGTATTGTTATATAAGTTGCAAATTTTGTGTTTCCAACATTATTCATTATTATTTTGTTATTATCATCTAATACTCTTTCTTGTGCAGTAAATTCTGTTTTGTTTGTATTATCTATTTTCATATCTAATTGTAATGATTTGTTTATTTTTATTGGATTATACATATCACCATTTATAATAAGATTATTCATATTAATTGTTAAATTAAAATTTTCTTCTTTAATGTCCATAATATTTAAAACTTCTACACATATAAATTCTGTATCTGAGATTTTTGAAATTTCTTGAAGTTTATTATTAATTTCTTCAGAATTAACTAATGAATCATCTGATATCCATAAATTATATCCTGTTGCATCATTATAATTTACATTTCCATATTCATTAATTGCCTTTTCTTTTAAATTAATCCTATATTCTAAAATAACATATGCTCCATCTCCTGCCATAGATTCTAAAGTTATTTTTGTATATTCGTTTTCAATTGATTTATTAACTTCTATTGAATTTTCATCATAATTATCACCTAATTTAATTAATCCCATATTCATAAATGGTAAATTATTTGTTGTGGTAGCATATACAGTAATTGTGCTAGCTCCAATTATAGCACTTATTCCTATTTTTCTTAGTAAGTTTAATAATTTATGTTGTTTTATATTTTTTTCATAATTTGAATTGTTTTGTATACAATTTTGTATACAGTTTTGTACTGTTTTTTGATAACTTTCTGGTAAATCTATTTTTTGCTTTATTTTATCTTGAATGACATCATCTAAATTATACATTTAAATCTCCTCCATCTATCAATTTTTTTAGTTTTTTTCTTGCTCTAGATAATCTTGTTCTGATAGTATTTTCTGAAGTTTTTAAGATTTTTCCTATATCTTTTGTGGAATATTCTTCTAAATAAAATAATACAACTACAATTTTTTCATCTTCATTTAATTTGTCTATTAAAATAAAAAAATCTAAATTGTTTATTTTTGTGTTAATCATATCTGAATCTGCTTCTTTTATAACATTTTCATTATATTCTTCTATTTTATTTACCTTTTTTTTCTTGTAAATATTGTTACATTCATTTATTAATATTCTAATAATCCATGTTTTAAAATATTTTTCATCTTTGAGTTTTTTTATTGAAGAATATGCTTTTATAATAGTTTCTTGAACAGCTTCATTGATATCATCATCATCTTTTATTTTAGCCTTGGCTATTTTGTATAAATCCATTTGAATATTCATAATTAGTTCTGTAAACGCTTGATTATCTCCAACTTTTGCCCTTTTTACTAGTTCCTCCATTTTTAATCTTGTTCCTCCATAATTTTATATGTACATATAATTTACATCTATTAGACTTTTATAATATGTTATTTTGTTTCATATTTAGAACAAAAGTGAACTTCGTTCACTCATAGCACTAATTTAATATTAGTGCTTTTTATAAAGATGTTGTTTTTAAG
>CALYAA010000037.1 GCA_944393385.1 uncultured Clostridia bacterium
ACTCCTACACCAATACCTGCACCTGTTAAAGAAGCACAAACTTTTCCAATCAATATAAGCATATTTGAAATTGATTCAATTCCAATAAGTTTTCCTATTTGCTCTATGATTAACCCTATTATTAAAGTTGAAAATAGTCCCCAAGCCATTCCAGTTAATCCATCAACAAATATATGTTCAAATATCCCTTTTATTTTCTCTTTCATATTATTTTCCCCCTTAATTTTTAGGTTTTGTAAAAAGTTTTTCTGTTAAAACTTCTACATCCCTTGTTTTTTCTATATAAATTATTAAAACTTGATATTCCCCCCTTTTTATTATAAAATTTAGTTGCTAAACAAAAATTTTACAAAGGAAGTGATATCAAGTTATGTATAATATTATAACAAATTTATTAGTACTTTTACAAGTACAACAGAAAATTATTTCTATTTTATTTCTTCTTGCTACTTCTAAACCTCTTAAATATGATTCTTCTCAATCTTGTGATAAAGTTCCTTATCATCGAATTGTTATTGACCAAATGCCTGTCATTAAAGAAGTTAAGAAGTTTGATTATACACAACTCTTATCTGAATATCTTAAAAATACTGGTAAAGTCCTTAAGCCTGTTAAACGTCATGAAAACTCTAAAAATTCTGTTCCTGAAAACTTACGTTGTCCTTGTTGTAATGCTCCTGCTGAATATATTTATGATAATACTGGTGGTCGTGGTAGTTTCCAATGCAAAGTCTGTAAATCTAGATTTAATCATAAGTCTAGGTTCTCCAAACAAGTCCAATTTAAATGTCCTCACTGTGGTCATGCCCTTTCTCGTATGAAAGAACGCTCTTGCTTCTACATTTGGAAATGTACTAGTTTAGATTGCTCTTTTTACAAGGATAATCTTAATTCTCTTTCTAAAAAAGAACGTGAAATTTTTAAACTTAAACCTGAAAACTTTAAACTTCACTATATCTTTAGAGAATTTACCACTGACTTTGTTCCTTTATCTAGCTCTCCTAATTATGAAATTCCTTCTTCTAGTCTGTCTCGCATTTACTCTTCTAGTCATACTCTTGGTCTTATTCTTACTTACTCTATTAACTATGGTCTTTCTGCTCGTAAAACTGCCTCTATTCTTTATGATGTTCATGGTCTTAAAATTTCTCATCAGACTGTTATTAACTACCGTAATATGGTCTCCTTTGTTATTAAGCCTTTCTTAGATAATTATCCTTACGAAATCTCTAGTGATATCGCTGCTGATGAAACCTACATTAGAGTTAATGGTAAATGGAATTACATTTTTTTCTATATTGATACTATTAGAAAAACTATTCTTTCTTACTACACTTCTCCTCATCGTGATACTGAATCTTGTATTATTGCTACTGACTATGTCTTATCTAAATTTAAAGAAATTCCTGAAGATTTATCTTTTACTACTGATGGTAATCCCATTTACTTATTAGCTCAATATTGGTTCTCTACTCGTGGTATTAACTTCGATGTTAATCAAGTAATTGGACTTAAAAATCAAGATGAACTTTCTAAAAAACTTCGCCCTTTCAAACAAGCTGTTGAAAGACACAATCGCTCTTTCAAAACTAATTACAGAAGTTCTCATGGTTTTGGTTCTCGTGGTGGCTCTGTTGCTTATGTTACTCTGTTTTGTGCTTTCTTCAATTTTTTAAGACCCCATATGGCTTTGGATTATGAAGTTCCTGTCAAAATTCCAGAGTTACAAAATCTACCTAATATGCCTGCTAAATGGTTAAAATTAATTGAAATGAGCCAGAATTATATCAGAAAACATCAAGATTTAATTCAATAAATTTTACCTGTTTTCTAAGCCTGAGCTAATTAGATAATCGGCTTTGCGTACCCTTGAAAAATATTTTTAAAATGATAAAATTGATTTTTTGAAGGGATTATTTATCATGCTAATTTTACCCGTATCCTTGCCTTCGCTAGCATTTCTTCATCATTTTAAAAATATTTTTCAAGGGCGATTATCGGATTTTTACCAATATTTAGTTTTCAATGTTCTTTTTCATTATTTTTCATGTAACTTTTTACAATATCTTGACATTTCTCTGTTTTAATATAAATATTGTAGAATGTAAATGAATATCCTTGACATGGTACACCAATCGCATTAAATGGTTTTAATATAAATATTGTAGAATGTAAATAAGAATATTAAACAAAAAATAATTGCATTAGATAGTGCAGTTTTAATATAAATATTGTAGAATGTAAATCTATAATCTGTATTTTGAAATGCTATATAATTAGATTGTTTTAATATAAATATTGTAGAATGTAAATATCATTATTTACATATATGTATTCTGAATACATATTGTTTTAATATAAATATTGTAGAATGTAAATTGAGAAATTACATATCCTCTTTCATATGATTCTCCACGTTTTAATATAAATATTATAGAATATCAATAATTTTTCAAAACAAAAACTATTGAAAACCCACAAACAAAATGATATAATTCAAGCGAGAAAGGTAAATAAGAAAATGGTCAAAAAACAAGCAGAAAAAAGAATAAAAGAACTAAGAGAAAAAACCGAATATTACGCAAAAAAATACTACGATGAAGACAACCCAGAAATAACAGACTACGAATACGACATGATGATGTTAGAACTAAGAAACTTAGAAAAAGAATATCCAGAACTAATAACAAAAAACTCACTAACCCAAAAAGTAGGAGGACACGTAAAAGAAGGATTCCAAAAAGTAGAACATGAAGTACCACTACAAAGCCTACAAGACGTATTCAATTTTGTAGAAATAGAAGCATTTGACGAAAGAGTAAGAAAAGTAGCAAGTGAAAACGGAATAGAAGAAGTCAAATATGTAGTAGAAACCAAAATTGATGGACTATCATCAGCACTAGAATACAAAGAGGGGAAACTCATAAGAGGTGCAACAAGAGGAAATGGACTTGTTGGAGAAGACGTAACAGAAAACCTAAAAACAATAAAAACAATTCCACAAGAATTGCCTGAAAAGATAAATATAACTGTAAGAGGAGAAGTATTCATTTCTAAAAAAGACTTTGCAAAAATGAACAAAGAGAGAGAAGAAAATGATGAAGAACTATTTGCAAATGCACGTAATGCTGCAGCAGGATCATTAAGACAACTAGATAGTAAAATTACAAAATCCCGTCCATTAGATATATACATTTTTAATGTTCAGAAAATCGAAGGAAAAGAATTTAACTCTCATTATGATGAGTTAAATTATTTGAAAGAACTAGGATTTAATGTTAATCCAGTATATATTCCTTGTTCCAATATAGAAGAAATAAAAGAGGCAATAAATAAAATTGGAAGAGAAAGAGAGAAAATTACATTTGGAATTGATGGAGCTGTTGTTAAAGTAGATAATTTGAAATTAAGAGAAATTTTAGGTACAACATCAAAGGTTCCAAAATGGGCAATTGCATATAAATATCCACCAGAGCAAAAAGAAACAACACTAAAAGATATTGAATTTCAAGTAGGAAGGACTGGTGTAATAACACCTTTAGCAATACTAGAGCCAGTTAGAGTTGCTGGATCTCTTATATCTAAAACAACACTTCATAATGAAGATTTTGTTAAAGAAAAGGGCTTGAAAATAGGAGATAAAGTTATAATTCAAAAAGCTGGTGATGTAATTCCTGAAATAGTGAAAGCAGTAGTTTCTAAAAGAGATGGAACAGAAAGAGATTTTGTTATGCCAACAAAGTGTCCTGTTTGTGGCGCAGAAGCTGTTAGAGAAGAGGGAGAATCTGCTGTAAGATGTACTGGTATAGAATGTCCAGCTAAACTTTATAGAAATTTAGTTCATTTTGTATCAAGAGAGGCAATGAATATTGATGGATTGGGAGAAAATATTATTGGAGTTCTTCTTGATAAAAAGATGATATCTAATATTGCAGATATTTATGATTTAAAATATGAAGATATTTTAACATTAAAGAAAAACGGTAAAAAGTTTGCTCAAAATTTAATTGATAGTATAAATGCTAGTAAAGAAAATGATTTATATAGATTGATTACTGCATTTGGAATTAGACATGTTGGAGTAAAAGCTGCAAAAATTTTGGCAAAAAGATTTGAAAATTTGGATAATTTATCAAAAGCTTCTTTTGAAAGTTTGAGTTTTGTTGAGGAAATAGGTCCGATTGTTGCAAATAGTATAAGGGAATTTTTTGAACAAGATCAAACCAAGGATTTAATAAAAAGATTAAAAAAAGCTGGAGTTAATATGGCTAGACTTAAAGATGATGAAGAAGATGATAGATTTGCTGGAAAAACTTTTGTGCTTACAGGTAGCTTAGAGAAATATACAAGGGAAGAAGCTTCTGAAATTATAGAAAAATTTGGTGGTAAAACATCAAGTTCTGTTTCTAAAAAGACAAGTTATGTTCTTGCGGGAGAAGATGCAGGTAGTAAACTTACAAAAGCTCAAAAGTTGGGGATTCCAGTTATTACAGAGAAAGAATTTATAGAAATGTGTCAGAATAAAGGATTATAGTTAAATCCTTTATTAAACTTAATTGTTTTTATAAGGAATAAAATTAGCTTGAGAGAAATTTTTTAATTACTGTTTGTGACTTTAATGAATTCGAGAAAGGAATAAATTTTTTATGGATAATTATACTTTTGAAGATATGTGGTTAGATTTAAAAAATGGATACCAAATTTATTATACTTATGTGAAAAATAGATATGTTTTATTTAAAACTGCAAAAAATTGCTATACTCAAAAGTTATTAACTAATGATCCTAAGAATCCTCAACCTAAAATGTCAATGCTTACATTAAAGAGAGTTAAAGAGATTTTTCCGTTTATGGAGGATATCGAATATAAAGTGTCAGATGACATGAATTTTGACAATTAATTGGAAACATAAAATTTAAAGTACTAGATAATCTGAATTGACAATTAAGGCTAAATTTAGATAATTAATAGTAAAAATTGTCAACAATTTGTCAACATTATAATGGAAGGAATAAATTTGAGATGGCAGTAATAATAGATGGAAAAGAATTAGCAAAAAAATATAGAGCAAAATTGAAAGTAAAATGTGATGAATTAAAAAATAAAGGAATTAATCCTAAATTGGCAGTGATAATGGTTGGAAATGACAATGCATCGCAAATATATGTAAAAAATAAAAGTAAGGTTTGTGAAGAAATAGGAATCATTTTTGAAGAATATTTACTAAATGAAAATATTAAACAAGATGAACTTATTAATTTAATAGAAAAATTAAACCGAGATGATTCAGTGCATGGAATATTATTACAAAGTCCAATACCTAGTAATTTGAATATAAATGAAGCATTTGGAAAAATTTCACCAGAAAAAGATGTGGATGGATTTAATCCTGTGAATGTAGGCAAGTTGGCCTTAAATCAAGATACATTTGTATCTTGTACACCTTATGGTATTATGAAAATGTTTGAATCATATAATATAGATTTAACTGGAAAAAATGTTACAATTATTGGAAGAAGCAATATTGTAGGGAAACCATTGATTCAATGTTGCTTAAATAAGAATGCAACAGTTACAGTTTGTCACTCAAAAACAAAAGATTTAAATGAACATACAAAAAATGCAGATATTTTAATTGTTGCAATTGGAAAGTCTAAATTCGTTACAGATGATATGGTTAAAGATGGAGCTGTAGTTATTGATGTTGGAATTAATAGAGATGAAAATGGAAAATTGACAGGAGATGTAGATTTTGAAAATGTTGAAAAAAAGGCAAGTTATATAACTCCTGTACCTGGTGGAGTTGGACCTATGACAATAGCCATGCTTATGAATAATGTTATAAAAGCTACAGAAAATGCAAAACTTTAACTATCATATATCTATTATGGCGAAGCCCTTTTATTTATTTTGTAGGAAAAAACGATTTTTCCTATTTTCTTTTGAAAACTATTTTTTTACTTTTACTTTGAGTAGTTAAACTAAAAGGTTTCATATTAAATAAGGAAAGGGCTTCATAAGGATAAAAATATAAAAGAGGCTAGATTTTATTATATTGAAAAGGAGGTAGATAAATACTGAAAATAGAAGAAATTTCGATAGATTCAATTGAGTATCCAGAAAAATTAAGAGATATTTATAATCCGCCAAAACAATTATATATTTTAGGAAATAAAAAAATTTTAAATCTAAAAAGTATTGCAATTGTTGGTACTAGAAATTGTACAAATTATGGAAAAGAAATTGCATTAGATTTTTCAAAAAAATTATCATTAAAAGGTTTTCAAATCGTAAGCGGTCTTGCTTTAGGAATTGATACATATGCTCATCTTGGTAATGTACAAACTTTAATCTCAAAAACTAATTCAAATAATTCTAAAAAATTAAATCAAAAACAATGTCAAAATGAATTTAAAAATGAACAACAAAAACAACATCAAAAAGTAAATCAAATTGGAAATACAATAGCTGTTTTAGGTTGCGGAATAGATAAATTATATCCAACTCAAAACAGAGAATTAGCAAAATACATTTTAAAAACAGGGGGATGTATTATTTCTGAATATCCTAATGGAACAAATCCAAATAAAGAAAATTTTCCGCAAAGAAATAGAATTATTAGTGGTTTATCAGATGGAGTTTTAGTTGTAGAAGCTGGAGAAAAAAGTGGTGCTGTAATAACAGCAAATATTGCATTAGAACAGGGAAAAGAAGTTTTTGCAGTTCCTGGAAACATTAATAGCCCACAAAGTATGGGGACAAATAAATTGATTTTTGATGGTGCTAAAATTGTAACAGATATTAATGATATTTTAGAATAGTTAGTTCGCTTTATTTTTATATATAAATTATAAGTAATATTTACCAAAATAAAATAAATAAAAAATCTTGAAATTTAAATTTAATATGTGTATACTTAAAATAAGTGAAAAAATATTGAGCGAAAAAAATTTAAAACCAAAAATCAAAAGAGAAGAGGAGAAAAAAATGGATAAAGAGAAAATAGCAAGAATACAAAAGCTAATTGACATGATAGAAGTAACTGATGATAATGAAAAAGATATAAAAAAGATAAAGAAACTGGTTGAAGAAGGAAAACTTAAGGAAATGCTGGAACTTTTGAAAAAAGTAAGTACTGGTGCAGATACTTTTAAAAAAGCTCCTATTAATAGTGGAATTGTAAAAAAGACTTCAATTGAAGAGATGACAGCTAAAGAAGAAGAAGCTGAAGCAGAAAAAACATTGACAGAAGAAGACGAAATAGAAGAAATAGTTGCAAAAATGGAAGCTGATGCACAAAAAGAAGAAGATATTATTTATCCAGAATTAATATCAAATAGAGAATTAGAAGAAACATATATCAGCTTGTTAATTGCAAATCCAAGAGCTATTTCTATGTATTATATTGAATATCAAGATTGTTATTTTGAGAGTAGATTAATGCTTAATATATATAAAAGTATTCTTTTTACAGAGGGTGAAGCTTATGCACCACAAGTAGCAAAGGATAATTTTAACTATGCAAAAGAAAGTTTTGAAATATTTAAGAAAAAGAAAGAATTATTAGAAGTTGGTAGATTTAGCAAAAAAGATTTTGAAAAAGTATATGTAGATTTAAGAAAATTGTTTGAAATAAGAAAAGGATATTCTATGAATCCTATTAAAGAATCTCAACAAAGAATTGTGGAGATTGTAAATTATGAATTATATGATATTATGACAATACAAGAAGTAAAAGATGCTATAGACCAAATCAATGCTACAGAAAAATTTAGAAGATCAATTCTAAGTGATGGAACAACAGAATTGATATTACAAGGTGAAAATGATTTAACAACTGGTTTAAGACTACCTTTTCCAATTTTGAGTAGTGTATTTAAAGGTATAAGAAAAGGTGAAACAATGTCTTATTCAATGCCTTCAAACTCTGGTAAGAGTAGGTTTACAATTAACCTAGCAGCTTATCTATCATATATTCATCATAAAAAAGTTTTAATTGTTTCAAACGAAATGTCTGAAGAGAAAATGAAATTGTGTTTGATTACAACAGTTATTAATAACCCAGAAATTCAGAAACTTCATGGATATAAAATAGTAAAATCAGAAGGTGAAATATTGGAATTTAAATATAAACCAGATGAGAATAGTGATGTTGAAGTTGATGAAAAAGGATATGTAAAAAAAGGTGAAAATGAAACTTTAAGAAATTTTTCACAAAGATTATTAAAATGTTCAACAGAATTTAAAACAGTTATTAAAATAACAAATTGGATTGAACAACAAAAAGGTAATCAAATATTTTTTGTTAATATTACAGACCATACAAATGATGAGTTAGAGAAAATTATTTTGAATTATTATTATAAAGAAAAAATTGAGTATATGTTTTATGATACATTAAAAACAGATACAGAAAATATAGGAAATGCAGATGAATTAAAGAAAACAGCAACCATTTTGGCAAATTTAGCACAAAATTTAAAAATATATATAGGTTCATCTTTGCAATTATCTGAAAATAGTACATCACCATTAAATATGGACATAAACGACTTAGCTGTTTGTAGAACTGTAAAAGAGGTATTAGATACTCTATGTTTGATTAAACAAATACATAATGAGGATTTGTGGAAATATGAATATTCTCATGAAGAAGTTGGTGGAGAATATTATGATTTAGAAAGATCACAAGATCCAGATGTTAGATATTATGCTTGCGTTGTAGATAAAAACAGGGCAGGTGCAAAACCAAAAGTTGTATTTAGATTGAATTTAGCATATAATGAGTGGGTTGAATTAGGTTATGTAAGACTAAAATCACAAGACAGATTAGATTTAGAAAGAGGCAAAACAGCATAAATAAAAAATTGTCGTCTGGGGTCGGTTCCAAAACAAAAAAGGAACTGACCCCAGACGATTTTACAACTGTACTTGACATAATAAGTGAGTTGTAATATAATTCTCAAGTTTGACAGTTTTAAAGAAAAAAGAATCTTAAAATGGCTTACGTTAAGCCTGTTTCAAGATTCTTTTTTTAAAATTAATTTGTCGTAAGTTATTTTAAATTTTACTTTCTTTAAAAAATTTTTTCATATTCTGTGATGATATAAAATTTTGATCTAAATTTAACTTAAATTTCTCATTTAAGGCTGTTGTTAAATTGTTTTTACTATATATTTGCTTATAACCAATTCCTTTTATTTCAAGACTATTCATATTTTGTAAATTATTAATTATTTCTTTTGTACTGTATTTTTCTTCCAATTTATATTCTAATATTCTGTATATTAAAAGTGAAAGAAAACATACTGTAAAATGTGCTTTTATTCTATCATCTCTTTTTAAATATACTGGTCTTGCTTTAAAATCTGTTTTTAATATCCTGAATGATTCTTCAATTTCCCATCTACTTTTATTTATTTTTATTATCTCTGATATGTCATCTTCTAATGTGGTACATACTGCATAAAATCCGTCAAACTTTTCTTCTTTCGCTATAGCTGTTTTATTTAATGAAAATATTTTCTTACTTGCTATTTCTCCATCATTTGTTATTGATGATGATTTGATAAATCTCTTTGGGTCATCCTGTCTGTTTCTTGAAATCTTTGTTGGATTATTTATTAAGTTTTCTGCTCTTTCTATTTGTCTGTTTCTTATACTTCTTTGGTATTCTGCATACTTGGGAGAATATGAAACTATTAATCTTTGCTCTAATCCGTTTTCATTAATCCATCTTTCTTTATAATAAATTTCTTCATTGTTTTCAGATTTATCAATATTATTTAAATTTATTTTTTTACTTGAATTTATTGTATGCCAATTTTCTGGTGATAAA
Organism: uncultured Clostridia bacterium; assembly: GCA_944393385.1. GTDB lineage: Bacteria > Bacillota > Clostridia > TANB77 > CAG-508 > CAG-269. The sequence goes on from CALYAA010000037.1 coordinate 9,840, forward strand.
GCCCATTCTTGCAAATGCCCCTTAATTTTCTTTAATGATTGTGTAACTATGTATGAACGATTTTGTATGTTATTAAATTTTCTATTTTCTATTGATGCTAATCCTGCATCTGTGCATACTATAAATTTTGAAAGTTCAAAATCTTTTATGATTTGTTGCTCCAATGGCTTTAATGTTGTTTGCTCATTTGTATTTCCACTACTAATGTTAAATGCTAATGGAAATCCATCACCATCCATAAACAATCCCATTTGTACAATTGGGTTGGGTCTATTTTCCTTTGAGACTCCATATTGTTTTAATCCTTCTGCCTGTTCTACTTCAAAAAAATAATTTGTACAATCATAATATAAAATCTTTGTATTTCTTTCTATAACATTCAGACTATTCTTATAAATTTCTGATTCAATAAATTCTGTTTCCTTTGAAATAATTTCCAGTGCTCTGTAAATATCATGTAATTCAAAGTCTGGTTGTTCAATAAATTTTTTTGATGCTTCATAAGAAGATAATTTTGAACATGGTTCTATTATTCTTGTATATATTAAATTTGATAATATGGAATTTAAACTATATTTAATTCTATATTTATCAGAAATTTTTTTACAGATATTATCAAGTTTTAATGAATAATAAATCTTCTGTAAGAATAAATAACCAATATTAAATATTTTTTGCGATTCATCTAAAGGGATGCCTTCAATAAGTTTTTCAAAGTAAATTCCTTTATTTTGTTTTTCTTCTTGGTTTCGTTTTTCTATATATTTTTTCGCCCATACAACTGGATTTTCACCATTTGCTTTTTGTTCAATTTCTTTAAGTTCACCCAAACGTTCAACAATTTTGGTTTTATTTTTTCCGTTTTCTCTATATGATTTAATCATATAAAAATAAGTATTATTCTTTGTATGTGTAATTGATAACCTCATAAATCTATTTCTCCTTTGGTTTTTTTATATTATAACACATACGACAACATACGACAAGAGAAAATGAAAAATTTGACAAAAAAAATTAAGCATCTTCAATGCTTTAACCTCAATTTAAATTTTTAAAACTGTCAAACTTCCGTGACATAATAAGTGAGTTGTAATATAATTCACACAGTATTTAAAGGAGAATTAATTTGAAAAAAAGAAGTTTTTGGTTATATAAGAGAAGTAATGTAAAAGATTCAAAAATAAAAAATCAAAGTAAACAGTTAAATGGGCAAGATTATTTTAATAATACTATAAAAGAGGTTCAAAATGGAGAAGATGAGCAAGCGCAAAGAAGAAATCAATCAAAAGCTACAGAAGTACAAGAAAAATATATAAGCAAACAAACTCAATCTGATAATTCAAAGGCAGAAAACAATATAGAAAGCAAAACTCCTCAAAAAGGTTATACATTCAGAGAAATACTAAAAAATTGGAATATGCCAAAACAATCCGACAATGTAAAAGATAGTGACACCACACATAGAGATATAAATAATAGAGAAATAAGCAATGGATTTGAATCAGAAAACGGGCAAGTTCAAATTTCAGATGCACTAATAAGCAACTTAATAGACAATTTTATAAACAAAAGATTTCAAACAAGAGACTCACAATTAAATTCAAGAGAAGATAGCACAATTAAAGATTACGGATTTGAAAAATGGGATACCATGCAATTAGTAAAACATAAGGTAACAAAAGAATATGGGAAAATGTTAAAAGATAAGTATGGATATAAAAAAGATGAAAAAAATCTGAAGCAATCCCACTTTCTTTTTATTTTGACCTATCTGGAAGTATGAGAGAATATTCACATATATTATCATTAATAGCTTTAAAAATTTTACAGAAGAAAATTAGATTATTAATTGGATACAATGATAATGTAGTATATCAAATAGATGAACTACCAAAAGATAAAAAAATTTCAGTAGAAGAATTTCAAGTAATACTTGATGAAAATATGATGGATAAAACTATAAAAAATGAAAAATTAAAATATCAAGTTATAAATCAACAATTAGATGAGTATTTAATAGAAAATAATGCTGAAAAAGTAGCATTATTTACAGACTTTGACCCTATAAATGCAATAAAAAATTTATCAAATAAGACTGAATTATATTGGTTTTGCTTTGAAAAATACAAAGCGCAACCATTCAACTTTAAAGGACGTTTTTTTAGAATAGAAAGACTAGATGATATCATATTTTATATGAAGAAGATGTAAAAATGTTATATCAAATGGTTGATAATGATATTTATAATGTAAATATTAAAGATAATAAAAATTCTGTTGGTATTTTTATTATACATTATGCAGATTTTTTTGAGATAAAGAGTAATGGCGTAGATAGTGTTTATAGTGTGAGTGAAGATAAAAATTTTACAAAAAAGGCTCTAAACAAACATTATGAATTAATACATAAAAATCTAATTTCAAGAGCAAAAGAAAAATTAAATAAAAAAGAAATAGAACAAAGTGGGAAAGCAGAAGAACTTTGTACGGAGGCTATAAGCCAAGAAAATACTGAAAATTCAGAAAAAACTAAAAGCAGAATGATAAGAAAGATTATTGATTATTTTAGATAAATTATTGATTTATTGATATTAATAAAAATCTCCTACGAAATAGAAAAACAAGTAATCGAATCCAAATTAAAACTATTCTCAAAAAGAGAGTAGTTTTAATTTTTAATATAAAAATAAATAAGTTCTAACTTATCTAAAGTAAGAATACAATTAAACAAAAAGTATTCTTATGGAGGAACAAAATGAATAGAACACATTTACACACAACACAGATACACAATCAAAATAATATAGGCAAAAACACAATTGAAGAACGTGCAACAAGTTTAGCACGATATATTATAAATTCAAAAGACACAGTAAGAGGAACAGCAAAAAAATTTCGGAATAAGTAAAAGCACTGTACACACCGAAGTAACATTCCAGAACGGTAAAAATAAATCACCTATAATCCCAGAAAGTATTGAAATTAAAAA
>CALYAA010000038.1 GCA_944393385.1 uncultured Clostridia bacterium
TATACTTTCTCCTGCTATTATTAAACTTTTATTATTCTTCATGTTTGTGCATGTTGCTAGATTATTCATTCCTAAATCTATTGCCATTATATTTGTTCCCTTTGCTTGTTTTTTTTCTTCTTTTTCATATATTATTTCTATTTTATATTTTTCATTTTTTTCTTTTCTTATCTTTATCATCTTTATACTCTCTAAATTCACAAGCTTTTCTAACTTCTTTGGTATTAGAAAATTTAAACTTTTTACTTGGAATTTTTCTTGTATCTTTTTTGATATAGATAGCTTTATTGTTCTTCCTTCTTTCCTTATTGCATATTTTGTAAATGTTATTTGTACTTTTCCTTCTTCCTTATACCTTGGCATTCTTGGCTTTCCTTTTATTACTTTTTCTCCTTTTTCATACATCTCTTTTATTGCTATATATGATTTGTAATCTCCTATATAATTTAATATTATTTGCTGTAACATATGCGAATGTAAGTAATCTGAGTGCCAATTCTCTTTTCTATATTTTTTGTATATTCTACTTCCTTCTACATTTAATATTGCGTTTGTATTTATTAGTTCTTTTCTTTCTTTTACATTATAATTTAGCATATTATATACTTTGCTTACATGCCACATTAATTCTTTTATTATCTTATCTTGGCTTTTGTTTGGTTTCAATATATATGTAAAAGTTAGTCTCAAATTTTTTCACCTCCTAGTTATATTATTTATATCATACCGAACATATTTTCACAAGTATTTTATCAATTTTTTATATATTTTCTACATTATAATTTCTATCATTATAAGTATTTTTATGTTATTAGATATTTCTGTCTATATGTAAAAATTTTCTAATAAATTTAAAAACCAATATTGCTAAACTAAGAAATCAACAAAAAACTTGATTTTTCCTATTAAACAAAAAAGAGTAATTATCAATATAATCACTCCCTTATTAATTTTTTTGAAAAATTTTTCTATATACTTTTTCTCTTTTTTAGTTTAAAATCCATAAAAGCATACATCATTTAAATGCCCAAAACAATTTTTAAATTATTATTGCAATTATTATGTTAATATGATGTAATAGGCATGCTTTTAGCTTTTTAGTGCTAGTCGATAATTTGACTCACACAAAAAGGTTATATAGCATAGTGTATTAGCAGAAATAATCAGACATCAGAAAGGAGAACATTATGCCCGTATTAACCAATTTTTTGTCAGTACAAGAAATATCTGAAAAGGAGGCTACATTAGGTCAAAAATTTGTTAATGAATTAACCGGACAACGGAAAGCCTTTAAGGACTTAACTAGAGCTTTTAATTTAGAGCTTAGTCCTTATAGTGGGTTTGGACATGAACTTTATGAAAAAGAAAAAGGAACTCTTGTAAAGTTGTTTGATACAACTAACAGTATTCCTGAAGAATTCAAAGCTTCTTTTTTTGAAAGAAGTTTTGAATATATGGGATTCTTTGACGAACTGTCAAGATATCCTATAACTAATCTTTTTCAATTAAAAAGAATTGCTGATGCATTGTCTTTTGTAATTCTGCCCATTGAATACGTTAACATAGATGAAATCTTTAAAATGTATTATATGGCAGATAAAGACGATACAGAAGTAACTTGGTTCTCACACTCACATACTATTCTGTATTATAGTAGAATAAGGGATGCATATTATCTTTTTAGGCAAAGCATAGATTCTTGTGTTAAAGAAAATCTTATCAAACCACAAAACATTTACATTTTGGCACCACTTTCTTTCTATGATGCCTGGCTTGAGGTAAAAAATGAAAAAGTCATTCCTAAGTATTTTTCAAACAAATTGTTTAGTTTGAGCACTACTTTAGGAATAATACTTCCTACACAAAGGAATTTGTATAAAATGACAAATTCCAATAGCCAAAATATTCGTGAAATGAAAGAAACAATGGAGGCAAATTTTGATATGTTAAAGCAATCCATAGAAGACTGTCATAGCAGAATTGATTGGGTAGAAAAAACTGTAAATAGAATTCAGAATGTAGTGGCAAGCCAGCAAGTACAATTGCGAGAAATGAAATTAAAACAAGAAAAACTTGAAACAATGTTGTATTGTCTTTTGGATCCGATAATTTTTGCTTTGGACGCAGATATTGACATTTCCAAAAGAGATTCCAACAATGCTAAAGCACGAATTGGACTGTGTTTCGGTCCTGAAATGCCGATTGACTTCTTTGTTGAAAATGGTTTAACAACTATTTTTGATAAAAGATTTGACCAAGTAACGCAAATCTTCCATCCGCAGAATATTCAACTTACTTAAAATACTGACAACAAGCATAAATCAATAGAAAAAAGTTTCTTACAGAGTAAGTAATATCTATTGATAAACGGACGAAAGGTGAATTTCACTTTTCGTCCGTTTTAATTTGTATTTTTCAGTTATTACTAAAATTTATACAAGTTATATTGACATAATATATATTTTTTGATATAATTATAAACATCGAACATTCACTTTGTTAGGATAGACTAATATTTTAGCTATCTATAACAACCATAGACAATGAATAAGGAGAATAATATGCCTGGAATTTTGTATCATCTTAGTTTCGCTGAGGAAGTATACCGGAATTTGCCTTCTAATTTACAAATAGACAAGGTAAAGTTTATGTCAGGAAATTTGCTTCCTGATTTGGCAATTGACAAGCAAAAATCTCATTATCGCAAAGAGGCTTCTGTGAAAGGATTCTATATTCCTGAAATGGAAATAGTAAAGAAGGAACTTTATATTCCTAAAAATCCAATCAAGTTTGGCATGTACTGTCATCTGTATCTTGATTACCATTTCATTGAGGACTTTCTTATTCCCGAGTTTATCTGGGATAGCACAAATATGAAAGTCATCAATCCCAGAAATCATTTGGAATGGGACGTTACGACATTCTTTTCTCAGAATGGTATGTATGGGTCCTATACTGAAATAAATCAGTTGCTCATTAGAGATGGGCATATATCCATGCAAACCGTTGAAGAAATTCCGGAAATTCTTCCAAAAACCGGGATGGAAGTCTTTGATACAAGACGCGAAAAGACTTGGAAAAAGGAACTGGAAGAGTACATTGCTGAAAAGAAGCCCTATACAGGTAACGTTTTTGATTATGACCGGATATGGAGCAGTATTGAAAAAATTGCTCAACAGTTTGTGGAGGAATCCTTTTAACAAATAGTCCTCTAAAAAATTCGATTATTCATACTATGTAAAAAATGACGTAGGTTTACCAAGACCTACGTCATTTTTTCAGATTTTCGTCTACATTAAAAACTCCTACTGTAAAATCATTTGTTGCTCCTAAAGCATTAATATTTGCAAGCTTTATATTTTCTTTTAAGTATTTTTGCATTTTTCTTATTGTCAAACTCATAAAATTATACCTCCTCATATTTTCTTATAAGTATAATTATTCTAATATCCACTTTATTCCATTTGCTATTCTTAAATTTGCTTCTTTAAAATGATTTCCTTCATTTTCTACGTATATTGTATGTATTCCTTTATCTTTATATATTTTTCCTAATACTTTTGTATTTTCTTCAACTGTTGATAAAATTTGATTTTTGGTTTTACTTTCTTGTTTTCCAAGAGAAAAATATATCTTTTTTATGTTTGTTGATATTTCTGTTTTCTTTGCAAAATCAATAAATTTTGGATACCAAAATGAACCTGATGCTGATGCTATTTTTGTAAATATATCTGTTTTATATGCAGAATAAAGTGCAAATAATCCTCCTAATGAATATCCAGCTATTGCATAATATTCTATTTTGATTTTTAAATGACTCTTAATATATTCTTCTACTTGAGGAATAATTTGATTTATTAATTGTGCAATATAGTCATCTGCTTTTCCTAAACAGTCTACATCTCTTTTATTTAATTTAGGTGCAAACCAAGGTGTCATATCATCATTCCAGTTTAAATTGGATATTGCAACTAAAATAAATTCTTTGCTTTTAAGATATGTACATTTTGCAAATACATCTTGCCCTTCATTTCCATAAGAATTCAATATTACAACTGGTAATTCTTTATGGTTTGAATTATTACAATAAATTTGTATATTTTTATTATCTATTTTTATCATATTTAATCACCTATATATTGAGTTTCAATTCTATTTTCTGGTTTTACATCAAATGTATACAAAACAATCAAGAAAATCCACTCTAATGGTTTCATTAATATATATGTAATATCAGCTTGTACACTTGTATTTATATGTTTTGATAATGGGTAACCATATTTATCATAAATATTTCTTATAAAATGATGAAATCTTGGTGTTTTTTCTTTAATTAAATCTTCAAAAGCATTTGCTATACATAATTGTCTATTAACTACAATCTTTTCGCCATGTCTTATTCCCATACGTAATGGTTTTACTATATTTTTATGGCCTCTTAAAGACACTGTACATAAATAATGTCCATCATATGTTATTGGTGGTGGAGATACTTTTGTTGATAATGTCCAATCACTTGTTTCTAAAATAGCTTTTATTGCTTCATCTGGTCTTTGACCAAAAACTACTAATATACTTATTAGAACCACAATAAGTGGTATTGATAAAACTATTGCAAGTATTGGCCAATTGTCTATATTATAAAGTAATTTACTGCAAAAGTTCAAAAACTTATTATTAAATTGCTTTCTTTCTATATTTTCTTGCTTGTATTTTTTCATTATTTCAATTTCTGCTCTTATACTACATAATATGTAATTTATTGGAAATAAAGTTAAATATGGTATTCCAAAAATATATTTTTCTAATATATTATTGCTTAGTTGTATTATCCAAATAATCATGTAGATAGAACATATAAAAATCCCAGACATTGCTCCTACTATAATTAATGGTGGTAATTTCAATTTTTTTATTCTTATTAAAATATAAGATATAATACCTAATCCTATTATTGCAAATACCGTAGGGTAACTCCATGAAGCTATTGGACTATGTAAGCCTAATTCTCCTCCTCCTAATCTTAATGCCTCTGGATAATCTATAAAACCACTCATATTATATAAAAGTATTGTTAAAGGTATTCCTAATAAAAATATTAATACATCTACAACATTTTCTTTTATTTTTTTCTTCTTAAATAAATTTATTATATTTAGTATAGTTAAAATTAATGGAACTATTAAACATATACTCCCTATTATTACATATATTATTGCCATTTTTTACTCCTTTTTAATCACTTGATGCTCCAGCACCTATAATTTTTCCATTTATAGCATCAACATAAATATATAAACTTGTTAATGGGTCATTTTGGTCAAATAATCTCACTTTCCACATAAGTTTATTTTTATAATCAGATACTTTCCATTCTTCATTCCAATGGCTGAACTTACTAATACTGCTTAGATTTGATATTAATTCTGCTGAAATAGAATCTTTTTTGTCATATCCTCTACTATAGAATTCAGATTTCCATGGCTGATATTGATATTTTGAATTTTTGGCTTCCATATCTGCAATATCACAAGCTTTTTCGTCTGAAATTATTTCTACCTTTTGGTTATTGAGTTCTGAATAATATTTTCCCTCTTCCATATAATATTTGGCAGCATATTCATCATTACTATTATTTAAATTTTCTGTAATTACTGGTTCTGTATTATTAATCTCATAATAAATACAATTTGTATTTACAACTTTACTCACAACTAGTATATTGACAAAGAATTCATCTTGATAATTTCCAAATTCATATTTGATATTTCCTATGCTTTGCTTTATATTTTTTATCTCATATCTTGATAATGTTATAACAACTGTTTCTCTATTTGGATTAAAACTTGGTATTTCTTCAGATGATTCGATTTCTAAAGTTTCTATCGCTTCTTGAAAATCATATTCATTATAATCAATGATTTTTTGGTATATACCTTGTTGAACTTCTTTAAATTCTATGTAATTTGGTATGTCTTCTATTTTTTTATCTAATGTTATATTTTTATCTTGATTAAAATCATAATATTTCATATCTTTTGTCCAATTTTCAACCTTTTGAATTAAATTTTCTTTGTCTTCTAAATTTGTGGCAATTACTTGTCCTCCATCTTCAAGTCTTTTTATGATTCCTATTTCTGTTTCTTCTAGCATAAATATAAAATTTTTGCTTATTCTATTATAGTCAAATTCTATAAAGCACCCTTTATCTTGCATTTTAGATATTTCTTCTTCTGTAAATATTTTTCCTTCTGTTATATTTGATGTTCTTCTATATAATTCATTGTATATATATTGAAGTTCTGGAGAATCACTATCAATAATTACATATTTTCCATTTTGCCTTTTATATACTATTCTATTAGGTATAGGCAGTTCACTGTCTTCACTTATTTTTCCAAAAGTATCTATTTCATTTTTTTCAAGATTAATTTCAATTTTAAAAATATAATAAATGATACATGATATTATTACTGATAATAAAATACAAACTATAAATTTTTTCAATTTTTTTCCTCCATATTTTTGTTATAATCCAAAATGTCTCCAGGTTTGCAATCTAAAACTTCACATAATTTTTCTAAGGTAGAAAATCTAATTGCTTTTGCTTTATTTGTTTTCAAAATTGATAAATTTGCTGGTGTTATGCCTACTTTTTCGGCAAGTTCTCCAGATGATATTTTTCTTTTTGCCATTATAACATCTAAATTTACTATTATCATTTTATATTCTTCCTTTCAGTTTTATTTTAAATTGTTAAATCATTTTCTTCTTTGTATTCAATTGCTTTTTTGTATATTTCATTAAGTATTTTGATTCCTATTCCAGAAACAGCAAATATTATCATTAACATTATTGAAAAAGCTAATATGTATGATATAAGATCTGCAATTATGTCCTTTATTAATATTATTATAAGTATTGATATTATTAAATATATTGCACTTATTATAAAGCAACTTATGCTTATTTTATTAAGTCTTTTTGAATTGTCTGTACTAAATAATATATTTCTTTTTAAATTTTCAAATATTTTTATGAATTGGTAAATTATAAAAAGTGCTATTATTCCCGTAACTATAATCATTGAAAATAAATTTAAGTTAAATGTATTTTCTTGTAAATTTACATTTATAATGACATCTCTTATTGATTTTGCAATTAATGTTAATACAAACACATCTATAAAACTTATTATTGCAAAAAGTACGTTAAGTCCTATTATGACTTTTGATGATAAACTTTTCTCTCCTAAAATTTTCATTTTTAAATTCCTCCTTCATTTTGCATAAGTATATATCATTTGTTTATTATTTGTCAATACTTTTTTATTGTTTTTCGATATTTTTTAAAATAAAATAATAAGCAAAATAAAATTTATTATAACAATTATTTTGCTTATTTTTTATTTTTGCCACTTATATTTATTCTGTAGTTACTAATAAATCTTCTGTTCCAATGTTATTTACTTCATACTGTATATCAATAGCTCCTCCAATTGTATCTAATTCTTTAATTTTATTCCAATCACTAATATTGTTGCTTGTAACTGTAACGTTTATATTGTTTTTATCCTCTATCAAAGAAGATGAAGTAACAAATGGTAGTTCTTTGTTTTGCATTTTTTCACTTATTTTATTTTGTAATTTTATTAAATATTCATAGGTATATTCAGCTTTTTTAAATATTGTTTTACTTTCCGTTATTCCTAAAATATTACATATTTGTTTTCTATTTTCTGGACTATCTTCATAAAGTAATATTACATTGTTGCCATTATTATCAATATATTTTCCTGAATAATAAGTTGGATAATTTGTAGTAGTTATTTCTGTTGGTTCTTCGTTTATATTGATATCTTTTTCTTCCATTACTTTATTTACATTTTTAACATTATTAATTAATGATTCTAGTAAATCCACTAATTGATTTTCTGTAATTCCTGTTGTCTCAATATCAAAGTATATATCTTCATATTCAAAAGTTACTATATACATTTCTTCCCATTGTGATATTTTTAGTTCAACATCACCTATTTTTGAAATTTTGTCTCCTTCTTGAATAAAATAATCTCTTAGAGGTTTTTCCACTTTTGAAAATGCTATTTTTATATCATTCAAATCATCTTTTCTATAATTTAATATATAATCATGTAATATGTTGTATTCCTCGATGTTTATATTTTCTCTAGTGTAAACGGTATAACTATTTTCAAACTCATATTCCTCTGGTATTAGTATATTTTCCATAAACTTAAATTCTTCTGGTAACTTATCTATATCAATAGTTTTTATATCAGCATCTAAGTCTAACATTTCCATAATTTTCAACTTATTTATATTTAACTCAACAACTAAGCTTTCTTCTTTATTTATATTCACTTCTGTTTTTCCTATTTCTATATCTGCATTATTCATTTTATCTGTTCCTATGAATATTCCAATTCCTAATATGAATACAGCACATATAGATGAAATTGCATAAAGTATTTTTCTATTTTTATTAGTTTTCATATCAAACTCCTTTCTGATGTTTGATATAGCTATTTCTTCTTTTATATTTTTTCTGATTTTTTCTCTTAGTTCATTATTTTTCATAGCCATAACCTCCATCCTCCAAAATTTTTTTTATTTTTTTTCTAACTCTATGTAGCATAACTTTTATTTTTCCAATAGTACAATTTAATTCTTTTGCTATTTCTTTTGTGCTTTTTCCTTCATAGTAAAACATTATAAATGTTTTATATTCCTCTACTTTTAATGTTTTTAAATATTTTTTTATTAGTAAATATTTTTCTTCGTTTTCAACAATATTTTCAAGATTTTTATTGTCTATAATTTTTTCTTCGTAATCAGATATAGAAAAATTTATTTCGTTTTTTCTGTATTTGTTTCTAATAATGTTTTTTGCAGTTCCTGATAAGTAAGCCTTTATGTCTACTGTTTTAGAAAGCATTTTACTATTCTTCCATACAGCAATAAATACATCTGATATAATTTCTTCTATATCTTCATCTGTTAGGTATATACTAACTCCATTTTTTACAGTAATATAGACATATCCATAAAAATCATCTAATATTTTGTCTATATTTATTTTGCCATTTGATAGATAATCACTTAAAATTTCTTTTTTCAATTTAGATCTAAATCTCCTTTTATTTTAGTTAACTTTCATATATATAGTAACATTTTTTGCAAAAAGGTTACAACTTTTTTTTAATTCATAAAAAAAATAGAGATTAATATCTCTATTTTTCAATCTATTCAGCTTTAATAACTCTTTATAAAATTATTTTTCTTGCACTTTATGTGCTTCTATTGCTTCATCAAATATTTCTAATAATTTAGCTCTTATAGTTTCTTGTGCATATGTATTTTTAGTATATTGTGCAATTTTGTCATTATCAAAAACTAATTTTTTATTACAAATATCTAATACTGATGAACTTATTGCATTAACTGTTCTCATATATTGATTTAAATAATTCTTTAAAGTTTCTTCATCCATATTTAATTCTTGAGAACTTTTTCTTATAAATTCTGTTTTTTCATTTTCATCATCTATCATTGAGAAAAGAGTTGTTAATTCATCTAGTCTTTCTGCATTATTTGCACTAGTTGGTCTTTCTGGTAGTGGTGGTACTAATACTCCTAATGGTGTTACATAGCTCTTAGACTCATCAGATAAATCTTCTTTTTCTACATTTAATATTCCAGGAATTCCGCCTGAGTTTGTAGCAATAACTGGATGACCACATGCAGTTCCTTCAATTACAACTAATCCAAAAGGTTCATTTCTTGATGGTATTAATGACACATCTGGTAGATTTTGTAGTTTGAAAATATCGTCATGCTTTTTTCTTCCTACAAAATCTGTATTTTCTAATTGTAAAGTTTGTGCTTGATTTCTTAGTTTATCATCTAAAACACCAGAACCTACAATGATTGTTGCAATTTTCATACCCTGTTTTTTGCCCTCTTTTTCATAAATCCTAGCTGAATCTAACAATGCATCTATACCTTTAAAATCTGCAAATTTTCCAACAAATAGCACCATATGGTCATAATCAGATTTTTCTTTTCCAATTAAGCTTGGAACTATATCTTCTCTTTTTACAGTTTTATCTTGATAAAATACTTTTGTGTCATATCCATTTTCTAATAATCTAACTTTTTCTTCGTTTCCAGGAAATAAATTATTAAATTGTTTTTCTTGAGCATCAGAAATAACAATAATTCTTTCTGATTGTTTTGCAGATTTTTCTGCTTCTTTTCTATATAAATTATATAATTTTTTAGAATCATATAATTTAATAAGCTCTGCCAATTCTGATTTTGTACAAACTAATTTTTTAGTTTTTAAAGCTTCTTTTAATTCTGTCATAATTTCAGCTTTTGAAGCAGATTTTTTGTATATTTCTTCTATTATTTGTAGATTATTTAATTTTATTTTATCTTTATTTTGTTCAAATTCTTTCTTTTTTTCTTCAATTTGTTCTTGAACTTTTTGTAATTCTTCTCCTGCTCTTATATATCCCATTAAGTCTGTTCCATGAATTGTAAGGGCAACAGGTATATTAAAATTATTACAAATACTACTTGTTAGCCAATTATGTTGTGCATGGATGATATCTGGATGAAACTTTTCAACCTCTTCACTTATTGCTTTTCTAAATGCTTTATTATATTCTTCTATTTGCTCTAAGCTTACATTCCAGAAGTTTGCTGTACTTTCAGTATGAGTTGTAAACATTAAATAATTAAATGGACATTGTCCTTCAATTTTCTCAGGATTTTCAGTTTCTGCTGTAAATGGAACTATATGATATCTAACTCCATCTAACTTATCAAAATCTGTTCTGTTATTACCTGTTATTATTACTACTTCATCTCCGTTTTCTACATAAGATTTAGCTTGTGTAGTAATTAATGCTCCACTACCAGCTCCATGTGTTGGAAATGCTGTTACAATTAAAATTTTTTTCTTTTTCTCTTCTTTTTTCATAATTTTTTCCTTTCATTTTCCTTAAATTTTTATTTCAATTATTAATTTTAAAATCTTAATTGATATACACAGCCCAATTATAACATGATATTTTTATTTTATCAATTGTTATATTATAAATATTTTTTCATCTTTATTTATTATTTTTCTATTCGTGATAAAGTATGTCTTTTAAAATTAACATACTATCTAATGTATTATATCCATATTCAACTCTTAAATTATCAAGTAGTTTTCTAATTTCAATATAATACTTTGATACATCTACCTTTTTTTGAAAGGGGATGTTAATTAGTCTTAAAAAACTTTTTATTAAGGTATTATAATATTGATTTTTTCTTTTTGTTAAATTCT
>CALYAA010000039.1 GCA_944393385.1 uncultured Clostridia bacterium
ACCTCTAAAAACACAAATTATATCTATCTTCTATTACAATTTTTTATATATTCAACTGTATGTATTCAGTCATGACTTTGGTTTCCATGTCCTCCTTCATAAGGTCTTTTAAAAGCAAATCCAACATATATTGGAGCACCATATATATATCTTTGGCTATTCCATGCTTGCATTGTCCTTTTGTCTGTCCATAAAATATTACTTTTACTAGAGCCTCTAAATTCTCTAACTTTTAATGTGCCATTTGTATTATATGGCATTGATTCATTTTCTCCTCTATAATATGTTTCCATTCTATTGGTATCTTGATTATATACTAATATTTTTGCCATAACTCCTCCTTTTTTATATTTTATGGTTCTAAAATTTTTTTGATACAATTTTTTCTTTATACTATAAAGAAAAACCCTATTATTCTATTTTTTTAGAATATAGGGTTCTTTATTTTTATTTCTTTTCTCTACATCTTACTACAACTCTATGTTTGCTATCATCTGTACATGTTATTAATGTAACTTCTCTTCCTTCTACTTCTTGAGTTGTATCAGAAACATCATTTGGATCAACTTGATGTTTGTCATATACTTCATATTCTACTGTTCTTCCACTTAAATCAGTTATTTGAACAATGTCTCCATTTTCAAGTGTTGGAACTTTGCTGAAAAATCTTTTGTTTCTCCAGTTATGTCCTATTAAACATAAATTACCATCTTCATTTGGCTCTTCACCATGAAATTTACAGATTGATTTTTTTAGTAGATCATATGTCCAATGATCAAATATTGCATAATCTACATTTATTTTTGGAATAACAATTCTACCAATATAATTATATTGAGTTCCATCTGATGCTGTATATACTGATGATTGTTGAACATCAGTAGTTTCTTCTTCTTCAGTCTCCTCTTCTTCAGGATGTTCTATTGCATTTTCTGTAAAATCTTGTGTTATTTTGACAACTAATGCATTTTCTTCTTGACTAATAACTGTTCTATCAGAAAACATATTTTCAACAATCTCATTTGATATTTCTGACTCCTTATTTCTGTCATATGCTGCATAAATACATATGGAAGTTAAGCATATTAAACAAAATGATGATATCATAAATAGACCTTTATATACTTTTTTCTTTCTCTTTAGTTCAGGTGTTACATAAACTTTTTCAGTTACTAATATCTGATTCATTTGACACTTCCTTCCTTATTTTTTATTAATTTTTTTGTTCTTTTATTGTTATTGTTTGAAGTATTCCATTTGTTTCACTAAATGTCATATTGACAACATATTTTTTTTGTTCATCAATTTTTTCTATAATACTGTCTCCTAATTCTGCATTGGCTGTATTTAATTTTATATTTAAAGTTATTTCTTCTTTATTGTTTTCATTTTCTATTGGTACAATATTAACACTTTCTAAATGATCTTTAGTTATTTCTATTAATTGTTTAACATTATTTCCAGCAATTCCTGTTCCTGAATAAAATTCAAACATTGCATTAAATCTATTTACTTCTGCAGTTGTTAAATCATCTGCTTCTGAAGTAGGTTCTTGTTCTCCTGTAATATTAGGATCTTGTTCTATTGGCTCAGAAGGCTCATTTTCTGTTTCTTCTCCAAAAATCAAATTGTATTTTTCTTTTACTTTATTTAAAAAGTCTTGTGCTTGTAATTTTTGTATTAATAAATCATATCTAGATTTTAATTTTTCTGGAACTTGTACGTTTAGTGCATTTAACGTAACACTTAAATTTGGTTCTTCAGTTTCATTTAAATTAATGCTATTCTCTGATGTTAATTCTACATGTTCGCCTACACTTGTTATAATATCATTTTCTAATAACACTTCTATCTCTATAATATCTTTTTTATAGCCTATTGATATATCTGTTCTTTCAAAATCACTCTCTAATGTTAAACTATATTCATATTCTTCTTCATTGTTTGCAACATTATAAGTTATATTATAATTTTCTTGAAGTTCATTTAATTGTTTTGATATATTTAATGTTTTTGTTTCATTATTTGCATTTGCATATTCTATTACAATATTTCCATTTCCATTATCTACTGAATTTTCTATAGTCGCAGTAAAATCATCTGATTTTAACTCTGTTCTAACTGTATTTCCTGAATTTACATATACTGTTATTTTAACAGGTTTAAAATCTTTGGATTCAATTTGTCTTATTAAATTATCTATTGTATTTAAATAATTTTGAGAACTACCTGATATAGCTTCTATTTTTCCAATAATAATTTCATCTATTTTTAAATTATTTAACAATTCTATTAATAGATTTTGAAATTGGTATGCAGATAAATCTACACTATATGTATTTGTTTCAATATTTTCTGATTCAATTGTTATTGGTACTTTTGATTGTTTAGAAAAAGTACCTTGTCTTAATGCTTGTGTTATTACAGATATATACTTATTTTCTAAATTCTGTAATTCTTGTTTTGAAATTATCATATTTTGAAAATAACTGCTATCATCTATTATAATTGCTTTCATCATTTCTAAGGTTTCATCATCAACATCTAAACCATCTATTTTCTCTCCATTTAATAATGTTGTAAATTGTCTAAGCAAATTTGAAAATCTTATTCCGTATGTTCCTCCAGTTTGTATTCCTTCTATTTGAATTGCATTTTGCTCTTCAAATGCGATTTTAAAGTCTTTATAATTATAATCATTATCTTTTTGATTTTTTAATGTTATACTTAAATTATTATATGGATTTGAAATTTCTCCACCTTCTGCATATTTTATATTAATTGTGTTATTTTCTTCATATGTTTCTCCACTTTTAATTGTCTGATAATTTTCTATTGTTTTTAAGTTTGTTAATTCTTTTGTTTTTTCTAAATTTTGTGATAAGTAATTAAAAAATAATTCTTGTTCATCTTTAAATGTGTCTGTTGCAAAAAACAGATATGCAAATACCCCTCCGCTTATTCCTATAATTAACACAATTGTAATAACAATTATTGCTACTTTTTTACTTACACTTTTCATATACTAATCCTTTCTAATTCTTTGCTTTACAACCTCATATACTATAATACCTGTTGAAACGCCTGCATTTAAAGAACTTATTTTTCCTTTCATTGGTATTTTTACAAGGAAATCACAGTTTTTCTTTACTTTTTCTCCTATTCCCTTTCCTTCATTTCCTATGACTATTGCTAAAGGCCCTGTTAAATCTTGGTTATAATAATATTTATTTGAATCAATTGATGTTCCACATATCCATAAACCGTTCTGTTTTAATTTTTCTATTGCATCAGATATATTAGTTACTCTTGAAATTTTCACATATTCTACTGCTCCTGCAGATGCTTTGCTTACTGTACTATTTACTGATGCCGCTCTTCTTTTTGGAATTATAATTCCGTGAACTCCTGCTGTTTCTGCAGTTCTTATAATAGATCCTAAGTTTCCTGGATCCTCTATTCCATCTAGAATTAAAATAAATGGATCTTCTTGTTTTTGTTTTGCATATTCTAATATATCTTCTATTTCTACATATTCATATGGAGGAACTATTGCGATTACACCTTGATAATTTTCTTCTTGAGCTAATTCTTCCATTTGTTTTTTATCTTTTTCTACAACTATTATTTTTCTCTCTTTTGCAATTGCTAAAATTTTGTTAATTGATCCGTGTTTTTCTCCTCTTGTTACAAAAATTTTGTTTATGTCTCTTCCACTTTCTAATAGTTCTAATACAGAATTTCTTCCTTCTATTTGATCATCAAATTTTTCTAAGTTTTGTTTATCTTGTTTTTTTATATTATTTGTTTTAGTTTGTTTTTCATCATATTTTTTATTATTTTTTTTTGGTTTTTGATTTTGAAACTTACTTTGTTGTCCTTTTATTTTATTATTCATATACTAATAGCTCCTCTACATTATATATTTTTTTATTTATCATCATCTAATTTCAAAACAGATAAAAAGGCTTCTTGTGGCATTTCAACACTACCAATTTGTCTCATTCTCTTTTTTCCTCTTTTTTGTTTCTCTAGCAATTTCTTTTTTCTAGTTATATCTCCTCCATAACATTTTGCTAAAACATCTTTTCTCATTGCTGAAATCGTTTCTCTTGCAATAATAGTTCCTCCAACTACTGCTTGTAATGGTATTGCAAATAAATGTCTAGGAATAACTTCCTTTAATTTTTCTACCATCTTTTTTCCTCTTTCATATGCATTTTCTTTACATACTATAAAAGATAAAGCATCAACTGGTTCTCCATTAACATGTATATCTAATTTTACTAAATTTGATTTTCTGTATTCTTTAAAATCATAGTCAAAAGAAGCATACCCCTTTGTTCTTGATTTCAAACTATCAAAAAAGTCATATATAATTTCATTTAATGGCATATCATAAATTAATGTTACTCTATTTTCGTCTAAATATTTCATATCAATAAAAGTGCCTCTTCTATTTTGACATATTTCCATTATATTTCCAACAAATTCTTTAGGTGTAAATATATTTGCAGTTACTATTGGTTCTTCCATGTATGATATTTCTGTTTGTGGTGGTAAATCTGTAGGATTATATATATCTAATATTTCTCCAGTTGTTTTATGTACTTTATATATTACCGAAGGTGCTGTTGTAATTAAACCCAAGTCAAATTCTCTATCTAATCTTTCTTCAATAATTTCTAAATGAAGTAATCCTAAAAATCCACATCTAAAGCCAAATCCAAGTGCAGCTGACGTTTCTGGCTCATACTCTAATGCTGCATCATTTAACTTTAATTTTTCTAATGCTACTTTTAAGTTTTCATATTCACTACCATCTACTGGATATAATCCACAATAAACCATTGGTGTTACTTTTTTATAACCAGGAAGAGCTTCTTCTGCTGGATTATTTTTTAATGTAATTGTATCTCCTACATGTATATCTGTTAAACTTTTTATACTCGCAGAAATATAACCTACTTCTCCAGCTTTTATTTCTTGTGTTGGCATATATTGTCCAGGAGCAAAATATCCCACTTCTGTAACTGTATAAGATCTTCCAACAGCCATAAGTGTTATTTCGTCTCCAACTTTAACTTTTCCATCCATGACTCTAATATAAGCAACTGCACCTTTGTAGTTATCATAATATGAGTCAAATATTAAACATTTTGTTTTTGCATTTTCATCACCTTTGGGTGCTGGTAAATCAGTTACAATTCTTTCAAGTACTTCTTCTACATTTAATCCTGATTTTGCAGATATACATGGTGCATCCATTGCTGGGATTCCAATAATATCTTCAATTTCCTTTTTTACTTCTTCTGGTCTAGCATTTGGTAAATCTATTTTATTTATAACTGGTAAAATTTCTAAATTATTATCTATTGCTAAATATACATTTGCAAGTGTTTGAGCTTCAACTCCTTGACTTGCATCTACTACAAGTATTGCACCATCACAAGCTGCTAAACTTCTTGAAACTTCATAATTAAAATCTACATGACCTGGTGTATCTATTAAATTAAGTATGTATTCTTGTCCATTTTTAGCTTTATATCTCATTCTTACAGCTTGAGATTTAATAGTTATTCCTCTTTCACGTTCAATTTCCATGTTGTCTAACACTTGTTCTTCCATCTCTCTTTTTGATAATACTCCTGTTTTTTCTATTAATCTGTCTGCAAGGGTTGATTTACCATGATCTATATGTGCTATTATACAAAAATTTCTAATGTTTTCTTGTCCCATTTTTCCTCCTGACATTTTCATATTTCTTGGCTATTTTATTATAACATGTTTCAAATAAAATTTCACTATTTTTACAAAAAAAAAGAGAGAAATTTTTAAAATTTCCCCTTTTATTGAACAACTGTTACAGGTAAATATTTCACTCCCCATGCTAATGCTTCTGCATGTGAATTCATATATATATCTATCTTGTTTCCTTGAATTGCTCCTCCTCTATCTTCTACAACATAAGTGTATCCACCTATATCTAATTTTGTTCCAAATGCAAATTGTGATGATGTTGCAATTGTTCTTCCTGCTGTTGCTTTTGTCCCTGATGCAGTTATTCCATTAGTCTTTCCACAACATTTAGCACATGAACAATATGCTGTAACTTTAAATATTTTTGTTTCTCCTACTTTTGTTCCTGTTGTTGCTTTTCTTTCAACACTACCTCTTGATGTTGTAACTATTTTCTTTTGTACTTGTACAATTCTATCTGTAGGCTCTTTTACTATATTTTCTGAAATAACTGTTCTTTCAATTTCTTCATTATTTTGGTATTTAATTTTATATGTTACTTCTTTTAATCCGTCTTCACCTTGTTGAATGACTTTGTTTGTTGTATCTGTTGCACCTTGTGCAGCATCTTTTGTAATTGTTTCATATGGTATTATTTGTTGTTCTACGACTATCTTTTCTATTATTGGTGAGTAACTTTTTAATATTTCATCTAATGTAGTTTCTATTCCACTTTCTGAAATTTTTGCAACTTGTACTTCTTGGACTGACTTATCTGTAATAGTTATTTTGTTACTTTCATTAATATCTTCTTCTAAACCTGGATTTACTTTTTCGTCTTCTTCCAAAATAATGTTATTATCTTCCAAAATTTCATATACATTTGTTTTTGTTGTTACAACTGTCATTTTATAACCATTTGAAAGTGTAATTTCTACACTTCTAAAATTTAAATCTGTTGCTTTTGCCGTTACTCCTAATATAAAAATAATTATAAGACTTACACCAATAATTTTAATTATTGAGATAGAAGCTCTATCTTTTTTCTTCATAAAAATTTTATATCCTCCTTTTTACGACAAATTTATTATACACATTTTTTATTTTTTTGTCAAATTTTTTGTTTTTGTTTTCCTTTTGCTACATCCCTTGCCATTACTTGGTATTTAGTATATTATATTCTGCTTGTACAAAAAAAATTCTTAAAATTTTTATTTTTTAAGAATTTTTTTATACGATATTAAAGTCTAACTTTACTAATTTTTAAAGAATTATTCTATATTAGCTTAACCAATTATTTTAGTCTATATTTTTTAATGTTTGTGCTAAATTAATATTTTTTATTATTTTTTTAGCACTTTTAATACTTATAAATACAAATAAACATATTAAAACAACTGTTGAAATGATAATGTAAAGTGGTATAGAAAATGAATATATTTCTGTGTTAATCATCTTTTCATATAAATAATATAATATTAAAATTCCAATAAAAAAGCCAATAACTAAAGATATTATTATATAAAACATTCCTTCAAGTCTTAACATTTTATTAATTTGCTTTCTCGACATTCCTATTGCTATTAATTCGGCAAATTCATTCTTCATAGATCTAATACTAGATATAATTATATTAAATATATTTATTATACATAAAATACAAATTAGTATCAAAAAGCTAAATAATAAAATTTCTTTTATAATATTTTCATTTTCAATTGATTTTTGCATTGAATCATAATTAGTAGAATTTATATGTATAATATCTTTATATTTTTCATTTATAGTACTTATAACTTCATCCAATTCTTCTGCTTTAGATGTTTGTATATAATATTCTAAATTTTCAACATAATCTATATTATAATATTTTTTCCACAAATCTCCAAATGTTTTTGGATTAACAACTAAATATACTGTTTGTGTAAGTTCATCATTATAAGCTCCTTCAGGTATAACATCTGTAACTATCTTTATATTTAATTCCATTTCATTGCTTTTAATGTTTAAGCTTTCCATTAATGGATCGTCTTCTTTATCTGTTATGATAATATTATCACCTGATTTATAATTTGTTAAGTATAATCCATCATAATACTTATTTTTTATATCAATGTAATTTACTAATATACATTCCCCTTTATTTAAAGTTATATCTTGCCCAATTTTTTGTAAATATTTTTCATATGTATCATTATCAAACGTTATAACTCTAGCTATTAATTTTGCTTTCTTTTCACCTATATTAGTATCCTCATAATTACCATAACATTTTTCATACAAATTATCCCATTTTTTTAAAACTGATTTTAATGACTTATTAATATTTTCATCTTCAATGTATAAATACATTGGATTAAATAATTGAGCAGAATAATATTCATCTATTAATCCAAATTCATTTAAAATATTAATTACTTCTTGCGAATAATCTTTTTGATTATAGTTCTTATATAAATAAAAACTATAATTATAATCCTGATTATTTGAACTATTGTAAGAATTCAAATTTACTATATATCCATTAATACTGATAAATAGTACAACAGTAATTGTTAAAGAAATTATCATTGTTATATATCTAAAATTACTTCTTTTAATATTCTTATATGCTAATTCTCCCTCTATGTTGAATAGTTTTTTTATAATTCTTGGAGTATTTAAATTTTTTTTAGTTATTTTATAATAATTATTTTTTCTAATCATATCAATTATGTTAGTTTTACTTGCACCAATTATTGGACCTAGAATTGAAACTAATACAATTAAGAAAATTGATATAATTGATATTATTAATATTTTCCATGAAAATATTAATTGTAAATTAACACTTTCATTTGGTTTTAGTGTAGTATTAAAAATATTATTTTGCATAGATTTAAACATATCGTTAAAAATACTTATCAAAAAATTATCAATTCCAAAACTTAAGATAAGACCCATCGGTATTGCTATTATGGTAATGATAATTCCTTCAATAAAGTATATAAAGAATATTTGTTTTCTATTTGCACCTATAGCCAAAAGTGCCCCAATATATTTTTTCTTTTCACTTATATTAATATTAAAAATTGTATATATCAGAGAAATAGATGATATTGCTACTATACATATTAATAATCCGGCAATATTTATAACATTTTTTTGATATTCTGATCCATCTTTAGTCACAAAAGAATATTTAAGCAATTCTTCATTAAATGTTGTAATTATTTCATTAGAATTAATTTCTTTTTGTAGTTCTTCGGTAACATCATATATTTTAGAAATATTTTTACTAATAGCATAAATAGTTACTTTTTCATCTTCTTTTAGATTATCAGTGTCAAAATATGTTATAGCTCCATTTATTTTTACCAAACTATTGGGATTAAAATCGTCAAATTCTGTATCTTCTATTAATCCAACTACCTTAAAAGAATATTTTGTATTATTTATAGTTGTGTTTATTATATCTCCTATTTTAAAAAGCATATTTTCATTAATAACTATTTCATCAATACTTTCTGGTATTTTTCCTTTCTTCAATTTTATATTTAAATTTTTCAATGCATTTAAATTATATCCTCTTATATATAATAATTCTGTATACCATTCATTATAGCTCTCTTCTGATATTCCTATATCTTTTACTATTGATATCTCTTTAATATTATTATTTTTATTTATATTATCTATATATTTTGAATTTACATTCTCTAATTTCACTTCCCAATTTTCTTTTTCTCTTGATAAATTTACAATATATGACTGATAACTTAATACTAATGTAGAAATAGAATTGATTAAAATTGCAACAATTATTATTCCAATAATTGTTTTTAATACCATTTTTTTACTATTTTTTAATTCTTTCACAGATAAAAATATTATATTTTTCATATTATTGTACCTCATCTTTTATAATTTTTCCATCACAAATTGTAATAATTCTTTCTGCACCTTTTGCAATTTCCATATCATGTGTTACAATCAATATTGTTTGATTATTTTTTTTATTATACTTTTTTAACAGATTTATTATTTCTTCTGAATTCTTACTATCTAAATTTCCCGTTGGTTCATCAGCAAGTATTATCTCAGGTTCGCACATTAATGCTCTCCCAATTGCAACTCTTTGTTGTTGTCCACCAGACAATTGGTTTGGCAACATTTTCTCTTTCTCTTTTAATCCTAAATCTTCTATTAAATTATCTAGTTTTTCATAATCAATTTTTTTATTATCTAGAAGTGCTGGTAATAAAATATTTTCTTTTACATTTAAAATTGGAATCAAATTAAAAAATTGAAATATCATACTAACTGTTCTTCTTCTATATGCTGATAGTTCACTATCCTTTAATTGCTGTATATCATTTCCATCAATAATCACTTTTCCATTCGTTGGTTTGTCTATCCCTCCAATAATATTTAATAATGTTGTCTTTCCAGAACCACTTGTTCCAATAATTGCTACAAATTCTCCCTTTTTTATAGTTAATGAAATATCATCAAGTACTTTTATTTCATTCCATTTTTCTCCATAATATTTACTTACATTCTCTATTCTTAATATCTCCATATTTTATTAAACGTCTCCTTTTAATATTATTTTTTAGAAAAAGAGCACTCCAAAAAAAAGTGCTCTTCTCCCAGGTTGAAAATGCTTTAGAAATTGTCTATATTACTTTTTTGTAGTTTTTACTAATTAGTAATATGTGTATACGACTGCAGAGTAATAGTACGAACCAGAAACGTTCATGTAGGGAGTAATAGACATTGCATATTTTCCCTCTGTAAGAACACCTATGGTATAAGCCTGAGCATCTCCATCTCCTGGTACATACATCCAAATTCAATTTAATCTGAACTATTGATAATCGTTTCAGCGAGTTAAATAACTTTAACTCGTGTTTATAATATCATATATAGAAAATTTTGTAAATATTTTTGTTATTTTTTATATTTTTTTCAATTATCATATATATACAATTAAAAATAAAAATTATTATTAAATTTTCTTAAATATTCTAAACTTCCTTTATTTAATACAATATGAAAATATAGCTTTCTTATTGTATTAAAAGTTACAATTACTAGCAATTTGAGATTTCCTCCTTGTAGCCCTAAAAAACAAATCAAGCAAGAACAAATAAAAACAA
>CALYAA010000040.1 GCA_944393385.1 uncultured Clostridia bacterium
TTATTTTTTTAATGCACTAAAAAAGCTGAGGCAGAAAACTTTTTAAAGTTTTCCACCCCAACTATTGACATTCAACCTATAAATATACTCCTATGTTTTTTGTATAAAATAAAGTCAACACTAACAATTTAAGTGTTGACCTTTTAATTATTTCATAATTTATCTTCTAACTCTTGCATAAACAACTGTACCATTTTCTAGAGTTTCCCAGCTATTAACTGTTGAACTAGTCCATGCACAATAATTTCCTGTATGTTGTGCAACTTTATAATCATAATAACTTTTTCCATTATAAGTTCCCATATAATTGTCTTTGTCTACAACAAATGCATTATGATCCATATCTCCATCTCCATTTCTGTCATATGCTATAAAATCTCCCTTTTGTATATTTTGACTAAATTCTGAATGATTTTTTGTTGTATATCCTATTCCCATATATTTTGCAAATGTTCTTGCTCTTACCCAAGAAATAGAGTGAGAATGACTTTTTATTCCAAATAATCCTGTAGTAACTTTATGCCACCACCCTAAATTTTCATTATCATATACAACTTGACTTACTCCAGCAGCTTCTAATATTTGTGAAGTAAAATTTGTACAGTCTCCTTTTGAAAAATAATCATAATCTGTTTCATTTGGACTACTTGCATATCTCTCTGCATATACTATTGCACTATTTAAATTATATGCTCTAGACATATTTAATTTATTATTTATACTTAATTGTTGCTCATTAAATTCTTCTACTTCTGAACATTCTGTATCATAAGGTAATAAAGCTACTAAAGTGCTATCAATTGTATTACTCCTTATAGTTGTTGTATAGTTTTTTATTTCTTCATTTGCTTCATCATTTTCGTAAATATCAAAGAACCCAAATAAATCCCAATATTCTTGTTTATCTTGCCCCTCTGCTTCACATTCTGTTATATATTGATTACTTTTTCCTCTATATATTTTCCAGTTTTCTTCATTAAGATCTTCTTCAATAGAATATTTATCTTTTATCTTATTTAATAAATTATTTGCCTTTACTTTTATTTCTTCAAGAGCTTGACTTTTATCCTCAAAAGTACAATAAAGTGGTATGTTTTCATTGTTAATTGTTATGTATTCACTTACACTAATATTGGTGTCTATTCCTAATGATTGAGAAATATCATTCCTATAAATTTTTTCAAACTCTATGCTTGATTTATTGTTAAAATCATTTGCTAAGCTTCTTCCACATGTCAAAAACGTTCCACTTAAAACAATTCCTACCATAAACGTTCCTAGTATTTTTTTTGCATTCATAATTTTTTCCTCCTTTTATACTCAAATATAATAATTTATTTATTCTCATCTTTTGTATTTTTTATTTTCCTCCTTTCATTTATTTTTTATCATTAAATTATTATTTTGTATATAAAAGTAGATTAAAGTAGATTAAAGTAGAAAAAATATAATATAAAAATTAATCTATTATTCCTTAAATAAATTTCAGTTTTATTCTATAAAAAAACAAATTGAAAAAGAAAAATAGCATGTTATTTTCCTAATATTATTATATAATAAGATTTTTCTTATTATTTAAAACACCTCTTTTATTTTAAATAAATATATTTTTTATATTTTTTTATTATTATTTCACTTAGAGTAGATATAAACATTTTTGATGTGGGATTTTTTGAGTAAGGAAAATATTTCAAAATAGTATTTGTATCTGTATATCGTTCCATAGATACAATTGATTTTTGAATTGACCATTTTATTATATTACTATTTTGTAAATGGTTCTCTTGTGAAACTTTAAAAAACAAATCCTTTTCCATATTATATAACAGTTTTGGTTCAGTATAACAATTTTCTAAGCATTGAATCAAATATCTATATCCTTTAGAATTTTTATTGAAATTAAAATATTTCAATTCATTTTCTATATTTCCCTTCATTTCTTGAGAATAATCATCTTCAATAATACTAATCAAATCTTCATTTAACCTATCAAACTCAAATGGTTTAATATAAACTTGTTTTACTATTTGAAAATCAAAAATATTTATATCATTAATCATTTTTATTTCTCCAGACATTAAAATTACTGTTATGTTTTTGCTATTAAAAATCTTTAACAATTCGACTCCATTAATTATAGGTATTTTCAAATCTAAAATTACAATATCAGGTTTTTTTTCTTCAAATATTCCTAAAGCTTCTTTTCCATCACTAGCAATTCCAATAATATCTATTAAGTTATTATTAGATTTTAAATAATTAAATAAATTTACTGCAAAAATCGTATTGTCTTCTACTATTAATACTTTATTTTTCATTTTTACCTCCCAAAAATACTTTTTTCAGTTAAAAATTTTATGTTTTTTTGAATTTTGTAATATATTATATAGTGTTATTTAAAAGTATTTTCGTTACACTTTTTTATAAATTTTTGTAAATATTGTATTATTTTATTGTATTATGTCAAAACAAATAATATCATCATAGCAATTATACTTTATTCAGTATTGTTTTTATTCATACTTTGGACTACCATATCCCATTACTTGTTTATTGTCAAATGAGTACATTCTCTCTGCACATTTATCACTTGTGTTCCCCTCTATTGTGTAAATATTTCTATTTGTTACATCAGTTCTTGTAACTATTCCTACATGCTCACTAACACCATCTTGATTTCCATTTTCATCATACCAGTCAAAAAAGATAATATCTCCTACAATAGGATAATAACTTTCTACTCTATCGTGCCATTGGTTTCTTTCTTTAAACCATTTAATTCCATCTCCACAACTAGAAAATTTAGGAATAATACCTCTATCTATATACCCACATTCATTCGCACACCAACTAACAAAGCAGGCACACCATTCTACTCGACTTTCGAAACCATACCAACTCCAAAATTTATCTCCTCCTTCATTGCCTATTTGAGCTTTAGCAACTAACACTATATGAGTATTTGGCATTTTAGATTCATCATACTCTACATCACCTTCACTATTAAAATTTAAAGCAACAAAACCTGCAATTAGCACAATTATTAAAATAATCACAACAGCTACCCAACCTCCTGCAGCAATTGCCGTAACTATTGCTTTCGTTCCTGCTATTATTGCTTTTACTGTTGCTACTACTGCCTTTATAGCAAGTTTTGTAGCTTTTATGGTAGCTTGTACTGTTCTTTTTGAAGCTCTGGCAACTCTTTGCGTCATTTTTATACTTTCTTTAGCTACTTTTTTAGTATTTTTTACTACTCTTTCTGTTGTCTTTATTCCCTTTTTAGCAAGTAATTTAGTATTCTTAGCAGTCTTTATACTCTTTTTTGCACTAATTTTTATTGTTTTTTTTGATTTGTCTATAATATTTTTTAATTCTTTTGTATTTTTGCTTTTTATTCTGCTTTTTAATGTTTCTATTTTTTGCTTACCTTTTATAAAATTCTGCTTAGTTTCTTGCAAAGATTTTTTACCTATATCATTTCCTTTTTCTATACCTTTTCTTGATAAATAATTTATATCATTTTGAATTTTACTACTTGCATAATCTTCAGCTGTATCATTTTGTTCATTAACTGTAAATTCATTTATTTTTTCTTTTGTTGTTACTATATTATTTTTTAATTTTTCTAGTTGAACCACACTTTTATCTAATTTTTTTATTGAACCTTTTGGTTTTGTCTTTATTTCTGGCATTTTTCCACCTCCAGACTTCTAAATTTGTTTAGCTACAATGACCATTCTTCCATTTTTCTGTGAATATTCACAAGTTGAAAGTGTTATCAATTTATCTCCATACTTTATATCTACACCTGTATCATAACATTGTAAATTTTTACAATTACTCAAGAATTCATTTAATTCCTGTATATCATTAAAATTAGCATAATTATAATATTTAAAGCCTTCCTCTGAATAAGCAACTGTTTTAAATGCAATAGCAATTTCATAAGTTTTCTCTAGTGTTTGTCCATTATAATAACTATAAAATTTAATAAATTTATGTTTATTATAAAAACTATTCTTTTTATAATCATCTAATTGTGCAAACATACTATTATCGTTCATATGATGACCATATATAATCAAATTGTCGCTATATTGCACATTACAATATTCTGCTAAATACGGTGTTCCATGACTAGAGTAATTTTTATAAATATTTCTATGAAGATAATAATCTCCATTTTGCATAACAGGATAATCTATATTTGTTCCCTCGATTTTTATCCAGCCTACTACATCTGAATTTATCTTTGCAATATTTTCTAAATTATAGTTGCTGTTTATATTTCCTTTATTATTTTCTTCGTTAGAAATTTCATTATCTTCACTAATGTTTGATGATTCTTCTATAACAACTTCTTGTAAATCCTTATATATATCTGTTTCTTCTTTATTTTCTGCAAATTCTCTAATAACAAAGTAGCTACTAATAGCCAAAGTAACTATTAGTAGCAATAAAATAATTTTGTATTTCTTATTCATTTAATCCTTCTCCTGGTCTTGTTGTCATTAATTTATAAAGCTCAGTATTCTTTGGAAACCTATTAGCAAAAGGAACTAAAGCTGAGCCTACTTTTATTAAGCCCTCACCAGCTCCTACATTAGTAATATAACTCATTTGTAAATCAGAAATATTTAATAACTTTGCAAGTTCTGCTCTATCTGTACTTGCTTGATTAAGCATTATAATAAATTCAGAGTTTGCAAGCATAGTTCTTGCAGTATGACTTTGTAGTAAATCTTCCACATTTTGAGTTATACCAGTAGCAAATGCTCCATATTTTCTAACTCTTTTCCAAAGTGTAAATAAGAAGTTTGCAGAATATTCATATTGAAATAGAAGATATATTTCATCTATAAAGATATATGTATTTTTTCCTTTTGTTCTATTTGATGTTATTCTATTTAGTATAGAATCTAATACAACTAACATTCCAAGTGGTAATAATTGTTTTCCTAGGTCTAAAATGTCATAGCAAATTAAACCACTAGATGTATTTACATTTGTGTTCATAGCAAATGTATTTAATGATCCATTAGTGAATAATTCTATTGCTAGAGCTATTTCTTTAGATTCTTCTTCAGGTTGATTTAATAGTTGTTCTCTAAAGTCCTGCAATGTTGGTGGTATTCCTTGATAATTGCCTTGTTGAAATACTCGATAAACATTTGCTGTACATCTATCTATAATAGATTTTTGTTTCGGTCCGAGATTTCCACTTCCTATAAGTTGCTCACACAAAGATAGTATGAATTCAGATTTTAGAATAACAGGATTTGCTCCATCTCCATATCCAGAGTTCATATCCATTGCATTTATATGATTATTACTTGTAGCAGATATTTTAATTACCTCTCCATGTAATGCCCTAACTAAAGGTGCGTATTCTCTCTCTGGATCAATTATGATTATATCTGCTTTTGGATCTCTTAATCTAATAGAAGATATTTCTTGCTTTCCTGCAAATGATTTACCACTTCCACTAACTCCTAAAATGAATGAATTTCCATTTAAAAGTTGCCTTCTATCAGCAATTATCATATTTTTACTTATAGCATTTTGACCATAATAAATACCATTCTCGTGCCTTATTTCTTGCACTTTGAATGGCATAAATACTGCTAATGACTCAGTTGTCAAAGTTCTTAAAGCATCTATTTTTCTTACTCCAAAAGGCAATACTGTTTGTAATCCATCTAATTGTTGATATTTTAGAACTCCTAATTGACATAGATTTTTACTTGCAATTTGTTTAATTGCTTCAGTATCACTTTCTAATTTTTCTTTTGTATCATCTGTAATTACAACTGTTATAACAACTAAAAACATTCTTTGATCTCTTAATGTTAAGTCATCTAAGAATTCCTTTGAATCGTTTCTCTGTTGTTCCATATCATAAGGTATGATGCTACTCCAATTATTATTTGCATTCTGTTTTCTCTGCCAATTTGTTATATTTGTTTCTACCCCAAGTCTTCTATTCTCTGCTTCTCTTACTGCCTCATCCATTGGTATTGGAATAACATCTATTGATAACATCATATTTCTATTTAAGTCTGTCAACTCTGAAACCATATCATCGTTTATATAACTTGCATATTCCTTTAAAAATATTGCTCTACCATACCTATTTCCTATCATAAAGTAATCTTTTTGGAGTTCAGCTGTATCTGGACAAATAAAATCTCTAAAGTCATGACCTTTTCTCATAGTTTCGTGTATGTCAAAATGGAATAAAGTTTCTTCTCCTGTCCTATAAAAATCATGGGCTATTCTTAATCTTTCTTTTGCGTCTAATTCAATACATTTTGAGCCTAATGTATTAAAGTGATTCATTAAATCTGTACTAGCTCTTGTAAAATAATTTCTTGCTTCTTCTACACTATCTTTATAAACAGAAATTGTAATTATTTTCTCTTGTACTATTTCATTTGCATTTTTTGCTTGATTTACTAACATTTGATTATATTCATGTCTATATTTATCTAACTCATCATTAGCATCATCTAATAAAATTGTTTTTTCAAAATCCAATTTATTTATTCTTCTGTTATTTATAGTAATCTTTGTAGTAGCTCCTGTATCTAAAGAATTAAGTAATGCAGAATAATCTAAAAACATTGCTTCTTTATCTTCTTTACTGGCTACTGCATAATTTATGTCTAAAAATTTAAAGGATTTTGAATATTTATTTCTTCCTACAAGAAAAATCCCATCTTCCCATATTGCCCTTACAGGTATAATATCTTGCACACATCTAGGTACTTTAAACTTTTCTTTATCTAATCTAAATATCTTTTTTAGTGTTTTCAGCATTATCAATTACCTCCTTTTTTGATTTTTTAGGCTTTCTATTTTTCTTTTCTTTATGCTTATGCTGTTGCTTTACTAATCCTTGTTTTAACTTTTTTTCAATTGTTGGTTTGAACATTTCTGCATATATATTTTTGGATTTAAAAGTTAATGTTTTTGGTGTAAGGAACTCTGATCTGATAAAAGCTATAATAAACTTTTCAGCAGTCATTCCGTTATATTTAACAAAACCTAATACTGCAAAAGGTGTCGCACCTAGAATGCATATCCAGCTTAATGTTTCTATTCCAAAGAACGGCTTTAATGAAAAATATAGTATTACTGCTACCACACATGCCAATAAAGAAAAAATGAACTGACGCATAGTCAGTCCAAAGAAAATACTTTCACTAAATTCTCTAATATCTTTATTTATTTTAACTTCCATCTACCTTGCCTCCTTATTTCTATTTTTAGATTTTTCTTGTTTTAACCTATCTTTATTATTTTCATACCACTTTTCAAACTTCTCCCATTCAGCTTCATTCATAACTACATCTTCAATAAAAATAGGTTTACATCTTTTATGTAGCTCTAGCATTTTATCTTCCCATTCCTTAACATTTTCTATATGCCTAATATCTTTAATACCTTGATGCCATTCATGTACTTTTCCATATATTTTGATAAACTCATCTAAAGCCTCATATTTTTTATTTCCCAATTGTATTCTAAATTTTTCGTAATCTTGCGATATACTCATTTTAATAACCTCCATTTATCTTTGCATTTTATTCTTGATTTTTTCTATTACTCCAAATTGTGGATAAGATCTATAACATCTGCTAAAATAATGTTTAAAGTAGTCTTTTCCATTTTCGGAATACATATACATCCAATCATCAGGATTTTTCATTCCTCTTTTTATTGCATTATCAAACGCATCTTCTGGATTTTCTCTTATTTTCATGCCTTCAAATATACTTCCTTCTGGGTGTACTAAATATTTAATTCCATTTTCTTCTGTATGTATAAAGTCCTTATTCATATTTTTGCTCCTTTCATTCTATATTCCCATCATTTCTCTCACGATTCTATCTGACAGTCTTATTGTTCCTACTAAAACTAACATATTAAAAATAAGTTCGCCTACATATTTCCAAACCATATTAATTGCTTCTGCACTTGCATCTATTACAGGTGGAGATGTTGCAAAAGCAGAAAATATGATACAAGCAAGTACAATTATTGCACCTTCTAAGCAAACTGCTATATAGCTTTTCAAAAAACTCTTACCAATATTCTGTGTTGTTTCTCCTGCAAATGATGATAAAGGTATTGGAGCTATCGCTGTATACATATATAATTTAAAAAATCTACCATACACAGTAAGTATTAGAATAAAAGATAAAACTGTAACAAATAATCCACCTAAAATTGTAACAGCCCACAAAGGAATGCTTTCAAAGAATCCACAATCCTCAATCGCAGTTATTATTTCTTGAGGCAAAGTCATTGCACTTGCCTGAAATGAACTCTTTGCCATTATTGTACTAACTATTCCTTGTATAATTCTAAATACAGCAAGCATTAAATCAAGACCATAAGTAACAATACCTTTTGCAATGGCAAACCTCAAAAAAAGTTTTAGTGCTTGCTCTGGTCTTTTAAGTTCTGAAAAATTGGTACAAGTTCTCACAACTCCAACTACAAAAAATAGCACAAGCAATGCTAGTCCTATTGCTTGTAAAGCTCCATTTATATTCACAATAATTTCCCATATAGTTCCACCCTTGAAATCTGATGGACTTTGTGTTACTAAAGTATAAATTTCGGACAATTTTCCATTCCAGGTATCAAGAGCATTTTGCAAATTTCCTACAACCCAATTCAAATCTATCCACCTCCATTTTTATAATCTTCCATTTTTATATCACTTTCTATTTCATTTCCCCACGAATCCCAACCAGTAACTTTTTCTCTTGCAAAAAGTTCGATTCTCGGTAAATCTCCAACCAATTCTACAATTTTGTCTCTTACTATTGCAGGTTTACGACTATGTTCTTCTATTGGAGTGTCAATTATTTGATGTATTTTTCTGCTAATTCTTTTGATCTTCCCTTTTGTTGCAATTAAACATAGTTCTGAATTAGCTCTTGTCCAGTATCCCATACCCCAAAACCATGAATTAGATTTTTTATTTCGTTTTACCCATGTAAAGCCACAAGTTTTATACTTAAATCCCCATGACTCTATAACTTTTAAGCCTTCTCTTAAACATGGATAAGTAACCCATATAAATAAAATGCAGTTTTCATCTGAAATAGCATTTATAAAATATTTTAAATTTATAATATCTTCTATATTCATTGTTTTATAATGACTTTCAGCACTTCTTCCATTACCTTTCTTTGACCAAACTTTGTACTGCCATGGGGGATCTGCATATATAATTTGATATTTTTTCTCCATATATTTGCCTCCTTAAAATGAATTTAGACAAATAAAATATTAAATAAAGATATTTATATCTTCCATTTTTTTAACCACCAGTAATTAGATTTAAAATTTCTTTAGAGAATGTAATAACAATACCACCAGCAAGTGTCATAATTCCATTTGCTCTTTGTGTAGGATCATGTGATTTCAAACTCATACCAACTTGTACAACTCCAAAACCTAATATAATCATTCCAACAGCTCTAATTAAACCAAAAATGAAATCAGACAAATTATTTATTACTGTAATGGGATCATCAGTTGCAAAAGAATAAACTTGCTGTGCTACATTTAATGCAACTACATAACCTATAATTATTGCACCTCTTTTTAAAAATTTCTTTAATATTTTCTTTCCTTTTCCTATTTTTTTATTTTCCATTATATTTTACCTTCCTTTCTGATTTACATAATATTTGTTTTTAGGCAATCGAGTAGAGAATAAATAATTATTTTATTTATTCCCTCTCACACCACCGTACGTACCGTTCGGTATACGGCGGTT
>CALYAA010000041.1 GCA_944393385.1 uncultured Clostridia bacterium
GTCGTCAAATTTCAATGATGTTGAAGAATTAATGGAATATTTTATTCACATTGGAGTGTATTGGTTTACATTTCATATTGGCTCACTTGAATCTGGTGTATCACTTCCCACTCATCGCCATCTTACTGTCAATGAATTACACAATGTCCACGATGCTATTCAAAGTGTTGTAGATAGACACAAAGATAAACACATTTCTGTTCGCTGTCCTGTAATTTATCCAGAATTATGGCATAATGATGAAACGAAGTGGTATTGTATGAAAGACTCTTCTATAACAGAGCTTATGGTTACTTTTACAGAAAAAGGTATTGTGGCAACTCATGTCCCTATGTTAAGCTTTTTCAATGAAGAACTTTCTTTTTACTTTAAGGAAGGACAAGATGAGATTTATTTACCTTCACTAAAAAAAGATAACATTTGTCCAATATCAAAAGAACTTAGTGGCAAAAATAAAACTTTTTGTTGCTATATTTCAAGATATTGGTAATCCCCAGTGGGCTTTGTAAAGCCCCAAAAAAGATACTTTCTCTATTGATTAAATAAGAAAGTATCTTTTCGTTTATTTTGTAGTTTATTTTGCGTCCCAATCACTTAAATTAATTTTATCAAATAATTTGAATTTTCCACCAACAACTTCATTTCCTTGATAATCACTATTTTCTTCGCGATGAACAATATACTCATATTCAATTGTAAACCCAAGTCCATACATTTTTTCTTCTTGTTTTTCAGTTTCATTTGAACCTGCATCAACAACAATAGGTCCTAAATTATTTCCTAAGTTAATTAATGGTTGGATTCTATAACTAATGTTAAATCTAATTAATTCGATTCCAACATATAGTATGTAACAAACAATAATTGTAATAAATATTATTCCAATAATTTTTAATTTTTTCATAAACTCTCCCCTCCATATATGAAAGTATAAACAAAAAGTTTTATATTCACTTATATTATATATTTTTTATTATTAATTTTCTATATTTATTTCAAATTTCCCAAAAATTTTTTAGTTAAAATTTTCATTTTCTTTATTTTTACAATTTAAGCATATTGGCTAATATAAATGTCTGCATATGTTCCATTCTTTCCCAATATTTGTCTGCTTGTGTGCTTCCTCTACTGTCATAACTGAAAAAACGGTATGCTCCTATTTTTAATTCTGT
Source organism: uncultured Clostridia bacterium (assembly GCA_944393385.1). GTDB lineage: Bacteria > Bacillota > Clostridia > TANB77 > CAG-508 > CAG-269. The sequence continues at coordinate 1,173 of CALYAA010000041.1, forward strand.
TTTGATTGCATTTTCATAGTTTTCTCCTATAGATTAGATTTTTAAAAAAATATAGTAATTATCCCCCTGGCTAAGCCGGGGGATAATTACTTAATATATTCTGTTTCATTTTATTGAATAAAGTTTGTTCTAATAATATAATTTAAATCTTCAATTGCCTTATCTATATTCATCATTCCATTTCCAATAGGATAATAGACTGGATATACACTATAATTTTTCCCTGCAATATTTCTTTGGAAACATTGTTTTCTACACTGTGATACTGATATATTTCTATTTAAAATAATAGAACTTACTTGATTTCCAAAACTTACAATTATTTTAGGGTTAATTATTTCAATTTCTTTGAATAATAAATTAAGATATTTGTTGTAAACAGAATTTGGTAAAACTCTTGCGTCAATTTGTGTGCATTTTCCAAGATTGGTTATAAAATATTTGTGTTTTTCTACATCTTTATATACTAAATCAGCAAATTTCTCATCCCATTCTTGTGGCTTTCGCTTTTTGATTTCTTCATATATTTTTTGATTAAGTAAACCAATCTTAAGGAAAAGTTTCCATATATTTTTTGTTCCTATCCATGGAGATCTTCTGCCTTTCCAATTAGAATCTGATGCAATATTCTTTCCAGTTGGGTTCATAAATACAAAACAAATTTCTGGATTGTTAGTACATCCTCCATTGTATATAGATGCTAATTCTTTTGCTCCATATTCTTGCTGTAATTTATCATATTCTATATTTAAATCATTTATATTCATTGTTTGAAACCTCTTTTTTTATTTTTCTAATACTGCTTCATATATTAGGCTAATGATTTCATCTGCTCCCAATTCTTTTCCTAATAACTTTTCAGGTATAAATGTTAATAAATCATTTGGAATCCACCATTTACGCATTTCTTTTTCTCCAAATTCATTTGCTTCTACTTTTGTCTTATGACGTTTTAAAGTTTCTTCAAAATGCATTTTATATTTTCATTATTTATATTTCACTAACTATTTTATCTAAACTAGAAAAATCAATGAAATCAACTTTTTTATTATAAGTTTCTATCATTGCTCTATCTTCAGCTGTTTGCTTTTCTTCTGGTAAATTCTTAACTGCATTATAAAGCAATTTCATCATAGTTTTATGGGCAAAGTTTAATTTTGAATAATCTATTCCTCCTCTCAAATGAAATATTTTTGCTTTTTCAAAAACTTCTTTTGGTATCTGACTTTTTATATTATTCCTTATATTATTTTTATTTACCTCATCTGTTGGGTCTGAAAGTCCAATTGTAGCCAATATAATTGTTTTATTTGATATCTTGTTTAATTTTTTTAGTGTTTTAGACATTCCTAATACTCCACCTGCATACAATCCACCTAAGTAAATAATTTTATCATAATTATTTATTTCTTTTATATCTTTAAAAGAAACTGCTTCTATATTAGTTCTTCTTGAAAGTTCTTCTGCATATTGTTTTGTTGTTCCATAATGAGAACCATATATTATAATATTACTCATAATAAAATCTCCATTTTATAAATTATTTATTTTTTTTCGTTTTTTGAAATATACAGTACTACTAATATTATTCCTATTAAATTAATTCCTATTGATAGTCCTAGCAGTAATCCTGAACTAAATTCATCAAATGGTGTTGTTTCATTACCACAAAAGAAAGTATAGACTAAATACAATACATTTCCTAATATTATCATCAATATTCCGGTTTTTCCTTTATTCATAAATTCCCCCTCACTTTCAAATTACTATATCTGATTTATTGTTTTTTTACTTTTTAAATACTAAAATTGCTTTTGCTGTTCCTGTAATTGACATAGTAACTAGTTCATAACCATCTTGTAACATTTGGTTTGCTTTTTCTTCTACTTTTTGTGCCATATCATCTGCTTTTGGAGAATATTCTATAACAACTGTTTTATACATTTTTCCACCTCCTCACTTATTACAAATTGTAATTTATATTTATATCATAATTAAATCTGTATAATATAAAATTTCTTTACCTAATTTTCTTGCATATTCTATCTCTAAATTTGTACTGTTTCCAATATAATTATTTACATTTACTACTAATATTGCATCAGCTAATTCTATTCTTTTAAAATGTTCTTCTTTTAACTTTTTTTGTTGTTCATCTGTTCTTTCATAATTTTCTAACACAGGATAAACTGGTGTAAGAATACAATTACCTTTTAGAGCCATTTTCTCTGCTGTTTCCATCATTTCTTTTTTGAATTTTAAACTTCCACATAATGTTATTATTTTCATCACTAAAACTCCTCTACTTACATTGTAATTTATATATTAAAACTATTTTCATAAATATCCATAAAAGATGAAACGAAGCTTGCTTGTTCTTTTTCTTCATCAGTACCTGTAGTAACTTGCCAACCATAATTTTTATACTTTCTGTAGTTAAAATTTGTTAAAGGTAATAGGTTAAATTCTTTTTGAATTAACTTTATTCCTTTTGAATACTCCTTTTTTAATGTTTTTAATGCTTTATTGGGATTTTTAAATACTGCATATCCATATTTGTTAGCACCTATATCAAAATCAATATTTATTTTTCCAAACATATTTATATCAACATTACCCTTGATATTACTTTCTCCGGTTATATAAATCTGTGAATATTTTAAATTATCATCTATTATATAGCCAGACTTCATTAGAACACCTCTACCTATAATAGCAAATAAAATAATTAGCAATATTGAAATAACTATCATTAATATTTTATATTTTTTATTTTTATAATTAGCAAATTGCAAAATACTTAAAATATTCTTTTCAGATTGTTTTTCAACTTCATTTTCTTTTAAGTGCTCTCCTGCGAAAAACTCATTCAGCGATATTTCTAAAATTTCACATAGAGTTTGTAGATTAGAATAGTCAGGCAAATTTAATCCTCTTTCCCATTTACTAACAGCATTGACACTCACATTTAACTTCTCTGCTAATTTTTCTTGTGTTAATTTTTTATCTTTTCTACACAAAGAAATAAAATTTCCAATTTTTATTTGTTCCATTTATTATTCTCCTTTCAAAAGAATATTAACAAACATTGCTCATATTTAACACACACTAGAGGTTTAATTAACAGATAAATTACTATTCTTTATTATTTTTAATTACTATATGTATCAAAATATTCATTTTCTATATATTACTATTTATTCTTCTTTTAATACTTTTTCAGTAATGATATATGCAATTACCATAACCAAAGATATTACTAAACCAATATAAAATTCAGGAAATACAAAATTAATACTATTTTGAAAACTTATTTCACCTGTAATGGTTTTTACATGCCATGTAAAGAAATTATAAATTTCTGAAATGACAATACCTAGTACACCTATAAATCCTAATATTTTATTTATCCTTTTGTTCTTAAAAGGTATCCAAACACCTATAATAAATAATATTGTAGAAATAATGCCTATTGGATTGAATAAGTTAATTAGTCCACTAATTTCTTGTACTCCCCTTGCTGATCCATATTGATTGAGTAACATTGGTGCTAAACTAATAATAAATAATACTGACAATATAATCTTCTTTTTCATATTTTTAACATCTCCTTTAAATTATATAAATTCTACAGTTTCTTTCAAGTCTTTTCTTTGATTATGCAATGGATTTCCAGTATAATCGTCTGCTTTATATCCTATAGGTATTAAACAAATTGGTTCTATATTTTCTTCTAAATTAAATTGTTTTATTAATTCTTGTTTATCAAACATTTCTATCCATATGTTATCAACTCCTATGTTGGTTGCCTCAAGCATCATATGAGTTGCAACAATACAAGCATCCATTTCATAAGTAGAATATTCTCCTTTAGTAAATGCAATATTTTTATCACTACATACAATTAAAACTGTTGGTGCACCATATCTACATGGACTAACTTTGTCTATTTTTTCTATTGCTTCATTTGAATTTGCTACATATATTTTTTGTGGCTGTATATTTTTAGCTGTTGGTGCTAATCTTCCTGCTTCTAATTTTTTTCTTTCTAAATCCTGAAATTGTAATTATTAAATATATTTAACAAAATAATATTTTGTAAGTTTAGGTTCTTCTTTGTTTTCCCTTATAAATTCAACTTTAAAACCACACTTTTTATAAAAATCAGGAGCTTGAAAATTATAAGTCGTTAAATTTATATTTTCAAAGCCTTTATTTTTAAAATAATTTTCAACTGTTTCTATAAGTTTGGTTCCAATATTTTTATTACGATATTGTTCTAATATGATAAGATCACCAATATGAACTTCTTTATAATATGAGTGTCCAGTTATTATTCCAACAATTTGGTCATCTTCTTTTGCAACAAAATTAAATGGAGTATAATTACAGGTTACACAATTTTTTGTAGCATATTTATTAAATTCAGTATTTATCATGCTATAAAGTTCTTTTTCCAAATTTTCTCTATATTCAATATTTAACATATCATCCTCCAATTCTATAATATATATTGTTGTTCTCATATTATCATAAATGCATTTAATTATCAATATTTATTATATTATTTAATGTTAATTTCCCGCAGTTAATAGAATTAAACCAAATAGTGTAAAAGTGATTCAAGTGGCATAATTAAATTTATACCTTGAATCACTTTTTCTACATTATATTCTTATTCCAAATCATAGTATATTCTATTTCTTTTGTATTATTATCTATATTTTCATTTATAATTTCAAAACCATTTTTCTTGTAAAAACTAATAGCATTTGTATTTTTCTTATATACAGTTAATTTTAAGCAATTTCTATTTTCCTTTGCTTTATTTAATAAAGATGTACCTATTCCCTTTCCTTGATTATTTTCATCAACAAAAATTCCTTCAATGTAGTTTTTATTTAGTCCTATAAAACCCACAATTCTTTCCCCAAAAATATAAACATATATCTCTGCCTTTGTTATGCTTCTTTTACATAGTTATAATTATTTTTCCAGTATTTTTCTTGAATAAATTTATGAGATTTTACATTCTCATTTTCCCATATTTGCATCACATCATTTATATCACATTTTTTAAATTTTCTTATCATATATTCTCCAATTTTATCTTACACACCTAAAATCAAATTTTTTATATAACTATACAAACATCAATCCATTTTTTGAAATTAGATGTTTTTTCTAATTCATCTAATGATAGTTTAACAGCACTGTTTGAACTTCCACAAGCAGGATAAACAATATTAAACCTTTTTAATGAATTATCTAAATAAACATCTACATTTTCATTCACTCCAAATGGGCAAACTCCTCCTACAGCATGTCCAATCAATTCTTCAACACTATCAAATGGAATCATTTTTGCTTTAGTGTGAAATTCTGCTTTATATTTACTATTATCTATTTTTGTATCTCCTGCAACAGCAATTAATATTGGTTTATCATCAACAATAAAAGATAATGTTTTTACTATTTCTTCTTCCTTACAATTTATTGCTTTTGCCGCTTCTTCAACAGTTGCTGATGAAACAGGAAATTCCATAATTTTATCTTCTAATCCATATTTTTTTAAATATTCTCTTGCTTTTTCTAATGACATAATTACCTCCTTGACTTATATTTATGTTGTTTTTAACTGTATAATGTTTGTTGCTACTTTTTTTATAAAAGTTTCATCATGTTCTACAAAAATTAGTGTTGGCTTATATTTTAAAATTGCATCTTCTATTTGTATTCTTGTTAAAATATCTATATAATTAAGTGGTTCATCCCATATATAAATATTAGCTGATTCTGTAATACTTTTTGCAATTAAAACTTTTTTCTTTTGACCTTCACTCATTTGTTTAATATCTTTGTTAAATTCTGAATTATAAAATCCCATTTTAGATAGCATTGATTTGAAAATACTTTCATCAATTTTATTTTGAATTGCAAATTCTTTGAGTGTTCCTTTTAAATTCTCTGTACTTTGTGATACATAAGATATTATTAAATCATTTGCAACTTTTAAGCTTCCAGCATATTTTATTTCATTTCCCATAATTAATTTTAAAATGCTTGATTTTCCTATACCATTTCTACCTGTAATTGCAATTCTGTCACCATTTTTTATTTCGAATGATACTTTATCAAATATAGTTTTATCATTATAAATAATTTGTAAATTATCTGCTATTATTAATGGATTCTTTTTGCTTTCTAATGGAATTATTTTTAAACTATCATTTCTATCTATATTATTTAATAAACTAGACTTTTGCTCTAATTTATTTTCTATCCTTTTTTCAATTACTTTGGATCTTTTCATCATTTTTGCTGATTGATGACCTACATATCCTCTGTCTATTTTTGAGCCAGAATTTGTTGTATTATATTTTGATTTTTCAATTTGGTTTGACCAATTTGCAGTGTTTTTAGCTGCAATTTCTAATCTGTTTATATCTTTTTTTAACTTGTCATTTTGCATTAATTCAAAGTTATCTTGCCTATCTTTATTTTCTTGCCATGAAGAAAAATTTCCTTTTTGAATATCTATATTTGTATTATTAATTGAAATTATGTGGTCTACAACTTTATCTAAAAAATTTCTATCATGAGAAACTAAAATAAATCCTTTTTTCTTTTTTAAATATTCTACTAAATTATCTCTTGTTTCACAGTCTAAATGATTTGTTGGCTCATCTATTAGTAAGAAGTTATTTCCTTTTAAAAATAAACTTATCAAAAGAATTTTTATTTGTTCTCCTCCACTTAACAAATTGAAGTTTCTATAAAGAATTTCTGCATCTGTATTTAGCAAATTTAGTTCTTTTATAATTTCCCAATCTTCTATATTTGGAGCTATTTCATGGGCTATATCTATTGCCATTTTTTCTTTGTCTTTTACATCAAATGGGAAATAATCAAATTCTACATTTTTTGATATTGTTCCTTTGTATTCGTATTCTCCTAATAATAGTTTTAAAAAAGTAGTTTTTCCTTTACCATTTCTGCCAATTAACCCTAATTTCCAGTCTGTATCTATATTAAATGACACATTTTCAAATACATTATTAAGGCTTCCATCATAACCAAATGTTAAATTATTTACACTTATTAATGACATTGTTCCCTCCTATGATAATGATTTTTCTATATCTATATTAGCTTTATGAGCTTGTCTCATTTGATCTTTTCTTGATACTTTGTATAATTTATTTTCTTTTACAAAATTTGCTCCTGTTTGCTTAAAATAAAAAGGAACATTATATTTTATACATTGATTTCTAGTATTTAAAATCCAATCATAATTACAGATTCGTGCATTTGGTCCAGATTCTCCACCACAAGTTACCATCTCTATTTTGTTACTTTTTAGATATTTTTCTATATTTATTTCTTCTAACATAGGTTCATGAATTATTTCTCTATGTTTTATTGGTAAATTTAATAAAATTGGTAATCTCTCATCTGCTGTTTCTTGGTTTTCACAAGTTGAGCATATAGTTACATTACTATAACCATCATTCCAATCATCTGGCAAACTTACATTAAATCTTTCAATTCTTTTTGTGATTAGAACAAAAGTGAACTTCGTTCACTCATAGCACTAATTTAATATTAGTGCTTTTTATAAAGATGTTGTTTTTAAG
>CALYAA010000042.1 GCA_944393385.1 uncultured Clostridia bacterium
TTCAACATTTTATTGCAATTTATTTTTAGTTATAGTAAAATTATTCCGAGGTAATTATATGAATTCAAAAAGTAACAAAAAAATAACAATTTTAGGAATGGATATATGGAACCTATTTGCATATTTCATAATTTACAGTATAGCAGTTTTTTTTGTTGAAACCATATTTGCATTTGTTAGATATGGTGTTTTAGAAAGCAAAAAAAGTTTTTTATATGGCCCTTTTTGTAGTATATATGGACTTGGCGCAGTAATAATGATTTTATTTCTACAATATTTTAAGAAAAATAGAATAACCTTATTTATTGGTGGTTTTATAATAGGTTCAATAACTGAATATTTAGTAAGCTTAGTTGGAGAATTTATTTTACATGTAAAGTGGTGGGATTATTCAAATATGCCACTTAATGTTAATGGTAGAATCTGTTTTTATTACTCAATTTTTTGGGGTATTTTAGCAATTTTTTTAATGAAAGCCATTCATCCTAAAGTTAGAAAGCTTATGGCCTTTATTCTAAAAAAAATTAATTTATCAACAGTAAAATCTATAATATCTGTAATTATGATATTTATACTTGTTGATTGCATTGTATCTGCTTATGCTATAAGTTTATTTAGAATAAGAATGATTGCTATAAATAATTTGAATGTTGAAAATAAAGAAAAAATTATAGAAATGAACGAGAATATAAATGAAAGCAAAATAAATTTGTTTTTAATTCATTATCTTTTTAATGATAAAAAAATGATTAGAACTTATCCTAATTTAAAGCAAGAAGAAGTAGATGGCAACATTGTTTATTTTAAAGACTTATTGCCTGATATAAAACCATATTATTTAAAAATATATAGTAAAGATTATTATAAGTAAAATTTTTTTCTTATCCATTTTATGATTAAAAATAAAGCTAAGGTTTTCTAAGTGACTAAGTGTAATTAGAAAAACTTAGCTTTTTTATTTAAGAATCTACTTAATTTATAACAGACTTAACTTGTTCTATAATATTTTCAACGTTTAACCCATATTTTTCTTTTACTTCTGTAGCCGTACCAGACTCTGTAAACACATCTTTTACTCCTATAAACCTTATTGGAGCATGAGTTGGCTTTTGTGCTAAAACTTCTGCTATTGCTCCTCCAAGGCCCCCTATTATAGAATGATTTTCAATTGTTAAAATACATTTAACTTTTTCTGATATCTCGTTTATTAGTTCTAAATCTAGTGGTTTTATTGAAAATATATTAATCAATTTTCCTTTATATCCTTTTTCTTTTAAAGCCTCAAATCCTTTATATGCAATGGTTGCCGAAGTACCTTCATAAAAACAGGCAAAATCATTACCTTCATCTTTTACAATTGTTGATTTACCCATTTCTGGTACTCCATTAAATTCAACATTTGGCACATTGTCTCTAGCTATACGAATATATACTGGCCCATTATACTCAATTGCCATTTTTAAAGCTTCTTTCATTTCTTTTACATTTGATGGTACTAGTATTTTTACATTTGGAATTGCTCTTACTAAAGCTATATCCTCATTTGCATGATGTGAAGCTCCATCTTTTCCATTATCCATTCCTGCATATGTTCCAATCATTTTTATATTTGCATTAGCATATGCAGCTTGACGAATTTGTGTCCAGGCTGTTCCTGCAACAAAAATTGCAAAATTAACATAGAATGGAATCATTCCTTCTGATGCTAATCCTGTTGCAATTGACATTGCACTTGCTTCTGATATTCCAGTTTCAACAAATCTATTAGGAAATTCTTTTTCAAATTGTAATGTTTTTGTTGATTTTGCTAAATCGCTGTCAATTACATATATTCTATTATCTTGTTTTGCAAATTCACATAAAAATTCGCCAATTTTATCTCTTAAACAAATCATTTCATTTTCCATGCTATATAAGTCCTTTCTTATTCTTTATTTTCTAAATCTTGCATTGCTATTTTATATTCTTCATCACTTATTTCTCCATTATGCCATTTAGGATTATTTTCCATAAAAGAAACTCCTTTTCCTTTTATTGTATTACATATAATTGCAATTGGCTTATCTTTTACTTCATAAGATTCATATAATGCATTTACAACTTGTTCCATATTGTTTCCGTCTATTTCAATTGTATGAAAATTAAAAGCTTCTACCTTTTGTTTTAATGGCTCTAAATTCATTGATTGATTTACATCTCCATAAGATGATAATTTGTTATAATCAATTATTAAAATCAAATTATTTAATTTATAATGTGCTGCTTGCATCATTGCTTCCCAAATTTGACCTTCTTGCATTTCTCCATCACCAACAATTGCATAAACATGATGATTATCATTTTTATTTCTTTTTGCAATTGCCATTCCTACAGCTATTGAAAGCCCCTGTCCTAATAATCCAGTTGTTGCATCTACTTCTGGTATGTCTTTGATTGAAGGATGCCCTTGAAGTCTAGAATTGATTTTTCTTAAAGTATTCATTTCCTCATCTTTTATAATTCCTTTTGAATTTAAAATAGCATATTGTGCAGGAACTGTGTGGCCTTTTGATAATACAACTCTACTTCTTGGATTTTCATTAAAATTTACATCTATTTCATATATTGCTGTAAGCATATCTATTATTGATAAAGATCCTCCTGAATGTCCAGATTTTGCTTTATAAATCATATTTATTATTCTTTTTCTGTTCTCATTTGCTAATTTTTCTAATTCTTTTATATCTCTCATAATTTTTAACCTTTACATTAAATTTAGATTTTTGAGGATATCTATAAACCTTTAATGCAAATTTATTATATAATATTATTTGTTTAAAAACTAGTATATATTAAAAAAAATTTGATTTTTATCATTTTTATATGTATAATGAATTTGTTGAAAGGGATTTGTTTATGAAAAAATTGAAAGAGAAATATCAAAATATTGCTCTAATTGAAGTTATTTTAAAGACTGCTAGAAATAGAAAAAAATGGGATTATTATGATGTTGCAAAAAGAATTGATGATACAAATATTAATGAAAAAACAGTAAAAAAGTGGGAATATGGATTATTATATCCTGACTTAAATACAATTTATAAATTATCTGAAATTTATAATATTCCAAGTGAAGAATTGGTTCAGGCAAAAAATAATAGTATGAATGAAGGACTTGGTTTTATTCATTTTAAATTTATTGACTGGTTTTGCTATATTACAAATGCTTCTATTATGGTTAGCATTGTACTTCACCTTCTTTTTATTTATATTATTGCACCAATTCTTGCTTTAGTTTTCTTTGTTTTTTGCATTCAGTTTGCTATGCAAGGAACTATATAATAAAAAAACTCTTACTATTTTTTGTAGTAAGAGTTGCTTGTTAAATTATTACTTTATCTATTACAAATTCTTGAGTTCCCATATATCCTGGTGCAATTTCATATTTTTCAAATACAATTACAACTTTTCCCTCTGAATTAATATAAAAGTTTTGATACTCATTTTCTATACCTGAAAATCCATATTCATCTTTGGTAAAATATACATTATCTGGATTTTTGCTTCTTTCTTCTATTTCTTTATAAATTGTTTCATCAACTATTTTCTTGTAATCATTTCCAAGTACATCTCTTAAATTTAATTTCTTTCCAGTTTCAATATCTATATTATAGAAAAATCTTTCTGTATATGTACTTGCTAATGTTTCAGATTTTAGTATAACAAATGATACTATTTTCTCACTAGAATAACCTACTTCATAGTCTATTTGTATATTTATTGGATGATAATCTTCTTCTTTTCCTCCTGTTTCTATAACAGCTTCTTTGTATTCTGCAGCTCTTTGTTCTGCTTCCTTCAAAACTTCATCCATTTTTAGCATTATCTCATAGTTTATTCTTTTTTCTAATTCAGTATTACCTGTATTTTCTATAGCTGGTATTTTTGCATTTATTAATTTTTCTTTATCCTCTACTCTATATTCCTTTACAGTAAAAACTTTTGCTATATCTCCTAAAATCGGTATTTCTGAAATACTCATAGCAAAACTAGGGTTTACATTAATCATTATTGTAAATACAAAAAATATACAAATTGCTGTTGATAACACATGTTTTACAGGTTTAAATACAAATTTATTTCTTTTTCTTTCATGATAAATTGCTCTATTTACCATATAATTTAACTGCTCAGGTATTTTTATGGCATTATAAACTTCTTTTGCCTTCTGAATATTTTTCACTTTTTTCCCCCGCCTTTCTATTAATTTTTTTAATTCTTTTAATCCTTTGTATAATCTTGATTTAACTGTATTTTGATTAGTTTTCGTTATTGTAGCAATTTCTTCTATTTTCATATCTTCAAAAAATCTTAATATAATAACTGTTCTTAGCTTTTCGTTTAAATTTTGAATATGTTTGTAAATATCAATTCCATCAGCATTTATATTATCATTCCATTGTATTTGGTTTTCTATTTCTTGTAATTCACAAGTTGTTATCCTTTTCTTCTTTTTTATATCCTGTAAACATTCATTAATCAAAATTCGATAAAACCACGTTTTTAAATATTTTTCTTCTTTTAGTTTATTAATGTTTTTTAATGCTTTTGCTATTGCTTCTTGAACAATATCTAGAGAAGCATCTTCATCTTTTGAATAACTAAATGCAATTCTGTATAATTTTTCTTGATTTTCTTTTACATAGTCTATTAATATATTTTTTGCATCTTGCACTTTTTCTACTTCCTTTAACTATTAATATTTTTTCTTATTATTTCATTTGCTTTGTCACTGTCGTTAGAAATACATAAAATTATATAATTTCCATTACTTTCTAAATTGTAATTTTCTAATTTAAAAACTTCTTTTGGTAAATAGTTTTCAAAATCTATTTTTCTTTCATCTATTTTTGTTTCAATTATTTTTTTTGCTTCATTTATATATGCTTTATCTTTTAATTCTATTATTAAAATTTCTTCAGCTGTAGCTCCTGTTCCTACATATGAATTAATATCTTTTATCTTATTAATGTCAAAATTGTACTTTTTTATTATACTTTCACTATCTATTGCATTTAAGTTATCTTCAAATATCTGAGAATTGATTAATTCATTTGCTAATTTTTGTATATCTATTTGAATATTTGTTTTTTTAGGAATAAATGCTATTCCTATAAAAATTATTATAGTTAATAGTACAATTAACATTGCTATTAAAATCTTCTTTTTCACTTTTTACTCTCCTATTATAAATTAATTATTTTTTAAACAATCTAGCCATTTTAAACAATATTCTTTGTTTAAGTGAATTCCATCAGGACTCGCTTTTTCTGGCAAATTTCCATTTTCATCTGTAAGTATTGGAACTAAATCTATATATTTAACATTTTTTCTACTTGCCATTTCTTTGATTAAAGTATTATATTCTGTTATTCTAGTATTATTGTAAATTTTGTCACTATCTGATTTTGTTTTTGTGACTGGAATAATAGATTGTAATATAATTTCACAATTCGGTTTTATTTCAAGAATTTTGTCTATTAGTTCTTCATATTTTTTTATAAATATACTACTATATACCCACCCTAGTTCATTTACACCTAGCATGATATATACAGTATCTACATTTCTATTTTTTAAATCTTCTAGTAATGTTATTTTTTCGCCTTTATCATTTGTTATAAATTGTTTCGTTATCGCTGTATCTACCATAAGACCTATGCTTGTATAATCAACAACATCACTTAAACCAGCATACATTAAAAATGCCTGTGTTCTTGAATCGCCTATAAAAGCTACTTTATTATTAAATTCTCTTGTTTTATTAGCTACATTAGCATCATTTTCAATTTGCTCTGTGGACTCCGTGTTTTCATTTTCACTTTCACTATTTAAGTTTTCATTTTTGCTTTCATTATTTTCTGTAATTTTTATTATCATATTATCATTATTGGTTGTTTCAGTATCATTATCCACTTTACTGATATCATTTGTATTTTGTTGATTTGAATTGTTAGCATTAATATTTTTAGATGAAAATATTATTATTAAAAAAAATATTATTAATAAAATCAACAAAATACTAAAAAAACTTAGTATTTTATTTTTATTATTTATTTTAAACATTTTTTTCACCAAAACCTTTTTATCATTATTATATATCTTAGTCTTACAATTATTAGATTTTTTTAACTTATAAAAAGTTTATATTATTTAAAAAAAAATAGTAGAAATTTTAAACTTAACTACTATTTTGGGTTAAGACTATTTTTATAACACTTTAATTATATCTTATAAAGAATACCTTTTCAATATTTTATTAAATTTTCTAAACTACTTGTTTTTATTAATATTTTTTTATAAAATAACAATGAAATTTTTAAAATGGAGGTTACATATGTTAGATTTTACAAATAAAACTATTATTAAATTAAAACCAGCACCAATACATGAGGTCGAATCAGATATTATTGCAATACTATGTTCAAATGAAGAAATAGGATATGCATTTACTTCTATGAGAGATAAATTAATTTTTACAAATAAGAGATTGATATCTGTTAATGTTCAAGGGATAACAGGAAGAGAAGTAGATTATACTTCAATTCCATATTCAAGAATACAAACATTTTCTATTGAAACATCTGGAACTTTTGACATATCTTCTAAACTAGAAATTACTATTTGCGGTCTAGGTTCTGTAATTTTTGAATTATCTTCTCAAACAGATATAAGAGCTCTTGGGCAGTATATATCTCAATGTCTTTTATAGAAAATATTATTTTTGAAGGTGAAAAAAATGAAAATTGAATTATTAGGTGGATATACTAAAGATGAATTAGATTCTAGAATAAAAAAAGTAGCTGCTGCAGGAAAGCTTTCAAGATATCCTGGAAATGTTTTAGAAGTACTAGAAACTTGTAATGATACAGAAAAAAATATTAAATTAATAAAAAGAATTATTGGAATGGGGCATAAATCAATAATTGAGCATGATTATTTAGTATTTGCTCTTTGTGATGTTACTCCAATTGTTGAACAAACTATTATTGGTAATAGACTTACATCTTTTACAATAAAATCTAGACGTGAAGTTGATTTTAGAAATGTTGGGTTTTATATTCCTGATTTTAGAGACAAAAGCTTAAATATCCATAAAGATAATGAAAAATTAAAAGAAAAATACATAACTCATATGAAATATTTATTTAATACTTATGGCGATATTGTTGATTTAGGAATAAATAAAGAAGATGCAAGATTTGTGCTTCCATATTCATATCATAGCAATATTATTATGGGATTAGATGCACGAGAACTTGAAAAACTTATAATTTCTTTAGTTTCTGGACATTTAAGTAAAATAAATGATTTAAAAGATTTTGGAAATGAATTATTATCTATTACAAGAGAATACGTTCCTTATTTGACAGATAGTATTGATAAAGAAATGGAAAAAAATACTGATGATACATCTTTTAAATATTTAGAAGATTTATGTCCAAGACCAGAAATAAAAGTTATTGACAAACCAAAATTAATAAGTTATACTCCAGATTCTGATGATGTAATAATTAATAGTTCAATTATGTACCATTATCAATGTGATAAAAATACAGCAAATAGTATAGTTGAAAAGGCTATTAATAAAGATTCTAGTTTTAAAGAAAAATTTATGAATATTATTCTTCATAAAAATGAAAGTCGTGAACTTGAGCAAGTACAATTTACATTCCAGATTCCTATTTCACTTTCTATACTTACTCATTTAACACGTCATCGTACACATTCATTATTAATACCTGAGTTTACTCCTTTGTGGGATTTTAACAATTACATTACACCAGCTACTATTTCTGCAAATAAAGATTGTTTAAAATTATATACTGAAGCTGTAAAAAAGAATATTCAAGTTTTAGAAGAATTTAAATCTGCTGGTGTTATTGAAGAAGATTTAGTACATTTTTATCTAGGTTGTCAGATGCTTAATGTTGTTACAACTTTAAATGCTAGAACTGCTCAATGGATTTGTAGAATGCGTTGTTGTAATAAGGCTCAATGGCAAATTAGAAATATTGCAAAGGAAATTGCAAGACAAATTAAAGATGTTTCTCCTTTACTTGGTAAGGGCCTTGGACCTACTTGTGTTACTGATTTGGTTTGTAATGAGGGTAAAGAATGTTGTGGACTTATTAATTCTTTGTTAAGTCAAAATAATAAATAGCAAAAAAACACTTGCATTAATTGTAAGTGTTTTTTATTAATTTGAGTTAAATAGTTTTTTCTTTTCATATCCCTTTTTTATATTATTATATATGGTTTGTTATATAAATACTAGCAAAAAAACAGATAAAATATTATCTGTTAATTTTTATGGCTCCCCGTGTAGGACTTGAACCTACGACCTATCGGTTAACAGCCGAGCGCTCTACCAACTGAGCTAACGGGGAATATATAAAAACTAGCAACAACCTATTTTCCCAGCAGGGTAACCCACAAGTATTTTTGGCACATTGGAGCTTGACTTCTGTGTTCGGTATGGGAACAGGTATTTCCTCCATGTTATCGTCACTAGAAAATTAATATCTTCTTAATACAAATGTAATTATACTATATACTTTAAAAAAATGCAATACTTTATTTATATTTTTTCCATTTTTTTAAAATATATTCATAAAAGCACACTCAAAAATACATAGATGAAATTTTTATTAGGATTAATTTTTTATAGTTAAGCCCTCGATTTATTAGTATTGGTCAGCTTAATATATCACTATACTTACACCTCCAACCTATCTACCAATT
>CALYAA010000043.1 GCA_944393385.1 uncultured Clostridia bacterium
ATTTTATTTATTATTTTATTTATTATTTTATTTATTATTTTATTTATTATTTTATTTATTATTTTATTTATTATTTTTATTTATTTTTTTATTTATTTTTTTATTTATTATTTTTATTTATTATTTTAATTTATTATTTTATTTTATTATTTTATTTTTTATTTTATTTTTTATTTTATTTATTATTTTTTATTTATTATTTTAATTTATTATTTTATTTATTATTTATTATTTATTATTTTTTATTTTTTATTTTATTTATTATTTATTGTTTTTTATTTTTTATTTTATTTATTGTTTTTATTTATTATTTTATTTATTATTTTATTTATTATTTTATTTATTATTTTATTTATTATTTTATTTATTATTTTATTTATTATTATTTAATGTTTTACTTTTTAATAATAAATGTTAGGAGGTTTTTATGAATAAATTTTTAATTAATACAATTTTAATTTTTTTAATTATCTTATTTTTATCAGGTCAAGCAGTATATGCAGCTACTCCAAAATTAGTAAATACTTTGAGCGATGCTTTTGAAGAAATTAAAGAATGGATAATAAAAATATCCACTCCAGCAGCTGCTGTAGCAGTATGTTCTGGTGCTTTGATGAAAAAATTTAGTTTTGGAGATGAAGAAAAAATAAGAATTGGTAAAAAACTTATAACAGGTTCTTTATTTTCTTATGCTTTTATTTTAGTTGCTGATTTAGTTATTTCTGCAATTCAATCTTTAATTGGCTAGGAGGTTTCATGGAAAATAGTCAAAATATTACTACAATAATTGTTGAAACAATTAATACTATTTTACAAAACTTATTTTCTTCTATTGATAACAATTTATATAGTATTTTAGATGATATTACTTTTATTAATTCAAGTATTATTTCCGATTCATTTTTTGAAAAAATTATAGGCATTAATTCACAAAATGGAATTATTTTAATTTGTAATTCTTTATTATTTGGTTTAACTTTATATTATAGTATAAAATATTTATTTTCTCATTTCACTTATAATAGAATAGAATCTCCTTATCAATTTTTCTTTAAAATTATTATATTTGGTTTATTTATTAATTTCTCTTATTTTTTTGTTAGTGAAATAATTAATTTTACCTCAAATATAACTTTAGCCATTAGAGGAATTGGAGAAGATCTTTTTAATAAAAATATTTGTTTCTCTGAATTAATATTAGAAATCAATAATTCTATTTTAATAAATGATTCCTCTATAAATATTTTTTCTTTAGATGGAATTATAAAAGCTTCTCTTTCGACATCTTTATTAAGTTTAGTTTTTTCATATTCTTTTAGATATGTTATGGTAAAAATTTTTATACTACTTACACCTTTTGCTTTTTTATCTCTAATTTTACAAAATACTTCTTGGTTTTTTAAAACTTGGATTAGAAATATATTTTCTTTATTATTTATTCAAATTATTGTATCTTTAGTTTTACTTATTTTATTTTCTATGGATTATTCTTCTAGTAATTTAATTACCAAATTTATTTATATTGGTGCGATTTATGTTTTGATAAAAGCAAATTCTTTTGTACGTGAATTTTTAGGTGGAATTTCCACAACTATTTCACAAAATGTGAATAACTTTTTAAAAAAATAAATTTAAAGGAGTTTAAAATTTATGAAATTTATTATCCCTCAAAATTATAATTTTAAAAATAAAGTTTTTGGTATGTTAGATTATTCAACAATTATTTTAAATATTGTTTGGTATTCTATAATATTTTTATTTTTTCATTTATTATTTAAAGATTGGAATATAAAAATATTTTTTATAATTTCTTTTTGTTTTCCTATGACTCTTTTTAGTATTTTTGGTTTTTATGGTGAACCTATGTTTTTGGTACTTACATACTTACTAAAATATCTATTAAGACCAAAACTATATTTATATAAAAAGTTTTGACTTTTTACTTGATTTTCTTCTTATAAATGATATAATTCTACTAGACTTTTTTATATAACAAAAGGAGGTTTCAAAATTGAAATTAGCATTATCAGAAACACCGCTATTATTTTCAGAAACAACTATTCCTGACATTTTTTTTGCAGAATATTTGTCTCAAATGCCAGCAAATTGTGTAAAAGTGTATTTATATATTATTTTTTTGTCAAAATACGAAAAAGATATAAAATTAAATGATTTATCAAAAAAACTAGCTTTACCACTAAAAGAAATAAATGATTCATTTTCTTATTTAGAAGAAAACGGGCTTATAATAAAAAAAGAAAATGGATATATATTAGTAAATTTACAAGAACAGACTCTTCATAAGTTATATAAGCCAAATTTAACATTATCACCAGAAAAAATAGAAGATATTTCTAAAAATAAAGCTAGGGCAAAAGTTATTGAACATATCAATAACACATATTTTTCAGGGATTATGGGACCATCTTGGTATAATAATATTGATTTATGGATTACAAAATATCATTTTGATGATCAAGTATTAATTTCTTTGTTTGATTATTGCTTTAGGCGTTCAGCATTAAACATGAAATATGTTCAAACAGTTGCTGAAGCTTGGGGAAGTAATAAAATTCAAACTTGGGAAGATTTAGATTCATACTATCAAAAACAAGATGCTATTGTTAAAATAAAGAAAACAATTGCAAAAAAACTAGGGAAACAAACTTTAACACAATATGAGGAAGCATATATTGAAAAATGGCTTTTAGATTATGGATATAATTTAAATATAATCGAAATTGCTTTAAAGCGTAGTGTATATAAATCAAATCCTACTTTTGAATATTTTAATAATATAATTACAAATTGGCATGAAAGAGGATTAAAAACACCTGAAGAAGTATTTGCATTTATTGAACAAAGAGAAAAACAACGCAAAGATACTAAACAATTAGAAAAAAAGGTTGCAAAAGCTTCATTTGAGCAAAGAAAATACAGCAATTTATCGTTTTTGTATGCAAATTCAAGTGTGCAAACAAATTTAAATCCCCCTTCAAATTCATCATTAAATAATACCACTCCAAATATTTCTGCTTCAGATATAAAAAGTGCAAACATGGAAGGAGATATAAATGTCTAATGATATATTAACTTCACTTTTAAGTGATTATGAACAAAAAAAACATAAGGCAGAACTAAATTTTGAATACAAAAAAAATGAACTTTATAAAAAATATCCTCGTCTTAAAGAAATTGAAGATGAGTTAAATTCTGTTGCTATAAGTGAAACAAAAAATATCTTGTTTGGCAATACATCATCATTACAAAATTTACATTTAAAAATAGATCAATTAAGAAATGAAAAAAATGCAATAATAAAATCTAATAATATTTCTAAAGAGTTTTTACAACCATCATATGAATGTAATCTTTGTAAAGATACAGGTTATATAAAATCTGGTACATCTGCAACAGTAATGTGTAACTGTCTTAAACAAAAATTAATAGATATATCTTATAATAAATCTAATATTTCAAGCCTAAAAAAAGAAAATTTTGAAAATTTTAATGAAAAACTTTTCTCTGAAAATATTTCAGAAAATTTTCAAATTTCACCAAGGCAAAACATAGTAAATATTAAAAATGAGTGTATTAATTTTATAAAAAATTTTGATAATGTCGAAACACATAATCTTTTATTTATCGGTAATACTGGACTAGGAAAAACATTTATGTCTAATTGTATTGCAAATGAATTAATAAAAAATGGCAAAACTGTATTTTATCAAACAGCACCAGTTTTACTTGAAACTATTATTGACAATAAATTTAATAAATATAAAGACACCAATAATGATAAATTTTATCAAAATATACTTGAAACAGATTTATTAATTATAGATGACTTAGGAACAGAATGTTTAAACTCCATGAAATTAAGTGAATTATTTACTATTTTAAATACTAGATTACTTAATTTAAATAATAAATCAACCAAAACAATTATCTCTACAAATTTAAATATAGATAACATTTTCAATAATTATGAGGAGCGAATTGGCTCACGTATAGCTGGTTTTTATGATATTTATTATTTCTTTGGTGATGATTTGCGTATAAAAAAAAGAAGTATGTGTTAAAAACACTTAGCATATTAAATATATTCTCATCTGAAAAATTAAATTTTATTTTTATTTTGAGTTAAATAATCCAAAAATAAAATTTAAATATTATCTCATAAAAAAATACTATATATAGTATTCGAAAAAACTATATATAGTATTTTTTTTATGCATCTAATTCTGTCATATCTGGTTTTAATGTTTCTATGCTTACAACTTTTCCTCCATCAGTTGTTCTCATTAAAGTAACACCTTGAGTTGAACGTCCCAAAACACTTATATCTTTAACTTTTAATCTAATTATTGTACCTTTATCTGTTATAAGCATTACATCTTCATCATCTGTTGCAATTCTTACTCCTACTAGTTTCCCAGTTTTGGCAGTAATTTTATAAGTTATAACACCTTTTCCGCCTCTAAGTTGTACTCTATATTCATCTAGTTCTGTTCTCTTTCCAAAACCATTTTCCGTAATTGCAAGTAAAGTCGCTTTACCTCCTGAAATAATTGATTCCATTCCAATAACTTCATCATCATCATCAATCCTTATACCTATAACTCCTTGTGAAACTCTACCTATAGGTCTGACTTCTTTTTCATCAAATGTTATACATAATCCATTTCTTGTTACAAGAACAACATTATCTTCTCCATCTGTTAAGCGAACACCAATAAGTTCATCATTTTCTTTTAATGTAATTCCTAAAAGTCCTGTAGTTCTAGATGAATTATATTCTGATAAAGCTGTTTTCTTTATTAACCCTTGTTTTGTTGCCATTAGTAGATATTTTCCTTCTGCAAAATTTTGAATTGGTATTACTGCTGAAACTTTTTCTCCTGGATCTAAACTTAATAGATTAACAATAGCTGTACCTTTAGCAGTTCTTCCCGCTTCTGGAATTTCATATCCTTTAAGTTTGTATAATTTTCCCCTATTAGTAAAGAATAAAATTATATCATGTGTTGAAGCCGTAAATATTTGTTTTACAAAGTCTTCTTCCCTAGTCGTTGCTCCAGCAATCCCTTTTCCACCACGTTTTTGACTTCTATATGTATCTATAGGCATTCTTTTGATATATCCAAAATGCGTTAATGTTATAACTGATTGTTCTTCTTTAACTAAATCTTCTTCCTCGAAATCACCTTGAGCAGAAACAATCTTTGTTTTTCTATCATCTCCAAATTTTTCTCTAATTTCAAGAAGTTCTTCTTTAATAATATCAAATACAAGTCTTTCACTAGCTAAAATTGCTCTTAAATGTGCAATTAATTCCATTAATTGTTTATATTCTTCTTCAATTTTTTCTCTTTGCAAACCTGATAATGTTTTTAATCTCATATCAAGAATAGCTTGTGCTTGTATATCTGTTAATCCAAATCTTTTCATCAATTTTTCTTTTGCATCATCATAAGAATTACGTATGATATTAATAACTTCATCAATATTGTCTATCGCTATTCTTAATCCCTCTAAAATATGTGCTCTAGCTAGGGCTTTATCTAAATCAAACTGAGTTCTACGTAAAATCACATCTTTTCTATGATCTATAAAACAATCTAAGCATTGTCTTAATGTTAAAATTTTTGGTTCTCCATCAACTAGGGCTAACATTATTACACCAAATGTATCTTGCATTTGTGTGTTTTTATATAATTGATTTAATACAATTTTTGCATTAGCATCTCTTTTCAATTCTATAACAATTCTTACTCTATCATTTCTATCAGATTCATCTCTTAATTCAGAAATACCTTCAATACGTTTTTCTTTACATAAATGAGCTATGTTTTCAATTAAACGTGCTTTATTAACTTGATATGGCAAAGAAGAAACTATAATTCTCTGCTTATTTCCGCTTGTTTCTTCAATTTCAGCTTCAGCTCTCATAATTATTTTCCCTTTACCTGTTGTATAAGCTTCTTTAATTCCTTCTCTGCCTAATATCAATCCTTCAGTAGGGAAATCTGGACCTTTAATGATTTTCATTAAATCTTCATCTGTTACATTATCATTATCAATTATTTTAACTATACCATCTATAATTTCTCTTAAATTATGTGGTGGTATGTTTGTTGCCATACCTACGGCAATTCCTGATGATCCATTTATTAGTAATGTTGGGATCTTTGTTGGCAGAACTGTTGGCTCTTGTAATCTATCATCATAGTTTGGCATAAAATCAACAGTATTTTTCTCAATATCTACTAGCATTTGTTCAGCAATTTTTGACATTCTTGCTTCTGTATACCTCATTGCCGCTGCACCATCGCCATCTATTGAACCAAAATTGCCATGACCATCAATTAACATATATCTCATAGAAAAATCTTGTGCCATTCTTACCATTGCATCATATACAGAAGCATCCCCATGTGGATGGTATCTTCCTAATACAGATCCTACGGTATTAGCACATTTCCTATATGGTTTATCTGATGTTATTCCATCTTCATGCATTGCATATAAAATTCTTCTATGTACAGGCTTTAAACCATCTCTTACATCTGGTAAAGCCCTAGAAACTATTACACTCATTGCATAATCAATATATGCTGTTCTCATTTCTTCTTCAATATCTCTTTTTATGATATTTCCATCATGTCTTTCTTCCATTGTTTCTACCTCTTTCTTTTTGTATTGCACTAGTATTATATTATAATAAGTTTTAATTTGCAAGAATTTTAACGAATTATTTTCATATTTTATAAGAAGATTTTTAATGTTTAATTGCTTATATTTATGTGCTTAAATCTATTTTTAAATATCTTAAAACATAGTCTATTCCATCTTTAAATCCCTCTTTATAGTACATTTCCGCAATAATTCCTTGTTTTATATTTTCTCTCTCTTCAAAATTTTGCTCTTTAATTTGTTTTAATCTTTCATGATATTGTTTAGATATTTTTTCTTCAACAAATTCTTGATTATTTTTAAAAATTTCATCTAATTTTTCTTCATCTAACAAATTTATCACCTCAATATATTTTTAGCTTTATTTTTGATTCTTATTCGTTTTAGGCATATTTTATTAAAATATCTCACTATAAATTTTCTATGACATATATTTGCATACATTAAATATCTGCTTTTTGCTTATTATATGTTGACAAAATTCGCTATATAATGTTAAAAAAATTTAGAGGAGAAAAAGGTATGCATTATAGTCAAGATGATATATCCACAGGAGAAAGACTTCGTGGAATTAGAGAAAGTATGAAAATGAATCGAGAAGAATTTTCTGAAAAAATCGATATTACTGATTCTTTTTTAGGGCAAATTGAAAGAGGAGAAAGAGCTCTTAGTGTAAAAACTTTAAGGAAAGTTGTAAGATATACAGGAATATCAGCTGATTATTTATTATTTGGCAAAGAATCAAATAATCAAACTTTACAAAAAATTAACAATATTCTAGCAGTAAATTCAGAAGAAACTACTGACTTTATTTATCAAATTGTAATGTATTCTAATGAATTTTGTAAAAAATTAACTAATGATAGAAACAAGATAAATTAAAGGTATAAATACCTTTAATTTATTTTGTTTATAAATTCAATTTCACTTTCACTTAAATTAAAATTCTGTCCATTATTTTTTATTAAATTATATAAAATATCTATTTTTCTTGTTTCTTGTAATACATTTTCTAAAGGTATTAATTCTTTTAACTTAGATTGAATTTTTTTATATTCTTTAGTCATTTCATCAAAATTTCTATTATTGTATGCACTATTAAAATCACTTATATATTTTTCAATATCATAAAAAGATTTTTCTTGTAAATTTATTTCATTTTCTAAATTGCTTGTAACATTACTCAAAATCAAATCTTTCCCTTTAGTTATTAAATTCTTTATTTGGCTTCCAATAATACCTTTTTGATAGATTTTAACTATAGCTTTATCAATTAAATTTGATGTTGTATCAATAATTCCACCATTTCCTATTGCAGTCTCTACTTGTTCAATGTTTTCAAATTTTCCTGTAAAAATTCCCGAAAAACTTTTACCCAAATTAACAATAGAATCTACTGCTGTATTTATTCCCTCTTTAATTCCATTTTCTATTAATGCATTTTTTATATCTATAACTTGATCTTCTATTAAATCTGGCAAAATTGCTCTTAGACCAATATCCAATCCAGTATCTATGATTTTCCCTAGTGTTGTGTTAAAAAAATTTTTTTGTTCTTTTTCTAAATTTACATTATTTTCAATTTTATTTTCTTTTTCTATTTCTTTTTCTAATTCCATTTTTTGATTAAAATAAAAACTCCTTTCTTTATATTCTATAAAATAATAAATTAAATCTTTTTTATATTTTAATTATTATTAAATTAAAATATTTATTTTTATTTAATTAATTTTATTTATTTTTATTATTGTTTTTTTATTTTAAATTTAATTATTATTAAATTTAAATATTTATTTTTATTTAATTAATTTTATTTATTTTTATTATTGTTTTTTTTTATTTCTAATTTAATTATTATTAAACTTAAATATTTATTTTTATTTAATTAATTTTATTTATTTTTATTATTGTTTTTTTATTTTAAATTTAATTATTATTAA
>CALYAA010000044.1 GCA_944393385.1 uncultured Clostridia bacterium
GTAAAAAAATGTTATTATTAGGTTGTTAAAATTAAACTTTTGGTTTTGTTTTAACAAGGCATAAAAAATAATCTTTTTAATTTTAGATTATTTTTTTGTGCAGAGAGTCAGAGTCTGTTTACAAAAACAAAGGAGGCAATACTATGAAAAGATTGGTTGGACTCATTATGAGTCTTGCATTATGCTTTTCGGCATTTGCTGTTCCGGCATTTGCAGCTACAGAGCAGTCTGAGAATTCGGTTTACACGATTTCTCAAAACGAAGTAACTCAAACAGATGATGGTCTTATCATCCCTAAAGAAGCCAACGAAGAAATGTTGGTATCGCCAAGAGCAGGTGTTGAAACCTGGTATAAGGGAAGTCGGACTGTAGGGTCTTTTAATATGACTGACGACAATCTGACGCCTGTTAAAACGATTGGTGATTCTGGAACATTGGATGTATGGTTTACTTTCTATCGTAGTGACCAGTATAGTTCCAGCCCCATTAAATTAACCTTCCAAATCAGAAATGCAACCACTGGTCAGGTATATGGAACTGTCGTTGCATATGAAGGTCAAGATGTTGGTGGCGGAATTGTTATTCGCAATGTTCCTGCTGGTACAAAAATCCAGCTCTACTTTGATGCGAGTAGCATCAGCAACCCGCCTGGTCCGTATCGTCAGGCATACATTACTTATGGCTATACCTTGTCGTAAGTTAATGTAACTAATTGTTAGACTCTGACTCTCGTAGGTGGAGCTGTTATAACAGCTCCACCTATCTATTTAAACTAAAAGCCATATAGATATGCATGACTATTTTTTATTTTAAATATTTTTATTATATATTATTACTAATAAAAATTATTTTATCAATTTCTTTCTCTTGTATATCCCTTTTATCAAGAGTTATTCCATAAGCATTAACTATTTCAGCAAAATAATTATTTTTATCTTTTACATCAATAATAGTTGCTCTATTACCATCTTTCAATTCTACTACATCAAATTTATTTATCTTCATAACTTATTTTTCCTTTCCAATTTAATTATATATAATTTTTAAAAATTAGTACATAGGTGTTCCATAACCTAAAATAACACCACTATTTATATCATAATTATTCTGTTTGCATTTATCTCCAGAAGTATTACCCTCTATTGTATATATAATTCCATTTTCTACTTTTTCAACAATTCCTACATGGTCTGCTTTTCCATCTTTACTATCTTCCCAGTCAAAGAATATGATATCTCCGTGCATTAGGAGAATAACCTCTATCTTTCCATAAACCACAAGTTTTAAACCAACTAACACCTTCAGTTTCGCAACTAGCAAATTTGGGTATTATTCCTGCTGAAATATAACCACATTGTTCAGCACACCAACTAACAAAACAGGCACACCATTCTACTCTTTCTTCATATCCATACCAACTCCAATAAGGCTGTCCACCTACATTTCCGATTTGACTTCTTGCAACTTCTACAATGTCATTACTTCCAACAGAACTTCCATAAATAACTGCAGACCACATACTAGCATATTTTTCATCTGTCATCTCGGACATTTGATTTCTTTGTTCTTGAGTAAAATTATAGAGATATGCCATTTCATCTATTGATTTTGAAGTAATAGTTATATGCAATTTTGTATATGTTATTGTTTTGTGTTCTGTCCATGTTAGATGAAGAATAGTTTCTTGTCGAGTTTCTTCTTCTTTAGTGAAATTAACTTCATTCATATTCCAAAATATCTCTTTTAATGTAGTTACTTTATTATCATCTAAAGTTGCCATTTCTACTTGATTATCTCCACCACTCACTTTTGCAACATATACTGCCAATATATCTTTCCATTCAGCTCTAGTTCCAGTTATGACAAACTCATTATACGGATTTTCTTTTTGTATTTGTGTAATTTTATTAGTAAATTCTGTATTTAAATCTGAAATAAGTGTATTCATTGTAATAGGTTGTTGAATATTATCAATTGTAATTGTACTTCCTACATCTTCACTAGAGAAAAATATTCCAAACACAGAACTTACAAGCATTGCAATTAAGCATATTACAATAATAATGAATATCACTATCCAAAATCCTCCTAGTATAAAAAATAATAGTGATTTTGCAGCTAACAGAATAGCTCTTATAGCTCTAATTGTTGCAATAAGAGTTTGTTTTGCACTTTTTGCCATAGCTTTTGCTCTTGATTTAGCAATGTGATATGCTTTTTTTGTTCCTTTAATACTTTTTTCAGCTAGTTTTTTTGATGAAGTATAATTTTTGGATATTGTTTTTGGTGTGTTTTTTATAGTCTTCTTAATATTTTTTCCTTTAATATTTGTTATTTTTTTCTTTATCTTTCTGTCTTTCAATTTTGTTTTTATTTTTTGAGAGGTTTCTTTAATATTTTCTACTGTTTCTTGTGCTGATTTTTTTCCATATTCATTAAATTTATCAATCCCTATTCTTGAAAATTGCTTTGTTCTTTCTGATATTTGATTAGCTCCATATTCTGTTTTTGATTTTAAGTTTATAATATTACTTTTAAAATTTTGAGAGTAAACTTTAGCTTTGTCTAATTTTTTTATTTTTATATTGCTTTTTTCCTTTGTCTTTATATCTGCCAAGTTACCACCTCCTAATTTATTCTTTTTGCTACTATTACTAATCTTGCATTTTTACTTGAATAATCACAAGTTGACAGAGTTAATAAATCATCTCCATAAACTGCTATTTTATCAATGTTGAAAAAAGAGAGATCTTTACATTTACTAACAAATGTATCGAACTCTGTTTCATTTATAGCATTTATAAAATTATAATATTTAAAACCTGTATTTGCTATTGTTCTAAATATCGCAATTATTTCATATTCTCTATATTCTTCTAATGTATAAAATTTTATAAATTTATGATTAGAATAATATTCTTGAGATTTGTAATTTTCTAATTCTCCAAACATTTTAGAATTGTTAATATGATGAACATAAATAATCAAATTGTCACTGGAATTTATATCACAACTTTCTGCTAAATATGGTGTTCCTAAATATGAATATTGCTTATAAAAGTATTTTCTTAAATAGTAGTTTGGATTTTCTTTTGTTTGCATTACAGGATAATCAATGTTAGAATTATCAATTTGAATCCAACCAACAATATCATTATTTATTTCATGTAACTTTTGCATATTTATATTATTGTTTTTTGTTTCTTTATTATTGTCACCATTATTATCTTCTGCAATTACTTTTATTTCTTCAAAAATTTCTTCTTGTTTATTATCTTCTTGTAAATTTTTACATAAAAAATAACTACTAATAAGCATTATAGCTATTAGTAGCAATATAATTGTATATTTAATTATCTTCTTTATTTTTAATTCCTCCAATTCATAATTTTTTCTAAATTTATTGACTTTTTTATGAAATTAGGTATATAATAAATATAGGAAAAAGAATCGCAGAAAATGCGGTTACCTAATAAATTGAGATAACACTACACTGCTCTGCAAAGCAAATGTGTAGTGTTTTTATTTTTGTTCGTTAGTCCACATTATGTATATAATACACAACAAGGCTACGTTAATGGTTACTGAAATCATTAATCCTATAATTAGGAATAGCAAAAACTCAACCATATAACCACCTCCTTGCTCTCGATAAGAAATCGAGGAAGTGGTAACACGCACATCTGCTTATCTTTTTCCTATGTGAGATATTTTATACTATTTTCCATTAAAAGTCTATAATTTTTTATTAATTTATTCATAATTTTGCTCTTCAAGTTTTGTTGTCATTAATTTATACAACTCTGTATCTTTTGGAAATTTGTTTTTAAATGGAATAAGCGAGTTTCTAACTCTAATTAGACCCTCGCCACTATCTACATTTGTTATATAAACTTTTTCTATATCTGATATATTCAAAAATTTAGCCAATTTCTCTCTATCTGTTGCTGATTGGTTAAGCATTATAATTAATTCACTATTTGAAAGCATTGTACTAGATTTTTCTTTATTTAATATTTCTTCAATTAAGGTAGTTCTTTTTTCAAACAGAATATTAGCTATTGCTTTGTGTTCATAACTATCTAATTCTAAAACTTTTTTTCTTCACTCATTTTAAAACCTACCTTTCTGGATTTGATTTATTTTTTTCTTTATTATTTTTAACAAAATAGTCACTTATTCTACTATTTATATCTTCATAATTTTTTCTTATTTTCTCTATTTCTGCTCTAACTTCTTTAGGCTCTTTTATATTACTTATTTTTGATGGTAATTTTGAAAAATCAAAATTAGTAACATCAATTCCATATCTTTTACAAATCATATATGAAATACAGTAACTTCTAAAACTTTTCATGCCACTATTTTCTATATTTTTCATTTCTTCTATAAGACTCAAGAAACACTTCATGACATATTCTATTATTTTCATCAAATTACTATATATCAATATCATCTTCAGAATCATCTATTAAATCAAATTCTTCCATCTCTTCTAACTCTTTATTATACTTTTTCATGTTCTCTTCATGATTTTCATATGTTTTATTAAGATAATTATAAATCATATCCATATCACTTAATAATGATATATAAGTATTTGTAGGATTACTAATCATTACATCTAATGATGTTATGTTGTCACTATAATATGGAAAATATTGCCTTATTAAAGATTTTAAGTTCTCAAAAGAATTATTTTGATGTTGTACATTTATATAATCTAACATTTTCTTAAAAAGCTCAATAAAATTTTCGATTTTTTCATTATATAAATCTTTATATGTTTGACCTTCTTCTAACTCTATGTCTTCATAAAAATCTGCAACATCTTTGTATTCCTCTGACTCTGGATCTATAATATCATATAAATCATCTAAAGCTATTATGTTTTCTACTTCATCTGTATCAATATATACTTGATAATCCATATATATGTTACGACATAGAATATTTCTTTGTATTTGACTTAATGTGCTTTCAAAATTTTCATGATAAAAATGATAGTATTTATCCATAGCTTCTATCCAGTCTTTAAAACTCCATTTTTCATTATAATTTTTATGTTTGAAGTCTAACATCTCTTTAAAAACAGGAATTAACTTTTGGATTTTTTCATTTTTTAAATTTTCATATCCTTTTTCCTGAATTTCTTTTTTTATTTTTTCATATTCTTCTAGTTCATATAATATTAAATTATAATTATTAATATACATTTCTATTTTTTCTTCACAAGTTGGTTCATATATATCTATTAATTCAGTATACCACGTTGTAAAGTTACGCATTAAAGCTGGGATAGCTTGAAAATAAGCACAATTTTCTTCAAATAATTTTTCAAAGTAATAAAATAAGTCTTCTCTGTCTTCTATACTTTTTAAATCTTCTAAAGATAATCCTTTCATTGTTGCAATTTGTTTAATCAATTCAATAGATTTATTTATTATTATATCAAAAGCAAAGTCAGTTTTTCCTTTGTTAATATATTCTTGAAATGCATTTAAATTTAATGGTTCTGACATCTAAAAACCTCCTATACTTATTTCTCATATATAATATTAACACAAAAAAAGGAATTATTCTATACCCAATTACATCTCTTATTTAATATATTTTCTTCATTACCTCATTATATATTTTCAATTCTTTTTCATCTAAAGTTTCTTCTACATTTTTTACTATATCATTATATATGTCTAATTTTTTTTATGTTTTGTTACAAATTTTTTTAAAAAAAAGAAAAGATTAGTTGTGTTTCAAACTAATCTTAATATTGTAAAATATAATATATATTTAAACATTAGTCCGTGTTTTTTGTTACTAGAATTGTATATTCACATGAAATATTTTTTGATTAATCCCTTTTTATCCATATTAATAAATATGTTTTTATTCTCTTTAATCTCTTCAATTAACATTGTACACGTATTACATGCTAAATTATATTCTTCTGTTGTTATTGAATCAGTATTAAGCGCTTCTAACAGTTCATTTTCATCTTCAATTTTAATTGAATTTGCCTCATTAGGAGAATAAATAACGTCTAAATATAAATCATTATAATACGGAATATTGTCTTCTGCACCATTGCCATTGCTAATATCAAAATAATATTCTATTACATTAGCATCTCTATCAAGAAAAACTCTTGCATTATAAAATTGATTTAATGGTGTAAATTCCATTATATAGTATCCTTTATCAATAAGTAATTTGCTATTAATAACAAAAGGTTTATCAATATTATTAATTTTCTTAATTATGATATAGTAGTTTTGTTCATTTTTTTTAATTATTAATAGATCCCTGTCAGTAACTCCACGCATATAAGTTTTACTGGTGTATTTTTTTCTCATTAAATTCCTCCTGTTTAATTTCAATAAATATTTTCTTATTCATTATTTAAGAAATTCATAACTAAATCTATAATTATTTCTTTTTCTTTTGGATTAGATTCAGCAATAAGTAGTGTTAATGCTGTTAATGTGTTATTATCTATTGATTGTTTTCCATTCTTGTATAGAATTCCATAAAAATTTAAGAAATATATAAATAATGTTGCTGCAATTCTTTTATTGCCATCAGCAAAAACATGATTTTTTACGATTAAATATAGAAAGTTTGCAGCTTTTTCTTCTATACTTTTATAAACATCTTGTCCAGCAAAGCTTTGATAGATATTGCCAATTATAGATTCTAAACCTTTATCTCTTTCAACTGCAAATAATGAACTTTCTTCATTAAATCTTAGTTTATTTATGATTTCTATACAATTTTTATACTCAATTTTTCTTTCATCAATATTTCCTACAACTTTCTTTAGTGTTCTATGGTCATAATCATCTAATAAATCTAGTGCTTTTGAGTATTCACCAATTACTTTTAGTATTTCTTTTGCGTCATTTCCTTCTAGTCTTTCGTCAATTCTATTGGCTATATCTATTAGTTTTATAGTTTTTTCTAAATATTCTAGTCTTTTTTGATTTACTGCATATCCTTTTAACATGTAATCTTTTAGTATTTTATTAGCCCATTTTCTAAAAGCAACACCTTGTGTTGATTTTACACGATAACCAATAGAAATAATCATATCAAGATTGTAATAATCAACTATGTGAGTCTGCGTTTTGCCCTCTATAGCACCATGTTTAGTGGTTGTTGCAAAATTTGCAACAACCTGTTCATCTTTTAACTCTTCTGAAAGTGCATTCTTTATATGTCTTGAGATAACAGATTTGTCTCTATCAAAAAGTTCGGCCATCTGTTCTAAATTTAGCCAAACAGTTTCATCTTTTAAGTTTACTTCTAATTTTACTCCTTGGTTTTCAAATAAAATAATTTCATTCTTTTTCTCATCCATAAGAACACATCCTTTATATAAAATTTAGTTCTTAATATAAATCATTTTGTGGCTATTAATTAGTTTATTAATACCAGAACTTATGTTTGCATTTTACTAAATTTTTCATTAATTGTCAATAGTTTTTTAAATTATTTTATTATTCTATAGTTACTAATAAATCTTCTGTTGTTGTACCTAATATTTCAGCTTTCTTTTCTTAATCGACTAATCATTTTTTCTATACTTTTATTTGACATATAATTCACTGGGAATTTTTATCTCTACAATTTGCATTATGTACATTTAAGTGATATAATTAGGCTATTAATTAAACATGTAAGGGTGATATAAAATGCCTAAAATTGAATTAAGCAAGGTAACAAATGTCACCTTATATACTGGGAACAATAGTCCCTGGTATTGTACTTGCTCTTGTCCTTGCTGTTCACAACGGAAGCGAGAACAACATTATGAAGGAACTTTAGATCAAGCAAATACCTTTTTTGAAATGTTGCCTAATTTGAAGCAACTTTACATCTTAGGTAATCCTGATCCAACAGTTGATCTTGACTTTTGCCATCAGATAATGAAGATGGCAATGGCAAGAAAAATTAATGTTTCTTTTTCTACTTCTGGTATTGGAGGTAAAGTAAGTTATGAAAAACTCTTAAAAGGAATTCCTAATTCTATAGTTGACTACGTTTCTGTTAGTATTGATACTGTAGATGAACAAAAACTAAACATTTTAAAAGGAAGACAATATTCCTTAAAAAAATCTGTTGATGGAATTAAATGGCTTTTAGACAATGGATATACTGTAAAAATTCAGTATAAATGTCAATATATAAATGAACAAAAAATCAAAAATAAGAATGTACAAAATTAGAAGTTATGTAATCTAAGT
>CALYAA010000045.1 GCA_944393385.1 uncultured Clostridia bacterium
GAATTTACAGCAAACACATTATCAGATGCAAACTTTGATAACATCAAAGACAGATTAGTATATGGAACAAATACAATAACATTAAAAGATGTAGCAGGAAATGAAGCAACATATGAATTCACATATGATAATATAGCACCAATATATTCATTACTAGGATTACACAATGACACACATTACAACAACGGAGGAGATGTAACAGTAGCAAATACAGGAGATTCAATCAGATTACAAGTACATTTTACTGAAAAATTGGCAACAGAGCCAACTCTAGTAATAAAAGGAACAAACAAAACAACAGAATTCACATGTACATTTAGACCTGATAGCTCAAGTGATACAACATTTGTATATATGGCAGACTTTAGAATAACAGAAGAAATGAATTTACCTCAAGGAGATATTCAATTTGAAATTTATGGATATGCAGATGAAGCAGGAAATGTTGGAGACACTTTAACAAACGAAAATATCAACTGGAGTAGATTTCCAAAAGTAGAATATGATACAATTGCACCAGTATATAATAATATGGGAATATTTAACTGGACAAATGACAACTCAGGAAAAGATAGAACAATAGCAAAAACAGGAGATTATATAAGATTATTTGTATCATTCCCAGAAATGTTAGCAGTAAATCCAAAAGTAGACATTTTAGGAAATGATGGAAAAGTAACAAATTATACATTAGAGTATAGTGAAGGTTCAGGATTCTATTATACAGAATTTTATATAACTGAAGATATGGATTTACCTGAAGGAAAAATTCAATTTAAAGTATATGGATATGAAGATGCAGCGGGAAATGTTGGAACAACTCTAACAGAAGAAGATACTCTTAGCAATGAATATCCAGAAGTTGAGTATGATTCAATAGCACCACAATACACAGCATTAGGAATAGTAAACGCAACACATTATGATGCAGGAGAAGGAGATATATATCATGTTAAAACAAATGATGATGTAAGAATCCTTATACAATTTGACGAAGAAAAATTAGCAGTAATGCCAAAAATAAGAGTATTAGGCCAAAACAATGAAGTTGTTAAAGAAGTAGATATGGTTTATGCAGACATAACATCTGCAAATCTAAATACAAATGCATATTCAGGACAATTTAAAATAACAGAAGATATGAATTTACCTGAAGAAGAAATAAAATTTGAAATTTATGGATATGCAGATAAAGCAGGAAATGTTGGAGAAGTTTTAAATAATGAAGATTTAAAATATCCAACAATAGACGAAGGTGTAATATATGATAAAACAATCCCAGAAGTTGTAAAAGTTGAATTATGGGATAAAAACAACCGAGACAAAGAAAATATAAAAAACGGTGAAACAGTAAGAGTAATGGCAACATTTACAGAAACATTAGGAACATTACCAACATTAAAAATAGGAGAACAAACAGTTACACTAGAAGAAATATCAGGTGGTATATATCAAGGAGATATAACAATATCAAATAATGAACAAACATTACAAGAAGGTTTATTACAATTTACAATAGGTGGATATGCTGATTTAGCAGGAAATGTTGGAAGCGATATAACAGAAACAGATGGAAGAGTTAGTGGAATTGAATATGACAGAACAGCTCCAACATATTCTAAATTAGGAATAACAAATATAACACATTACTATGATGGAGGAGACATAACTCTTGCAGGAAAAGAAGATCAAATAAGAATACTAGTATTCTTTGATGAAAAATTAACAGTAGAGCCAAAAGTTAGAATATTAGGAAAAGACAGTAAAGTATTAAAAGACAATATAGCTTGTGCATATAGTGAAGAAACATCAAAATCACAAAATACAAATGCTTATTTAGCTAACTTCAATATTAAAGATGAATTATTAAACTTACCAGATGGAGAAGAAATCAAATTTGAAATATATGGATATGCAGATGCAGCAGGAAATGTAGGAACAACATTAACAAATACAGAAATCAATTATGATCCATATCTAAAAGTGGTTTATGATGAAACTCCACCAAAATATGTAGAATTAGGTATAGCACGTAATAAAGACGAAAGTGATACAAGAGACCAAAAATATGCAAAAAATGGTGACAGTGTTAGAGTATTAATATATTTTGAAGAAAGATTACAAGTAGAACCAACAGTTGAAATGTATGGAAAAACATATACAGCAACATATCGTGAATTAAGTTCATCACCAGAAAACAATGTATATTATTACATGGCAGATATTGACATGACTGATGATATTACTGAAGGAGAAATTGAATTTAAAATATATGGATATTCAGATGCAGCAGGAAATGTTGGAATAGAATTAGATAATGAAGATATTAACAACGAAACTTATCCAAAAGTTATATATGACAAAACAGCTCCAGAAATTTCACTAAAAAGTGAACAATACATGGAAGTTGAAAAAGGAACAGAATTTGTTGACCCAGGACTAAATATAAAAGACCTAACAGAAACTGAAACAGCAATTAAAGTATACTATTCAGAAACAGGAGAAGACGGTACTTGGAAAGATGTAGCTGAAAATGCTGTAGACACATCAAAATTATTATATTATAATATTTGGTATACAGTAACAGATAAAGCAGGAAATGTATCACAAGAAAGAAGACAAGTAAAAGTTGTTGATACAACAGTACCAGCAGCTGATGTATTTAGAGTAACAAATATAAGTAGAAAAGATTCAAACGGAAGTTGGTTACAAACAGCTAAAAAAGGTGATACAATAAGAGTAATTGTATCAATGAAAGAAGAATTAGATCCAAATTATTACCCAATGCTAAAAATAAATGGAAAAGTAATGACAAGAAGAATGAGTTGGGATAGTAATATGAAAGCATATACTTATGATTATACAATACAAGATGAACAAGATGGAAAATTAGAATTTGAAGTATATGATTACAAAGACTTAGCAGGAAATTCTGGAGTTGCTTTAACAAATAAAGATATTAACCATAAAGAACAAAATGGTATTACAATAGATAATACAGCGCCAATAGTAAAACTTTATAAATATGAAAAAGAAAATACAGGAAAAACAGAACTAGAAACAGATAAATGGTATGATTATTCATTATCAGTAATGATAGAAGACAACAGTGAATATACAGCAGTATTAAAAGATCAAAATGGTGAAATTATAGATTTTGAAGAAGGAAAAGAAATTGGAAAACGTAAAAATTACACATTAGTGGTAACAGATATAGTTGGAAATGAAACAACAATAAAATTTGGTATAGACAAAGATGCTCCAACAATAGAGGGAGTAAAAGAAGGAGAAACATATAAAGAAGTTACTCCAACAATTACAGACTTAAATTTAGACAAAGTAACATATACATTCAATAATGGAACAGAGACAGATTATGTAAAAGGAATGACATTTAACATTGATGGTGAATATACAATAACAGCAATTGATAAAGCAGGAAATACTAATAAAATAACATTTACAATTGAAAATAGTACCACAACATCAAAAGAGCTAAGTCAAGATTAATAAAAAAAGAACCCATTAGACCAAAGGCCTAATAATTGGGTTCTTTTTTATCTTTTTTTTAATTAAGTTATTTTATGGAGTAGAAAAATTAAAGAAAAAATAAACATAAATTTTCATAATTTGCTTGATAATAAAAAAAAAGTATAATATACTATAAATAATTAGAAAATAACATAAAAAAGTAAAATAATATTTATAAAAAAATAATGGAGGAAAGAGTGAATATACCAAAGAAACTATCCAAGATAGGAATAGAACCCAAAAAAGAGCTAGACCCAAAAGAAATAAACCATATTGCACATATAGCAACTGACCAAATAACAAATACATTTTTAGAATTACAAGACCAATACAACGAAATACTAGCAAAAATATTAAACTGTAAAATGTATTACTCAACAACAGCACCAAACATATCAAAAGTAAACTATATATACTGGAACAACTGTATATATATAGATGAAAGCATAAATATATATGAAACAAATGAACAGCTATATCATGAAATAATTCATTACTTACAAGTGCTAAAGAAAAGCAATGGAAAAATAATAAAAATGGGACTATGCGAATTTGACGACTTCAAGCTAAATGGTTTAGGAATAAACGAAGCAATAGTACAATACATGACATCAAAAATAATAAGTAGAGAAAAAAGCAATATAAAAATATATGGAATACAATTAAAAACAATCAGTCCATACTCATATCCATTATTAACAAATTTAATAGAACAAATTATATATCTACTAGGAGAAGATGCTATAATAAAATCTGCAGTAAACTTAAATGATGACGAATTTGAAAATCTATTTTATAACACATTTGAAGAAAAAACAAATTATATAATAAAAAATTTTGACAAATTATTAGAACAAAAAAACAAATTATTTGAAGAAAAGCAAAAAGGAAACATAGAAATAGGCTTAGAAAAAAGAATATCTGATATATACTTAGACACACAAAACACCATTTTAAGCAAATATTATGACAAAATAGTACAAAATTTAACAACACAAAAGGAAATTGATTTTTATCTAGACAAATATATAAAAAATAGGGAATATATTGGAATTAAAGAAAATCGTGAAGAAACCAATTTTTATGATGAATATCAACCTATAGTTCAAAGTAAATTTGATAAACAACTCATGAAAATAAACAAAGAAAAACAAAAAAACGCATTAGTAAAATATAATAATAGACTAATAGAATTCTTCAAAAAAACAATCTCTTACCTTTTCAACTAAAGACAAGAGATTAAAAAAACAACTTTATAACATTTAAAATGGCAGTAAGAACAGCAACTTTTATAGACATACGAATAGATGTAAAAATAGAATTTTTAAAAATAGATAAACTATAATCTTTTTGAACAGTTAAAGCTAAGCAATTAGTTTCAACTGTTTCATTTTTGCTTAAAGAAGAATCTTCTGAAGCATTTTGAATACTTTCCTGCACAATATTTTCAGACACTAGGTCTTTAGAAGTAACTTTTTCATCTAAACCAGAATTATCTTCTGAAACAACTTTTTCATCTAAATTAGAATCATTCTTTGATATCATAAGAACCTCTCATTCTGATAAGAAAACTATCAAATCATTTGTTAAATCTAAGATAAGTATAACATTAAAAAAATAAGAAGTAAATAAAAAATGCAAAATTATTTATAATTAGTGTAAATTGAAAAAAATTTTTAAAAAAAGTATTGACCGAAAGTAACTACCGAATGATATAATTCAAAAATGATATTTATAAAAAAATATAGACAATAATGAAAAACCAGAAATAGCAAATATGCCAGAAAACATTGATGAATATGACAAGAATGGAAACAGCACCAACAGAAGTAGAATCATGGTTAAAAGAAATTAATGTAATAAACTAATATATAAAATAAGAAAAGAGGATTCGTTTTGAATCCTCTTTTAAAAATATGTATGAATAGTTGACTCAGCCCAATAGAATCATATAAGAAACAGAGTTACAAAAAAGTACCTACTTAACAAAATAAATAAAAAATAGTATAATTTATAAAATCAATAAAAGGAGAATAAAAAAATGATAATAAATACAGGCTGTAGAACAGACATACCAGCATTTTACTCAAAATGGCTAATAAATAGAATCAGAGAAGGCTATG
Organism: uncultured Clostridia bacterium; assembly: GCA_944393385.1. GTDB lineage: Bacteria > Bacillota > Clostridia > TANB77 > CAG-508 > CAG-269. The sequence continues at coordinate 5,655 of CALYAA010000045.1, forward strand.
TATTAGTAAGAAATCCATATAATCCAAATCAAGTTACAAGATACAATTTATCTCCAGATGTAGTAGATTGTCTTGCATTTTGTACCAAAAATCCTGAACCAATGTTAAAATATTTAGATGAAATAGACAAATACAAACAATATTGGTTTGTAACAATAACACCTTATGGAAAAGTCATAGAGCCAAATGTACCGAATAAAGAAAAGGTAATAGAAAGCTTTAAAAAATTATCAAAACACATAGGAGTAAACTCTATTGGCTGGAGATATGATCCAATATTTATAGGAAACAATTTTGATGTAAATAAACATATATACTATTTTGGAAAAATTGCAAAAGAACTAAAAAATTATACACATAATTGCACAATTAGTTTTTTAGATTTATATGAAAAAGTAAAAAGAAATGCACCAGAAATAAAACCACCAAATCATGAAGAACAAATACAAATTGCAAAAGCATTTAGTAAAATCGGCAAAGAAAATAATATGGTAATTCACAGCTGTTGTGAAAAAACATATTTATCACAATATGGCTTAAAATGTAATGGATGCATGAGTAAAGAAATTGTTGAAAAAGCTATAGGATGTAATTTAAATCCACCAAATAGTAGAAAAAATTTAAGAGAAAGCTGTAATTGCCTAATGGGAAATGATATAGGTGCATATAATACATGTGGACATTTGTGCAAATATTGTTATGCAAATGCCAATAAAGGTTTTGTAATAGAAAATATGAAAAAACATAATGATAATTCACCATTTTTGATTGGAGGTTATGAAGATGGAGATAAAATTACAATCGCAAAACAAAAAAGTTGGAAAATAGAAAATATGCAGATTAGTTTTTTTTTTTAGTTTGAGCAGAAGTAGAAAAAAATTTTTTTATATGCTATACTAATTTTAAAATATAGTAATAAAAAAATTATTTGAAAGGTGGAAAAATGATGAAATGCGAATTAGAAAGATTAAAGAAGATAGATATACCAAAAAATATGATATTTACAGAGAAAGATAACAATTTAATATTAACAATGAATTCAAGCTGTATAAATGCAAATATGCAAGAAAATAGAGCTGCTTTTGAAGCTTGGGCATTACTAGGCAAAGCAAAAGGATATAAAAAGGTTGTTTTAGACGTAAATATTGATAAAGATATAAAGAGCAATGGACATTATAATCGCTTTTTATATAGAGTTTATTGTTTTAATGAACTTTTTGATTGGTTTGTTATGTCAAAAGAATTAGAAGAAAGAGCAAAAGAATTTTATAACAAATACTTTAAAAATAATGACTTAATATATAATATACCTGTTAATAATGAAGAAAAAGAACCTAAACACCCAGAAGCTAAGTTGGAAATATTTTTAGCAAATCATACCAAGAAAGCCAATGAAAAATTAGGATTAAATGTAAATTGTTTTTATCACCAATTACCAGTTGGAACTTTCTATGGAAAAAAGTCAAAAAATACAAGATTATTTACTGGGGGTAAGTCTGCCATAGATTTATGGGGAATTGAGGGCAACACGTTGAATGTGATAGAATTGAAAGTAAAAGATAATAAATCCCTAGGGGTATTATCAGAATTATTTTTTTATGTTTGTTTAATGAGAGATTTTCATATTGAACCTAAAAAAGCAAAGCCTGCACAGGAAAAAGGCACAGATTTAAGAGGTTTTGATATATTGAGAAAACAAAAAATAAAAATGATAAATGGAATTATTCTTACTGAACAAGTCCATCCTCAATTAGAATATGCTTTTGAGGAAATAAAAAAGTGTAACTCAAAGGATAAAAGAATAAATTTTGATAAATTTATAGAAATAGATGAAGAATTAAAAAAAGAATATTACTAAAAATGGAGAATTAAGATATGCAAGTAAAAATATTAAAAGGTACAAATCAAATAGGCGGAGTATTCACAGAAATATCATCCAAAGAAGCAAAAATAATTATAGATTTTGGTGATGACTTAGATGGAGTAAAAAGACTAGAAAACATAGAAGGCTTAACAACAGGAAAGCCAGTTTATGATGGAGTACTTATTACACATAATCACCAAGACCATATGGGAAGAATAGATGATATTTTAGATGATGTGCCAGTATATATGTCAGATTTAAGTAGAAAAATCTTTGAAACAGTATTTTGTTTTGCAAAAAATAAGGGAAAAATTCATAGAAAAACTATAAATCTTGAAGAAGAAAAGACAATTACAATAAAAGATATGAAAATTACTCCATATATAGTAGACCATAGTGCATATAACTCATTTATGCTACTAATAGAGGCAGAAGGAAAAAGAATATTGCACACAGGAGATTTTAGAAATCACGGGTATAAAGGTTCTTTATTAGAAAGTACACTCAAAAAGATAGGAAAAATAGATTTACTAATAACAGAAGGAACTACACTTTCAAGAGAACAGGTAAAAAGCAAAACAGAAACAGAATTAGTAGATGATATTGTAGA
>CALYAA010000046.1 GCA_944393385.1 uncultured Clostridia bacterium
AAATTTTCAGTTATTTCTTTGTTATCTTCCACTATTAAAATATGATTCATATCATTTTTTCCACCTTTATTTATTACATCTTATTTTTTTACTTTTTTAAGCATATTTCTAATATCTTTCTCATAGTATTAGCAGTTCTTATAGTTATTTTATCACTTATTTCTGTACTTGCTGTTTTACTCCACCAATTTGATTTTCTGTAATTTTTTAAATCAAAAGACCAGAAAATATTATTTTTATATTCTTGTATTTTTTCGTATTCATTTGGAGAACCTATTGTTTCAAATACTTCTTTTGAGGTTGTTGGTGGTATAACAAATATAATATTATTATATATTTCTTTATCGTTCATTCCCCACCATTCTGGACTATGTTCTAATATTTCTTCTAATTCTTGCATAGTTAAAATAAAAATAGGTATATCTAAATTAAATTTATTTTTTATCATTAAATGTATGTTATTTGCAATTATACCCTTATCTTCTATATTGCTTTTGAAAATAATATTTCCACTATTTAGATATGTAATTACTTCATCAAATCCTAAATTTTCAATTTCTTGTTTTAATTCTTTCATGTCAATTTTGTTTTTGCCACTTATATTAATTCCTCTTAATAATGCTATATATTTCATAATTCCTCCATTAAATTTGAATTATAATTCTACTAAACTGTTTTCAAAATCTTTAACATAGTATTTTATATTCTTTGTGCCTTTTGAGATTATAGTATGTCCTTCTTCTTCAAGTAATCTTTTTTGCAATTCAATCGCCTCTGGATATTTTACATTTAATTCACCATCTGATTTCAATGTTCTCCAGTATGGTGTAATATTTTCGTTTCTTTGATAACTAGCCCAAGCTACAATATTAACAAATATTCCTGCCGTCATAGGATCAGTAAAATCTGCATTATTTTGTTTTGCAAGATAATCTCTCATTTGTCCTACTGTAATAAGTTTTCCTTTTGGTACTTTCTTCATTAATTCATCATAGTAAATTGGTGGTGCAAAAAACATTTTAGTTCCACCATATTTTTTTATTGTTTTTTCATCTTGAACAATTTGTATTTTAGGCATATCTTTATTATTTTTCATCATTGCATTAAAATCTTTTTTATTTTCATTTGCCATAATGTTTCTCCTTTAATCTATTATGCTATGATAATACCATAAAAAGCAAAAATATTCTATACTTATCTCTAAATATAGAATATTTTATAATTTTATTTTGCGAATAATACTTTTTCTGATTTATATTGTTTTATAATATGTGCAAATACTAAACTTATATAAATAATTGTAGATATTGCCATTAAACCAATATTTAATAAATTAATTGTTCCATTGTTTATATCTGTAAATATCAATGTAAAGTTTAAGAATGGTACTATTGAAAGTATTGGTGTTGTTGTTATGCCCATCATAAATGCAATCATACCTGGGAAGAATGATATAAATGTTAATGGTGTTAAAGCACTTTGAGCTTCTTTAAATGACTTTGATGTACTTGCAATCGCAATACATAAACCACTAATAAAGAATGAGTATGCAATTATTACTATTACTGCAAATAATATTGTTAGTGGAGAAAACATTACATCTACTCCTTCATAAATACTAAACATATTCTTTGTAATTATCAATGAAAGTATTGCTAATACTAGACTGATTATTCCTGTGATAATTGATGATACAGTAACACCTAAGAACTTACCTACAATTATATCTTTACTTTTTATTGGAAATGTAAGTAGAGTTTCTAATGTTCCTCTTTCTCTTTCACCTGCTGTTGTATCTGTAGCTGGGTATGTTGCTGAAACAGTTATTGCCATCATTATAAATAAGAAAGCATAGTTTTTAATATAATTTGCAAAGTAATTGTCTTGTTCTATAACATTTTCTTCCACTGTTATAATATTTAATACTTCATTTGGATTTATATTGTTCTCTTGTAAATAGCTTTGTTGTAAATATTGTTTATATGTATTAAAATATGTATCCATTAAACTACTTGCAAATGTACTATTATCAGAACCGTCTGTATTTATAATATATTTGTTATCTTGTTTTGTTATATATAGGTTAATCTCACCATTATCATACTTTTGCTTTAATTCTTCATTTGTTCCATTTATAATTTCAATATTCATTTCTTCAACAATGCTTTTTTCTGCTTCTGACATTTCATAAGCAAATCCTATTTTGTTATATTCACTTACATCTTTACTTACTTGTGATTCAAATAATGCTGACATTCCTATTACTAAAAGTGGTATAAATATTGGTATTACAAGCATCATTGCTAATGATTTTTTATCTCTAAATAATTCTCGCAATTCTTTTTTAAATATATTCCATAAATTATTCATAGGCTGAAACACCTCCTATTAATGTAAAAAATGCATCTCTTAAATTTGTAGTATTTGTATCTCTCTTTATTTCATCTGGAGTTCCAGTTTTTATAATTTTTCCTTTATTTATCATAATTACTCTATTACATATATTCTCTGCCTCTTCCATATAATGCGTTGAATATAATATTGTTTTTCCTTTATCTCTTTCTTCTTTTATGAAGTTTAATATAATTTGACTAGATATAATATCTAATCCTGTTGTAGCCTCATCTAAAATGTAATATTTAGGATTATGTACTAAACATCTTGCTAAATTTACTTTTTGAGTTTGACCTGTTGATAGGTTTGCAATTTTGTTATATAAAAATTGTTCCATTCCTAATACTTTTGTAATTTCTTTTATTCTTTTTTCGCTATTTTCCTTATTCACTCCATATATATCACAACACATTTTTAATAATTCATAAGTTGATAAGGTATCATATATCTTTGTATTTCCTGATAAATAAGCTATATTTTGCTTGATTTTAATTTCATTATCCTTATAATTCATACCATCAAAACTTATTTTTCCTGTTGTTGGTTCTAATATTCCTGCTATCATTCTTAATAGTGTTGTTTTTCCTGCTCCATTTGGTCCTAATATTCCTATAATTTCTCCGTCATTTGCTTCAAAGGTGATGTCATTGTCTGCATAAAATTCTTCTTTTTCTTTTTGTTTTCTGTTTCTAACAAATTTCTTTGTTATATGCTCTACTGAAATCATCACTTTTCTCCTCTCTCTTCTTATTTTCACAGCAATATTATGGCATATTATAAAATAAAAAACAAGATATTTGACTAACTATTTTAATGTATTAAAATAGACCAGTTCGTGCGAAACTGATCTATAAAAGTTATATTATTTTATTTGCCAATTCATATTGTTTATTATATAAATATTTATTAGTTATAGCTGTTAATACTATATATAGTATTCCTAATATTCCAGTTCCTAAATATACATTTATATCTTTTAGTAAAAAAACTGTTCCTACAATTATTGCAATATTTATCATTGAAAGTAATACCGGAAAAACTAAATTTAAGTTCTGTTTTACTACTGCATATTCAGAATCCCAGTTTAATTTTGGTCTTTTTAAATCTACTATAATCATTACTAGGCTTTGGAATACCCCCATTATAGTTGCAATAATAAATAATGCAATTAATGTTATGACTGGTAAATGTAAAATATACCCAGCTATTCCCAAAGTGATAATAACAGTTATAATATTCATTATAATATTAGGAATTATTTTATAAATATATTGTTTATATAATGAGACTGGAATATATTTTATAAATACAGCATTTTCACCATCTCTTGATATTGCTGTAATTGAAATATATATAAACATTGTAAAAAATTGTATCACTCCTAATATTACACAAACTATCATAAAGGTATTTGTAGGCATTTGTTGTAACATTTGTGTAATTTGTTCTAATCTCATTTTATCACTATTAAATCCTGCATAAACTACTACTACCATTAAAATTGGTATTAATATTGCTGGTAATAAACATTGTACTAAAAACACTGGATTTCTAACCAAGTTTTTAAATTCTTTTCCAATATAACTTTTATATAGTTTGCTATTTCTATATTCCTTTTGATTTATTTCTTTATTTGAATGAGATGTCCCTCCTCCAAATAAATTTCCTACTAACCCTTTAAAATATATTTTTTGTGCAATTATCATATATAAAATAAATCCTACTATTGTAATACCTATTGTTTTTAATACTTCTATTATTGTTGTTAATAAAGATTTTGTTGTTAATGCTTCTATCAAATAATCTACTGTTGGGATATATCCTTTAACTAATTCTATCATTCCATTTGCTTGTACTATCATTTGTGCCATTTCTTCATTTGTTAAATCTTGTTTCATTCCACTTGTTGAAATTGCTAATCCCATTATGATTGCTAAAACTAATAATGTTGCAATTAGTTGAAATTTATTTCTGTTTTTTGTAAGTTTTGCAAAACTCATTATAATCATTACTATTATACTAATTAATAATACTGGTAAAATTGGTATTAAAATCACTGCAAATATCATCGTAAAGTAATAAATAATTCCTGCTTTTGTTAATATTCCATACATTACAAGAGGAATAAGACCTACTAAAAAAATAATTAAATATTCAGCAATTAACATTACATTTGTTCTTGCAAGTATAATTTGATAAGGTTTTAAAGGTAATGGTAATAAATATTCACTATCTTTTGTAAAATATAATACATTTATACTTGAAAATATAGTTTGAACGATTGTTAAACCAAATATCATAAATAAAATCATACCAACAAAAATTGTTTCTTGATGTATTGCAATTAATCCATCAAGTAAGTTATATCCTAAAAAGATAATAAGTCCTGCAAAATATAAAAATAGCAGTCCATATATTATAATTTTGCTTTTTGATTTTGTAGAAATTCCCATTCTTGAATCTATATTAGAAAAGGAATTCTTTAAAAATATTTTTGTTAATTTTATTACTTTATCCATATTTTTTCTTCCTTTCCCATATTATTTTTCTGTAATTTCTAAGAATAAATCTTCTAGTGATGCATTTTCTTTAAATTTTTGCTTCATTTCGTCAAATGTTCCTACAAATACTAATTTTCCTTTATTAATAATTCCTACTCTATCACATAACTTTTCTGCCACTTCTAATATATGTGTAGAGAAAAATACTGTTTTTCCTGACTTTGCGTGTTCTCTCATCATTTCTTTTAAATCATAAGATGATTTTGGATCTAATCCTGTCATTGGCTCATCTAATATCCAATTTTTAGGTTCTGAAAGTAATGCACCACATATTACTATCTTTTGTCTCATACCATGTGAATAACTTTGTATTTGATTATTTAATTGATTATATATTTCAAATTTTTTTGTAAGTTCTTCTATCTTTTCTTTTCTCTTATTTTGTGGTACATCATAAACATCTGCCATAAACATTAAATATTCTATTCCTTTTAATTTTAAAAACATATCTGGACTATCTGGTACAAATCCAAAGTTTTTCTTTGCTTCTAACGGTTCTTTTTTGATGCTTTTTCCATCTATTAAAATATCACCTTCATCAATATTTAATATTCCTGTTATCATTCTTATCGTTGTTGTTTTACCAGCACCATTTGGTCCTAAAAATCCAAATATTTCTCCATTTTTAATTTCAAGATTTAAGTCATCTACTGACTTTTTTCCTTTCACATAAGATTTTGAAACATTTTTTATTTCAATCATTTTTTGTTCCTCCTATTTATAAATATTAAAAAAAAAATAATACTATCTTTCTAATTCTTCTTTTTTGACTCTTCCTAGTCTTTTAATTATTTCTTCTATATCGCTAATAAGTAAACCTTCTCCAAGCCCTCTACCATTTCCATTTGAAATTTTTACTAATTTTTTTAATAATTTTTCATCATAAGATGGATAAATCTCATCATCTAATATAATAAAATCTTCAACATTTTGATTATCTGATATCCATTGTTTTATTTCTAAACCTCTTTCGCATTGGATTAATGGAGTTGATCCTACTAAATAAATTCCATATTTTTCTAATAACTTCTTTAGATATTGTTCATTTTTTGTAAATCTCCATGAAGAACTTAGTACAACTTTTGCTCCGGTTTCATCTATTGCTTTTTTTAATAATTTTATTTTTTCTACATCTATATGTCTTTCTATACCTTGTATTTCCTGTTTTTGTGCTCTATCAATATATTCGTCTGAATTTAACACTCCATCAACATCTAAAAAAATAACTTTCATAAAATTCCTTTCTCTATTTGCTTAAAAACATACATAGAAATATGAGAATCCCATTTAAACTGTGGCATATTTTATAAATTGTAATATTATATTCCAAATTCTTTTGCATATTCTACTACACCAGTTATTTCTACATCTGTATTATTTAATTCTATTGCCATAAAATTTTCATTTGGTACTTCAAATGGTGCTTTTATTCCATACTGACTTGCTGGTACATATCCTAACTTTGGATAATACCTTTCACTACCTAAAACAATACTATATTGATAGCCTAATTTTTTAGCTTTTTTGTGTCCTTCTTCTATTAATTTCTTTCCTATCCCTTGTTTTTGATATTCTGGTAATACTGCAAGTGGTGCTAATGCTAATTCCTCATATTTTCCTATTCTTATTTTTGTAAATAATATGTATCCAACTATTTTGTTGTCATCTATTGCTACTAATGATAGTTCTGGAATGAAATTATTGCTTTCTCGTAAATTTACTACTAAATCTTGTTCATTTCCATCACAATGCTCTGCTGACATAAATGCTTTCTTTATTACATTATATACTTCAGCATAATCCTTTTTATTCTCTTGTCTTATTTCTAACATTTTTAATCTCCATATAAATTAATATTTTCTACATTTAGCATTTTACAATAATTTCAGAAAAAAATCTATAATTTTAAACAATTTAGTTATATTTTATTTTCAATTTAATTTTTCAAATAATGACAGAGATGATATAATTTTTATTCATTACATAAAAACCTATTCCACCACTTTGTTCTAACAAAACATCTATTAAACAACCTAAATAATGCATAACCTATTCCAACTGTTGCAATTTTCATAGTTTTATCTGCTTTAAATATTCTTCCATAACTAACAGATTCTC
>CALYAA010000047.1 GCA_944393385.1 uncultured Clostridia bacterium
TTGCTCGAAACAGAGCATCCGGCCAAGGACATGACCATAACAATGGCCAAAATCAACGAAACGATAGTTTTTTTCATATTGCCTTACCCCCTGATGTTAGTGATAGCTAAAGTTTCAACATAAGCAATTTGCCTACACTTATATTATAATATGTTTTAAGATTTATGTCAAACAATTTCCAATTTATTAAGAATTTTCTTGATTTTTGAAAAATTTAATTATATAATCTTTCTGTTGTAAAAAATCTTAAACTTATTATATGAGAAAGGATAATATTAAAGTATGGATAAAATTATAAATAAAATTGCAGAAGAATTAAATGTAAAAAATACTCAAGTTGAAAATGCAGTAAAATTAATTGATGAAGGAAATACTATACCTTTTATTGCACGTTACAGAAAAGAAGTTACTGGAGGATTAAGTGATGAGGTTTTAAGAAATTTAGGAGAAAGATTAAATTATTTAAGAAATCTTGAAACTCGTAAACAAGAAGTTATAAAATCTATTGATGAACAAGGCAAATTAACAGATGAACTTACTATTGCTATTGCATCAGCAGAAACACTTGCTGAAGTTGAAGATTTATATAGACCTTTCAAGCAAAAGAAAAAAACAAGAGCAACTGTTGCAAAAGCAAAAGGATTAGAACCACTTGCAAAAATTATATATGAACAAAAAGAAACAAAAGATATTAATGAAATAGCAAAAGAATATGTAAATATTGACAGATTATCAGATGAAGATATGAAAAATAAAGATAAAGTTGTAGCTTCTGTAGAAGATGCTATTCAAGGAGCCTTAGATATTATTGCTGAAGATATATCAGATAATGCAAAATACAGAAAATACATCAAAAAAGTATGCTATCATGAAGGAACAATTGTAACAAAAGCAACAAAACCTGACGAAAAATCAAATTATGAAATGTATTATGATTTTTCTGAACAAGTAAGTAAACTTCCAAGTCACAGAATATTAGCAATAAATAGAGGCGAAAAAGAAGAATTTCTAAAAGTTTCTTTAGTAAAACCTGAAGAAAAAATTTTATATTACATGCAAAAAGATATAATAAAAAGAAAAACTCAATTTACTGATATGCTTGTTTCTACAATCTCTGATGCATATACAAGATTAATCGAAGCCTCTATAGAAAGAGAAATTCGTTCAGATTTAACAGAAAAAGCAGAAGAAAAAGCAATAAAAGTATTTGGCAAAAATGCAAAACAATTACTACTTGCTAGCCCAATTAAAGGAAAAACAGTTATGGGATTTGACCCTGCATATAGAACTGGCTGTAAAATTGCCGTAATAGATGAAACAGGAAAAGTTTTAGATATTGCAACAGTATACCCTACCGAACCACAAAATGACGTAGAAAGTGCAAAAAAAGTTTTACTTGATTTAATAAATAAAGACCATGTAGATATGATTGCAATTGGAAATGGTACTGCTTCAAGAGAATCTGAAATGTTTGTTGCAGATTTAATAAAAGAAGTAAAACGTGATATTTGTTACGCAATAGTTAGTGAAGCTGGTGCTTCTGTATATTCTGCTTCAAAACTTGCAACAGAAGAATATCCAGATATAAATGTTTCAATTAGAGGTGCTATTTCAATTGCTCGTAGACTTCAAGACCCTCTTGCAGAACTTGTAAAAATTGACCCAAAAGCAATAGGTGTTGGTCAATATCAACATGATGTTAATCAAAAAAAATTATCAGAAAGTTTAACTGGTGTTGTTGAAGACAGTGTTAATAAAGTTGGTGTAGATGTAAATACTGCTACCCCTTCTCTACTATCTTATGTATCTGGTATTAATAATACAATTGCTAAAAATATAGTAAAATACAGAGATGAAAATGGAAAATTAAAAGAAAGAAAAGAACTTTTAAAAGTTCCTAAATTAGGAAAAGTAGCATATGAACAATGTGCTGGATTTATTAGAATTCCAGACGGAATAAATCCATTAGAAAACACTGCTGTTCACCCTGAAAATTATGAACAAACAGAAAAGCTTTTATCAAAATTAGGATTTAATAAAAACGATTTAAAAAACAGAGAAAAATTAAATTCTTTAAAAGAAAAATTGGCTACAGTAAATGTTTCTCAACTTTCTAAAGAATTAAATATTGGTGAAATGACTTTAACAGATATTATTGAAGAACTTTCTAAGCCAGGAAGAGACCCTAGAGAAGATATGCCAAAACCAGTTCTTAGAAATGATGTTTTAAAATTTGAAGATTTAACAATTGGTATGATACTTACTGGAACTGTTAGAAATGTTATTGACTTTGGTGCATTTGTTGATATTGGAGTAAAATATGATGGATTAGTTCATCTTTCTGAAATGAGTGAAAAATATATTAAATCTCCTTCTGAAGTTGTTTCTGTTGGGGATGTTATAAAAGTTAAAGTTATAAAAATTGACCCAGAAAAGAAAAAAGTCGGATTAAGTATGAAAGGTATTGCTTAAAAAATTGTTCATATAAAAAAGGACATTTTTTGATTAATTTTACAAAATGTCCTTTTTCTATTTAATTACTAATATATTTTTTTTGAATTTCTTGTATTTTGCCAAAATCATTATTCAATATTTCCAAAAATACCTCTGCTATTTTTGGATCGAATTGAGTACCCTTACATCTCTCAATTTCTTCTTTTACATATTGTATATCTAAAGCATTTCTATAACTTCTTTTACTTGTCATTGCATCAAAAGTATCTGCAACAGCAGTAATTCTAGCTAATAGTGGAATTTTTTCACCACTTAATCTTGAAGGATATCCTCTACCATCAAATCTTTCATGATGGTATTTTACAATAGGAATTATATCTTTAAAAGCTTCTGCTTCTCCAAGAATATGTGCTCCTATTGATGGGTGATTTTTTATTTGAGAATATTCATCATCTGTTAATTTAGCTTCCTTTTGTAAAATAGTATCTGGAACACCTATTTTTCCAATATCATGAAATAATCCTCCAATTTGTAAAGTTTTTATTTCATCTTCTGATAATCCCATTTTTCTACCTATTAAAACAGCATATTCAGAAACTCTATCTGAATGGCCTCTTGTATATGGATCCTTTGCTTCAACAGCATACCTTAGAGATTGAATTGTATCTAAATAAGCTCTTTCTAATTGTTCTTTTGATTCTTTAAGCATTTCATTAATTCTTTTAATTTCATGCATTTGTTCTATTGATTTAATTCCAGACTCAATTAATAAAAGCAATTGTTCAAATTTATCACTTTTTTCACAATATCCTTGTATATCAAGTCTTTTGATTGTCTCCAATGGTGGAGCTAAATCTTTATGACCAGTTAACAATAAAATATATAATTCTTTATTGAATTTTCTTATTTCTTCAACAACATCATCACCATGTAATGGTGTCATCATGAAATCTAATAATAATAAATCAAAGTGCTCATTTCTTATTCTTTCAATTCCTTCTATAGGATCTGTTATTCCAACAAAATCATAGTTTGTTCTTTTTAAAAATATAGATAATGAATCTATTATTCCAGTTTCATCATCTATTGCAATAATTTTATATTTATAATTATTTTCTGCTTTTAACTCTTCTTGAATTGCTTTTCTCATTTACAATCACACCTCTTTTTATTTATATCGACATTATATTGTTTTAGATAAAAAAAATCAAGTACTTTAATTAATTTTATTTCTTTTATATTGTTATACTACATTTTATATTTTAGTTACTCTATCTGAATATATTTTTTAAATAAAAAGAGATGTATTTATTATTCTAAGCCAAAGCTAACTTCTAAAGCATCATTTAATTTATTTAATATGCTAATATCATCAATATGGCCTATTTTTTCCTTTAATCTACTTTTATCTATTGTACGAATTTGTTCTGTTAATACAACAGAATTACTCTTAAGTCCACTTGTGTTTTCTCCAATTTCTATATGTGTTGGTAATTTTGTTTTATTAGTTTGAGAGGTTATCGCTGCAGTTATTACAGTTGGACTATACTTGTTTCCTAAATCATTTTGTATTATTAAAACAGGTCTAACTCCACCTTGTTCTGAGCCTACAACTGGACTTAAATCTGCATAAAACATATCTCCTCTTTTAACTATCATTTTCTTCACTCCTTAAATTACTATATATCAAGTTTGTATATTCGTATTTTTATTTTCTTAGTTCGAAGTAAAGATATTCTTCAATTTACATATTATTTAATCTTTACCTCATTATATAATATGTAAATTGTTGTATTTTGTTTATTATCTTTTATTTCCATTTGTGTAGGTTTTGCGGTATTTTTATCTATATGTAATGTTTTTTCATGAGTATAAATATTTTCTGTATTGCTTATTGTGTTCATAATTATTTCTGTGTCTTTTTCTTCAAAACTTGATTCATTGTTTTCTTTGTAATCTGATATAAATGTTGATAAATCTAAACAGTTATTACCAAGATAACTATAGTTTTCTAATATTTTATTTATGTTTAAACTACTATTTTCTATTTTTAAATTTGTTCCATCGTTTTCTATTTTAACTCCTGCTATGTTACTTGGTTCAATTACTTCTTGCGAGCTTATATTAGGTGCTTGATAATTTTGTTTTAATATATATTTATTACTGTTTTTGTTACTTGTGACTGTTACTGTTATTTGTGTTTCATAAGAACTAAGATTTAAAATATAATCTACGATTTCTTGACTGTTTTTATTATTACCAACTTTGTCATTTTTAACACTTTTTTTGAAAAAAATTAATCCACATACTGAAATTATTATTAAAATTAATAATATTAACCAATATTTTTTTTTCATTTTTAATAGTTGTTCCTTTCTTATATTATATTGATTAATGTTTATTAATTGTGTTTGGAAAATATGTTATTTGATTTTTGTTTTTTCTGCTAAACAGGCCAAAAAAAAAGAACCTCTTTCAAGGAAAGAGGAAAGAAATAATTTTCTTTTTGGAACGAAAATCTTATATTACACTAATGCTAATTAATTGATTCATGTAAATTGCCCCAAATTGTGTTACAGTTTTCAGTTCAGAAAACTGCTTTGTTAAAAGTAATACAAACATCAAAATGCAAAAGATCGTTGCCCAAGACAACTCATCGTAATAAAGCTCTCTAACAAGACTTATCACCAGAAAAGCTATCTCAAACAGACACATGACTATTCTAATGGTAACTGCTAATGTGTTCAAGCCCATGAACACATAGCTACAACAAAATACTACTGCACACACAATCTGTAAAAACCAAATCAAATAGGTCATCATTTTCTTTTCGTTCATTTTTTTATCCTCCTATGATTCTTTTTTGTTGATATCGAATAATATGTTAAAACTAAAAAGTTAGAGGATCTTTCCTCTCACTAATTAGTGAAAAAAAGGAAAAACATGACACAGGATATACCTATATCTATTTAATTATATCATATTTACATAATTTTTGCAAATATTGCCTGTTTTAA
>CALYAA010000048.1 GCA_944393385.1 uncultured Clostridia bacterium
AAACTTGCAATAGATACTATGTTTGCTTTAAATGAAACAAGTGAAAGAAAAACAGTAAAAATGTGTAAACATTGTGGTAAACCATTTTCTTCTGAAAACTTGAAGTCTGAATATTGTAGCCCACAATGTAGAAATCAAGCAAATGTTTATAAAAGTAGAGCAAAGAATAAGGAGTAGAACATGTTGTATATAGAGAAAAATGAAACACACCAAACAATAAAGTTTTCAAATAAAACTTTAAACTATGCATCTTTTAAAGAATTATTTGATAGATTACAAAAGGTAGAAAATATTGATAAAGTAAAAATAGCTATAAAATATACAGAGAAAAAAGATAATATAAAAAAAGTATATGAAAAAGTATTTGATAGTATAGATGAATTATTACAAAATGTAGAAAAAATAAAATCTTTAGATGAAATAGAAATTAAATTTTATAATCAAGATGTATTAGCAACTTTAACATATGAATCTAGAGCAATAGGATGGCATTTAAACTATAATCAAGAAAATAATACTACAAATTCTATTATATATGTATTAAATAGTTTTTTCAAACCTAGTTTATTAAAGAACATATGGTTATATAAAAAATATTATATTTTTTTAGTATTGTATACAATATTTATGATACTAGTTTGTATATATTCAGAACATATGCAAATTTCAAGTGAGAAAGAAATCATATATACTATTCTTATTTTTATACCATTCTTTATTTTGTTTATATGTGCTATGGGTAATGATATTTTGAAAGTAAAAAAAGCCTATAAAAATAATAAATTTTGGGAAAATCATAAGGTTGATATTATTCAAAATATAATTTTTTATATTTTAGGAGTAGTGACTCCCTATATAATTTCTTGGTTTATAAACTTAATTAATATAATTTTGTTTTCAAAATAACCAAAAAGATTGGAGGAATTAAATGTTTGAAGTTAAAAACTTTGATGATTGGATAGAAGATAAAGACTCTGGAAAGTTTGGTAGTGGTGCGAGTAAAAAGATATGGCTTATTAATCCAAAAACAAATGAAAAAGGTTTATTTAAATTTCCAAAAGTGAAAGATAAAGAAAAAGGAATAATAACAGGAGAATATTGGGCAGAAAAACTAGCTCCTGAAATAGGAAAACTCATAGGCGTGGAATGTGCTAAAGTAGATATAGGTACATATAAGCGGAAGAATAGGATCTATGAGTTATAATATTAAGGATAATGACAAAAACTTCATAGAAGGTATAGAATTTATACAAGCTAAGTATCCATACTATGATAAAGATAAGCTAGAAGATATATATTCCAATAGAAAGTATTCAATACAGATGATAGAAAATAGTCTAAAAGGTATTATAGATATGAAGGATTTTTATAAAATTATAATATTTGATATTTTGATAGGAAATAGTGATAGACATCATAGTAATTGGGCAATGTTAGCCAAAGGAACAGTATATAAGACTCCAGAAGATATGCTTGATATATTTTTAAATTATAATATGTGTCCTTTATATGATAATGGTTCATCATTATGTGCCTACGAAGATAATAATAATCTTGAAATATTTTTTAAAGATAAAATGAAGTTTGAAGCATTAGTAAATACAAAGTCAAAATCTGCTATTGGATGGGAAAATGAAAGACCTATTCGACACTTTGAATTATTGAAAAAAATAAAAGGCAATGCCTATGAATTAACAGTACAATATATAGAAAAGATTAAAACTAATATTAATGAAGAAAATATAGATAAAATTTTAAATGAATTTGATAATAATATAATAAGTATATCCATGAAGAAATTATTAAAAATGTATCTTTTAGAACGAAGAAAAAGAATGTTAGAGATATATGATTTGAAAGATGAGGTGTAAAAGAAAAATGAAAAAAGATCTAGTATATTTAGTTTGGACAGATGTTAAAACAGGAAATAAATATAAGGTAGCTGAACTATATAAAATGGATAATGCGTTTTATTTTAAATATATTTTAGAAAATGTAAAAGAGGCTCAAAAAAGTGGCTTTAAATTATTAATTGCATTCCCTCAAATTAATGCTTTATATGATAATCCGAAATTATTTGCTACTTTTGCAGCAAGATTACCAGAGCCAACAAGACCAGAGATTAAAGAGATTTTAGAAACCTATGGAATGACAGAATATAATGCGTTTGAATTATTAAAAAGAAGTGGAGCAAAATTACCAACAGATAATTATGAATTTGTAAAAGAATAATTGAAAAATAAAATATTGACTCAAGGGGATTTCAGACTGAATCCTCTTTGCATACTTAAAAAGATTCACTAATTTGATTAGTATATTTTGTACTTAAAATCAACTAATACGTCAATTGAAGATAAATGTAATTTGCAGAATTATGTAAAATATGATATAATTACACTGATACATTATTTTTTTGCCGAGTGCAACTAGTATATTAACTCTACAAATAATTATTTGGAGGAATTTAATCAATGTTAAAATTCATAATGCGTAAGTTTTACCATGATCATATCTACACAGATGAGCCTGAACTTTTTTATAAACTTTATCAATGGAATAGCGGGCTATTCACCTTACTTTCACTGCGGAATATCTTAGGAATAATTTTCTGTGGAATTATCGGAATTGGCTGGATAATTTTTATTAAGCCTAGAATGTATGGCTTGGGATTTATTGATGTGGCTTTACTTCTATTTCTTCTAGAAATGAGAGAAGCAAAAAAACTTATTGAGCTTGAAAATAGCGAAAAGATGACTCCTAAACAGATAAGAACCAAGAAGATGGAACGGTTTATTAGAAAATTTGTGACTCAGAATGGAGGAGCTCTAGGCAAAAAAGAGTGGAAAGTAATTAAGAAAACAGACAGCGAGTTGTACAATGACTTGTTGTGTGAAGACTGTAATCATTGTTGCTATTATTACTCTTTAGAAATTGCTAAAATTATAAAAGATTCTATACTTATATGGGGTGCTGTAGAAGAGCCTTTTGAAGAAGAACATAAGTGTTACGCTCATGCTGTTATCTTAAGAAACGGATACATTTATGATAGCAATATGCGTCAATCTGCAAAGTATGAAGATTTTATAAAGCTCTATAAATTTAAACTCTACAAACAGTGGGATTATTCCGAATATTCAAGAAATAACTTTAGAGCGTCCGAGCGAGAAGAATTTAGAAAATGGTGCAAAGAAAATAATGTGTTAAAGTATCACAAGTTTTGACAGCAAAAAGCAGTTCCGAATGGGACTGCTTTTTGTATATATGAGATTATTAAGGAATTATATATATTTTTTTTAGTATAAAGAGTATTATCTATCTTTATACTTATTTTTATTTTTAAATTTAGCTTTTTCTTGTTCTTCGGCTTGTTGCCTTTCTCTTTCTAATTTTTGATGTAGTTCAGATTTTCTGATTTTTTCTAATCTTAATTTAATATTATTGCAATGTTTTATTTCTTCAGCAAGTGGCGTAATCTTTTTAGAAATTTCAATAATTTCATTCTCAATATTTTTTCTTTCATCATCATTTTTAGTTCTTTTATGCTTTTTCCATAAATTTTCTCTTTCGCTTTTTAATGGGTTAATTCTGTCATAAGCTGATTTTTCATAATTAAGCAATTCTTCTTCAGTATTAATATTATTTTTGCTTAAAAAACGGACTTGTTTAGAAAATTCATCCATCTTTCTTATTGCTTGTATTAGTTCAGGGGTTATTTTAGTTATATTCGATTTTGAAAAGATTTCAGTATTTATTCCAAGTAATTTCTCGTATTGGTAAATTAAATATGAAATTGTCCCTTTAAATTGTAAATGTTTTTGTTTTTCATTATTATATCTTTCATATGTTTTACTAAATAATAAATATGGCTCAGGAGAATATGGAAATTCTGGTTGTGTTTCTAGTATTCTCTTATAAATATTTTCTTTTGAATATTTATTTCCAAATTGCCTTTCTATTCTAGTATTTCTTTTATATGGCTCTCTCCTAATAGACAATGTGCAATTTCTATCTGTAACAATATAATCTAAATCTTTAAGTATTTGAATAAATTGCTCATAATCTTTTGCATTTGCTATTGCATAATCAATAGAATCTCGCATTAATTCTTTATATAGATCACTGGTAGCATATTTGGTATATTTATCTTCTTGTTTTAAAACATGCAATCCATATTCCTCACAAAGTCTGTCAGATGTTTTTCTCATAAGTGCATAATCTTTCTTGGTGTTGCAAAATCTTTTTCCATCTAAAAATGATACAGAGTTGAGTACAAAATGATTATGAATATTATCTGTATTTATGTGGGTAGATACTATTACTTGAAATTTATCTCCCCATAATTCTTCTGCAAGTTGTAATCCAATTTTATGTGCTTGTTCTGCTGTAACTTCTCCTACAATAAAAGATTGTACTCCATGAAATCCTTGTATTCCTGTTGTTTTAAAAAATTGCTTTTTTACATTTTTTATTTCATTAAATGCAGTATTAGGGATACAATTTATACCTGATACATATAACTTTTGTTCGGTCTTATCTCCATTAACTGCGTAATCAATTGTAATATCTAATCTTTCACTAACTTTCCATATTTTTGTTATTGCCATACAAGCCTCCTTTCTTTTGAGGAATAAGATAAACTTCTTGCATACTTAAAACTAAATCTTCTATTTGATGTAGTAATGGAGTAAATTTATCTGTATTAATATAGCCTTGATATCTATTATAAGTTCTTGCCATTTGATTTAGATTATTTGCCATTCCTCTTAATTGGGAAAGCATTTCATAAAATCTTTCGTCAGGTTGTTCTTTTAGCTCATAATCTAATATGAATTTTCTAAAAAATTCTGATTTATTTAATCCTGACTTTTTTACTTTTTCATCAAAAATTTTTTTCTCTTTTTCATTCAAAAAAATATTGATTTTTATATTACGATGTCTCATAGAATTTCATCTCACTTTCTAAAAAAATCTTATAATTTAGTTTTGTTTGAAATTAGGGTTTGGGACTTGACCCATTCTTATAGGTATTTGTGGCGTGAGTACAAATACGTTGCTTGCATATTCGATAAATCTAAAGAGTACTCACATTCAAAATCGCTTAATATTAATTGTTGAAAGGAAAAATAAGGCACAAAATTCTGAAAAATTGTGCCTTAAAGTTATTAAATTTTATCTTAAAATTCCAATTTTTTTGAAGAAATAGTAAACCTCTTTACCACCTAAAAAGAATATTTCTTTTTCTTCTATTGATTGCATATTGTAATAAATTTGTACTAATTTTGCTAGAGTAATACACTCTTTATTTGATAAATTTCTGTTTTCAGTTTGACCTTCTAAAATCCAAACTAGATTTTCATTTTCATCTA
>CALYAA010000049.1 GCA_944393385.1 uncultured Clostridia bacterium
TTTTTTGAGCACCTTTTTATTTTTCTTATTATTCTCCAATTGGAATATATTTCTTTTCTTCAACTTTCTTTTCTGGTTCTTTTGGAAATTCTATTGTTAATATTCCGTTTTTGAAATTTGCTTTTATGTCTTCTTCTGTTACATTGTCTCCAACATAATAGCTTCTTGAACACATTCCTGAGAATCTTTCTCTCTTTAAGTATTTTGCATGTTTGTCTTCTTTTTCATCATCTTTTTCTGCTGTTACTACTAAGTAACCATCTTTTAATTCTATTTTAATATCTTCTTTGTCATATCCAGGAATATCAATTTCTAGTAAATATTTTCCGTCTTTTTCTTTTAAGTCTGTTTTCATTATTTTGTTTTCTTTTGAACTAAAGAATGGATCAGCGAAAACTTCATCCCAAAAATCTAATCCATTTGAGTTTCTTCTTGGTACCATCATCATAATAATTACCTCCTTAAATTTTTATATGTTGACACCTTGTTGTAATTAATCTATATTATTAACCTTTTGGTTAATTTCTATTTACATTGCTTATTATATATCTTATTTTTAGCAGTGTCAATAGTTAAGTGCTAAAATTCACAAAACTTTCACATTTTTATTCATTTCTTAGAGCCAAGTCAATTATATTATATATTCCCATCCAGGTTGCCAAGATTTTGTTTTTCTCCAGTCATTTTTGTTTGCTTCTTCCCAAGTTATTTTTTTAGTTAATACTTCAAATGCTAATTGTGGAGCTCTATGTGCAACTATTCCTATTGTTTTTCCCTGATATTTTTCATTTAAAAATTTTATAAAATCTTCTACTCTTTTTTCTACATCTTTTAAAGATTCTCCATTTGGAAATGGTTTCTCTATGTGTTCTTCATAAATTACTAAAGATTTATCTTTTCCGTCTAAATCTCCATAATTACATTCTCTTAATCTTTTGTCTTGTATATGTTGCACTTTTGGAAATGCTAAATTTGCTGACTCTATTGCTCTTATTAAATCAGATGTAAATATAATATCAAAATGTGTATCTTTTCTCATTTCTCCTAGCTTGATTGCTCTTTCTTTTCCTAAGTCTGTTAATTCTGCTTGTTTCCATCCACTGCATTTTCCATTAATATTGTCAAATGTTGTTCCGTGTACAAAATATATAACTTTTGTTTTCATTTCTTTTATTGTATGATGTAATCATACACTCCTTTTTTATATATTAATTTTTTATTTTATAAAAAATATAAGTTTTTAGTAAAAGAAGATGCTCTGTTTTAGAGCACCTTTTTTATTCTCCGATAGGGATATATTTCTTTTCTACAACTTTATTTTCTGGTTCTTTTGGAAATTCTACTGTTAATATTCCGTTTTTGAAATTTGCTTTGATATCTTCTTCTTTTACATTGTCTCCAACATAGTAGCTTCTTGAACACATTCCAGAGAATCTTTCTCTTTTTAAGTATTTAGCATGTTTGTCTTCTTTTCCTTCATCTTTTTCTGCTGATATTGTTAAATATCCGTTTTGTAGTTCAATTTTAATATCTTCTTTGTCAAATCCAGGAATATCAATTTCCAAATAGTATTTGCCATCTTTTTCTTTTAAGTCTGTTCTCAATATTTTGTTTTCTTTTTCACTAAAGAATGGATCAGCGAAAACATCATCAAAAATATCTAATCCATTTGAGTTTCTTCTTGGTACCATCATCATAATACATTACCTCCTTTGTTTTATGTGTTGACACCATTGTAGTAAATTGTATATAAGTATTAACCTTTTGGTTAATTCCTTTTTACATTGCTTATTATATATCTTATTTTTAGCAGTGTCAATAGCAAAGTGCTAAAATTCACAAAATTTTCACATTTCTTTCTTTGTCCTGCTCTCTGTGTATTTTACTTAACCGTTCCATTTTGTCGGCTTCGACAAAATGGTCAATGTCAGTAATCTCATAATAAAGTATATACAAAAAGCCCTCTTTTGAGGGCAAAAAAGATTTATTTTTTGGAAAAAACTATTTTTTGTTTTATTTTAAACTGTATAGCATACATAATTAATGAAAACACTGTAGAAATTATAGCTAAATAATACAAATACAAATCAAATCTAAATGGTATATTGATATGGAACTGATTAATAACTAGAGAACATATTATAGCTATATAAAATAGAGTTGTTGCAAGTTTACCATACCATTTGCTATAAACAACTACATCATCTTTTTTATAAAGAACTGAAGCTGTAATAATTATTGCACATTCTTTTATAAAAACTATTGCTAAAATCCACCAAGGCAAAATATTTAAAATAGTCAAAGCTAATAATAAAGAAATTTGTGTAATTTTATCAGCAAGTGGATCAATTAACTTCCCAATATCAGAGATATAATTATATTTACGAGCAATGTAACCATCTAATACATCTGTAAGTGCAGAAATAGTAAATATAATTATACCAACTAGATACTGGTGAGAAATGACTGCAATAAAAATAAATGGTATTAATACAAATCTAATTCCGGTTAATATATTGGGAATATTTTCTTTTCTCATATTTAAAAATCCTTCCTAATTATAAAATGTCAATTTACACAACTTTAATTTTCAATTCATCATTTTCCATATCAACATTAAGTGTTTGACCATCAGTAACTTCACCTCTTAATATCATTTCAGAAATTTCATCCTCAACATATCTTTGAATAGCTCTTCTTAATGGTCTAGCTCCATACTTCAAATTTGTTCCTTTAGATAATATAAATTCTTTAGCAGAATTAGAAACAGTTAAATAAATATTTCTTTCATTTAAGGCATTTGTTGTATCTTTTAACATTAAATCCACAATTTGAAGAAGTTCTTCTTTAGTTAAAGGATCAAATACAATTATTTCATCTATTCTATTTAAAAATTCTGGTCTAAAAACTTGTTTAAGATTTTCTTCAATTTTATTATTATCAACAGTTCTCTTATCAAAACCAATAGAATTATTATTTAAATTTGATCCAGCATTTGATGTCATAATAATAATTGTATTTTGGAAACTAACAACATTTCCTTGGGCATCTGTAAGTTTTCCATCATCTAGAACTTGTAATAAAATATTAAATACATCTGGATGAGCTTTTTCAATTTCGTCAAAAAGAATAATCGAATAAGGTTTTCTCTTAACTTTTTCTGTAAGTTGACCTGCATCATCATATCCAACATATCCTGGAGGAGCACCTATTAATTTAGCGGTTGAATGACTTTCCATATATTCAGACATATCAACTCTAATTATAGAATCTTCTGAACCAAACATTTCATATGCTAAGCTTTTTGCAAGTTCAGTTTTTCCAACACCTGTAGGTCCAACAAATATGAAAGATGGTGGACGTTTTGTACTTTGAAGTCCTGCACGTTTTCTTCTAATTGCACGAGAAACAGCACTAACAGCTTTATCTTGGCCAATTACTCTTTTATGAAGATTTGTCTCAAGATTTAATAATTTTTGTGTCTCTGCTTCTGTAATTTTTTTAACAGGAATTTTAGTCCAGTTTTCAATTACTTGGGCAATATCTTGAATTGTTAAATATCTTGGTTTAATTATGCTATTTAAATGATCTATTTCTTCAATTAATTGACATTCTTTTGTTTTTAAATCAGCTGCTTTTTGATAATCTTCTGTAGAATCTGCTTGAGCTGCATCTTCTTTTTGTTCTTGAACTTTTGCAAGTTCTTGTTTTAACATTTCTAATCTGAATAATTCTTTATTTTCAAGATTAATTCTTGAACATGCTTCATCTAATATATCTATGGCTTTATCTGGTAAAAATCTATCATGTATATATTTTTCTGACATTATAACAGTTTGTTTTATAACATCATTTGAGATGATTACTTTATGATAATCTTCATAATATTTTTTTATACCTGTTAAAATTGAAATTGTGTCATCTATATTTGGTTCTTCAACTATTACTTGTTGGAATCTTCTTTCTAATGCTGAATCTTTTTCAATATATTTTCTATATTCTCTTAATGTTGTTGTTCCAATTACTTGAATTTCACCATTTGCAAGAGATGGTTTTAAAATATTTGCTGCATTCATAGAATGTTCTCCATCACCAGCGCCAATAATATTATGAATTTCATCTATTACTAATATGATGTTTTTTAATTCTTTACATTCATCAATAATGCCTTTCATACGAGCTTCAAATTGTCCTCTAAATTGAGTTCCAGCAATTACTGCTGTCATATCTAATAAATAAACTTCCTTATTTAAAAGTTTTGCAGGAACATTATTATTGGCAATTTTAATAGCTAAACCTTGAGCTATTGCTGTTTTTCCAACTCCAGGTTCACCAATTAAGCATGGATTATTTTTGGTACGTCTATTTAAAATTTGAATTACTCTTTGAATTTCTTTATCACGTCCAATAACCATATCAAGCTCATTATTTTTTGCTTTTAAAGTTAAATTTGTTCCAAAAGTATCTAGAAATTTCTTTTTCTTTTTAGCCTTTTTTTGTTCAACTTTTACTTTTTGTCTTCCATTGTTTGAAGAATTATCTTCTTCTGATGGTTTAGAATTTTTTGGAACAAAATTAGCAAAAATAGACCCTATTGGAATTCCCATAGCAATACCATCTGGAGCATTTTCATCATCAACTTCCTCATCACCATTCTCAAAATTTTCTAAATCAATATTTTCTATATTTTCTAATTTTAAATTAGATGACAAATCTTTGAATAATGATTCAAGTTGTTTTGACATATTATTCATATCTATATTATTAATTGAATTAGGATTGTTCTGATTTGTATTTTTATTTTCTGGAACATCTAATCCACGTTTTTTTGCACAGTCTCTACATAATCCTTCCATTGAAGAAACGCCGTTTTCTATTTTATTAATAAAAACAACAGCTGTATTTTTTTTACATTGTGAACATATCATATATTATTCCTCTTTTCTTCTTATAATATTATATATTCTACATTAATTTTTCCAAATAGTCAAGAGAAAATACATTTTAGGACTAGACAAAGAAAAAAAAATATGCTATATTATTTAATATGTTGATGTGGCGGAACTGGCAGACGCACTGGACTCAAAATCTAAATGGATTTTTTAATATATAAATCCTAAATGTATTGAAAATACTAATGTTTAGATATTTGCTAGAGTAAAAAAGTATTTAAACATCTAACAAATATCTAACATAATTGTAAAACCGCCAATTTTATAAAACATGTCGATGTGGCGGAATAGGCAGACGCA
>CALYAA010000050.1 GCA_944393385.1 uncultured Clostridia bacterium
ACAACTTGTCCGTTTTTTCTAATTCCTACATAAATAATTCCACCTTCTTTGTAGTTAAGAAAAGCTATTACTTCTTGTTCAAAATCCTCATTTAGTTGTTCTTTATTTTCAATTCTGTTTGTTTCTGTATTTTTCATTTTTCACTCTCCTATTATTGATAAATTACAAAATCATTTAAAAATGATAACATTTCAAATAAGACTCTTCTGTTCTCTGCATATTCTAATCGTTTATTTCCAATTTTTACTTCTTCCCATCCAACTTCATGTTTATTTATAAATAGCCATTTATATAATTCTGAATATTCAAATGTTAATTCTGTTTTACTTTCTTCCGTTTCAAAATATCTATTAAGAACTTTTACAATATTTTCACTTTTCATAATGATGCTTTTAAATTCTTCTTCTCCTGTCCCAGCTATTATTTTATTATAAATATTTATGTCTTTCATCTTTATTGCTAATAATATAGGGAACAAAACTACTTTGACTAATGAGTAGCCACTAGAGTTATAAATAAAATTATAAGTAAGTGAAACTAGTTTAATATATCTATTACAATTTCTTAAAGAAAAATCATAAATTTTAGTCATTTCTTTTAAGCAAATATCAAAATATCTAGAGTCGCTTAACTGTATTATATTTAAACTATTTATATATTTTTCAATATCTACATTAGGTAAAGAAAACTGTAAATCAAAAAATTTATCTAAGTATGTATATCCGTCAATTCCTTCACCATAAAATTTTTTAACAGTGTATTGTAGTTCGTTTAAATTAGTAGAAAATACAAATATAAACCTATCATCGTCAAAAAAATGTTTAATTCTTTCTAATAATTTAATTGCAAAACTGGGGTTACATCTATCCAATTCATCAATAAAAATAACCAATTTATTTGCCTTTTCTATTTTTACATCTTCTAATAATTCCTTAAATGTATTTTTTAATTCCTCAATAGAAATAATGTCTTTAGTTATAGGTTTATTAGTATTTGGATTACATTGCAATTCCATTCCATATGTTTTTCCAGTATTGTCTGAAAAAGATAATCCTACCTTAAACGAAGATATTATTCTATATATTTTTTCTTTCATAGATTCATTTGCTTTTGCATTATCTTTTAAATTAGGATTTTGTTCTATTATACTATAAATTAAAGTAAGTAGAGGATCTTCGTTTGAATCATATTCCCAAGCATTAAAATAAATAGGGTATATTTGATTCTTTATCTCTATATTTTCAAATTCTTTTTCTAGCTCTTTAATAAATACTAGTATATCTTTATCGACTTCGTAATTTTCCACACTTAAACATTTAATTACTTCTACTAACTGTTTGATAAAAAATGTTTTTCCAGTTCCCCAATCACCGTTTAACGAAATTATATTTTGTTCAGACATGGAATACAACATTTTAGTAAAAATTTTTATAGTATTATTTCTTCCAAGTATATTATCTTTTATTGTTTTAATTATATTTTCTTGTGTTGGCTTTAATTCAGTATTCATATTATCCACTCTTTCTATCTATTATTTATCAACCACTCATACACTTCATCTTCTGTTAAAACTCCATGCTTCAATTTATTAACTCTATCTTTAGCATCTTTTTTCCACTTATCAAAATCTTTCTTCAATTGCTTATTATCTTTATTTCTACCAACTGCCATTGATTTTAACTGGTATAATCTTCTGTATTCTGCTAGAGCTTTATTTTGTTTTAATCTTTCATTATATGCTTGAATTGCACCTTTTTCTCTACAAGTCTTTCCATCAGGCTTTGGATAATCACAATAAATTTCATCAAGTCTTGAATTAGGTATAAAGTACATTCCACAATTTTGACATTTCTTTATTGGATTATTGGTTGTCTTTACTAATTCTTCTAATACTGCATAACATATAGCTGATAAATCATTACTTTGGTGTGTATCAATCATAGAGACAAGCATACTATTTTCTTTTAGTTTTTCAAGTAATTTTTCTTCGCTATCTCCCATAAATTCAAGATATTTATTTGAGTAACTATCTTTGATTATATTGTCATTTTTATTGTATAAAAAAGCTTGTCCTTTATGTTTTATCAAATATACAGCAAATCTTTGACTATGAGTATATTCTCTTAATTCTTCCTTATCATTGATATTATACACATAATCTACAAAATCCTTCATTTCATCTTGAATATTTTGAATTTGATATTGTAAATCATTGTAAATTTTTGTAACCTCATTTATATATTCTTCATGTTTAGCATATTTTCCTTTTAATTCAAAAGTATAGTTTTCATCAATTTCTTTTAGTATTTCAAATCCATATGCAAAAAAGAAAGTTTCATATGCTGTTTCAAAATTTTCTAATTTAGCATTTAAAAATCTCAATAAAAACATTCCAAACTTTTCTACATAAGGAAAATACATATTACCTGGATATTTTAGACCATCTTCACCTTTTTCTATTTTTGCTTTTTTATTATAAGATATTGTCATTAATCTATTTTCATGATCTATTTTTGTTTCAGTTTTATAAGTGTACATAGGGGTTGAATAATATTCTTCTCTTTTTTCTTTATTAAACCAAATATAAAAACTTTCAAAAAAATTTTTCTCTGGTAAATTTGCTTTCATTTCAATACTTCCTCCAAACTTATAGTTAACAATTTTTATTTTTTTACAATTTGTTATTGACAATCTATAATTATTATACTATAATGCTATCATAATTACAATAGTTTTGCAAGTAAAAATTGTAAAACTACAAAAGTACATTGAAAAATACACTAAACTCTAGTGTCATAACACCAATATTATAGAACGAAATAATGATACTTCGGCTTGGCTTAACATGATGTTGAGGAGTCGCTTGGCTAACTGCGGAGAGGTGAAATTCCTATGTGGGTAAACTAACTATAATATTCCTTTAAGTAGATA
This sequence comes from uncultured Clostridia bacterium, assembly GCA_944393385.1. Lineage (GTDB taxonomy): Bacteria > Bacillota > Clostridia > TANB77 > CAG-508 > CAG-269. Next base: position 2,932 of record CALYAA010000050.1, read on the forward strand.
GGACGGTTAAAAAATCTACTAAATTATATGCAAAATTTTGATTTTACAAGAAATGGAGGATTACAAATGCAAGATAACAATTATACACAAGAAATGTTTGCTGATTATCCTTATGTTGTCGATGTATCTGGACTACAATCAATGCTAGGAAATATTGGTAGACAAACAGCATACGAATTAGTACGAAAAGGTACTATAAAAGCAATTAAAGTTGGAAAGCTATACAGAATACCTAAGATAAATGTTATCGCTTTTTTAACTAAAAATACTGTTTAAAATTAGGAAGGAGATTTTTTATGTATAACATTACAGCATATTTAACAATTAAGAATAAGACTTTTTATACATTATTGACTTACTATGTAGATGGCATTAGAAAATTAAAATGGGCATCTACAGGAATAAAAGAAAATGAAAGTAAGAAAAAAGCTGAAAAGAAACTTATTCAAATAAGAGATGAATTTATAAATAAATTAGAAACAATTACAACTACTAAAACAGAAGATAAAAAAATCCAAATATCGTTTGCAGACTTTATGATTAAATGGCTTGATATGATAAAACATCAAGTAGAAGAATCTACATATACAGGTTATAAAAGACAAATTGAAGGCAGAACAAAAGAATATTTTACGAAACATCCTATAATGATATCAGATTTAAAACCTGTTCATATTTTAGATTTTTATAATTGGTTATACACACAGGGATTAAAAGGAAATACAGTTGTAAAATATCATGCTAATATTAGAAAAGCACTAGATTATGCAGTACAAACTGATTTAATACAAACTAATCCAGCCATAAAAGTTGGTAGACCACAACAAGAACAGTTTATTGCAGATTACTATAATCAAGAAGAACTAAATAATTTATTCAAAGTTGTAAAAGATACCCCATTAGAATTAATTGTTTATTTAACAGCTTTTTATGGATTACGAAGAAGTGAAGTTTTAGGTATTAGATGGTCTGCAATAGATTTTGAAAATAAAACAATTACAATAAGCCATAAAGTTGTAACAGTTACAAACGAAGATGAAGAAGTCAAAACAAAAACAAAAATGATTACTAAAAGCAAAACAAAGAATAAATCTAGTTATAGAACATTTCCTTTATTTAAAGAAATCGAAAACCTTTTATTATATACTAAAAAAATGCAAGAATATTATGCATCTATATTTAAAGATAGTTACAATAAACAATATAAAGATTTCGTTTGTTTAGATGAGTTAGGGAATTTAAGAAAACCTGATTATGTTAGTCATAAATTCAAACAAATATTAAGAAATAATGATTTAAGAGAAATAAGATTTCACGATTTAAGACATAGTTGTGCTACATTACTTGTTAAAAAGGGAATATCTTTAAGAGAAATCCAAGATTGGTTAGGACATTCTAGTTCTAAAACAACAGAAAGATATACTCATTTGGATTCAAGTACAAAAATAAATTCTGCATCAGCTATTGAAAAAGCATTAAGTTTTTATACTAATACAGATAATAAAACAAATAAAAAAGATATATTAGATCTGGACTCTAATACATCTACTAATGTAAATATTTCAAATTGTTAGAAATTTGTTAGAAAATTCTAGCAATTTTATTATAAAAGCATCAAGGTTAATCTTACGAACTCCTTGATGCTCTTATGGTGC
>CALYAA010000051.1 GCA_944393385.1 uncultured Clostridia bacterium
TTTTTTAATGCACTAAAAAAGCTGAGGCAGAAAACTTTTTAAAGTTTTCCACCCCAACTATTGACATTCAACCAAAATTTTATTACATTTTTCGACAAAAATTCCTATAATAAGAAAAAGAACTAGATTTGTACTAGTTCTTATATACTTTATTTGCTATTTAAAGCATTATATATTGCAATATTTGTTAATTTGTAAATAGATAAACCATACTTGCTTTTTAATTTTTCCATGTCATTATATGAACTTTCTCTAATTGCAAAATTGTGTGCTTCTACAATTTCATTTTCTGGTTTTTCATATACTTTTACATTTTCTGTTTTAATCATTTCAAAAATTACTATATTAACTAATTTATTAATTGATGCATCATATTCATTAGATAATTCTACTAGCTTTTCATAAAGAGAACTATCTATTTCAATTCTTCTTTTTCTAAGTTTTTCCTTTTTAAATAAATATTTATCGAATATACTCATTTTTAACCACCTCACAATCTTATTTAATTTTAGTTTTTAATTGTTATATTAGTAAATCCATACTGTAAAACTGTTATAATTTGCCATTCACAATTATATATAACCTTTAAATTGTTTGTTTTGTCAATCAGAATATATTCATTTTCATCCTTTGTTATATTTTCAAAACTTATGCTATTTGTAATTCCTATATAATTTTTTAGAATTTCTTTGATATAATCTAGATTTAATTTTGTAGTATTGTCTTCCAAATTATTGCTTTCTTTTATATCGAGATAAATATAAATCTGTTCAAAATTTTGGGTATATGCTACAGTTAAATATTTTTTATTATTTACTGATATTTCTATACAAAATATATCTCCTATTTTGGTATCAGGTATAACAGTTGCGTTTTTCGTATATCCAATTGAATCTATTAAATTAACTTCTAATAATGTATTAAACATAATATGTATATATTCATTTAATTTACTTTGATTAAATTGCTCTAATTCTTTTTCTGTGTAACTTCTTCTATATTGACTAGCTTCTAAATATTTTAGAACTTCATTATTATTAGTAATATTTAAATCATAATTATTTTTTATTTCAATTATTTGATTTTCGTATGATTTAAAAATCATTTTTTTATAATTATAAACAACTATTATTATTAATACAATAGTAATTATAAGTAAATATGGTATTATACATTTTCTTTTCCATATATTTTTCATAACTTATTCTGTTCACTCTCTTTCTAAAAAAATACTAGTTTTTGTCCATGAATTTTCTTCGCTATCTATTCTCCATGTCCAATCATGATATTTTATAATCTTATTGCATATTGTTAATCCTAATCCTAGACCAGATATATCTTTATTTCTATCATAATTTGTTGTATATAGTGGTTCTTTAATTTTTTCTAAATCAGACTTTTTTATACCTTTACCGTAATCTTTTATGATTAAAATATTATCTTTTAATATTATTTCAATTATTATATTTTTATTTTTTTCATAAGCTGTAATACTATTTTTTATTATATTTTCTATTAATATTTTGAAAAGCACTTTGTCAATATATTTATAGCACTTTTCACATATATTGTCATTAAAAATTACATTTGGAAATTTTATTTTAAGATTAGATATAATGTATAATAACATTTCCGAAATATTTAACTTTTCTTTTGAACATTTTTTATTATCTAATAAGATTATTTCAGTAAGTTTATTGCTCAAATCTTTCAAGAACATTCCTTCATTATATATGTATGTTGAATATTCTTTTATTTTTTTTATATCAGTTGTTTTTTCATTTTTTATGAGACTAGAAAAGCCAACAATAGATGTTAAAGGTGTACGTATTTCATGAGTTAAATTATTTATGAATTCTTGTCTATTATTTGAAATCTTATTTATGTTTTCTATATCTTCATTAATTGAATTTAACATTTGATTTATTACTTTTCCGAGTGTTCCAATCTCATCATTCCCAATCTCTGGAACTCTTATATTATAATCATTATTTTGAGATATTTTTCTTGCAACTTTATCTAATATTTTTATTCTATCAGTTAAGATTTTTACTAATAAATATATCATTATTGTTACAAAAAAAGTAAAAATAAATGATATTTCTATAAAAAATTTAATTTGTTGTTTCTTAAAATCATATATGCTTGATATATTTGTTTTGCTAATAATAGTAATATCATTCTTCATAAATCCAGTATATAAGAACTCATCTTTTATATATACTTTACTATATTGAGAATCATTTGGTACTAGCATTTCTAAGAATTTTTCATTGTTTGTTATATTTGAAAATAAAACTGAATTTTCATTTCTAATTTCTATATTGATATTTTGTTGCAAATATTGATTTATTATTGGCGTCATAGTATCTATATTTTCATATAGACTATAATTCATATATATAAGATTAAGTTGTGATATTGACTGTTCTATTTGCATTTCAAGATTTCTTCTAAATGTATTTTTAATAATCAAATAGCCAACTATTGTTATTGAAATTAATATCAATACAAAAAAAACTATAAATATTTTATTTTTATATCTCATTTAGTTTCTCCAATCTATAACCAACTTTATTAATAGCAATAATTTCGTTTTTCAAATTTAATTTTTTTCTTAATTGTTGAATGTGATAGTCTATTGTTCTTGTTTCAATTAAAGTATCTATATCCCATACAGTTTTTAGGATATATTCTCTTGATAATGCATAACCAGTATTTTGAATAAGTAATAGCAATAATTCATATTCCTTTGGTGCAAGGTCTATTTTCTTATTATTTTGTAATACTGTTCTTTCTTTTATATTTATTGTAATATCTTTATACTTTATTGTATTTTTTTGTTTTTTTAATCTTAATTCTACTCTTGCTAACAGTTCTAGAGGTTCAAATGGTTTTGTTATATAATCTTGAGCTCCATTTCTTAAAGCTTTTATTTTTGATTCAATATCTGTTTTGGCAGTCAAGAATATAACTGGTATTTCTAGATTTTTTATTTTCTCAAATACATCAAATCCATTTATTTTTGGAATCATTATATCTAGAATTATTAAATCATATATTTCACTTTCCAATTTTTCTAATGCTTTTTCTCCATCATTAACACACGATGTTAGCAAATTTTCATTTAAAGATAATGTGTCGGTTATCAATTGACAAATATTTTTATCATCTTCTACTATTAATATTTTGCACATTTTCATCTCCTACCTTTATATTTCTTCTTAACAAAAATCTTATGTTTTTACTTATCTACAATTTCAAGATAAAATAAATCCATAATTATAATAAAGTTCATTAGCTATTGTTATTTTTTTATAGATGTCTTTTTATTAAAACTTAATATTTTATAGAAACAATATAAATAGCAAGTCAATTTTAATACTCACTTGTTTTAAAAATAGCTAACTATTTAGAAGCTATTTTTTTGCACCATTGTTTAGAAATGTTTTAAAAAGAATTTGTACTTTTTCTAATTTGTATAGCTTGTACATTGAATATAAAATATTAAGCCATTACTGATAAATACAATTATTATTTTATTTTTTTATTATTTCATCTTTTATATAAACAATTATAGGAAAATGTAACAGAAAACCAATAATAATAGTATTTCCATAATTTTTTTGTAAGTTTAATGATATTATATCATATTTTCTAAAAAAAGATGTAAGGATAGTGTAAGAATTTTATAAGTAATTATAGAATATATTGTTATATATCTTTTTCTGTAATATAATTTACTTAAATTAAAAAAGAAAGGAGTTTTTTATGAGTAAAAGTATTAAAATTTTTAGCATTATATTGATTAGCTGTATTTTAATATTATTAAGTGCTTACTCTATAGTTTTTGCCAAAACCTCTAGTGTTTCTCAAGGTAATTTATCTAATACTTCAAATTCAAATACTGAAATTGATTCTATAGATAAATCTAGTCTAAAAAGTATGGTATTTAATGTATCAGATACAAACAAAACTTATAGAGTATATATGACAGATAGTCAATTTGATAATTTTAAAGTTAATGGACTTATTCCCAAAGATGTTAATGATATAGATAATTATTTAAAAAGCACTTATATTATAGAAGAAATCGAAAAATAACATCAAAAAAGGCAATAAATTATGGTTTCAATAATTTATTGCCTTTTATCTTTATTATTGTAAGAAATAAAAAATGAAACGGTAAGTATTTTGTAAGGTACATTGATTCTTTTGTAAAAAAATGTTATTATTAGGTTGTTAAAATTAAACTTTTGGTTTTGTTTTAACAAGGCATAAAAAATAATCTTTT
>CALYAA010000052.1 GCA_944393385.1 uncultured Clostridia bacterium
CAGATGATAATCCAGATGATAATCCAGACTACAATCCAGACGATAATCCAGATGATAATCCAGATGATAATCCAGACGATAATCCAGATGACAACACAGACGACAACACAGACAATAACCCAGATGATAATTCAGATAATAACTCAAACAATGATATTACAAACAATAATCAAAATAACAATCCAAATAATAACACTGGAAACAATTCAAACAACACAAACAATGACGGAAACACAAGCAATAATGGAAATACAACAGTAAATGGAGATACAACAACAGCACAAGAAGATATACCAAAAACAGGTATTAGAAGTACATTAATTATTGTTACAATTATATTACTAGGAACAATAATATTCTTTATTAAATATAAAAAACTAAATTCTTATTTAAAAGAATAAAAGATAGGAGGTAATACAATGTATATAAAAACTAAGAAAATGAAGAAAAAAATAATCTTGATAATAATCATATCAATCATTGGATTAACAATTACAGCCTTATGCATACAAACAATTTTAAAATATAATATAATAGATAGGTTAATTATAGCTGGAAAAGATATAGCCAAGAATGAAGTAACAACAACATTAAGTAATTTTGAAAGACCTGGATTTAAATATTCATGGGAAAATAGTGCTAATACAATAGTAACAAGTAATGATGATTTGGGAAGAAATTTTATAATTTCAGGATCTAGACTTATAAACAGACCAGGAAATAATATAATATATTCTATTCCACAAAATACAGAAAATAATCAAATACAATCTTTTGTTTTGACTTTTACAACTGAATTTGGTGCTGATACTATTTCAGCAGGCATGCTATTAAGGCTAAAAAAAGAAGGAGATATATTACAAGGATATATGTTAAGCTTTAACAATAAAGAAGAGGATTTTAAAAATTTTAGTTGGTATGATGAATGCGGAGGAAAAAATGTAGCTGTTTGGAAATTTACATATAATATTAAAGAAGGAGAAGATGTAGAACAAATTACAGAAAATTGGGCTAACGGAGATTATTCTAATGGTATTCAAAAAACTTTAATAAAAGCAGTTGATTATAATTTTAGTATAACAGAAAATTATATAGTAACTTCTACCCCAGACCAAATAATCTTTCAAGATGCAGAATATAGTTATCCTGATCCTGGAGAAGATGGTAGCTTATATCAAAATATAACAAAAATAGATATATCTTCAGATAATGATATTGGAGATGGATATGGATTTTTCATAAATTATGCTAATATTAATAATGGTACTGATTTTTCTAGAACTGGAGCTTTAGAAGTACAAATATTTAATAGCTATATTACACAATTATAAATAATAAAAGGTCTTCTAATTATATTTTTTATATAAAAAGAAGACCTTTAAAGGTCTTCAATATTTCTAAGAGATTAGCAACATCCTCCTCTGTTACCACCGCAACAGCAACAAATTAAAAGTATAAGAATGATAATCCAGCAGCAATCATCACCAAATCCAAAACCACATCCACATCCTCTATTTTCTGGCATAAAAAACCCCCCTTTCTATAAAATAAAACTTAAGTGATTTTTAAAGAAAAGATAAGTAATTTCTTTAAAATTTTTCTTTTGATAATATATAATATGGTTAATATAAAAAAGTGTTACAAAAAAAGTATCATTTGAACAGGCAGTTCTTTCAATATTTTTTTGAAACTTGTAATTATTTAATGTTAATGTAAAAGTTGTCAAAATCTCCGTCCCCATTGACATTTTGGTCAGTGGGGACGGAGATTTTGACAACTTATTGAAAAAATTAAATTTCTTTATTAAAATTACCATTTGTATAGATATTACCTTCTAGTTTTTTTCCGTCAGAAACAATATTTATTATATTATTAATTTCAGGAATACTTTCATCTAAAATATCAATTCTAACAGAATCTACAGGTAAACCAGAATGTTCAATAGAAGTGATTCTACTATTGTAAACTGTAGTAACAGTTTGAATATTATCTGGAATAATTCTAAATAAAAATCCAAGTCTATCTTTTAAGAAATATTTATTTGAACTATTACATTTGTGTTCACAAGAAGAATAACATTTATTAGTTTTCCCAAGCAAACAATAATTAGTAGTCATTAGAGGAGTGTTTCCATAAACTATCATTTCTATATTTTTATTAAGAATAGAATTAATACAAGAGTCCTTAGTTGTAAAATGTAAAATATCATTTTTGTTTAACTCTGGAGATAATGTAATAGTATTTAAAGGTAGTTCATTAAAAGTTAAATTATTAAAAACATTAAAAGTATAATTTGCAATAAAATCATAATTCTTATAATTTTCAGAATCCATAAAATGTTTTAATAATTCTAAATTTCCAATATTAGATAAAACAAAACCAGAAATTTTAAATGAACTTAATATTTTATCTAAATTTTTTATAATTAAATTATGATAAGAATTTCTAATTATAGTAGGTAAATAAATATACACATTAAACTTTTTACAAATAATATTAATAGTTTGAAAGAAATTAGTATTTATAAAATATTTAAAAGGTATATAAATTCTATCAAATCCATTCAATAAAGAATAATCATAATTTTGATTAATAATGTTTAATAACAGACTGATTTTTTTATTAGAAATTTGATTATCAAAATTATCTAAATCCCCAATAGAATTTTTAGGTAAGTTAATATTTAAATTTCTTTTAAAACTCAATATAAATTTTTCCTCAAATCTTTCTAATCCCTGTCTTCTAAGTTCATTAATTCCACCAATACTAGAAATAAATAAATTTTCTCCTAAGTTAATAATAATATTTTGAAAATTATAAGGTGTGTTATTTGTTTTACATAACTGAGAAATTAACCTTTCTTTTGTAATAGGAGATTTTAATGCAATTTCAGGAATAATATCTGAAATAATTTCTACACTAATATTTTCATCATATACTTTTAATGAAATAGGGGAGTTTAATTTTACAGTCATTTCACAAGTTAAATTAATTTTTCTTAATTCTTTATCAAGAGTATCTATAGCAGATGATGTTAAAAATTTATCTGATAATTTATAAATTTTATCACCTACAGAAATATTTCCTTTCATTCTACCAATTTTAATTTTATCTCCCAAATTTGCTTCTTTAATATTTTTATTATTTAGCATTAATTCAGATATAGTATATAAACTTGTTTCATGTTTTTTATTTTCAACACATATTTTATCTCCTACATGTAGCTTAGATTCTGTAGTAAAAGAAATATGTCCTTGATTACTATTAAAATTAGAAATAGTACCAAGAAATATCCCCATATTGTTTGATTTTTGAGGATAAATTAGTTTTTGATTAGAATTTGAATCTAAATGGCCATTAGAAAATCCACCTCTATTAAAAACTTGTAACAAATCTTGTTTATCAATTTCATCAATCTCAAAACTAATATTTTTTTCTGCTAAATCAATATATTTTCTATAAATACGAGTAACAGTTGCAACATATTCAGGAGTTTTCATTCTACCCTCAATTTTTAAGCAATTAACACCAGATTTAATAAGTTGAGGTAAAAATTCTAATCCGCATAAATCTCTAGGACTTAAAAGATAACCTTTATCAATAATTTTGTCATTTTCCAATAGATCATATGGAAGTCTACATGGCTGAGCACATTTTCCACGATTTCCAGAACGTCCACCAACCATGCTTGAAAACAAACATTGACCAGAATAAGAGATACATAAAGCACCATGTACAAATACTTCTATTTCAACATCTGAATTTTTGCAAATATATTCAATTTCTTTTAAAGAAAGCTCTCTTGAAAGTACAACTCTAGAAAATCCCATTTTTTGCAGAGCAATAACACCATCTAGATTATGAACAGACATTTGAGTACTTGCATGAACTGGAAGACCTGGAAAATTTTTTATTAAATATTTTGCTAATCCTAAATCTTGAACAATTATAGCATCAATTCCAAACTCATATGCTTTTTTGGCAAGAGCTATAGCATTATACATTTCATCATTTTTTATAAGAGTATTTAAAGTCAAGTTTGTTTTTACACCACGAACTTTAGCATAATT
>CALYAA010000053.1 GCA_944393385.1 uncultured Clostridia bacterium
ATCTAACAAATATCTAACATAATTGTAAAACCGCCAATTTTATAAAACATGTCGATGTGGCGGAATAGGCAGACGCACAGGTCTCAAAAACCTGCGGATAACATCCATGTGGGTTCGATTCCCACCATCGACACCATAATTTAATTATTTTTAAAAGTTGAGGCATTACTTTCCTCAATTTTTTTCGTATCAGTAAGTTTAAAAGTGTTTTCCAAAATACTTGCAGAAAGCTTTTTGGAATTAGTATCTAAATGAGCATATAAATTTGCAGTAGTAGAAAAGTTAGAATGACCTAGCCATTCTTGAATAGCTTTCATAGGGATACCTTTAGCAAGTAATAAACTAGCACAAGAATGCCTTAAATCGTGAAAACGAATATGCCTCATATTATTTTTATCTAATAATAAACTGAAATGTTGAGTAACATAGTCAGGTCTTATTAAATTTCCATCAGGTTTTACAAAAACATAATTTAAATACTTTTTATTATAACTATTTCCAAAAGCCTTTTTGAAAGCTTCTTGTTTTTCCTTAATTTCTAAAAGCATATTCGCGACATCATCGAATAAAGGTAATGTTCGATAACTAGACTTATTCTTTGTTCTGTCTTTGCCTTCAATTTGCCTGTTGTTTCCTTTGGTATTTGTTATAGTAATTGTATGCTTAATAGTTATCGTTTTGTTTTCAAAATCAAATGAATCCCATTGCAGACCTAAAACTTCACTTCTTCTCAATCCATAAAAAGAAGTAATTAAAATAATGAGTTCTAATGGATCTCCTTTAGATATTTCAAATAATCTGTTTAATTCAGTTTCATTATAAAAACTACTAATAAATTGTCCTTTTTTAGGTCTTTGTACTTTATCGGCTGGATTACTTACGATAACATTCATTTTAAAAGCATAATCTAAACATTTTCTTATAACGGCGTGATGATGTATTATTGTATTAGCACTAAGACTATATTTCTCCATCAATTCGTTAAAAAAATTTTGAATATGAATAGGCTCTAAATCTTTTAATTTTATAAGATTTTCTGTAAAATATTTTCTTATATGATTATTACATATTTGCCTATAAGAAGTAAAAGTAGAGTTTTCTATTGTATGCTGTATGATTTCGAGCCAATAAAAAAGATACTCTATAAATAGAATATCAGTTGTATTATTAGTATTTGAATTAGGTTTAGCATTATCTAAATCTTTTAATTGTAGTTTCTTTTCAAATTCTGTTCTTATATTTTCTGCAACTATTAATGCTTGCTTTTTGTTTCCTCGTTCTTTTAATCCAGTAGAGCGCCAAGGTTGATGTCTTTTTCCATTTTTATCATAGTATTCTAAAACAGCCTGATAAATACCATTTTTAATTTGTAAACAACTTACAGATACTTTGTTGACTTGTAAATTTTCTGTTACCAATTATAACTCCTTTCTGATGTAACAGACTATATTTAATTTACTATTGTTTTCTGTAGTAAATATAAAAATAGCCTAAACATTCTCTTTAACTAAATAATTTATAACGAATTGTTTAGGAATTTTATATTCTCTACCAACTTTTATAGATTTTATAGTCTTTTGTCGTACTAACCTATAAGCAAGAGTGATTCCTATGCCTAGCATTTCTGCTAATTGTGGTACTGTTACAATGTCTTTGTAATCAGTAAACATTACTTTGTTTAAATCAGTATTTTCCATATAATATTTACATCCTTAAAAAAATTCACAATAGCTAAAATAAAATTTTTTACTATATATGTACTGCTTATTGTGTTGTGAGAAGGTAAAAACTCTTTTACTTGTTTTTTTAGTAAACATTCATACTAATTCTTCTAGGTAAATCAATAGATGCTTTAATACCTTTTTGCATAACATATTGATTTTTATTACTATCATAGCGATAAATACTAGAATTAGCTTTTTTGCAGGCATAATCGGAAAGTGGATGAGCATTATATGAAAGTTCTCGTGCATCTTGTGCTTGAATTGCTAATAATTGTTCGTACAAATTATCTTTTCTAGAACTTCTAATATAACTTTTTTGATATTCTGCTTGAAATATTTTTCGTTTTTCAGCATTAATAGATTTTCTAGAGTTTTTTTCTGATTGATATCTTTCATCCTTCTTAATAATTTTAGAAACATATTGTTGGGTACAGTTTAATTTTTCAGCAATCTGTTTTTGTTTTAAATGCTTATTAAAATATAAATCTAAAATTTGCTCTTTCTTGTCCAAAAGATTTCCTCCTTTCATTTGGTTGTATTTTTGTTTGTCAAATTTTAAATACAAAAATCCTATGGACTTTTAGGTAAAATTTCCAAACAAAACTTGACTATAATCTATAAAAAAGATATAATAGTAATATCTTAATTAAGTGTAACAATTATAAAATGTAATAATTACTATTAACCACTAATTACATTATAAAGTAATAATTCATAAACGTCAAGTATTACATATAAAATTTTTTAAAAAAATTTTAGGAGAGTGAAAATGAAGAAAAATAATGAAGGAAAGTTTAAAACTTTTTGGTTTAGATATGATAGTTACGAAATGAAAGAAATAGAAGAAAAACATTATATTACACCAAAAGAAAATTCTAAAGTTGTAATGTATGATCCATTTGATTTTTCAGATGATATATTAGTTGATATTTTAAATGTAGGAAGATTTGTAGAAAAAAACGATATAGAAAATGCTATTAAAAATATAATGGAATTTGTTGAAAAGTATGGATTACTAGGAGAATTAACATATTTACCATTAAATACTGATATTGTAAAGCAAAGTAAGGTTTATTTACCAGCTGGAAATTTAGTTAGTAATAGAGAAACATTACCCGCAGATGAATACATAGAGTTATTTTTAAAATGTAAAAAGAAACAAAAAGTCGTTATAAAGAAAAATGCAAAAGGAGAAATTTTAGAGTTATCAGTTGAAAATGAAATGAATCCACTTGCAATTATAGATAGACCTGCAGAATATGCGGTAGTTTTTTCAAGAGCATACTCTGAATGCTTAGTTTGGATAATGCATTATGCAAGAACATTATATTTAATATTTGAGGCAATAGAAAATTATAGTAAAGCCCAAGATGCTTATACAAGACAAAGATATGATACAAGAATAAAAGAATTTAATCCATCAAAGATAGCTTGTAAAATATTAATGGGGGAAAACAAAGAAGATAAACCTGTTATAGAGTGGAATTTTAATTCTTTAAAACTTGCAATAGATACTATGTTTGCTTTAAATGAAACAAGTGAAAGAAAAACAGTAAAAATGTGTAAACATTGTGG
>CALYAA010000054.1 GCA_944393385.1 uncultured Clostridia bacterium
CATTTTTACTTTTGGCATTTTTACTTTTGGCATTTTAATTTTCATTTTTATCTTATTCCTTTCTCAAGGCTTATTATTGATCAATTACTGCATAATTATATTTATATGTACCTGTATATTTTAAAATCGTAATATTTTCAGAAGTTTTAAAATCCACTTCTAAATGATAATCATTTTCTAGCATATATAAATATGATCCTATTCTATAAACATTTTTTAAAGTTTCAGGCATTCCTATTGCTTTAATTGTAAATGGTGCTCCAACTTTTTCTCCATTTATTTTTATTACTGAACCATCACATTCTATTACAGTATTTGCAACGATTCTTTGATCATTTACCGAAATAGCTTCTGCTCCTGCATTTTTTAGTTCATTTACTACACTAATAATATCATTATCATGTACTATCATATCATTTGGATCAATTGCTAATCCTATCCAATTTGCAGTTGTTGTTTTACAATCATCTAAAACAATAACAACACCTTTTCCTGTAACATCTGTTAATCCTAGTTGTGTATTAAGTGTTTTTATTTCTTCTTGTAAATTCGATAATTCTTCATTATTTTCTGTTGCACTATTTCTTTCTCTTTCTAACAGTTTTTCTGCATTTTCTACATCTTCATATAAATTATCATAATTTTCTTTTGTACGTAAAACCGCATCTCTAAGATTATTTTCAGTAGTATTTAAACTAGATGGTGTTCCTATTCCAGATATTGTTCTTACTTGTATTGCAATTCCACATGATAGAACTAAACACATTCCACCTAATACTAAACTAATTTTTTCTTTTTTTAGCATTTATATCTTCCTTTCAAATATTTTTTTAATTTATCATAAAATAGGATTATGTATAATTATTTTATAAAAAAAACAATTCATAAATTATTGAATATTTTTACTCTGCTGTAAAATATGGTAAAAATCCTTCATTCAAATTTCCATTAACATTAATTGTACCTCTATTACCAGCTTCTTTTTCCATAATTGATTGTACATAATATATTCTATTTTTTAAGTCTGTACAATCTCCTAGATTTATTGTAATTCCATCATTATCCAATTTTAAAATATAATCTTCTCCAATTTGAATTTCTGTAATCTTTTCAAAAATTCCAATTTGTTCTGTTTCCTTTTTAATATGTAAAATATTTTCCATTTTTAAATTTAAATCATCATTTTCAAGTCTTTTCTTTTGTTCAATATTTTCTTCTGTAATTTCCATACCTGTTATTACAATTAGATTTTCCTTTTCTTGTGAACAGTCTATAACATATCCTTGTTCATCAATATCTATATAAAAACCTGTTTCTGTTCTAATTTGAAATTGTTTTTTTCTCTCTTTAATTTCTATTTGAATTATATTAGGTAATTTTTTACTAATTTTAGCATCTTCTATATAACCATTTTGCTTTAATCTTACTTTTGTCACAATATTAAACTCTGAAAAAACACTTTTTCCTAATTCTAATCCAGATTGTGCAAAAACTTCTTCTGTTGTTAATTGATTATTTCCTGTTATTTCAACATCTATTAAAGCAAAAGTTGGTGATTTTAATAAATACAAAATAATTCCTACTATAATAATTATTACTAGAAAAATAATTAATCTAATTTTTCTTTTCTTACGTTTTTTTATTTCTATTTCTCTTTGTTTACTCATTCTACCACTATTATTTTTTGATGGCATATTTTTTCTCCTTCTTATATGTTTGTATTTTACTACAAATTGTGAAAAATAACAAGATTTAACTTATTAAAATTTAATGATTTTTTAATTTTTGCTTAATTTTTTATTTAATAGTTTTAATTATAATTTAAAATTAAATTTTTATTTATCAATTAAATTATATAAAATATATTTTTAGTATTAAATACCTAAAATTTTTTTAGCTCTTTCTTCATCTTCTATAGTTGCTTCTCTTACTCCTTCTAGTTCATATCTTAATCCCATCTTTTCCCATTTGTGTTTACCTAAATTATGATATTTTAAAATTTGGACTTTTTCAACTGTTTTCAGTGTTCCTAAAAAATCTCTTAATTTTAATAAATCTTTTTCATCATCTGTATAACCTGGAACTAAAACTTGTCTAATCCACATTTTTATGTTATTATCACTTAAGTATCTTGCAAATTCTAATTCTTTTTTGTTTGATACTCCAACTAAGTTTTTGCACTTTTCATCATCAATATGTTTAATATCTAATAATACTAAATCTGTGTATTGTAATAATTCTTTAATATCATCAGTGATATTTACCATTCCAGATGTATCTATACATGTGTGAATATTTTCCTTTTTTAATTCTTTAAATAGTTCTATTAAAAATTTTACTTGTAAAAGAGGTTCTCCTCCAGTTACAGTAACTCCTCCTCCTGATATTGTTATATAATTTTTATAATTTTTTATTTTTTCTATTATTTCTTCTAAAGTTTTTTCTTCTCCACCTTTTATGTCCCATGTGTCTCTGTTGTGACAATATTTGCATTTTAAATGACATCCTTGTAAAAATAATACAAATCTTATTCCTGGTCCATCTACTGTTCCGAAGCTTTCCATGGAATGTATTCTTGCAATTTTGCTTAAGTCTTTATCCATAAAGTTTCACCCTTTCTTTAT
Source organism: uncultured Clostridia bacterium (assembly GCA_944393385.1). Lineage (GTDB taxonomy): Bacteria > Bacillota > Clostridia > TANB77 > CAG-508 > CAG-269. The sequence goes on from CALYAA010000054.1 coordinate 2,625, forward strand.
TTTTGTTTTTATCTTATTAGACCAATTTATATTTTACTCTATGAATGTGAAAATATCAAGACATTATTGTTACTTTTTGTTGTAAATTAGTGGATTTTGAAAATAAATAAGCCGTTGCCACCAGAAACAATTGATTCCGGTAGCAACGGCCTGAAAAACTTTAGCTATCTATTTTGTTTTACTTATTAGAACTTAGAACCTGAAGTTCAAGGTGAACTTCAGGCGAGAGCTGTTGCTCCAGCTCTGCATCGAGGATACAAATGCATCCTCAGTTACACCCAAGTAGTTTTTCATGAAACTACTTAAGTCATCGACGACCTTGTCCTGGGTCGTCTTGGACAAATCAAGTCTCAAGTCAAAAGTGGCAGTTACTCCGTAACTGTTCACCTTGAAATTGACTGTCGAGCCTGTACCAATGCCGTACCGGCTCCACTCGTCTCCTTCAAGTTTTACAGTCCACTCATTCCGATTATAATCGGAATTGCCGATTTCGAAACTTGGACTAATAGTGACTCCACCATTGCCATTGCTCGAAACAGAGCATCCGGCCAAGGACATGACCATAACAATGGCCAAAATCAACGAAACGATAGTTTTTTTCAT
>CALYAA010000055.1 GCA_944393385.1 uncultured Clostridia bacterium
GAACCGCCGTATACCGAACGGTACGTACGGTGGTGTGAGAGGGAATAAATAAAATAATTATTTATTCTCTACTCGATATATAATAAATTTGTTCTTATATACTATTATTCTTTAAGCTTTTTTAATAAAAAAATAAAAACCTATTGACAAACAAATAATGATTTGTTACAAAAATAATGAGGTAGTAAAAACATAAAAGAAGGAAACAATATATAGAGAGATAAAAAATATAGTTAAAGGAGAAATTTAATTGGGAAAAGAAATAATAATAATTTTAATAGGTTTTATATTTTTGGTAAAAGGAGCTGATTTATTAGTAAAAGCAGCAACTAGTATAGCAAAAAAATTTGGATTATCAGAAATGCTAATAGGATTAACAATAGTTGCAGTAGGAACATCATTACCAGAAATTTTTATCACAATTACATCATCTGTAGAAGGACATTCTGATTTAATTATAGGAAATGCAATTGGTAGTTGTATATGTAACTTTTTACTAGTAATTGGAATTTCAAGTATAATAAGACCTGTAAAATTTGATAAAAGAATAGTTAATAAACATCTTCCCATAGGAATAGCTGCTATGATTTTGCTTTTATTTTTAGGTAATACAAATAAAATAGAAGATAATCACATAATTACCAGAGGACAAGGAGTTATATTACTATTCTGTACATTAGCATATATTATTTTTACAATATATGAAGAAAAGGTCATAAAAAATAAAAAAATTGATGAAGAAATTATAAAAGATGTAGAATCTAAAGAAGAAAAATCAATTCTCAAAATAATTATTTTCTTCATTGTAGGAATATTAGGACTAAAATTTGGATCTGATTTTGTTGTAGATAGTAGTATATCTATTGCAACAAGATTAGGACTATCTGAAAAATTTATAGGAATGACAATTGTAGCTGTAGGAACAGCATTACCTGAAATAATAACAGGGATTATTGCAGGCAGAAAAAATGAAACAGATTTATTGCTCGGAAATTTAATTGGATCTAATATCTTAAATTTGTGCCTTTTAATAGGTTTAGGAGCACTAATAAATCCTTTAACATTTATTTCTGATTTTAATAGAAGTATTATTGTTCTGATTGTTATAACGTATTTTTTGCAATGGATTGCAAGAAAAAATGAAAAAAATGAACTGAATAGAAAAACAGGAGTTTTTTTGATTGTTTTTTATATTATTTATGTAGTATGCATGATTTAATATAAATACTAGATGACCTCATTTAATAAAAAATATTAAATGAGGTTTATTCTTTTTTTATACTTTTGGAAACTTTAAAGTAAATGTAGTAATATTATTTTTACTTTCAGCCACTATAGTTCCTCCATGTAAACTAATAATTTCTTTAGCAATAGCAAGACCAAGACCGGCACCACCACCAGAAGTTTTTCTTGAATCATCCAATCTATAAAATTTTTCAAAAATAGAATTAAGTTTATCTTCTGGTATTGTATATCCTTCATTTTGAATAGAAACAGTAATCATATCATCTATACATAAAGCATTTATGTTTATTTCTGTATTTTCAAAACTATAAGAAATTGCATTTTTAATTACATTATTAAATACTCTAGAAAGTTTGTCTGGATCAGCATAACAAGTTATATCGTCATCGCAATTTATTACTATTTTTTTACTTTGTTCATTTGTCATAGGATAGAATTCATCAATAATTTGTTCTAACATAAACTTTAAATTAAGATTTTTTTTCATAAGTACAATTTTTGTATCATTAAATCTTGCAATTTCAAAAAATTCATTCATCAATTCTTCAAGTCGATAGGCCTTATCCAGTGTAATACCAGTATACTTTATTCTTTGCTCTATTGGTAAATCTGGACTTTCTTTTAATAATTCTAGATAGCCAATAACAGATGTTAGAGGAGTTTTTAGGTCATGTGCTAAATAAACAATTAAATCATTTTTCTTTTGCTCACTTTCTCTAGCAGTTCTTTCATTCTTAACAAATTCGCTTTTTAAATGATTCATTTGAATACTAATATCTTCTAATTCTGGAGAAAGTCGAATATATTCTACATTTTTATCTAATAATTGTTTAGAGGCTATAGCTACTTCATCAATATATGAAAATACTTTTTTCAATAATTTATAAGTTAATGCAGTGCAAGCTAGTATCCAAGCTATAGCAATAACAAAAAATATTATTCCATAATCAAATAAATAATTAAAACAACTTCGAGCAAAATAATAAAAATTTGGAAAAATATGATATAACCATTCAAAATCTATTCTGCTAAAAATTTCGGCAATAATAAGAAATATTATTGGAATAATAATTATACAAGCAACAACTTGTAAAATAAAGTTTCTAAAAGTTTTTAATAGAAGTTTATTTTCTATAATATTATTCTCTTTCAATTTCATATCCAACACCCCAAACTGTTTTTATAAATTTTGGATTTTTTGGTTTTTCATGCATTTTTTCTCTCAACCTTTTAATATGTACCATAACTGTATTATTACAATCTAAATATTTTTCTCCCCAAACATTTGAAAAAAGCTCTTCAGAACTTACAACTCTACCTCTATTATTACATAAATACCAAAGAATAGAAAACTCAATTGGAGTTAAATTTAATTCTTCATTATATAAAATACATTTATGATTTTTTTTATTCATACTTAATCCTAAAAATTCAATTATATCTTTGTCATCTTGTTCTTTATTATAATTATGATATCTTCTTAAAGCAGATTTTACTCTAGCAAC
>CALYAA010000056.1 GCA_944393385.1 uncultured Clostridia bacterium
TTTGTAACAGTACTAAAAACTATTGACAAATAGAGAAAAAAGTTAGATACTATAAGCAGATTTTTAAAGTTATATCCATGTTTATGATGATTTAACTTAAATAAAACAATATGTAAAATATTAGGAGGTTTAGAAAATGGCAGGAGCTATAATGGACAAAATTTGGGGAGTAATTGGAATGAATAATAATCAATCAGAGGCAGAAGAACCAGAAAATGATGATTATGATGTAGATACATATGACAATTATGAAGAAGAAGAAGAAGATAGAAAATTTTTTGGAAGAAAAGGAAAGGTTGTACCTATAACACAAGCACAATCTGTTAAAATGGTTATTTCACAACCAACTACTTTCGAACAATCTGAAGAAATATGCAGTTTATTAAAAGAAAAAAAATCAGTTATAGTAAACTTAGAATATGTAAGTAAAGAGGTTGCTAGAAGAATAGTAGACTTTATTAGTGGTGGAGTTTATGCTTTAGATGGACATATTCAAAAAATATCAAATTCAATATTTTTAATAGCACCAACAAACTATGAAATTACAAATGAAATGGCTAGAGAAGAAATTAAAAATAAATTATCTGTTTCTTGGCTAAAAAATAATAACATAAATTAAATTTGACAGATTGGAGGGCTCTAACATGATTACACCTTTAGATATTGAAAACAAAAGATTTAGCAAACAAGTTGTAAATGGATATAATGTAGAAGATGTTGATGATTTTTTAGATGAACTTGTTGAAGATTATGGGAAAAATTACAAAGATTTAGCAGAAGCAAATGAAAAAATAGAAAAATTAACAAATGATTTAGAGCAATATAAGAATATTGAAGCAACATTAAAAAATACATTAGTTGTTGCGCAATCAACAGCAGAAGAAGTAAAAAATGTTGCAAAACAACAAGCTGAGCAAATTATTAATGACGCAAAATCACAAGCTGATGAAATATTAAAACAAGCAAAAGGTAATTCGGAACGTCGATTAGCTGAAATTGAACAACAAATTACAATCAAAGAAAGAAGAATGGAAGAAGTGAAGAAACAATTTGATGTTTATAAAGCAAAGATGGAATCACTTTTGATTTCACAAGAAGAATTAATTAAAGAAATAAATAAGGATGATGAATAAAAAAATTCAGATAGGGGAATTTAGATATGATACAAAAGAAGTCAAAAAATGGAGTTACTTTAGTAGCTCTTGTTATTACTATTGTTGTTGTGTTTATTATTGCTGGTATTTCTATATCAGCTTTAACAGGTCAAATGAATGGAATTACAAAAGGAGAACAAACAAAAACAGAGGTAAATGTTGATGAGGAAAGAAATGCTTTAGGTATAGTTGTTCAGGAAACTATGAACTCTAACAATAAGGGAGAAATAGAAGAAGAACCATTAAGAAATCATTTAGATGAACATATTTATCCAGAAAACTATACAAATTTTGAACACAGAGAAGAAAGTAAATCATATATATTACAAATGGTTCCAACACAGAATTGGTATACAATTACAAAAGATGGAGAAATTTTAGATGGTATTGTAAATTTACCAATGATAGTTTTGGACAAAGATAATGCAGAACTAAATTGGAGAGAAACATTACAATTAAATGCAATAATGAGATCAGATGAAGGAGATACTCCTATAACTGATGCAATTTGGAGAAGTGATGATTTATCAATAGTAGTTGTTGATGATAATGGTTTAGTTACTGCTCAAGAAAAAAGTGGTGTTGCAACTGTAACTGTTGAAAAAGATGGATTAAAAGCTGATTGTGTAATTACAGTTAAAAATACAGTAACAATGTTAGAATTAAGTGAATCAGATGTTACTATAGATTTAAGTGTAGAAAAGACACATCAAGTAACTGGAAAATATTATCCAGAAGATGCTGATACAGGAATAAATTTAACTTATACAATAGCAGATACTAGTATAGCAACAGTAAACCAAAATGGACTAATAACAGGTTTAAAGAATGGTGAAACAGAATTAACTTTATCTAATGATATGGGAATTTCAACAAAAGCAACTATAAAGGTTGTTACATCTCCTACAGGAATTAAATTAGATAGAGAATCAGTTACAACTACAGGATCATTCCAATTACATGCTACTATTATACCAGAAACAGCAAATGTTAATACTGATTTAACATGGTCAAGTTCAAATAATAGAATTGTGAAAGTTGATGATTCTGGATATGTCAGAAAAGCTGGAAGTGGATATGCTGTTATAACTGTAAAAACAGAAAATGGAAAAAGTGCAACTTGCCAGGTAACAATAAAATCTACAAATACAAATAGACCATCTGGAGGAGGAGGATCTTCTGGTGGAGGTGGATCATCTTCCGGAGGTGGAGGATCAAGTTCAGGATCAAGTGGATCAGGAGGAAGTTCAAGCTCTTCAAGTAGCAATAATAATGGCTGGTCACCAGAAGGATTATTAGCAGGTGCTGCAGGTGCTGCAATAGGTGCTGCTGTAGCAGGTCCAGTAGGTGCTGTTGTTGGAGGAGTTATTGGAGTTGTTGCAGGAATTTTTGGACAAGGAAATAGTAATAAAGGTTCATCAAGCAGTGGCTCAAGCTCTTCATCAAGCTCATCTAGTAGTTCATCAAGTTCAAGCAGTTCTTCATCAAGTTCAGGAGGTTCAAGCTGTGTTGCAGATGGAACATTAATAACTCTAGCAAATGGAGAAAAAGTTAAAGTTGAAGATTTAACTGGTGATGAAACATTACTTGTATGGAATATGTTTACAGGAGAATATGATGAAGCAAGTATAGGATATATAATAAATCATGATGGAGAACATAGTAAACACAAAATAATACATGCATATTTCTCAGATGGAACAGATATAGAAATAATAAAAGACCATGGATTCTATGATATTGAATTAAATAAATACATTTCATTAACTGAGACAAATTATAAAGAATATATAGGACATCATTTTGTAAAACAAACTTCTAATAATCAATTAGAAAAAATAAAATTAGTTAATGTAATAATAGAAGAAAAATATACTGGTGTTTATGAAGTTGTAACAAATAAACATTTAACATGCTTCACAAATGATATATTATCAGTTTCAGCAATGATAGAAGAATTCTGCAATATTTTTGAAATTGATAGAGAAACAATTAGCTATAATCAAGAGAGAATGGAAGCTGATATTGAAAAATATGGATTATTTACTTATGAAGATTTTGAAGAATATATACCAGAAGAAGCATTTGAATTATACAATGTTCAATACTTAAAAATACCTATGTCAAAAGGCTATATAAAACAAGAAGAAATTAATTTCTTAATTAAATATTATCATGAAAATATTGATAAATTAATTAAAAAGAATGTAACTTTATTTTAAACACTTAAAAAGATTTAATTAAATATTATTTATATAAAAAGTCAATAGTTAGATAATAAATTTTATTTCTAGCCTATTGACTTTTTGATTTTACAATAGATGTTTGGTAGTACAAACTAATTCAATGTTCTTCTGGTTGTATAATAAATGTTGGGATGGTTAATAAAAAACTACTTCAACATTTTTATTTTTTTGATAAAAAAATAGCACTTATCTTAAAGACCTGATAAATTGTAATTGACTAGAAAACATTCAAATGAGGTATTCCTTACCTCGTGTTCTTTGTATTGATGAATTTAAAGGTAATACAGGTAACTTCAAATATCAAGTTGTTCTCATTTATGGTGAATCTCATGAAGTTGTTGATATTCTTGAAAGTTAACACAAACATTCTCTTTTTAAATATTTTAAAAGGGTTCCTAAAGATTAACTTGAT
>CALYAA010000057.1 GCA_944393385.1 uncultured Clostridia bacterium
TCAGAAACTAGAGGAACTCTAGGATTTGCAGTAGTACATTGGTCTTCAAAAGCTCTATCTGCAAGTAAATCCACCTTAGCAAGGAACTCTTTTTCATCAATTCCAGCATCTTTAAAAGATTTAGGAATATTCAAATCTTCATTTAATTTTTGAACTCCCTCAATCAAAGAATTTACTCCTTCTTCTACTGTATCTGCTTTAAGACCAACTTTTTTAGCAATTGTTGCATATTTTTTATCAGCAATGAAAAATTCATATTTTGGCCATGATACAAATTTAGTTGGTTTTGTAGAATTATATCTAATTACATATGGTAGTAAAATTGCATTTATTCTACCATGTGGTAGATGGAATTCTGCACCTATTTTATGTGCCATTGAGTGACATACACCTAAAAATGCATTTGTAAATGACATTCCTGCTATTGTACTTGCATTATGCATTTTTTCTCTTGCAATTTTGTCATCTCCATGATTATATGCTTCTCTTAAATATTCAAAAACTAATTCTGCTGCTTTTTCTGAAAGACCATCTGTATAATCTGAAGCCATTACAGAAACATAAGCTTCTAATGCATGTGTTAATACATCCATTCCAGTGTCTGCTGTTGTTGATTTTGGTAAGCTCATTACTAAGTCTGGGTCAATTATTGCAACATCTGGAGTTAGCTCATAATCTGCAAGTGGATATTTTTTGTTTCTTACTTTGTCTGTAATTACTGCAAATGATGTTACTTCTGAACCTGTTCCTGAAGTTGTTGGAATTGCAACCATTTTTGCTTTTGAGCCCATTTTAGGGAATTTATAGGTACGTTTACGTATATCCATGAATTTTAATTTTAAGCCTTCTGGATCTGCATCTGGATTTTCATAAAATAACCACATTCCTTTTGCAGCATCTATTGCACTTCCTCCTCCTAATGCTATTATTACATCAGGTTTGAAGATATTCATTGCTTCCAATCCTTTGTTTACTGTGTCAAATGATGGGTCTGGTTCAACTTCTGAAAATATTTCACAATGTACATGTTTTTCTCTTTTTCTTAAGTGATATAATATTTTGTCTACATATCCAAGTTTTACCATTCCTGGGTCTGTTACTATAAATGCTCTTTCTATATTTGGCATTTTTTCAAGATATGATATTGATCCGGCTTCAAAATATATTTTTTCTGGAACTTTAAACCATTGCATATTAACTCTCCTTTTTGCAACTCTTTTTATATTTATTAAGTTTACACTTGATACATTTGCTGTTGTAGAGTTTCCTCCAAATGAACCACATCCAAGTGTTAATGATGGCATATTTGTGTTGTATATGTCTCCTATTGCACCATGTGTTGATGGAGAATTTACAATAATTCTTCCTGCTTTCATTGTTTGTGAGAATTTTAATATTGTTTCTCTATTCTCAGAGTGTATTACTGCAGAATGTCCTAATCCTCCAAATTCAATTAGCTTTTCTGCTTTGCTTATTCCTTCTTCTGAGTTATTTACTATATAATATGTTAATACTGGACTTAGTTTTTCTTTTGAAAATGGATATTCTGGTCCTATTTCGTCTTCATAAACTACTAATACTTTTGTTTCTTCTGGTATTTCAAATCCCGCTTCTCTTGCAATTGTTGCTGGACTTTGTCCTGGAACATGAGATTTTAATTTATATCCATCCTCATTTAAAGCAAACATGCTGTTTTTTAATTTTTCTTTTTCTTCTGGATTTACAAAATAACATCCTGCTTCTCTCATTAATTTTTCAAACTCTTGGTATATGTCTCTATCTACTATAACTGCTTGTTCAGAAGCACATATCATTCCATTGTCAAATGATTTTGACATTACTAAGTCATTTACTGATGTTTGTAGTTTTGCTGTTTTGTCTATATAACATGGTACATTTCCTGGTCCTACTCCTAATGCTGGTTTTCCACATGAATATGCTGATTTTACCATTCCTGTTCCACCTGTTGCTAAAATTAAGTTTACATCTGGATGGTTCATTAGTGTTCTTGTTGCTAATATTGATGGTTCTTCTATCCATAATATACAGTTTTCTGGTGCTCCTGCTTTTATTGCTGCGTCTCTCATTATTGTTGCTGCTTGAACACTACATTTTTGTGCTGATGGATGGAATCCAAATACTATTACATTTCTTGTTTTTGCTGATATTATTGATTTGAACATTGTTGTTGATGTTGGGTTTGTTACAGGTGTTACTCCTGCTATTATTCCAACTGGTTCTGCAATTTCTACATATCCGTCTTCATTGTTTTCTTTTATTATTCCTACTGTTTTTTCGTGTTTTATACTGTGATATATATATTCTGTTGCAAACATGTTTTTCGTTATTTTGTCTTCATATATTCCTCTTCCTGTTTCTTCTACTGCCATTTTGGCTAGTTCCATATGGTGTTCTAGACCTGCCATTGACATTGCTTTTGTGATGTTGTCAACTGTTTCTTGGTCTAGTTTTAAGTATTCTTGTGATGCTATTTTTGCTTTTCTCATTAGTTCGTCTATCATTTCTTTTACTCTTGTTTCTTCAGAATTTTGATTTTCCATTTATCTTCATTCCTTTCCATAAGCTTTGGTCCTAAAATATGTATTTTTTGAACTAGCTTATATCTTTAGTTTATCCACTATATTATATAATATGAAAAATTTTTGTCAATATTTTTGTGCGATTTTTTCTATTTTAAAAAGTGTATATCAAAATTCTTAAAAAATGTATATTAAAATCCTTAAAAAGTGTATATCAAAATTCTTAAAAAATGTATATTTTCATTGCAAAAATCTATAATATATGTTAAAATATTATTAGATGTGAGGTGATAAATTTGTCTTTAAGAAAAAAAGAATATATAAACAGACTTATTGATAAAA